>NZ_BIXY01000047.1 GCF_008326305.1 Dictyobacter arantiisoli | reverse complement strand
GATCATGTTTCCTCCCTGAGAACGGTGTTGTTTTTGTCAATTTCACCTTAACTCTCAGGGATTCTTTTTGTCAATTTGTTCGTCAATTGTCACATTGGTTCACGCTCACTTTGAACCATGCCTAAGCATGAAATCCCATAGAAATTACCACGGAGTATACAAAACACAAGGTTATTCTCTTGCCATTTCTCACCTGCTTTCAGACGCAACTCTTTTTGTTTGATTCTATGTTCTTTAAGTGCATCAACTACGAATGAAGGAAGGGTAACTGTACGACGACTCGTGGCTGTTTTCGGTTCTGATTCGTGAAAAGTGTTTTGCCATCTATTTTGATGTATGCAACAGAACGATGAACTTTCAATGTCTTTGTTTTGAGATCAATATCATTCCAACGTAGAGCCCGCCTGGTGAGCCTTGGGAGTCCCATTTGAGATATCGGAAGTAGCTCTGCTATCTTGCGGAAGTGTTTCCGATACTGTCGGAAGTATTTCCGCAACAGTCTGTGTTTCTCTGTTTGGGGATGCGCGGGCCTCCCGCCGCCTCTTTGCTCGCTTCCCTGGTTCTGTGGTATACTGCCTGCTGTTGGGTATCAACGAGATGGTTCCCAACAACACCCCACAGGAAGGATACTATGCCCAAACCATCACAGTACACGCTCGTCTGGTCAGACGAACCCCAGCACTATGAACTCTACACCCAGGGAAAACCTGGGCAATACTTTCACCCAGGAGACGACCCCGCGTTCGTTCGCTGGTTGGAGACACATACATCCTTTGCTTTTGCAGGGCAGGCTGGACGGCTCTCAGTCCTCAAAGAAGCTCGGTCTCGTGGAAGCGGCTACTGGTACGCCTATCATAAGCAGGGGAAACGCACCCGGAAGCGCTATCTAGGGCTAGCGAACCAGGTGACGTTAGCTCGCTTAGAGCAAGAGGCGAAGGCCCTGGTAAGCGATCTGGAACCCCCGGCACCTTTGGCCGCCGAGCCAGTCGCGCCGTCACTCGATTTGCGGGGGCTGTTTCTCTCCAGCAAACTCTCTGCACCCCGCCTGCCAGGCTCTCTGGTGGAACGCTCGCGCCTGCTCACTGACCTTGATGCCGTCGGCTCTTACCCGTTAACCCTTGTCTCTGCTTCGGCAGGCAGTGGCAAGACTACTCTACTCTCAGCGTGGGCAGCCTCAAAAAAGGCGCAGGAAAGTTCAGGGCGTATACGAGGAGCCGAGCAGGAGGTCGCCTGGCTCTCCCTTGAGGAGCTGGACGATGATCCGATTCGCTTCTGGGATCTGGTCATTGCGGCACTGCGCCGCTGTCGCCCCGCCCTGGGAGAGACGGCACTCGTGCTGCTGCACTCGCCCCAGTCCCTCCCACTCTCAACCATTCTGATCGCGCTGCTGCGTGAGTTTGAGCGGAACACGCAAGATATCATCCTGGTGCTGGATGACTACCATGTGATCGCTGACCAAGCCATAGCTGATTCTCTGCTCTTTCTCCTCGATCACGCGCCCGCTACCCTGCACTTGGTCCTGCTCAGCCGCACTGACCCTGATCTTCCGCTCTCCCGCTTTCGCGTGCGTGGGCAGTTGTTGGAGATCCGCGATCAGGATTTGCGCTTTAGCAAACCAGAGGCGACCCATTTCTTGTGCGAGGCCATGGGTTTGCCGCTCTCGGAAGACGATGTAGCCACCCTCTCCCAGCGAACGGAAGGCTGGATCGCCGGGCTGCACCTGGCCGCGCTCTCTCTGCGTAAGCGGCCAGATCACGCTGCTTTTGTGAAGGACTTTGCGGGTACCCATCGGTATTTGCTGGATTATGTGCAACAGGATATCCTCGCGCCGCTGCCTGAGTCTCTCCAGAACTTTTTGTTGCAGACAGCCATTGTCCCTCGCATGAATGCAGCTCTCTGCCAGGCTCTCACCGAAGCTCCGGGTGAGCCTGAGAGCCAGGAGCGGTTGCAGGGGCTGGAGCAGGCCAACCTCTTTCTCGTCCCACTGGATGAGCAGCGGCGGTGGTACCGCTATCATGATCTCTTTCGAGAGGCCTTGCTCGCTCGTCTGCATGCCAGCCATCCCCAACTGGTGCCGCTCCTGCACCTGCGGGCCGCCAGATTCTATGAGGCTCGCAGTGAGTGGCGCGAGGCCATTACCCACGCGCTGGCTGCCTCTGACCACGTGTATGCCGCCTCTTTGATGGAGCAGGCGGCGGGGTCGCTCTGGTCTCGTGGAGAAGCAAAGACGCTTCATAGCTGGATCTTCTCCCTGCCCGATGCTGTCCTGCGTGAGCACCTGTTTCTGGCTCTGGGGGCCGCATTTCGCTTCTTCGACGCGGTGAATTTGAGCAGCCAGGCCATCTATGCTGGCATGGTCGCTCAGGTCGAGCGGACCTTCACGCGCCTTGAAGCACTCCTTCCTTCCCTGGACACCCGGCTGCGGTCTGAACAACAACACCGCCTGCTCTCCGTAAGCGAGGCGGTGTGGATCGAGCAACGCCTATTCCAGTTGCGGGCCTTGATCGAACTCAGAGGCATCCTCAGACAGAACGATGCCGGGCGATTACGGGATCTCATTCGTGAACTTGATGCGCTGCCGCCAGATGAGGATACACACTGCAACATCATCCCGCTCTACCTCACCTTCTGGCTGACCACCATGTATCAGGAATACGGTGTTCCCCTGCTGCCCCGCTTAAGCGCGGCCAAGCAGCAGTTGTTGGAGGAAAGAGATCTCTTGATGGCGACCCGCGTCTTAAGCTGGTCGGCTCAAATTCGCTCGACCTATGCCATCCAGTTACACCAGGCTCAGCAGGAATGCCTGGAGGCCCTGGCCCTGGCTGAACAGATTGGCGCGCATACTCCCTGGGAAGGCTATCTCTATTATTGCCTGTTCGTAATCTCCTACGCCTGGAATCGGCTGGAAGAGGCCCCCGGCTGGCTCCAACGTTTGCGGCGTCTTGCGCAGGACTGGCAACACATGCAACTGCTGGCTGTCACCGAGATTTTCTCAGCTCAGCTTGGGCTGGCAAGAGGCGACCTTGTGGAGGTAGAAAATAGCCTGCACAGGCTTGAAATCCTGCTTGAGCAAGGTGGGCTGGCCTATCATGCTCCCTGGATCACGGTTCTGCGGGTCAAGTTATGGCTGGCTCAGGGCAATTTGACGGAGGCCGCAGCGTGGGCGGCACAAACCACTTTCTCGCCCGCCGCCTGGAATCCCTTACGCCGCTGGGAGCTGCTGATGCTGGTGCGAGTTCTCGTGACCCGGCAGCAATACGAGCAAGCGGTTGAGATGCTCGCGCGCTTCAACCAGCACTTTGACCAGGAAGGCACTGTTGATACGGTGATCGAGTATCTGGCCTTGCAACTGGTCGCCCTGCATCACGTGGGCAAAAGGGTGCAGGCGGCGCACCTCGCGGCCCGCCTCTTTGCGCTTACAGAGCCAGAGGGCCATCTGCGCGTCTATCTGGATGAGGGGAGACCGATGCGCCAGGCGCTGGAAGCCTTGCTGGCCGCGCAGCCAGGGGAAGATGAACCAGCTAGCGCGGCTGTGGCCAGTTTTCACCCCTACATATTGCGCTTGCTGGCAGCTTACGCGCAAGAGGAGGGACGAAAGAGCGCGCCTCATTTTCCTCTGGTCCAACCGCCTCAAGCTGTGCCTGTTCCAGAGCGCGCTGCTTCTCCTTCACCAACGCTTGTCGAGCCGCTGACCAGGCGCGAGCAGGAGATCCTGTGCCTGTTGGCCGAGGGTGCCTCCAACCAGCAGATCGCCAACACGCTCATCATCCAGCTTTCCACTGTCAAAAAGCATGTCAGCAGCCTGCTCGCGAAGCTGGGAGCAGAGAGCCGCACCCAGGCGATCGCCCTGGCTCGTGCCGCCGCCCTGCTCTAAGATCCCTTACAACCTGGTGTTGAATAGCAGAGAAAAATCGCAAATTTTTCTCTGCTATTTAACACCAGGTTGTAATTCTTTTTCATTCCCAACAGAGACCCCCAACACCTCTTGCTTGCTCCTCGCAATATTCTCCTTGAGGTAGACTTTTGACGACTGTCTCCGCCCCAGTTCTGAGCTATCCTTTGTGTGTGGAGAGAACCACAAAGGGAGAAGAGCCTGATGATGAACTATCAGATTCGGATCAAAGGACACCTTGATCCCTTTTGGCAGGACTGGTTGGCAGGACTCCAGATAGCGTATGAGCCAGATGGAACGACGCTGCTTACTGGTCCCTTGCCCGATCAGGCGGCCCTCTTCGGGGTGCTGCTCAAGATCAGCCGTCTGGGTTTGATCTTGCTCTCCCTTGAGGCCCATAAGGCCGCCGAAACGCAAGAATATCGAATAGGGGATGCGAACCATCCCGACACAACTTCATCGAAGCCGACAGAACTGAACAACCTGGAGGAGAACAATTTACCATGCAAGCACGAATGAGCAATCCCGTAATGATCCTTCCCGATGCCAATGAGGGCATACAAGCTCTGTTGAAAGCCGCATACAAGGGCGGAGTGCCGCGCAAGACGCTCGGACTGGTACACCTGCGCGCGAGTCAGATCAATGGCTGTAGCTACTGTGTGGACTCTGGCGCACGCAGCGCGAAGAAAGAGGGTGAAACAGACGAGCGGCTCTTTGCCGTGGCCGCCTGGAGGGAGACGCCGTACTTCACCGATGCTGAGCGCGCCGCGCTCGCGCTCACCGAGGCCGCTACACGTCTCGCTGATCAGACTGACCCGGTCTCAGACGAGATTTGGGAGGAGGCCGCCCGCCATTACGATGAGAAAGGGCTGGCAGCGGTCATTCTCATGATCGCTACCACCAACCTCTTCAATCGCCTGAACGCCACAACTAGGCAGATGGCGGGCCAGGGTTGGTAAGGTGATGGGAAGCAGATCAGTCGGCGTACATCCTCGCAACACCTGAGTGTACGTCGGCTGACCAGCCGAATATGCTGATACATAGAGATCATGCAAGAAAGGGAGAAGACCATGAACAAATTTCTTTTGCTCTATAAAGGGCCAGCCACATCGCCAGATGCATCACACGACGGGTGGCCACAATGGTTTACTGGGTTGGGGGAACATCTGCTTGATGTGGGATCGCCAATGAAACAGGGGTACACTCTGCATGGGGATGGTTCGGCAGATGAGAGTGCGACTCCCCTCAATGGCTATTCCATCATTCAAGCGGAAGAGAGGGCAGAGGCATTTCGCCTGGTGCAGAGCCACCCCTATCTCTCTCTTGGTGATGAATACACGGTGGAGATTTTTGCCTTAGGGTAATGCTCTCCCCCGGTCACATCCTCTGGCCAGATTACGTCAGAAGAGTGAGGACGAAAACGCAGCAAATGGAAGCAGAGAAGGTTCAGTTTCATCGAAGCATGAACAGGCTGGCTTCCCACAAAAGAAAACGCTTCGTACAGGCTCTCATAAAACCGCTCCGCGCGTTGATGCCTTCAACTGGTTTCAGTCCCAGGATCAGACTCGCATCCATGTGTGAAATTCTGTACATAGCATTCCAGAGACAACTACACACTCTCATATCAGGAGGAGAAAAACAACGTGGAACAGACAGTATCAATGAACGTTTCTCTCAGATCAGCAAAAGGAAAAGCGATAGCGTATTGGACGGTCACGGTGGCTCTTGTGTTTGTGATGCTCGCAGGCGCTATGGGAGAGTTGACACAGCAGTTTGGAACGGTGGAAACGCACACGGTCCTTGGATACCCACTCTTCCTTTTGAATATCATCGGGACATGGAAGATTCTTGGGGTTATAGCTATCGTCGTGCCGCGTTTTCCTCGGCTCAAGGAATGGGCATATGCTGGCATGTTCTTCAACATGACTGGCGCGTTTCTCTCCCACGCCATTGTTGGCGATAGCAAATTCCACCTCATCTATACCGGTTCAGTGCTTCTGCTCGTGGTCGCCTCCTGGGCGCTTCGACCACAAAGCCGCACCCTTGGGAAGCTAACCGATAGTTTCGGCAGTATCCTGAAACGCGCATAAACAGGCAGGTGGCGGGTCAGCATGTGCTGCCTGATCCTCAACCTCTCTCATGCCAAAGCGCTCGGACATTTCTCCAGCGGGCCTAATACCCCTCCTGGGGTAATCCTCTGGATGATCTCTCATCTGGCTCGCAGACTTCAAGGAGCCGGTCACATTTCTGCACGCTGTTTCGTCAGAGATGCGAAGGACGAAAATGCGACGGTACGCTAGCGAAAACGCGCTGGCTCCAGTCCGATAAGAAGAACACAGAACACGTTCTGTTACGATACGTGAAAGGCAGATGATAACCATGGCAAACGAGAAAATTTCGATGTTGACGATAGCGGTCACCGAGATGGCAAAGGCCAAAGCATTCTATGCGGAGCAGTTAGGCTTCCGTGTGACCAAAGACTTCGGACAGGGCGATCAGCACTGGGTCTCTCTTGAACTTCCCGGAGGAGGTGCCTCGCTCAATCTGACCACCATGCATGAAAACATGCAGCCTGGGACGATGAAGCTCTATCTTGCGACTTCGGATCTTGAAGCGGCGTACAACGAGCTCAAAGCAAAGGGGGCAAAGGTCAACGAAGTGAAGGATGATCTGTATGGCCCAGGCTCTGGCGTCAAGTGGTTTGAGATCAGTGATCCCGATGGCAACCGCTGGCTGGTGGTTCAGGCTTAGTTGCCGCTGTCTCGGCTGGCGGCCCTCACGCCGCTGCCGACCACTTCCACTGCCTCACCGATGTTCACCAGACAAGTTGGTGAGCATCGATGAGGGAACGCAAGACGGATAGCTCGGTGCGAACCCAGACCATGAGCGGCGTCGCACTGAACGGTTGGCCTCTTCTTTCTCCTCCTGAGCTTTTTCTGGATCAAAGGACACCTGATAGGTCAGCGGTTTGGGGCGGCGAGTATGATCTATGTGATAGATCCCGAAGCGGACCAGGTGCTGGGTCATGGAGGGGTCCCGACATTTTTTCGCTAAGCAGGCAACAACACATGGAGAAAAAGTTAAATCCGCACCTCGCCCATATCTCTTCAGTGGCCTGGCAACATATCAATTTCTAGGGGCGGTATGAGTTTACCAAAGCGTCAGAGCCCATCAATATAGAAGCGATCGTCGAAGCCTTAGCCCACCATCCCACCATCTCGGAATGGATGAAGGAGATGCCTGGGGGAAGCTGAGTGCACCATTTCGGGGGGATATGCAAAAAAAACCTATCTCACCTTTTTGCGCTCATCGACGCGGCCACCACCCTCTTCCCCAAATTTGCTGATCATTTGCGATGAGTTTGGGATCACTTGTGTGTCCTAGAGGTGAAAGGGGATTGACCCCTCTCGCACATCGAGTTTGCATAGGAAAGGACACCATTTTGGCTGGTCAGGTCGGCGGGCTGCTGATCGGAAAGGCGTTTCTGCAAGCGCATCCAACGTTTCTGGGCGAATGGACGAAGGCTGTGTCAAACTATGCTTTAAAGGAGATGCCAGCGGTCGGGCGAGCGGTGACTGGAAGGCCAAACAATACTCAGGTCGCCGCACAGCTTGGCGTTCCGACCGTCGTGATCCACGGAGAGGATGACGCCGCTATTCCCATGGAGACGGCTGTCCAGCTTGCGAACCGCATTCCCCATGCCAGATTGGTACGGGTACCAGCGGCTGGACACTGCCCTCCACTGGAGACGCCATCTGCGGTCGCCGCTGAAATCATCCAGTTGGCAGAGGTGGGTCTCTACCAGTAATAAGAGAAGGTAAGGCACAAAGCTCTACCAGAATTGTAGGAGGAGTTCCGTTCTTCCAGGTTATATCAAGATGATGCCGGAAGAAAGGACGACGCTCGCTTTCGAGCGATAACGAAGGGATTGTATCATGAACGAGTTGCAGGGAAAAGTTGCATTGGTAACTGGTGGCGGACGTGGTATTGGGCGTGCCATCGCGCTTACATTGGCGCAAACGGGTTGTCATGTTGCCGTGCTAGCGCGTACTCAGGGAGAGATCGAACTGGTCGCCACCGAGATACAAGCAACAGGGCAGCGGAGCTTTGCAATCAGTAGTGACCTCTCGGATGGCAAAGCAATAGCTCATGCATTCGCGGCCATCACGAAAGAGCTTGGTCCGATTGCTATTCTGGTCAATAATGCAGGGGTCGTCGAGCCAATCGGCTCCATCCAAGCGGTTGATCCTGATGTATGGGCGCAAGCTATCGACATCAATCTCATCGCAGCGTTTCGTTGGATGCGTGCCTGTCTCCCGATGATGCTTGAACGCGGTTGGGGACGTATCGTCAACATTTCGACAGGGGCAGCGACTGGAACAGGGATGGAGAACAGCGGTGCGTACTCGACAAGCAAAGCAGGGCTTGAGATGCTCACTCGCAATAGTGCGGCTGAACTACAAGGGACAGGCGTGAATGTGAATGCTGTTCGCCCGGGTGCTGTTGATACAGCGATACAGGTGCATATTCGTGGTTTACCAATAGAACAAGCCGGGCAGCAAATCCATGACCGCTTCAAGGGCTTTTATGAGCAGGGCACATTGCTTGAGCCATCTCAACCTGCGCGTCTCGTCGTCAATCTACTCCGGGGAGAGAGTACCGGTGAGATTGTCAATATCTACGATCAACGAGGGCAAGAACTGCTCAAGTAGTAAGAGCCTATCCGAATAACCCGGTTGATCCTGCTCTCCTCATCAAATCGTGGGCCGTTGAATGGGCACACAACTCGGCCTGGTCGAGAGCTTGCCATTGACACCCGGTTCGCAGAACGTAGAAAATCGCGTCGGCACAGTCTCGATCGGGCACACGCGGTCGCCCGCCACCAAAGCGATGCGCATTGATAGACACAGGGAGCAGTGGCTGGAGCACTGCCCACAGTTCATCGCTGACCCGATATCCTGTCGTTGTACGGTTATTCGGTGTCCTCTGCCGTTTTCGTTTCCGGGTTTCTTCTTCGTTTATATCCCTTGTTGCATCCAGTGATGGGCATCCGTTCTTGAGGATGCGAGCCTCAGGTGACCTGGGGAGGGGTTCTATGCCGTTTGGTGTCTATGGAACGAGCGCTATGGGGCGTATCGGTGAGCCAGTCACCCCGCGCATTTTGAGTGGCAGACAGACAAAAAGGAATTCGTACACGCGATCTCTGGCCAGATCTTCCAGCAAGAGATTTTCGATGATGTAGATGCCATGACGAACCAGGAGAATGAGATGTCCTGGAAAGGAAACATGCAGATCGGGGTCAACGACACCAACGGTATCCCAGGCCGTATGATCGGCACCAACTGCCTTGACCTGTTGGTCGGCGAGCCATTGGGAAGCATCAGCACTGACGCCTCCGCTGGACAGATAGGCTGCTGGATCGTTCCAACGCGCTCCATTGCCCGTTCGTACCAGGACGACATCTCCCGAGTTCAGAGTCACTTTCTGATCCTGACTGACAGCTTCGAGATCCTTGCGAGTGATTGGTTGGTCAGCCTCGATCCAATCACTACCACGGTATCCAGCGACATCAAGTAACACGCCCCGACTGATCATAGGTGAGATGGTCTCCACACCTAACTGTGTAAAACCGGCAGAGGTCTGCACCTGGGCGGTTACTTTCTGTCCACCATACAAAGAGAGTTCCTCTGCCTGATGGCAGAGCGCATCAATGTGGGTGCCAGAGTGCTCTGCCGTATAGATGAAGCCGGACGCACCTGTGCGAGCCTCTCCCAAACCTGATTCATGACGACGATGTAAGGTGTAGACAAACCCTGGAGCATGGGCAGGCAGAATAGGTGCTCCAAAATAACGTGGCTGTTCGAGATCATAGACACGCAGATTCGAGGTGATGTCAAAGAGCTGTTGTTTTTCCATACCAGTGATCCTTTCAAGTAGCATAACATGGTTGCATCTATTGTAGGGGTAACGTATAATCGTGTCCAACGAACAAAACCGATGCTCATCATCGCCTGTTTCGATGGAAGGATGTCTATGGAATTGCGCCACCTTACGACCTTTCGAACACTAGCCACCACGCTCAACTTTACCCAAACGGCTGCCTTGCTTGGGTATGTTCAATCCAGCGTCTCAGCCCAAATTCAAGAGCTTGAAGCCGAGCTCGGGGTGTTGTTATTTGATCGGCTCAATAAACGGGTAATTCTTACGGACGAGGGACAACGATTGCTCGTCTATGCCGAGAAATTGCTGAGTCTTGCAGAAGAAGCACACGCCGCACTTTCCGCGCGTTCCGAGCCAACAGGAGCTGTAACGCTCAGTGCGCCAGAAACCCTCTGCACCTATCGACTTCCACCGGTCTTGCATCAATTCCGTGCAGCTTTTCCCCATATTCAGGTGCATTTTCGTCCCCTTCCCGTTCCTGAATTACGGCGGAGTGTTTTGGAAGGAAGAGTGGATGTGGCCTTCTTGCTGGAAGAACCACTGCGGGCAACCGGGCTGGTCGTGGAACCGTTACTTCGAGAACCATTGCTGGTTGTCGCGCCTCCCGAACACCCGTTAGCACAACGTCCATTGGTCACCCCTGCTGATTTAGAAGGTGAACCAGTCCTGTTGACGGAGGTGGGGTGCAGTTACCGAAATCTCTTTAAGCGGGCTCTGGCAGCAGCAGGAGTCTATCCGACGACCAATCTGGAGTTGAACAGTGTCGAAGCGATTAAGCAATGTGTCATGCTCGGCATGGGGATTACCGTCTTGCCAGAGGTGGCTGTGCAGATGGAAGTGACTCAAGGTCGGCTTGTTGCACTTCCGTGGAGCGAAGCTGGGTTTGAAGTGGTGACACAACTGATCTGGCATAGAGAGAAGTGGCAATCCCCAGCGCTGAAAGCTTTTCTCTCTCTTGTGAGAGAGAGACTCAGAGACCCCTCCTTCCAGGAAAATAAAGGAGAGGTTCAATGAATCTGGTTGCTCCTCTTAATAACAGATCAAACGAAGGTGGGCGGGAGGCCAAAGGACGTGAAACTGGCCACATCCAGGAACGCGACAAGACTGCCAATCTGCTCGCCCTCCATACCCAGAACCAGCAGACCAACAAGCTGAGAGTCGTCTGCCCCAGCCTCTCGCCGATAGAGCCCGAACGCTGGACTGCCATTGGCGCACGTTGGAAGCAGATGCCATTGTCGGCCGGGAGGAAACAGGCTCGTCTGGAACAATGTGGCGATAGCCGCTCGTCCCTGATACCAGACGGGAAGCGGCGGCATGGTGAACCAGGCATCCTCTCGCAGCAGCGCCACGAGACCAGGGATGTCCGCTTGTTCCCAGAGGGCCACATAGCGGTCAAGAAGCTCTTGTAACTGGGGGCGAGGCAGAACCATCTGCGCCTCGTCTCTAACGTTGCGCTGGCGCAAAGCCCGTCGAGCACGCTGCAAGGCGGAATTGACGGCGGGAACCGAGAGGTGAAGCCATTCGGCGACTTCGGAGGCCTGCCACTCCAGCACCTCACGTAAGAGCAGAATTGCCCGTTGCACTGGCGTTAAGTGCTGGAGTGCCATCAGAAAGGCCAGGGTGATTCGTTCGCTCCTCTCCGCGCGGTCTTCGGGATTGGCCCCAGGATCGGCAAGCAGATCATCGGGAAACGGCTCCAGCCAGATTGGCTCCCGCAGTCGTGGCGGCGCAGGGCTGCTGGGATCGCTCGGTGGATGGGTTTCTGATGGCAAGAACCGTCGAGGAGCGCGCGTGAGCCGATTGAGGCACCGATTGGTGGCGATGCGGTACAGCCAGGCACGGTAAGACTCCGGGCTGGTGAGCGTCGCACGTTTCTCCCATGCTTGCAGCAGGGTCTCTTGCACCAGATCTTCGGCGTCGGAGAGCGAGCCCAACATCCGATAACAATGCACGAGCAGTTCACGCCGATATGCGCCCACCAGGGCCTCGAACGCCTTCTGATTACCCGCTTGAGCAGCGAGCACCAGGACGGTTTGGGTTGACATTTCTATTACAGTCTCTCTCTCTTTCTCTCTCAAGATAGTATACCTGAGATGTGCTAGAAATGCGATCATTTCAGGCATTCTATGATGAGGGAATGGAACAATAACTCATCATAGATGGCTAAAAATGGAGCATCGTGGTGAAATCAAGCACATCGAGATATGAAGAGATAAATATGTCCTTTTGTCTGGAATGATCCCTTTGTCTGGAATGATCCCTCGGTGAACTGGTCTCTACCGGCGATGAGCATCATTCGTTCGACGTGGGATTATCATCATCAGCGTACTGTCTTTAATTAATTTGACAGCCATTACCATGAATTTCTACGTATAGAGACAGCTTCGAGCGAACTCTGGCGGATTTTCCTGAGCTCAACACACTTTTGTTGAGGAAGCGGAATGAGAAGACCCTGGTATAAGACGTATAAGACAGTATTGCCTTTTCTTCTACAAAAGGAATACTCTGTCTTTTCGCTGGTGGATTATATATCCTCTTTCTTTATTGTTCCAGTCCCGGCATGCAGGGCTCACATTGCCTGGGCGCTCTGGGTGAGACAAGCATTCATCGCGAATTTGTCCACCAGAGACAAACACATTTTCCTTTCCTGAAGATGTTCTTATGACTGGATATCATTTTATTGGCTTTCTATGGAGAGCGTATTGGTGCTCCGGTGATCCCTCTGTGGATACTTTTTGTCTGTTTTCATTTTCGCATTGCAAAGCAATATGGGATATGATCAAAATCTGGTGAGCTTATACTGAGAATACGTTCAATGTATTGTGGGTTTTGTAATACGTTTATCTGCTTTCATTTGCACTCTGTTTGCCCTGTTGTATGACCTTTGCCTTTTGCGAAATATTTGTCTTTCGGTATTATCCTGTTGTTTGCTTTTTATCAGGAGGTTGCTTGCTCATGAGCGAAATTGCTTTGTTACGTCAACAAATTGAATTTGAATTAGTTGCGATGCGTCGTGGTTTAACTGGATTGGCCTCCGGGCGCGCCCGTCATGATTTTATCCATGCCAGTATGTCGCGTATCGGGACCTGTCAGGATCACCTGGCACACCATCTGGGTGATAATACGGCGACGATGATGGTCTGCCAGATCTACATTGATACGATGGAGCAGGTATTACCACAGGAGTAGCTCGCAATTGAGGATCTTTCACATATCCAACCAGCGTCTGATAGGATAGTGCGAGGATTGTTAACGAGTATAACTGACATCCCGGTCTTTCCCTGCCTCAGTCTGATAATACCTATGGGTTCTGGTCAGCGATTGTAATGCGTTTGTGAATTGTGGCGCTTTGAGCATACTCGAGGATAGTGGCATGTTCATAGGATTCTTCGCTCTGTATGACACCTATCGTTGGTTCCGCTATCTGATCTGGAGCGGATTTGGATGTATGGTTGTATGTATCTTTATCATCGATGGCGGTCTGCCTCCTCGATCCTGGTTGATCTTTGTCCAGATGCTTGTGCGTATGCCTGCGAATTCTGGACTGTTTGCCTTCCCATTCCAGCTCGGCCTGTCACTCTTTTGGGGCTTCGTGTGGTATCTTTTAGGATGGGTTGGCTTGTGTGTCTATCGACATCAGCGCCAGCGACAATCTTTGACGCAGCAAATCAAACGTATCGCTGCCACATGGCTCCCTTCACAGCAAATATCTATGGCTGTCTCAACCTCTGCAACTGGTACGAGTATACCTTTTCTTTCTGTAGAGCATGCTTCTGCTATGATCAATAGAGATGCGTTTTCCACATCTGATATGACTGCGCCGCGCCTGCGTCTCCCACAACGCCCGGCGCGTGGGCAGGATTTTGATGTCGCCGAGGTGCCGACCCGACCCGCGCCTGCCGCAGATACTGATAGTACCCAGCAGCAGAACACGCCACGTTTCACTATCCCATTGCATGCTCACAATCCCCGTGTCTTACCGCTTCAGGTAGGTGTCGGCTGGCATACTGGACTGGCCCGGCGCCACTTTCCTAATGAGGACAGTATCGCTGTCCTGCAAGGGACGTATACCTATCAGGGTCAGCTCTTGCCGTATGGATTATTTGTCGTTGCCGATGGTATGGGGGGACACGATAATGGATTGGAAGCCAGCCAGCTCGCCATGCAAAGTATGTCACATACCGTGCTACAAAATATTATTATGGGCAAAGAGATGAGCGACGAATTCTTCCTGGACATGTTGATTGGAGGCGCTGAGTGGGCTAATCTTGCCATCTATCAACGAGGTCAGGAAGAAGGCAGTGATATGGGAACTACCCTGACGGCGGCCCTTATCATTGATTGTAAAGCCTATATTATCAATGTTGGGGATAGTCGCACCTATCTTTTCCGTGAGAGTGCTGGCTTGATTCAGATCACTCATGATCATTCATTAGTCGCCTCACTGGTCGCCTTTGGACAAATTACACCCGATGAGATCTACACCCATCCTGAGCGCAGCAAAATATATCGCAGCCTTGGACAGGGAACCGATCTAAAAATTGACTCCTTTATCCTTGATCTTCAGCCGCATGATCGCCTGCTCCTCTGCTCTGATGGCCTCTGGGAAATGATACGCGATCCCGTCATTGAACGTATTGTACGCGCAACCGATAATCCCCATCTTTTAAGCGAACGGCTGGTTCAAACGGCCTTACGAGGAGGAGGCGCTGACAATATCAGTGTGGTCATTGTGCAAGTGTAAGTACTTCTTTTATCCATATAGCCATGAAACATAAGCCATTGATCAAGCTCAGCTTACCAATAAGGTGGAGGTTCTGGGAGTGTTTGCCCACAACTGCAATTGCCTCCATGTTCTTTGTACATGGCCTTACGTTTACATGCCGGGCATTGGATCCAAATATCACCGAGATGGTGTGGCACCCATACGCCTGTCATTCCTCCAGCCGTGAAATCGGTCTTGTAGAAGCGCTTCATTGCCTCACGATGTGCCTTACTCTTCATCAACTGACTGACATTCTCCGGCGTTTTCCAGGCAGTAACTGTATAGAAGCGATTTCCAATCGTCATCGTTGTCCAGCTGAGAAAACCATGCATTTGCATCATTTCGCTTACGATAGGAGGACTATAATTTTCTACTTCTTGCGCTTCTTCATCTGATCGAACATCAATTTTTCGAACAGGCATTCGATCCACTTCAATCCGCTCCTCAAGCGGGGTTGCAAGGGGCGGCAAGCCCATAGGTGCGAACGTAAGGCTTTTCAAGCGGGATTGCAAAGGGCGGCCAGCCCTTTGCCGGGGTGTGGGGCGTCCCCAAATACCCCTTTTTCTTCTTTTCTTCGCCGCCGCGCGCGGCGGCGAGAGGGAGGTGAGAGATCGGGGCACAGCCCCGAACCCCAGGTTAAGGGTTGCACCCTTAACAATCCCGCTTACGTTCGTACCTATGGGGCGGCAAGCCCCTTGCCGGGGTGGCAGGGGTGTCCCCTGCCTTTTTTCTTTTTCCTCGCGCCGCCGCAGGCGGCATGCAAAAAGGGGAAAAGAAGTATGTGGGGACACCCCACACCCCGGCAGAAGGCTTCGCCCTCTGCCCCTGCACCCCTGCCCTTCAAATGAAGCTTGACAGAGTAGTATTGTCCTTTGCAGTCGGGGGATTGCTAGTGTTTTGACATGACTATACTTTAAGGTTTTGCAGGTACAATAGGGTGCGCTCCCACGCTTGATCCATGACATACCAGCTATTCTCTTGTGTGTTACCTATAATAGGCCCGACTGCCGCTGCCGAATCGTACAGTTTGAGGCACTCAATTGTTAAGGTTGTGATCGCTGTTGTAGCTGATCGCTGTGCTATGACTGCTCTCACGATGTTTTCAAATTGGCTAAGCGGTAACTGGCTTGTGGGTGGGACTGGTAGTACCCACAGGTCGGCAGGATGATAGGATTCTACCTCCCCAACAAGTAGCTCCCCGACAAGTAGCTGATCGGTGCCCCGTTTCCAACGAGCCCGTTTGAATACGAACCCCATCCAGGTGAGGTCATCGGCTGAATCTAATACGACATCGGGCCACGACGCAGCATCTATTGTTGGTGCGGTTTCCGGCTGCGGCTTCTCCGGAGCATACACCAGTTGTAATTGTGCCAGAGCTTCTCTACCAGGAGTTCCGATCTTTGTGAGCTTTACGTCCACGACCCATTTGTCCGCTTGCCAGTCGCCGAGCACTTCTCTTTCAAACGCAAACGTACCATCTGGATCCTGTTTGAGGGCTTGAACATTTACCGTAAGCGTATGGATCTCTTGTAAATTCAGATTTGACATACCATCAGGAACAATCCGCTCACCAGCAGATAAGGCATACTCAAGTAAGAGGCTAATCGGTAGGGCAGGGGTCGCAGCGACTTTAAATTCGGAGAATGCGGCTGTTATCCTGGCATCGATGTGATGCTGTGTCAGGAGATAGCGGTACGGTATGAACTGGCGTAGTTCGCCTAGATAGAAGCCCTGGGCATAGTAATGTTCCATGTAGGGCAGTTCGAGCAGAGGGCTATACCCCTTTGCTATAATCGGGTTGAGGTTGAGTATCTGCCTGAGAGGACAGACAATCGTAATCTCTCCAGAACCAGATGTAAGTAATTCGCGTTGCCAGTGGTAGAGTCCCTCCTCTACGTTCATTGCAGCCATATATCTGGTGGCACCCTGGTAGTTGATAATCAGCCCCAGGTGTTCCCAGGTTGGCCAGCAGATTGTTTTCAATGGGGCATTGATCTGCTGGAAATGGGCCGCCCACAATCCCAGTCGAGCTAATCCTTCGTTGGCAGCACTGTAATCCAGTTGTCCAATGGCACCTGCCATACGCCCGGTCATAGAACCCACGTTATTAAAAAACTTGAGCTCTTTCCCATTAAGTGCTTGAAGGAGATTGAGAAACCCGTTGACTTTTGTCTGGATCGTATTGATAAATGCCTGCATTGATTTTGCCGGGAGTCTGGTTGGGGTCTGTACGCCTGCATTGTGAATCACACCACTCAGCCGTGGTCCAATCTTTGCCAGGAGAGCTTGAACTTGCGGCAAAGAGGAAATATCACATACTTCATAGACGATATCTAATCCTTCTTCCTGCACCGCCTTAAGATGCTGATAAAGTTCCCTGCGCCGCTTAAGCTGTTCTATGTCGCGTCGAGCTACAGCGATAGTCGTACCAGGTACAAGGTTTTTCAAGCAACTTTGCTGGTAATTTTTAAAGGTTACAGCGTCCATCTGCACCCATTTTTCATCGCCTGAGGGGAGTGGATCGCGCCCGGTGATGATGACCCGGCAGCCGAAATTCCTGGCTAGCGCTTTGGCAAGAGCAAAACCAATCCCTCGTCCACCGCCTGAAATCAGCAAAAGATCCTGCGCATCGATGTTCAGATCAGGCCGCGCAACCTCTTCTTTACGCGCAACAAGGGTATACCGTATACCATTCTGATAGCCAATCTCGAATAAACCCCATTTATATAATTCACTGGCAATGATAGATGCCAATTGCGGGAAATCGTGAGATGAAAGGTCGAGAATTCTGATATTGCAATTGGGAATTTCCACGCACAACGTTTTTGCTAAACCAGCCCAGAGGCCCCCCAATGGCTGAGAAAGCTCTGTTACACCGCGACCCATCAGGCCACCCATCGCCGTTACCACGAGATAGAACAGGCGTGTGCTATCCGTTTCCGCCAACCAATCTTCATGATAGGTTTTCAGCAGGCTAACTGAGTGTTTGAAAGACGTTTCCCACGCGGAATGCTTCGCAAGCTGAAATGGCTCTTCGATATTGAGATCAATGATCCCATCGATCATACCGACCCTCTGTCTGAATGCTTCCCCGGCTTGTTCGTCCTCAAGTCCATCATGCTGGTAGCGATAGATCGTTGCGCCATGGGTTTCTAGCAACTGCGCAATGCGCTTGGCGGCCTGATCGGTTCCGCCGATGATCACGATCTTCTTGTCACGTATCTGTGGCGAGATTTCCAACGACTGCAATGGCGTAGGCGTGGGATCCCAAATAAATCTTGTCGCTGGATAGACGGAATCGTCAGCAGGATATGCAATAGAGGGCTGCGGTAATCGTTGGTCGGTGATCATACTTGCCCTCCTCGCATATTGTTGCTCGTGTATTGGATGAGTTGATCAGGTAATATGAACTCACCTGAGATCCGATGTATATAGCCGGCAGGGGCCATCGCTATATCCTTGATCTGCGCGATAACTTTGCCATCAGCTCGACGAACAGCCACCAGCCGATTCGTGTCTGCGAAATGTTCTGTGGTTGATGCTCTGGGTGTGGCATAGAGATCTATAGGGATATCTGGCCCTGAAAGCTGGCAATCATTAACTTCTTCATAGAGGTCAATGCGTCGAATCCTTGTTGGGATTGCCAGGGGCAGATAGTTCTCATCTATCAGATTGAGAACACCTGAACGGGCGAGTCCATCCAGCAGAATACAGGGAACTCTGAAATGAGAAAATACTGGATGATCAGCAGGTAGTGCCAGGGAATAGGTTGCCCTTTTTCCCATAGGATGTAAACGTGTGTTTGTCGTCGCAACAAACATACCCGTAAGATGCACAGGCGATGTTGGGAAATGATAAGGGTCTGGTACAGCCTGTTCGCCAGCCGAATTCCATGCTTCCCAATAAAAAGGTCCTGCAAAATGCTGGCTGAAGATAACTTTGATTTGGAAATGGAGCTTATCTTTTGTGAGCATCATGCCATTGGGTGCCATGATATCGGTGGTAATGCGTACCAGGACAATTATCTGCTCAGCAGAGCGATCAATGACGCGAGCGTGTATTTTTTTTGCCACTGCTTTCTCCTGAGGGACACGCAGAAAAGAGCCGAACATGGCATCTTCAAAGCCGACTACATGCCAATCAGGAACTAATTGTGCCGCCGCTTCTGCCGCGATCTCTGTCACGAAGGTACCGGGCAGCGTGGCATGACCATCCACTCGATGATGGTTTAAATAGTCTTCTTTCGTCAGATCGAAGACATGCTCGAATACCATTTCGTCTGGCTGGACCATTAACACTTTATCAAGATAGAAACTGCTGGACTTTTGCCGCTCGTTCTGCTGGCTAAAGAAACCGGGGAAATAGCCCTCGATCGTCCGCTTTTCTGCGGCCCCCATAAGCAGAAGCGCAGGATCATGCGCTGGCTGATTCACTTCGCGAATAAAGTGATGAATGCCCTCCTCATTTGTCAGGGCGGTATACCCTTCAAAATTTTCCAGGTAAGCCCTGGTTAAGGGATTGGCTGCCAGGCCGATTGATTTCCAGAACGTCCAGTCAATTGTGAATTCGTCAGCATTGAGTACCTGATGGCTGTAAGTAGCGGCACTGCTCAAGAAGGAATTCCCTGCCGCGTAGTCCGCTTCTCCAGGCTGACCCATAACTCCCAGTAAGGAACCAAAGTTACACCACATCCGTGGTGGACAATCACGTAGCGCGTGCTTGAGATTGAGATAGCCGCGCATCTTGACGTCGCGGATCTTGCGAAATTCGTCAAAGTTCTTCATTTCAATGCTTGCTGAGCTATTCAGACCAGCAGCATTAATCAGCAGATCAATATGGCCTTCTGCCTGTATGATCTGGTTCATCACAGCCGTCAATTTATCCTGATCAGTCACATCACAGCTCAGATAGTGTACCTTTCCTGCTCCGCTAAAATCACTCATGGCTGTGATATTACTCTGTGCAATTCTCGCGTTCAGCAAGAGCTGGAACTCTTTATTGATCATAGATACGTTTTTGCCAGACTTGCTTGCCTGTTGCTGACGAATATAGGTCGATCGCTGTTTCGCAAACTCAGGATCGCTTCCTGCGAATATTTCCGCTGAGTGCAGGTCAATGGGATTACTTCCGATTAAATAGAGCCGGGGCTGAAAGTATTGCGCGACAGCTTTGAGTAGTTCCGCTGTGATGCCCCGCGCCCCTGCGACCGCAACAATGACCGAGTCACTCTTTAATCGGGCTGGCGTCTGCTCTGGCAGGTTGATCATTGCATCCTTTAAACGCGTGGTTTTTCGGCTTCTCCCCTGGTAGAAAATAATCGGTAAAAAGCGTCTTGCGGTACTCTCTTGCTCGGCTTGCTGTATGCCTTTATGCATATGGATTGTATCGGTAAACAATCCATACATCAGACAACCAGGCAATTCATGATAGATACTTTTAATCAGACCACCGAAGAGACCAGTAAATGGATGAGGAGTCTTATCAGGTAGCGCATTAAGAAAGAGCGCGATACATGAACTCTGCTCTTCTTTCAGCGCTTCGTAGCACTGCTGCAATACCAGAAATGTCAGATCATGCAAGGCAACCAGTGCGGTGGGTAATGCCGCCAGGCATGCTGGTGTGGGCGCGGAAAGATTCAGGTCGGTGAGCACACGCACATGCGTAAATGTTCCCTGCTGGCTGATATATTGTTGCACTGCTTTTGGCGTCACGTCCGGTAAGTAGAACCAGTTGCGGGATGGAGTGGCTAACGGCCGGGTCGATAACACCGTCATATCCGTCGGAATATTGGTAAGTTGTTCTAGCAGGGCGGGCTGATCAGTCAATAGTATGCAGCGTTCGGGCAGGAACGCCATGGAAGGACGTATCTGCTCTATAGGTAACTCTTCCATCTCATGAATATAGCGCTGTATTTGTAATGTTTTACCTGGTTCATATTCCTGGTCCTGTAAGAACCGAGGAGGGAGCGGGATTGTCTCGCCATGGGATGTATTTGTACCAGGCACAGTGAGTGTGAGATTAACGATGGGCATATCTATTGCATTGTGGCAGGTAATGGTTATCTTCTCATTTGCACCTTTATGCAATGCTTGTACGATCGCGAGCGCCCCTTCTGCTCCCAGATAATTATATGTATTGGTCGAGGCGCTGCCGCATAACACCGATGATGGGTCAGTTGAGGCATGAGCACTGATGGTACAATCGTTTACATAACCAAGAATGGGCAGGTCTGCTTTTTGCGCCAGCGTTTGGGTCGTTAGCGCAAACAGAAAGGCTCCTTCGGCAGGCATCGGATTGGTTGGACCAGTCAATGTGTGTAATAAATAGCGCATTTCTGGAGTACTATTGCCATTAATGCCTCCAACGAGTGCAAGTTCTAATTCTTGCGCCTGCAAGTAGCGACAGGCTACCTCAAAGGCTGAGAGCATTGAAGAGAACCCCGTATCCAGAGTCATATTGGGTCCCTTGAGATCAAAATAATTGGCGACCCTGGCTGGAATAATATTCGGCATCTCGCCAGGATTTGAGTCCTCATTGGCTGCTGGCACCAGTCGCTTGACTTCTTGCTCGAACTGTTCAAATAAGGTTGCCATCAGTGCTGAATCGGAAAGCTTTGGATTGCTGTACAAGGTACGTTTGATATCGTCCAGATAGACGCGGTTATTATAGAGTACGGCATTGCGCGTGATGCCCATATGTCCAACAAAAACTCCTGTTTGACGGCGACTCGCATCCCAGAAGTTGTTGATCTGCTGCCGCAGACTATGAGCACATTCCAATATCATCAACTGGCATCTATCAATCGTACGTATGGTACTGGAAGGCATGCGCACTTTCTCGAAAGGTGGCTGTGGATAATAGTCGCCAAAGGATTGCTCCGGCCCTTGACGTTTCCCATCTATCCAGTCGAGCAAAATTTCACGAGAAGCCAGGCCTGGAATATGCGTTGACCACCCTACAATCACAATCTGTTCTTTATAATCTTTTTTATGCTTTTCGTGAAGCATGTGCTTCCTCTCTATATTCTTCAACAACGAGATGGGCGTTAGTACCACCAAAACCAAAACTTGAGACAGTTGCTGCGCGCACGCGATCTGCTTGCGCGGGCCAGGGTACAGCAGTGGTAGGAATCCTTAATTGCGTCGTTTCAATTTGGAAACTGTCAGGGGGGGCCGTAAATTTATACTGGGGAGGAATAAGTTCTTTCTCCAGTCCCAGGATCACTTCGATTAGTGAGATGACCCCGGCCGCCCAGCCTGTGTGTCCGATCAAGGATTTATTTGAGGTAACATAGATTGGATGATCAGGGATGATTGTCTCACGCAGCGTGGTAAACTCGGCTAGATCTCCCGCTGTTGTTCCAGTGGCATGTGCGACGATCCAGTCGATATTCTCAACATGCGTTTGTGGTTGGTTGATCGCGCGCTCAATAGCCAGTGCCTGCCCCGCTGAGTTAGGAGCATAAATGGCTTTCCCTTTCCCATCTGAGGATGACCCAAGCGCCTTTAGTACCGCAAATATGTGATCACCGTCTTCAAGCGCCTTTTTTTTCTTCTTCAGCACGACCACACCCGCTCCGTCAGCAAAAAGCACCCCATCGCTGTTCTTATCTAAAGATCGACCCTGACCACCCACCGATAAACCATGCAATTTGGCAAATAGAATGGAATTACGTGGTGTAAGAGCAAACGCACCACCACACACTGCGATGTCTTGTTTCCCCATTAAAAGCCCTTTGATGCCAATATCCATCGCATAGAGCGATGAAGAACAGGCTGTATCTACTATCTGCAGTTCGGTATCTGCAGGTAAGATACCATGCATCGCATTGTAACCTACATTATGTGGTAAAAAGCGTGTGACTTCGGTCATGCCGTGTCTATAGCGCTGCTCTAACGTTGCTTTGATCTCTTCAAACAAGCTTTGTTTTTCAGCGCTAGAACCAGGTAACTGCTTGAGTTGTTCACCTAAACGGTAGGTGGCACCCGCGATCACAGAGGCTTCATCGAGATGTTGATTACCATCAGCCGTATACCCGATTACGAATGAGTATGTGTCATTTTCTTGTGTTTTGACGTTCTCTAGTGCCTGTTGCAAAGCATGGCGTAGCCACAGCGTTGTCAATTCATCATTGGATTGTTGCGTATCTTGTTCCAATGCTGACCTGGAAGAAAGATTTGTGATAAATGCAAAGGCATCCTGGTAAGTTTTGTCTTCAGCAGCCGGGTCAGCTGAATAAAAGAGACTATTATCCCAGCGATTGTTAGCCGCTTTGCTAAAGAGCTCTGGCCCATCTACCATTACACGCCAGAACTCTTCCGGGTTATTCGCTCCTGCAACGGTCACACCCATACCTACTACTACGATATCATCATCGTCAGTATCAGGTTGCTCGCTATGGCTACCTGGAGCACTATTCACGTTCACGTATTCCTGAGCTGCGATTGACGTTCTCTCTGTCGCGGCCTTGAAATTTTCTCTCGTTTCAGGTTGATCTGATAAAGATAGCGGGACTGTTTTATGAGAAGATGTTGTAGCAGTTATGGCTTGATCCGCTGTCACTTCGGCAGGTTGTGTTTTCTGCGCCTGCACTGGTATTTCCCTGACCGTTTGAGATGGAGGAGCCAGTAACACGCTACCAAGGGATAATCCACCGTCAGCCAGAATAACTTGTCCAGTTACCCAGCGAGATTGATCTGAGGCCAGGAACGAAACGACCCTGGCAAGGTCTTCGGGTTGTCCCAGGCGCCCAAGCGGTGTCGCGTCTTTGACAACTTGTTGTAATTCTTGCGTACGTGGAAAGTGCTCTATGACTGGACTGTCAATAAGTCCACCTGATGCCGTATTGACACGAATATTAAGCGGTGCAAACTCAACTGCCAGATAGCGTGTCAGGGCTTCAACACTTGCTTTGATCGGGCCACATGCCAGGTAGTTTGCGATAACCATCGGAGAACCAATGGAGGACATATTGACAATCGCTCCACCACCACGCTTTTCCATCAGAGGCGCCGCTAACTGGGAGCACCAGAGGCTCCCTTTCAACATGCTATTGAACGCTCGATCAAGATGTTCTTCTGCAATGTCATTTGTTGGAAACAACGCACCATCGGCGGCATTATTTACAAGCACATCCAGGTAACCATAGGTGTCTTTGATCTCTTGAAACATTCGCTCAAGCTGGATTTTCTTAGCGACCGAGGCCCGCAACAGATCCACTTGCGCGCCCATCTGCTCTAACTCTGCTTTTGTCTGTTTCGCAGCTTCAAGCGAATGGAAAAAATTGAGCAGAATATGGGCTCCCTGGACAGCAAACTCTCTGGCAATAATTTTGCCAATACCTTTAGCTCCACCGGTTACAAGAACCAGTTTCCCTTCAAAATTGTTCACGAGTATTCTTTCTATCAAGTAGGTATCTAAGCACGTGTGAATGTTATCTACCGAGAAGCTTTCACCATGGTTGTTTGCTTGAGGGCGTTCCACACATAGTCAACAACTTTGCCCATGGTGTCATACTGGCTCAAGCGGAAATTGGCTGGACGTGGCGGTAAATGATAGTGCTCACCAATACGTGTGAGCAATTCTGTTTGTTTAAGAGAGTCAATGCCCAGGTCAGCTTCCAGGGAGACTTCATCGCTAAAGACCTCTTCAGGATATTCCAGCGCGTTGGCATATATCGTACGTAGCTCTTGAAACAGCGTTGCGCGACTGAAGGATTGCTGGTCGCTTACTGTCTGGGGCTGGTGCTGGGGGGAAGCAGCAGCGTCCATCAGTGGCTCGCTTTTCTGTCTACGTATGTGTGTTTCAGTGCTGGGAATGTCTGCCTGTGTTCTGGGCGGCAAGAAAGAGCTCATGAGTACAGTTCTGGAATGTTTAATCCCTTGTTGAAGCAGCGAGAAGGTATAGTCAACAACTTTGCCCATGGTGTCATACTGGCTCAAGCGGAAATTGGCTGGACGTGGCGGTAAATGATAGTGCTCACCAATACGTGTGAGCAATTCTGTTTGTTTAAGAGAGTCAATGCCCAGGTCAGCTTCCAGGGAGACTTCATCGCTAAAGACCTCTTCAGGATATTCCAGTGCGTTGGCATATATCGTACGTAGCTCTTGAAATAGCGTTGCGCGACTGAAGGATTGCTGGTCGCTTACTGTCTGGGGCTGGTGCTGGGGGGAAGCAGCAGCGTCCATCAGTGGCTCGCTTTTCTGGCTATGCGCGAGTTGCTCGGTAATCACGATTTCGGGTTGTGTTCTCAATGGCAACGTCGAGCCATTCCGCTTCTGTTGAAAGGTTTCGAACTCTTGCTTGATATGTAAAAGAACATGTGAAAACAGTTGGTTCCTCTGCTCACTCCAGAAAGCATTAAACAGTTCTGGATCAGCCTCAGGTAGGAAATCAGCCAGATTAAAGTTTGTCATTTTCTGTAGCAGCCCCTGACCACCGGGCGTGGGGAGCACTTTAGTTACCAGACCCTGGCTATCGAGAATAGTGAGAGCGTGATCCAATGACTGGAGATCATCTAATTTTGGATCAAGGCAGGTCACAGTGCTTACCTGATCGGTGTTGATGATTTCCTTGACAAGTTTACCCAGCGTACCCCTGGCTCCACTTTCGACAAATACCTGAATGCCTTCGCTATAAAGATATTGAATTGAACTTAGAAACTTCACTGGTAAAATAAGATGTTGAGCCAGATATTCAGTCAACATGTCATCATCTTTATAGTAGCGCTGTAAAATTGGTGAAAATACTGGGACCTGCAATGGTCGCTGCGTCAGGTGGCGAATGTTGGCGGCGAATTCAGCTACCACCGGCTGGAGCAGACGGCTGTGAAAGGGATATGGCGAATTGATTTTTATAAATGGGATATGCAAGATTGCTGCGATATCTTTGACTCTGTCCATCAGTTTGTTGGTACCAGAGACGACTGTCTGCTCCTGATGATTTTCCACCGCTAAGGCCAGATTGTGATCTCCTATCAACTCCAATAACTTCTGCGTGCGCGAGGCGTCTATCTGTAGGGCTGCCATATATCCACTGGAAGATGCCAGGCGCTCTAAGGCTTTCACTCGCTGACAAACAATTTGTGCCCCTTCCATCACAGAAAAGGCTCCCGCACTGACCAGGGCCGCGATTTCGCCAAAACTATGCCCAATCAATACCTCTGGATTAAGCCCATGAGCTTCCAGGATTTTGTATACAGCCACATCTATACCATAGATTGCCATCTGTAATACAGAGGATGATTGCGTCAGCAAATCTTCTATCTCTGCTTGTTCAGAGCCGAAAAGGACGTCAGATATGGTGATGCCGAGTTCACGAATGGTTATTGCATCAATATCTACAAAGACACTTGCAACTTGCGGATACTTGTCATAGGAAGTGCTCAGTACGTCCTTATAAAAGGCACCTTGTCCAGGAAAAAGAACTGCCACATGATGACTGTTCATCAGTTATACTCCTTTATCGAGCCAGGACTGAATACCACTACTCCTGTATTCATTTGTGAAAAAATTCTGACAGGTGCGTGATATCGAATTTGCCAGGGTGTTCTTCACATTAAAAGAAGGTTAAATATATAGAGGTACAATGGGTTGATATTTATATATATTTATTTTACTCACATTTTTTCTCTAAAAAGAAGTGCGTAACCATAAAAGGCTATTGTATTTATGTAAGCACTATCAGGTATTTATGGCGTGGCAATGTATTTGAGGTAAAATATAACTACTGCTTGAGGGAGCTCTATATATCAATGAATGTACATATATAGACGATTTGTTGGATTTCGAATTGCTTCCTTGATTCTCTCGTGTTGCGCCTGGATAACCTTGACATTCTCTCATAGATCATGTACACAGAGTAGTGTACCTATTATCGGATTGCTTGTTCGATTATAGAACATTGAACGAGCATGACGCTGTGTTGCTAACTGCTCGTAGCATCCAAAGAAGGAGCTTTGCAATGACCACTGCCGCCCGGACCATCGACGATCCAGCTTACCCTTACAGCTGGCTGTCCTGGCGTACAATACTGCTTAAAGAACGAGAAATTATGATGGAAATACTTCTTTGATATCTATACCATTCAGCGATGCAAGAATACGAAAATGCCGCAAATTTGGATACTTCTTGACTTTTTCGGCAATTACGCTATCTAATCGTGCTGTAATCTCCTGGTCGCTAACGCCTGGTTGTCCACCACAACCATTAATATGAGCTTGCCAGCCCAGGATAGTCGCGCCATGTTCTACTGAGTAATCCTCGCTGATTGTATTTGGTGGGGGAAGCGCTGAGCCACCCGCATAGGACTCGTGCCAGTAGTTAGTTCCCTTCAGTTGCGTTGCTTGCTCAAATGCCATTCGTGAGCCAGCCACAAAACGTTTATCTATGCAAGTGCGTAAAAAGCCAAGGGCACTCTTATCGTTCTCTATGATTCCATCCAAGGAGCTTGTATTTGTAGATGCATGCACATGAGTAATCTCAAACCCTGACAAGAGACTCGCCCCAATCCCCACCATACCCGCATTTATCAAAAAAATGCGGCGTGAAGAGCAAAATGAGCATCTTTTGTTTGAAAACAAGGACAGCTTATGCATGTAGCACTCCTTTTTATGGCTGTGTTTTAATGATACATGTAACGTTAGCATTTTACCATATGATAGTATCTTCTCTCAGGCTACTGACTTCGTCCCAGCAGTCCTGGATGAGCTCAAAAAATACGCACGCCGCATGGTAGCTCTCTCCTCGAGAGCGTACGTGAAGACCTCCCCAACAGTCCAATCCAATTATGGCCTTTCACGCCTAAAAAGCAACGCTCTGGTTGTTGCGTCGGTTTTCCATGCTCTGTATGTTCCTGAGAGGAAGTTGTTCTATCAAATACCTGGCTGGCTCTGCTTTGGCATTGCTGGTGTGCTGGTTATATTGTTATTTGGCTATCAATAACTTTGCGTTTGAGATGCTAACGCTCGCTGTCAAACGCTGTCCCGTAGTAGTTGGGTGATTTCTGTCAGGCGTTGATAGATGGCGTTGACTCTTGTGTGTACATATTCGCTATGGGTGGCGTGGGTGCTTTGCTCTGGCGGTACCAGTGTTTCAATCAGGGTTGCGCGCAGTGCTCGGGCGCTGTCTTTGTCGTTTGGTGCTGCGTACCAGCGTCCCTGGTGATGTAGGAATGTTCCTGCTGCGAGTAGGGCGCGTATGCTGCGGGATGAGACGGGATGCTGTTGTCGCTCGCTTACTATCCTGACTAGCTCACGAAATAGGAGCCCCTGGGGCGCTGCTGCTAATATTGCTTGTATGGTTTGACGGTAGTTTTCGCCTATGCCCAGGCGTAACTGTTTGAGTTCTTCTATGTCGATCAGGCGCGTTTCTTCCTGCTGGATTTCGTCGCTATGGCCTGCCAGGTGCAATGTAATTTCGTCTGCCTGCCATTCAATGCGGAGCTTATCGCCGGTGTCCTGGTCGAAGAATTTGTCGAGCAGGTCGGGTCCGTAGAGACGATGCTGGACGCGGTCGAGCCAGATCCAGAGCATGGTATTGTCGGTGTACCATCTGCCACGTATGACGGCCTGAGTGCTCTCTCCGGGAAACTGAGGCGGATAGATGACCTGCATGGCTTTGGGAACAGCCAGGAAGCCTTCATTGAGATTGCTGGTTCGCAAATAGGTTGTCCAACTGACATGGGATTTTGTTGCGGTGCCTTTGACAATCAATGTTTCTGCGTATGATGGGCGCTGGCTGGTTGGTGTACTTTGCTCTCCTGTCGGATCAGTAATATTTCCTGCTTGCTCTGGTTCTTGTGGTTGATCAGGTGTGCGCAGTGGCTGTACTTGTAGGCGGGTGTGTTGGATTTCAGGGGGCAGCAGTTCCAGGGGTATCCAGTAGTCCTGGTTTACGCGTTGGAATTGGCTGGTGGATAAGAGCCAGGCCCGGATATAGCGAGCGGCATTTGGACGCTCACTCTGTTTCCAGCCCTGGTCTCTGAGCAGTTCGATGATACGGTTGATGGTCAGGGGGGTGTTGATCTGTAACCAGCGCTTTTTTAGCCCTGCTAGCAGGGTATCCAGTGTTGTTGTGAGATCTAAGGGCACTGTGATTTGACGTTCTCCGTGCGCTTCCCAGGCTCCCTGACGGTTTTGAAAGATACGGGGATCGTGTGGATAGAAGATGTGATGCTGCTGTCTTTCCCCATCCTGAGCTGGCTCTATTTCAGTGTCGAGTTCCGCGAGTTTGGTGGTTAGGTTGTTGCCATCCCATGTTCCTGCCTGTAATTCATTGAGGAGGCGGGTGTTGGCAAGGATGTGTTCTGCCAGGCGATAATGAGGTGGGATGTCGCCTTGCTTGAGTTCCGCTCTGGCGAAGCGGGGATCGTGGAGCATGTCGAGATCGTAGCCTTCGTCAAAGGCGGGTTGCAGGGCCTCTTTGTCGGTAAAGGTTGTGCGCGTGGTGCGCAGGCGTTGATAGGCCTCATCGAGAAAGGCCTGTTCTTCTGGGGAAAATTCACTCACGCGTGCACCTCTAGTTCTTGTTCTGTTGCGGCTGGCAGTTCTATGCCGCCCGCCAGGGCGTCTCGCCCCTTCTGGGTGATGGCGATGGCCTGATAGGTCTTGCGTTCGCTAGCGCTAGTTTGATTGCGCAGTGGCTTTTCTAGCTGTTGCAGATAGCCGCCTTCGATTAATGCTATAAACGTTTGGCGGAGCTGATTTTGTGTGATCCTGTGACCTTTGAGCTCGTCATAGTGATCGGAGCTCCGGGCGGCTGTGGTTAATGGTTTCTTTTGTCCTGCATATTGGGTATAGGGGATACCCAGCAGGATTCTTTCCAGGGTGCCTTGCGCATAGATGCCATTGTGATCGCGTGCCGCGCCGAGGATTGCCAGCCGTGTGTTGACGGTGAGCTTCTCGGTGAAGAGGCGCAGTCCGGGGTCCCAGGGCAGTCCTTCGCGGGTGGGACTGCACAGGTCGCATTTGCCACAATGGGGCGTATCGTGCTGGTTCGTTAGATAATTGATCAGTTCAGCGCTGCGGCAACGGTTCTGGCCTGACTTTAACCATATGTAGTCGAGCATGCTCTGGAGGCGTTCCTCGAAGCGCTGATAGCGACGCCCGAACTTGCTCTCGATGGTTATGAGCTGGTTGTTGTTATGAATGCTTTGATCGATCCTGAAGCTGATGCCACGCTTGTAGGCGCGATACAGGAGGAGGTCTTTGCTTGCCAGTTCTACCAGGAGAGGATCAATGCGTCGGGGATCGATTCCGGCTTGTTGGTAGCATCGAGTGGCCTGATAGGTGACTTGATAGTCGGGTCTGGCGTCCAGTGTGGTGAAGAGGCGTTGCGCAAGCTCTTGATCCTCCGGCGTGGATAATCCTGCCAGCACGTTGGCGAGCGGTTGGGTGAGCATGATGCTGGCTTCCAGTGTGCTATCAACGTCGCGCTGGATCAGTCCGGCCTCTTCAAAGGAGTAGAGGAGGACGCGGGCCTGGGTGATTTCAATGTTGGCTAGCTCGGCCAGCGTGTCGGGATTGCAGATGATGGTGTGATCTGGGAGGCGCACGATGGGCGAGTCCTCTTCGTCGAAGGAGAGGAGGGCGTTGCGGTAGCGTTGCAGGACCAGTCGATCAGGGACGCCCTGGCGGGCGATGAAGCGTTCGGTTTGCTGGGTCTGGCGATGATAGAGCAGGATGGCATAGGCTTCTTTGCCATCGCGTCCAGCTCGACCTGCCTCTTGCGCATAGGCTTCCAGACTGGCGGGATGATCATAGTGCAGGACAAATCTGATCTCAGCCTTGTCGACGCCCATGCCAAAGGCGGAGGTGGCGACGACGACATCCAGGTCGCCTTGCATAAAGCGTTCCTGTACCTGGTGTCGTTCGGCCGTCTCCATGCCTCCGTGATAGGCCTGCGCGGCGACGTTGTTGTCACGCAGCAGGCGGGCTAGCTGCATGGCGTTTTTCCTGGTGGCTACGTAGACGATACCCGCGCCGCCGCGCTCCTGGTTGTGGACAATCTGATGCACGATGCTCAGGGTCATGATGTCGCGCTCTTCTTTTTTCTCCACGTGATACATGCGGAAGATCAGATTGTCGCGCACAAAGTCTCCGGTATGCGTGACCAGTTCATGACCGGGTGCGTTCAGGGTTAAGCCTGCGATGATCTCACCCTGTACCTGTTCGGTGGCTGTGGCGGTCAGGGCGTGGATGGGATAGGTTGTATTGGTGTCCCTCGCAGGTAGATGCTGCATGATGCCCAGGAAGTCGGGGCGGAAGTCATGTCCCCAGGTTGAGATACAATGGGCCTCATCCACGACTAGCTGAACGAGCCTGAGCTGGGGGAGATAGGCACGGAAACGGGGATCGCGCAGACGTTCGGGCGAGACGTAGAGAAGCTTGATCTTACCGGCTACCGCGTTGCGCAATACCTCTTCCTGGCTGGCGGCATCCATGCCGGAGACGAGCGAGGCGACGCAGGTGATGCCGGGTACCTCGCGCAACTTCTCGACCTGATCCCGGATCAGCGCGATTAAGGGCGAGATGACCAGCGTCAGGCCGGGACGAATAAGGGCCGGGAGCTGATAGGTACGGCTCTTGCCTGCTCCCGTGGGCAGTAGCGTCAGGACATCTTTTCCGGCCAGGACATCGCGGATAATCGCTTCTTGTCCATCTCGGAAGCTGTCCTGGTTCCAGATGGCTTTTTGGACGGCGAGCAGGCGCGGTCTGGCAGTCAACTCAAAGTCTTCGAGGGAGACGATGGGAGATGATAGCGCCTGTTCATTTAAGACGCGCTGGACATCGGGCACGGTCGGTGCGGGCAGCTCGGATGGATCGAGGGTCCGGCCCATCCAGGCGGCGATCTGTTGGAACATGTCGAGATCGGATTCGTAGCCGATGGTGGGATCAGGCAGGGAGGCCAGGACATCACGGCGATAGAGCGAGTTGCGCAGGCGCTTGTCGAGGAGAATCACGGCCCCTTTGTCCTCGTTAGAGCGAATCAGGCGTCCGAAGCCTTGCTTGAGGATAATGATCATTTTGGGAAGCATATAGTCATAGAATGGGTTGCCGCCCGCGTTCTCGACGGCTCCCATGCGGGCCGCCTCGACGGGATCGCCGAGGCTGGGATAAGGGAGTTTCTCCAGGAAGACATAGGAGAGCGAGGGTCCTGGTACGTCGACGCCTTCCCAGAGTGAGCGAGTGCCGAGCAGGGAGGTGGGATCTTCTTCGCGGAAGCGGTCGATGAGCGATTGGAGACTGCCCTGACCCTGGCGCAGGACGGGATATCCTTTATTTGAGAGTTCATCCACGATATGCTCATAGACGAAGTCGCGCCGCGAGTTGGCGGTAAAGAGTCCCAGCGAGCGACCTTCAAAGGTTGGGATGAAGCGGCGCAAGAGCTCGGCGACGGCAGCCGGGAAGTTGCGTTTTAGATCACTATCCCTGGGGGCGGGCAGATCGTTGGGTAGCATGAGTAAGGCTTTCTCATGATAGTTGAAGGCGTGGGGCAGCGTGTGGGTAATTAATTGCTTGCCAGTACCGGCGCTGGCAATACGTTCCGCTTCTAAGCCGACGCGACGCAGGAAGAAGTCAAAGCCCTGCCCGGAGACGGTCAGGGTGGCTGAGGTGCAGATGGCCGCATCCAGCCGGGACCAGAGGTGTGTCCAGAGCAGTGGGCCAACGTTGATGGGGACGGCGCTGATCACAATCGGGGCTCTGGGGCGCTCTTTTTCTGCTGGCTTGCTCTCGCTACTGATCTCTTGCTTTTCTAGTTCGACGGTATAGACATAGCTGCTGCTCTGGTCGAAGCGCCAGAACCATTGAAAGTTGGCGACGTGTTCGCCCAGGTCGCGCTGAAGTGAGCGGGCCAGCCGTTGGATGCGGCGCTTGCGTTTGCTGTCATAGTTCTGCTTGTTTGCTTCCGGGGATGCCTCTGTGTTGGCACCGAGTTGTTCGATCAAAGTTGCCAGGATGGTGCGGAGCTGTTTGAGGGCCTCTTCGGTGGCCTGATAGGCTGTGCGCAGGGCGGGCCCACCTGCCATGGCGAGGGCGTTTTTGTCGATACGTACGCGTACACCGTAGCGGCGCATATCTTCAGTGGCGACGACGGCGACGCTGGTGACATAGGTATGCAGGCGTCTGGAGAGGTTATCGAGGGCGGCCTGGGCAGTGTCTACGGCCTTGCCGAGGGCCTGGAGGGTCGGATCGCTCTCAGGCATATGCAGTCTGCGCAGGCAGTCGTTGACGAAGCCGCCGCGCTGGGGATTGTGGATGGCGCGCAGGATACGGCGTAGGACGCGTTCCTCAACGCGCCGTTCCAGGGCCCTGGTGGCGGCATCCTCTAGCGTATGGGCCTCATCGCAGATGATGGTGCTTGCAAAGGGAACCTCTTCGTCTTCGAGGCCGAGACTATTGCGTAGCAGGAGCGCGTGATTGACGACGACCAGATTGGCGCGGTCGGCGTTCTCACGTGCCCGGCGATAGAAATCGTGCGGCACGCCCATGCCGGGCGTATCGTCCTGGCTGGAGCGTACACTGGCGATGATCTGTAAGGGAGCGCCCTCGGCGTTGAGAAAGCTATCCAATGCCTGGGGGAGCATGCCGAGCTCTTCGAGGTTGCCGTGGATCGTGCTGGCGGCGAAGCGGATCAGAGTTGCGAGCATCCAGGCGCGTGCCGGGGTCAGGCTTTTTTCGGTGAGGGCGTCTTCTACTTCTTCGGCCAGCCGCGAGAGCGAGAGATAGTTGGCGCGCCCCTGGAGCTGGGTCGAGGTGATTTCGGGGATGAGCTGCTGGATGAAGGGGAGTTCGCGTTTCACGAGCTGACTTTGCAGGATACGCGTGAAGGTGGAGACGGCGATGGGGCGTCCACTGGAGCGGGCTGCGAGGGCGGCGGGAAGCAGATAGCCCTGGCTCTTGCCGGTGCCGGTGCCTGCTTCGATGATGGCGTATCCTCCATCGCGTAGCGTACCGATTGCCAGTTGGGACATCTCGATCTGGGCCGGGCGGCGTGTGCGTCCCAATTGTTCTGCCTGCGTAAAGGTGACATCGAGGGCGCTTGCGTCGAGCGGGCTCTGGCTGGCGGGCATGGATTCAGGGATCAGGGGGGTGATGTTTCTGGCAAAGGTGGCGAGGATCTCGGCGGTGCTGGGAGGCTCTGCAGGTGGGGTGAGCAGGGCGGTCCAGGGATCATTGGCGCGCAGCAGGAACTCGTAGACTGCGGAGCCGCTGGCATCCTCATGCAGCAGATCTTCCAGGCCCTTGACGATGCCGCCGAGCATCTCTACATCGGCATCGGCGCGATGGGCATCTTCGCGGGCGCAGCCAAAGCGTTTGGCGAGCGTGCCGACGCGATGCGCCTCCTCGGTTGGTAGCAGCGTGCGAGCCAGCGGCAGGGTATCCAGGACTAGAAAGGAGGGCGGGAGGGGGATGTTGAGGCGCTGGCAGGTGCTCTCGATCAAGGGACCATCGTAGCTGGCACCATTGTGCGCGATCAGTGGTAGCTCGCCAGCATAGGCGAAAAACGCTGGCAGCACTTCATGGATCGAGGGGGCGTCGCGCAATTCCTCACGTGTGATCTTGGTCAGCTCGATGATACGCTCAGGGATCTCCACTTCAGGCTTGACGAAGCGCATCCAGGTATCCAGGCGTACCCCATCCTGCCAGCGTTCAGCCGCAATCTGAATAATCTCTGTATAGGGGGAGCGTGCATCCTGCTGGGTCGCCTCCAGATCAAAGATCACATAGCTGCCGCGCTTGAGCTCTGGTTCTGGCGCGTCTGCTGTGCCTGTCTGGCTGGTTGTGGGTACTGATACTGTTTCCTCGGCGGTGAAGAGGGTGGACTGCCGTTGGCGTAAGCGCCAGCGCCCACCATCATCCTCCACAAAATCCTGGGGCCGTTCTTGCAGCAGCTTCATAATATGGACCGGCGGCAGATTGCGGCCCAGCTTCTTTGCCACCTGTCGCACCAGCGCCTCGCCAGTCATCCCGGCCTGTTCCGTGCCTAACAACTCCGTCGCGATCTCTACAATCCGCGTCCTGGTATCCATACCTGTACTCCCTCTCTCAAGCGCTGAAACGATATTATGTGATCATTGTGTGTGTTACGCCAGTGGGCCGAGGCCACCTCAACCCTTACCGATTATTCTGTTGTGGCACCCCCAACAATAAACGCAGCGCCGTGAAAAACTCATCCGCCGCGATGCGTATCTCCTCTGTCGGGTATCCCGGCTCTTGCTCCAACCCTTGCTCCGAAGCGACTGCTTGCTGCTCCACATCCCCAGCTATGGTAGTGTCTGCGTGCTGTACAGCCTGCCCCTGCAAAGCCAGCTCAAACAGACTCTCGCCCAACTCAACGACTTCATTGGCAATAGTTCTATAGTTGGGTTCAGCCATGTTACAACTCCCCTTTGAATGCTCTGTCAAGAATTGCGGGAAGCAAGGAGTCCCACTCTTTTTCCACTTCTTCGTCGATTTGATTTGTGGCACTTAAAGCCTTGATAAGAGCGGTAAAATTCCTTTGTTTATCAATAGGTGGAAGGGGCACTCGAATATCCTCTAATGCTTTTATCCCTAAGGTTCGGTTTCTTCCAGCACTGCCAGGAGATGCTGCTAGAATTTGTTCTAGGCCTGCTTTTGTTAAGAAGTGAAAGCATAAGAACTCAGAAGTTGCTATGTTTCCTTTAGGAACACAAGTTAAGAACCTATGTGATCCTACTCTACCATTATCATTAGATGTTGCTACTGCTATAGCACCTTCCCAGGCAAAAACTATATTAAAAAGCAAATCACTTTCTTTGATTCTAAATATTCTTTTTGCCCCTAATTCAGTTCCTTTAGTTGGAGTTTTGTGGAATGTGCCTTTGCCAAAAGAACGTATACCCAGTTCGAGGTAATCTTTATCTATGTCAACTTCCACTGGCCTTCTTATAAGCGGTGCAATTTCACCCATAGGGTGCATTTCTATCTTTTTGGTTATATTTATGTATTCGCTTAATAAAAGGTTTCTTTTATCTTTATTTGTATTGTTTCTTAGTGTCCAAGCCTCTTCAAGCTTGCCCGTAAGCTCTTCGATGCGGGCGACGATGCGGCGTTGTTCTTCGAGTGGGGGGAGGGGGATTTGAGTAGCAAGAAAGCGCTCGATCTTTAAACGAACTCTGTTGGTAGAACCTTCACTAGCTCGGGCACAAATATTTACAAAATCATTAGTTTTACTTAGGCAAGGTTCAAATGGATGTGACAGTTGTGAACGATGGAAACACCCACAAATAAATCCTGAAGCCGCTCAGGAGGCCCTCTCAGGATTTATTTTTCACAGTGTGGGTTGTTCAAAGTTGTCACATTGATCTGAGCTCATTCTGAACCATGCCTTAGCCAATTTAAATATGCTGGTATAATTTTTAATGTGTTGAGTGAAAAAGTTGGAAAATCTGAACTAACTACTGCATTATTGAGTGATGCTGGGATAAGACCAAATGCACCATTTCTCGCATCAATTTTTGATAAAATAAATTGTTGTTCCTTAACGACAAATAATTGGGAATTGGTTAAACCTATTCCTTCAAATTCACCTCTAAGTTCTACCCCTTTTCCCCATAATTTCACTGTTACTAATTTGTAAGTTTTAGCTGGATCAATCTCTGCTTGCTCTTCAGATTTTATTAATAGATCTGCTAGATGTACCATTGAATGTTGCGTGATCATTTGTTACTTTCTCCCAACATCCTTTTGATTTCACCCATAATATCTACAATCCGTTGCTCTTTTTCCAGAATGCTTTCAACTAATTGTTCAGGCGGCAGATGTACAAGTTCTTTTTGTCCATTGGGATTCTTCATATCCAGGTTGTAGCCATTGGCTATCAGTTCTTCGACGTTGACTTTCCAGGCGTGTTCGTTCTCGACGCGCTTCTCCCACCAATCGATGCAGCCCTGGAAATCTTCATTCTGCATGGGTTTTGTTTTGCTATAGCTTTTGCGTCCCTCTGGCAGTGGAATCTCGTAGTACCAGACCTCCTGAGTGCAGGGCTTAGGGTCTAGCTCGCTTGACTCTTCACAGGCGTCAAAGAAAAGGATATTGGTGGGAATGCTGGTGTAGGGGGCAAAGGTTCCCACAGGTAGGCGAACGATGGTGTGTAGATTGAATTGTTTGAGCAGTCTGGCTTTGACGGTGCTGGCGATGCCATTGCCAAAGAGGAAGCCGTTGGGGAGCACGACGCCTGCGCGGCCACCAGGACGTTTGAGCAGGGCCATGATGTATTGGAAGAAGAGCAGCGCGGTTTCGTGGGTGCGCATCCCGGCCGGGAAGTTTTTGATGATGCCATCTTCTTCTTCACCACCAAAAGGGGGATTGGTGGCTATAACATCAACCAACTCGTTATCTGGGATCTGATTGACGTTCACCGCCAGGGCATTGCGCTCTCTGATATTGGGATTTTCGATGCCGTGTAGCAGCAGGTTCATGATCGCCAGTAAATAGGACATGGGCTTCTTCTCAATCCCGATCAGCGCATCGAAGAGGGTTTGCTGATGTTCGGTGGTTTTGACCTGCTCGCGCATTTTGGTATAGGCTTCGATCAGGAAGCCAGCGGTTCCGCAGGCGGGGTCCATAATGCGCTCGCCCAGTTGGGGATTGAGACGATCAACGATAAAACGCACCACGGGACGCGGCGTATAGAACTCGCCGGAATCGCCTGCCGAGTCGCGCATCTCTTTCAGCATGGTTTCGTAGAAGAGTGAAATAGCATGGATATCGTCGGAGGAGTTGAAGTTGATAGTACTGAGCTTATTAACGACATCGCGCAAGAGATAGCCGGAGCGTAGCCGATTATAGGTACCCTGGAAGATGGTGCCGACGATGGTGCGGATATCCCGGTTACTCTCGCCGCCCAGCGCTTTGAGATAGTTGGTCAGGTCGTTATTCACGAATGCGAGCAGTTCATCGCCGGTTTTACGATCAGATAGGTTGTCGCAGGCCGCCCAGTCACGCCAGCGGTAGGGTTCCGCGATGATGGGCGTGTAGTCGTCACCATACATCTCGTCCTGGGCTATTTCGAAGTCATCCAGGCTTTTGAGGAAGAGCAGCCAGGTGAGCTGCGGTAGGCGATCCGTATCACCTGCCAGGCCTGCGTCCTTGCGCAGGAGATCGCGTACGCTTTTGATGGTAGCCGAGAGTTGTTGTTTACTGCTCAACGGTAGCTTCGCTTTCTTGGTCTGGCGCTTCTGTTTCGAGGCCGCGTTGACGGTGGCCTCCTGCGTATCTGTATCAGTAACTGGAAAATCATCTCCGAGGGCGTGTTGAGTGTGGGTGACGACCATGCTACAATTTCCTTCTTCCTACCTACGAGCGGGGAGAGTATACCTCTCCCCCTACAGCGTACCTGTAATCTATGAATATTTCATTCTATCTATGTTAATCCGCTCAGGATAAATGTTCAAGCATATGAGCCATAATATAGGAGTTATCTGCTATGCCGGGCGAGCTTGCCAGGTGCTTAAACGCTATAGAGCAAGCTGCGTAGTTCGCGTAGCACCTCCGAGACGTTTTTTCTCTCTGGTCCTGTACTGAATGCTCTGGAAAGGTCCATGGGCATACCCAGTTTGGTCAACGGTGGGAGGCTAAGCAGCGCGGGCTTACTCACATCGGGCGCTTCCCCAAGGATGTATTTATCCAGAATGGCATTGAGTACCTGACTTGCTAAAGGGGGTTGGGCAAAACGCTGGAAAAAGTCCTGATGGCGCTGGCGCAAACGCTCCACGCGCTGTACTCGTGTCAGCGGCTCAATATCGAAGACAACATAGAGCAACAGATCCAGTACATCCACATCGTCCTTCTTGAGTGCGGCGGCCAGGGCATCGGTCGTCACCAGCTCGCCTTCTAACTGCTCCTTAATCTCTTTCTGCCCCTCTTTGGTGAGCCAGAGCAGGCGAAAGTCTTCGGGCGTCGAGATATAGCCCCGCAGCGCCTGCTGCGCGAAATCGTGCATACTTCCCAGGCGCAGATGATTATCTGGTCCCAGCTCATAGATAACATCATTTACGATCTCATAGACCGTCCCATCGCTCTTCTTCCCAAGCCTGTGTGCCCGCCCCTGCTTTTCGGCCTTTGCTAATGTCTCAGCCTGCTCTGCCGTCGCTTCCTGCGGTCCTGTAAACTTAGCAGAAGGCTGCTCCTTCACCTGTCGTGGCTTTTTTCGCTCTGACACAGCCGATTGCCCCTCGCTCCTGCTCGCCTGGATGGATGCCGCCAGATCATCAGCACGCGCTCCTTCTTCTGCCGGATTGCCTTTCCCTGTTCCCTCCACGCCAGTTTGTTCTGTCTGCTCATCAATCGTGTTCGTAGCTGGCGCTCCACTGTTCTCCTGCTGACTATCCTGGGGAGATCCAGCTTCCTGCTCTGGCGTATTATTCTGGCCGGGATGGCTGGCAGGCTCTTCAGCATCACTTTCAGCGCCTGGGGTGACAACTGTGTTATGATTGTCTTCCTCCTGCTGCGTCGCCGGGCTGTCTGTAGCCGTATCTGCTACCCTTTCTGATGGGTCTGCTTCTCTCTTTGTCTCGGTGCCTGGCTGTTCTCCCGGTTCGGCCTGTTCTGTGTTTTCAGCTGTGCTCGTTGGTGTTTTGATGATGAGCTGTTCATTTTGGATAGCTTCTGGATCACCATCGAAGTCACGGTCAAAGAAGTGTTTGATCGCCCCGGAATAGTCGAGGATCGTAAACCAGTTCTTGGCGGGCGTCGCTGTGGTATAGAGGCGAGTGCCACGCCCGATAATCTGTTTGAACTCCACGATCGAGCCGACGCCGCGTGCCAGCACGATATTTTTGCAGGTTGGCACATCGACGCCGGTACTGAGCAGGCGTGAGGTCGTGACGATGACCGGCTGACGCTCTTTGGGAATACAGAAGTTGTTGAGATCCAGCTTGCCATCATTGCCATCATCATCGACAATGCGCACAATATCCCCGGCGCGAGCGAAATCAGCGCAGGCAGTTTCAAGCGCCAGCCGCATCTGGTTGGCATGGTTATTATCGACACAGAAGATAATCGTCTTGGCCTGTGTATCGGTCTGACGCAGATAGTTAGCGAGGTGGTCCGCGATTACTGTGGTATATTCGCGCATCGCCTGGGCCGTCTCAGTCACAATCTCCGGCGCGACCTCCTCCTGCGGCTTACCATCCTGCTCTGGTGCTTCAGGCACAACCCCGATGAAATTCTGTGTTGCCTGTGTTGCCTGTGTTACCTGTGTTGCGGAAGGATTATCCTTTTGATCCTGCTCTGGCGCTGGCTTTGCTACCTGTTTGCCAATCTGGATACGGTGTACGCGATAGGGGGCCAGATAGCCATCATTGATGCCCTGACTAAGTGAATAGGTATAGATAGATGCGCCAAAGTAGGCGTTGGTCTGAACATCCCTGGTTGCTAACGGCGTCGCGGTCAGACCAATCTGGATGGCCTCGGAAAAGTGTAAGAGCACCTTACGCCAGTTGGAATCTTCATCCGCGCTCCCGCGATGACACTCATCAATCACGATGATATCGAAGTAATCGGAGGGATAGTCGAGATAGTTGGGCTGGCCGGTCACTGCGTTGTTCGTGGTAAGCCATTGGTAGGAGGCGAAGAGTACATCATGCACGATATCAATCTTGCCAGTGCCACGAGCCAGAGCATCGGTGAAGGGACCAAAAGCATTGAACTGGGCCTGATCGAGCAGATAGCTGCGGTCTGCCAGGAAGAGGATGCGGCGCGTATTGTGGCTCTGACGCAATTTCCAGAGGATCTGGAAGGCGATCTGGGTTTTGCCCGTGCCGGTGGCGAGCGTGAGCAGGATACGTTTGGGACGCAGGCCGCGCCGCGCCTGCATCGTTGCAATGATCGCTCGATTGATGGCTGCCTCTTGATAATAGCGCGGTTGCTTATCCTGCATATAGAAAGTATGCGTGAGGGCATCTCGTTCCTTCTTCTCGGTCAGTTGCAGCGCCTTAAACCAGCGTTCTGTTAGCTCCGAGCGATCAGGCAGCTCGGCCCGTAGCGTAACGTCCGCGTCGGAGCCCGTGGTCCAGTCGTATTCAAGGATCTCGCGTTTTTCAGTGACCATATAGCCGAAAGGCACGGATAATTTCTGCCCCGCCTCACGAACACGGCGTAACGCGGTCGCTTCAGTTTCGTCTGAGCGTTGCACATGGAGTGCAGCGGTAGGTAAGGATAGTTCGATGCGCAGCAGTGCGTCGATACTCTGCCGCTTGCCACGGCGTGTGCGACCATTTGGATCTGGCAGGACACGACCATCGGTATAGAGATGTGTCTGGCGCACATAGAATCCTGTCCAGCCCTTTTTGCGCAACAGGTCATCAAGTTTCTGCCTGACCTGTGCCTGAACGATGGGACCCTCTTCAGGTGTCTCAAAGAGCTGGTGCAATCTGGGGCATGTTTCGATCACATTGCGATTGATCCTATCATGAGTATGTGCGAGATCGAAGTAGCGCAACTCGTCCACCTTATCGATGTGCACTGCATCATTATTGGGATCGAGCGTTAGCTTCTGCCCCGTTGCTTGATCCCGATGATTTCTTATCAGATGTGCGACGGCGTGACCGAAGAGCGCCACTTGATCGGCTGGTGATAGATCCTCATCCAGGACCAGGATAAAACCCTTCCCGGTACCATCGGGCTTCAGCATGGGGATCAAGGCTGACTCAAAGCGTCCAATCGGGCCGACGCGAAATCTAATGGAGATATTTCTGCGTTTCATAGCGTGGGCAAGGTTCGTGGCATCGAGTTCTTTAACCGTGATTATTCTCAGAGGAAGGAGGTGGGTATCTGATCCGAGCATCGCGCTACAATCCTGATAAAGCTGATCAAGCGAAAATCCTTCAGGTTGAACGCGCCAGCGACAAATTACATTCTGCAAACGCTGTGTAACATCATCTGGCTCAGACGTTACCACCGTGATATGTGTGTTCGTAAGCGGACTCCTTTCCATACGAAAACCATAGATATAGTGTGTTATGATGCATAAAAATTGTAGATAAAGTTAGCAATCATCTTAGGTAGGTTGTTTTGTGCAAGAAACTCACGTGCTGACGTGTGGTATATTGAATAGCGATGCTTGCATTCATGGTTCCTCTGTTCCTGTCATTGATGCTTAGCTTGCAGAATATTATTATATCATCTATGGTAAGTAATAACAACTATCCTGTATATATAAAATGGGTAGATCTAAAGATGGATTGCAGTAGCTAAAAAGGATATAAGTATATGAAGAATACCTGAAATTGGGAGCATTTCATGGTTCAGGGCCCTCCATCAAGCTTCGCGTGATTGGAGCGGTATTGACCGTAACGGACCTCAACCACATTTGTGGGCCCCATGCCGACGGGCACGCACCTACACTTCGCTTCTTGGATATGGATTCTTAAAATCTAAATTGTAGTTGTTCTTTATAATCTCATCGATAGATATCTTCCAGGCATGTGCATTCTCGACGCGCTCATCCCACCACTTGCTGCATGCCTGGAAATCCTCATCTTGTATCGGCCTGGTTTTTGTATAAATCTTACGCCCTTCTGGCGGTGATATCTCGTAGTACCAGACTTCTTGTGTCGTTGTCCTTGTTCTTGCCAGGTAGAAATCATCGCCTGCATCAAAAAATAGCATGTTTGTCGGTATGCTGGTGTAAGGCGCGAAGACCCCATGTGGCAATCGTATGATGGTATGTAGATTGAATTGCGTAAGTAGTTGTTCTTTGACTCTGTTGGCAATGCCATTGCGAAAGAGGAAGCCATTGGGCATCACGATGCCAGCACGGCCACCTGGGCGTTTGAGCAGAGCCATGATGTATTGAACAAAAAGGAGAGGCGTTTCGTGAGTGCGCATCCCGGCCGGGAAATTGTTGAGGATGCCTTCTTCTTCTTCACCACCAAAAGGGGGATTGGTGGCTACTATGTCAACCCGTTCGTCATCAGGAATTTGATTGACGTTGACGGAGAGGGCGTTGCGCTCTATGACATTGGGGCTTTCGATGCCATGTAGCAGCATATTCATGATGGCGAGCAGGTAGGGTGTTGATTTCTTTTCGATCCCGATCAGCGAGTCTAAGAGGAGTTGCTGTTGCTCTGCGGTTCTAACTTGTTTGCTCATTCTGGTATAGGCTTCGATCAGGAAGCCAGCAGTACCGCAAGCGGGGTCCATAATGAGCTCGCCCAACCGGGGATTGAGACGGTCAACGATAAAGTGTACCACGGGACGCGGCGTATAGAACTCGCCGGAGTCGCCAGCCGAGTCGCGCATCTCTCTGAGCATAGTCTCATAGAAGATCGACATAGCTTCTACGATATCGAATGAGTTAAAGTTGATGGTGTTTAGATTGTCGATGACATCACACAAAACATAGCCAGATTTCAGACAATTGGAGGTACCCTGGAAGATCGTACTGACAATCGTGCGGATATCCCGATTGTTCTCACCACTCAGCGACTTGAGATAGTGGGTCAGATCGGCATTGACGAAGGTGAGCAGTTCATCACCTGTGCGGCGATCAGATAGGTTTTCGCATGCCGCCCAGTCGCGCCAGCGGTAGGGAGCTTCAAGGATGGGCTTGTAGTTCTGACCATACATCTCTTCCTGGGTCATTTCGAAGTCATCCAGGTTTTTGAGGAAGAGCAGCCATGTGAGCTGTGAGAGCCGATCTGTATCGCCTGCCAGGCCCGCATCCCTGCGTAGGAGATTGCGTATGCTTTTGATGGTCCTTGAGAGGTGCTGACGCACCTCTTCCTTTGTCTGCCGTGGGTAAACAAGATTGTGCTGGAAAAATTCAAGTGTTTCTTCTGAAACATGATCTGCCATACCAATTATCGTGGCGTCGAAATAGCTGAGGAGGAGTTTCCAGCGGTTATATTGGACATACTCGCTCTCAGCTAGAAATATAGCATCAAAGTATTCAATCGGAAGGTTGTTATTATAGGCGACGGGCAATGGCCCATCATTTTCGTTCCAATCATAGGAAGGCGTAGCATTAAGATGGTCGGTAAGCAGGGGATAAATATCTTCTAACATGGCAACATAAACATGTGCATCTGGGTTCAAATTTGTCCTGTGATTGAATGATTGTACATAATGTACATTAAAGCTATCAGTGAATGTAATTGTACTATCAGGCTCATCATTCTGATCATCCTGTTCAACCACACTCTGTTCAAATGCACTCATTGCATAGCCTGCGGCTGATGGACTATCTACTATATACAATATGTGTTTGGCGTTCCCATATTTTAAGAGACGATAGATACTGCTGATAAGTGTATGTGTTTGACCGCTACCTGCATCCATTTGCACGAGTGTACGTGTATGTTGCCGCGCTAATGATTGCTCTAGCGCTTGCAGGGCTTCAAATTGATAGGGTCGTAACGTGCCCTTCTTTAATGATGGCAGATTTTGTATCCGTGAGCGGAAGAGGCTATTGCTCAGCGCAAACATATCTGGGACACCATCAATCCATCTTTGCAGGGTTTCTGGACGATGGAACATAGCGATTTCCCGGCATTGCGGATTGATTTCAAGCTTGTTCGTACTTTGTATCTTTGAGCCTGTCGCATCATAGACAAATGGAACAAGGGCATACTTGCACTCTTCTCCTAAAGTTTCTGCCAATGATGAAGAGGGAACCGTTTTTGCTCCATTATTCAGGGGCTCATTAGGATGCTGCGTTTTTACAAAGCCCACAATCTCTTCGTTAATGAGGAGCACATAATCATGTGGATATAAAGGTAGTGATTTTACAGCGACAAAGGATATGAATAGAGGGTCCGGGTCACTTTGCGTATTGCGTCCCCATGCTCTTGATTTGAAGGTCTCATATTCTATGATTGTCCATCCGGCTTGCTGCAACTGCTGTTCAACCTCCTCAATGTATGGAGGTATTACTGTTGTCAGGGAGGCAGGTGAGATTGGCCTGTTTTCTGTGGAGGGGGTAACTCTTGCGACTCGCTTCTGCTCAGATGTTACCTCAACCTCTTGTCGGATCTCGCATGGCAATTCAAAATAGGCTATTGTCAGCCCAGCTGCATTCCTGAAGGTTATTTTGATGGTGCCAGTGGGAACTTCTTCTGTGTTCGCAGTCAATATGAACTCTGCCGGTCCATAGGTTCCGCCAAAGCGATGCAGAATAATAGCTGGCGTATGGCCCACCAGAGATTGATAGCTGAAGAAAGGGCGGAGATTGAGTTGCAATGAAATCTCATATTCTTCTTCTGGATAAGGCCACGCTACATCTGTTTCATCTGTCTGCACATCGATAGTCAGCAAATATTTTTTCCCAACCTGTGCCTTTGTTGGATAGCTAATCAAGGAGTTTAGTTTGATGGCTGGAAGTTGGGTGCTCTGCCCTAATTGTTGTTGCATGATGTTTCCTCGCGTGGCGTTAACCGCAAGCTTGCTAAAGGGTTGCCATAATATACATAGAGGAACGTATAGATAAATGCTTGCTCGGCGGCTTTCTCTTTTGGATCATCATCTGATAGGTTTTCATAGGTTTGTCTGAGGCGTTGGGCCGCCTCTTTGCGTATCTGCTGGAGTATGGCTGCGATAGGTAGATCAGGATTGCGCTGGGCCGTGGAAAGCAAGCTGTATGCGATGGCTGACGCACGCTTACTGCCAACCTCTGCTAATGTGCCTATATAACCCTGGACAATGCGCTCAAGAAGGGTCGTTACAAAACTGTTATTGTCAAATGTCCCGATGAGTCCCAGGCGTGCCGATTCACAGGCATTGAAGAAGGCAAGAGGGCGTGGATAAGCATGTTCATCCATGAGCTTTAGACGGCCAGCAGGGAAAACTTGTTGGCTAGCCATATGGAGTTTGTTGCCAGCCTCACCGTGAGAACCGATATAGATGAGTCCAATATTGGTTAAATTGCCATCCTTCTTGAAGCGCTGGTTCAGACTGTTGAGATCACTGCATTCTTCCAGAAGGAAGTGCTGAAGGATCGCTCTTTCTGCTTTTGTCTCTTCTTCTTTTAACATACTATCTAGATAGCTGATGACTGATCCCTGGTGGGTAGATGTATTCACCGCTAAATTCATTGGTATGGCTTGAACACTCCTGGAGATCCAGCGTGCTACCTTGAACTCCACTCCCAGATAGCGATAGTCGCCCTGTAGTTCTAGCATTTCCCATGGAATCTCCAGGGCACTTTCATCTTCAATGATCAGATAGCACTCTTCGTGATAAGACTTTTCTAACCATGTCAACCATATGGGCAGTTTTTTATGCTCATAGTTTTTTAGATAGTGAGATAAATTACGTATATTTACACGGATGTCCATAAAGTCAGTGCCTTCTTGTCGATATTGCTGGATGCTTACTGGCTTTCGGTTTGGGTATTGTAAGGTAGGCAAATTCTGACCTGAATTCCATCCCTGTACGGTAAAGCCAAATTGATACGCGGGATCAGGGTGAGGGAGGATTGAGAGTATGGAAACATTATCAGGGAGCCTGGTTGCTATCTGGCATTCGTGCAAAATTTGGGGATGAATGACTTCATATGTCCCTTTGATGAATAGCTTTTTTGTGCCGATAGTGCGTACAGCATCTTTCGCTACTACGACGTCCATGCGTAGCACCAGTTCGCAGGTGGGCAGCATGGCATCTATGGACAATGCGAACTCTTGTCGGTAATTGTTTGCCTCTGTGCCTGTAATTGTCCTCTCTTCTTCGATAAGGATCTGTGTATCGGCGATGCATTGTATACGTACTTTAATCTCTGTGGTAAACTCAAGCCCCATGGAGTTCGTGTGAAAATGAGATGGGATGTTGCTGCCCAGTGCTACCAGAGTATATGTTTCTCCCGCATCAACCTTGCAATAGGTAATCCCTTCGCGACAGATCGTGTTGTTAATCTGCTCGCCATTTTTCGTCACATACATATCGAACCAGATTTTCTCTCTTGTTTGTAGGGCTGTTGGTGGGCGTTGGTCTGGATGTCGTGAAGACTTATTCGCCAGCATTCTCTGGATGAGGTTCATAGGCATTATTATGATACCTCTATTTCTACTGTGTATGGGGGAATCGGCATAATGGTCGCCCCAAGCGCGTCTGCTAATGCTATGGGCAGGTGTGCATAGTGAGTTGGTTGGGGATTTAGCAGGACGCTTTCGATGTGTTTTAGTGCGCGTATCTCTTGCGCGATTTTCAAGGCATCTGCGATACCTTCTCTTGTTACTGGCGTGCTTACACGCTTGTTGATGCTGGCCTGCAATGGGATATTGCCACGTCCATCGCTGATCACGATTAGCTGTACATGTTGGACTGTATTTCTGCCATGTTGCAGATTGCGCTGTACTGTCTGCAATGCGAGCTGCATACCATGCGCAAGCGGCGTTGCTCTCCCTGTGCTTGCCTCTAATGTACGATCAAGCAGCGGAGCTAGCACGTTTCTGGTGTTGACAACTTCGGCTTGTAATTCATCATGGGCATCCTGCGCACCAACTTTAACGATGCTGATACTGGCACGTCTGGTATAAGCCCAACTTAAATATGGTAGCAGGGCCTCTTGCCAGTTACAGCGCTTGAGGCTGGTATAGTCGAGCAGGAGTAGTAGCATCTGTTCGGGAGCGGGGGCGCGCCGATAATGGTGGAGATCTTCCGGCGTGATGCGTATGCGTATGCCGGTTGTATTTTCTGTTGCCTCGTCCTTAGACTGCCGTTGCTTGCTGAAGAGGGCTGCATGCAGTAGCGTGCTGATGATCGCGATATCGTGTACCGAAGCTCCCTGTTCTATCCCAACAATCTCCCCATGGTCAGCTCTACCCAATGGAGAGTGACGCCATGGAAGCCGAAGAGCATCCTCTTCATGCAGTATTGGCGCGCTCTCCTCCAGATAGGGATTTTCCGGCGCAAGCACACTTTGTAGGAGTGGTGTTATGATTGTCTCCTGTACTTCAGCGCTCACTTGCTCTTTCTTCTCGCGTGTGGCCTGTGTTGCTCCTGGCTCCTGAATTGCTGAATTCGATTTGTTCTCTCCCGTTGCTTCAGGCTTTTTGGCAGGAGTGCTACTCTCTTGCTTGATGGCTGGCTCGCTGGTATCGTCATCTTCAAGTTCCGGTTTGCTGATACCCATGAGCCGTGCCGCATCAGCAATATGTTGTTCATCGACGCTATCCGCACCGGCGATTTGTGCTACCGTTACGGCATAGCGCGCCAGAGTTATTTCATGGCGATGAAAGAGTCGCGCGGCCGGAATCTCCTCCGCGAAATAGTCGAGTAAAGATTCCATCATTTCTGGCGTTGCCTGGGGATGATGTTGTTGTGCTTCTTTGATGAGTTTGACGACGGCCTGAATTTGCGCGAGGTCGGCAGGGGATAAATCTGTGGCACTGGGATTGTGGGCCAGGCGCTGTTGTAGATACTGTATGTGTGTCTGATGATCAGTCGCAAAGGATGCATCATTCCAGCGTAAGCGCAGCACAAAACGATCCACGAGATGTGAGGATACCGAGCCAATAGCATCCTGTGCGCAAGCGGCGATCCAATATTGTTGAGGCTGCCATCTCTCGCTCTGTTCGTTGCGCTCAAGATGTGCCACATTTGTTCCCATTAGCATAATGCCAGCGCGGGCAACCGCCAGACTTATCTGCGCCAGATTGGGAATCAGCAGGAGTTGTTGATGCGCTGCGCTTTGTTGTTGCGAGAAAAGAAGTGGCTTAAATTCTATCTGCTGCTGAGCATCTTTACCCCTTGCGGGTAAGGGAATATATCCCCACAGCGTATCATCGTGCTCTGTCGAACCGAGCTGGGTCGTGACTATCTTCCTCTCATGCTCTAGCGATCTGATAATAGCATCGAGATAACTGGCAATCTGTCGTAGTCCATCATAAGGTGCGTCATAAATAAGTAGAGTACGCAAGTTAGGATTCAGCACAGCGCTTGCCAGAGCCATCAATAGTGGATTATTTTGAAGCGTGCTCAATGTGTTCAACTTGTCCTACTATCTCTACTATACTTTTTCGGTGTTCCTCATTCCATGCTGCACTATCGAGCTGATCACTATTCGCGATACGATGACGAAGGACCAATTCAGCCACCTTCAGGACATCCTCTCTGGTAGTCGTCATGTGCCTCTCGCGTGCGGCATGGGCCTGGGCAGCTACCGCCAGGAGATAGTCAGCTCGATGACCGACAACCTCCAACTTCTCGGTCAGCATCGCGCAAATATCGATAATCTCCTCGGGGATGGTCACCTGTGGCAGTCTGTCTCTTGCCTCTTTGAGGAACGCTTTGTAATCCTGAGCATTTTTATGGGCGTTTTCCAAATAACGTGACGTCCCGTTTTGCTCTTCCTCCAGGAGCGCCCGATCAAAAGCAAGTACCGTCTTGAGGATATCTCGTCGTGTATCACGACCGGTGAGTGATGTAATTTGCACCATCAAGCCAAAACGATCGAGCAGTTGGGGCCGTAAATTACCCTCTTCAGGATTCATCGTCCCAACTAATATCATGTGCACATCCCGGCCGTCCTGACGTCCTTCGCGCTGTATGATTAGTTTCCCTGTGGAGGTCACATCGAGGAGAATGTTAATAATATGATCATCGAGCAAGTTTACTTCATCGATATAAAGCATTGAACCATCTGCTTCCTCGATCAATCCTGCTTGTTTCTCAAGCTTGCTCTCTTCCATCAGCTTATAAATTTTCCAGCCCCCAACAACGCGATCCTCAGTGGCATTAATCGGAATAGTGACGGGCAATTTGTCATACATCATGCTCGCGAAGGCGCGTACCGTCGTCGATTTAGCGGTCCCGCGCTGTCCACTGATCAGCACACCACCTATGCGTGGAGCAATATAAGCCAGCTCCAATGCCATCTTCAGCTCTCTCTGTTCAACGATTTCAGTATAAGGAAGAATGGTTCGCAGTATGTTGTCGCTACTCTTATCCATTCTTGCTTCCCCATTTCAATATCACCTTTGTAATGGCCTCCTCAGCTTGCCCTGTCAGGGAGCGCGTATCGTTCCAGCCATCGGTGTTCGAAGCACTTGTGACTTCAATCTTTAGCATACTATTTTTGCCCACTTCATTTTGAACAGTATCTTGTACAAATGGCATCTACAACTCCATATATAGCAATATATAAATGCTTCTATCCGCCAATAAATGATTACTCTGGCAGTAGGCTATGGTCCTACATACAATGGAAGGGATCTTTTTTGTCTGATTTGCTTCACCAGAAAATTATACAAGATAGATTGTGGAATAGCTACTAATTATATGTTACTATTTTTCCTATACCTTATCAGGCGTGTGTGTCCACGATGCATGACGTTTCAAGGCTCTCTATCCTTCCGGAGGATTGAGAGGAGGGGGAGTTTGCGAGGACACCTCGCGCTCCGTCATGGGTTGCCGCCCCTGCACCCCGCTTTCACCCGCAATGACGGAGAGCCCGTTTCAAAATTTGGGATATCGCATGTTACTTTCGACGCTACTCTATACGTGCTATGACTGTTGATGAGCGTGTGTTGAATTCTTAAGATAGGGTAACATAATGGAAGAACTGCGAGCGAACGATTATCAGCCGATTGAAGATTATGGGATTATTGGCGATCTCCATACGGTGGCATTAGTGGGCAAAAATGGCTCAATTGATTGGTGTTGTATTCCACGTTTTGATGCTCCCAGTGTCTTTGGAGCATTATTAGACGCGCAAAAGGGCGGTTTTTTTCGTATCGCGCCCGATCTAGCTGCAACTGCAGATGATCCTATTCGCACTCGTCAGATCTATTATCCTGAAACAAATATCCTGGTAACGCGCTTTCTTACCAGAGCTGGTGTCGCGGAAGTGACTGATTTTATGCCGGTCAACCAAACCCTGGAATTCAAACATCTCCATCATTTGATTCGTATGGTCAAGGTGGTGTGCGGCACATTACCTTTTGAAATGATCTGTCGCCCGGCTTTCAACTATGCACGCGATGAGCATCAGGTGCAGCTCTGTCATCAGCGGGGCGCGATCTTTCGCAGCCATGATTTATTCCTTGGTCTGGCAACACGGGAGCCGCTAGAAGAGGATGGAGAAAGAGGGGTGTGTTCGCATTTTACGCTTCAAACTGGGCAGCGGGCATTTTTTGCGTTGGAATGTACTGTCGATAATAATATCCGCCTTGAGCCGATGAATGAACGGCACTTCGAGCATGATTTTCAACAGACGATGCAGTATTGGCAAACATGGATGTCGCACTGTACCTATCAAGGCCGCTGGCGCGAGATGGTCCAGCGCTCGGCCCTGGTTTTGAAGCTGTTAACCTATGCCCCGACTGGCGCGATTGTCGCTGCGGCTACGACCAGTCTCCCGGAAAGTATTGGTGGACAACGCAACTGGGACTATCGCTATACCTGGCTGCGCGATGCGGCTTTTACCCTGTATGGTTTGTTGACGCTAGGATTTACCGATGAAGCTGAAGCCTTTATGAGCTGGTTGGAAAAGATTTGCCATGAAATACATGCTAATGGTCCATTGCAACCTATGTATACCATTATGGGTGCGCGTGAGCTTCCTGAGCTGACGCTTGATCATCTCGAAGGATATCGTAAGAGTTCACCAGTGCGCATCGGCAACGGCGCATACCGACAGAAACAATTGGATGTCTATGGTGAACTGATGGATTCTGTGTATATCTTTAATCGTCATCAGGATATCTCCTATGATCTCTGGGAACAGCTCTCTGTTTTGCTACAGTGGCTGGATCGCCATTGGAATGATCCGGATGAGGGTATCTGGGAGGTGCGCGGAGGACCGAAAAACTTTGTCCATTCGCGTGTGATGAGCTGGGTTGCTTTTGACCGGGCATTGCGTATCGCCCGCCATCGTGGCCTGCCCGCGCCCTTTGGGGATTGGACCAACTCCAGTGCTGCTATCTATCGCGATGTGATGCAGCATGGTTGGAATGCCGAAAAAAAGAGTTTCGTCCAGTATTATGGAAGTGAGGCCATTGATGCCAGCTCGCTCCTCATGGTCTTAACCAAATTCTGCGGCCCCACCGATCCAAAAATGCTGAGTACAGTGGATCGCATTCTCAGTGAGTTGACCAGCGATTCGCATGTCTATCGCTATATTCCGGATAAAGCCGCTTTTGATGGTTTACAAGGAGAAGAGGGAACTTTTACTCCTTGTAGTTTCTGGCTGGTTGAGACCCTGGCACGTGCTGGTCGTCTATCGGAAGCCCGTCTTACTCTGGAGAAAATCTTAAGTTACGCCAATCATGTTGGCCTTTTTGCTGAAGAATTTCGTCCCACCGGTGAAGCTCTGGGAAATTTCCCTCAGGCTTTTACCCATCTTGCCCTGATCAGCGCCTGCTACAATCTGGATCGTGCCCTCAATGGGAAGCTGCTTGGATAGACAGAGTAATATCCTCTCCTCGAGATGTGCATACTATTCTGTGGAAAGAATCTTTAATACTTTCTTCATTCACCTTTGCTGTATGTCTATGGTAGACTAAAAGTGCTCATCATCGAGAGATGCCTGAATAAGTACAAGGTGGAGTTCCCTGGCAAGGAACGCAGCTGACTAATGGTCGCAGGTGGAGCTACTCATCAGGCATCTTAAATAAAAATTGGCGCGGGCAAAAAAATGATTGAGCCGAAAGCGCTTGGCAGGCGCCTGTATGGCTCAATCTGTGTCATCTATACGGCATATAGAAAGAAGCTACATGCCTGCTGGATACGGCCCATCTTAGCCGCGATCCTGCTCCTCATCATCGAAATGGCTCAATGGCATCACCCCAAAAAGTCCTGTAGCCGTTTGTTGCGGCTGGGCGGATCGAGTTTGCGTAGCGCGCGAAACTCCACCTGGCGAACCGCCTCGTGGCTCAGGCCCAACTTTTTACCTGTCTCCGATAAACTATGTTCACCCAGCCCATCCAGGCCGTAGCGTAGCTGTATTACCCGTCTCTCACGCTGTGACAACGCATTGAGTAGATCATGAATATGCTCTTTTAAGGTTTCAGAGATGACGATACGTTCTGGCGAATACATTGGATCATCTTCCAAAAGATCGCTCAACGTGATTTCATCATCGCCCCCTTTGCGTGGCATATCCAGGCTTACCGTCTCCTGATGCGTAGACAGCAGAGAGATTACCTGCTGAACGCTCACCTCCATCTGTAGAGCCAACTCTTCCAGGGTCGGCTCGTTTTGCTGCCCCTGTTCCTGTTGAATGCGACGACGCACGCGACCCAGCCGCTTAATTTCCTCTACCTTATAGAGAGGAACGCGGATCATATGGGCCTGTTCGACCAGAGCACGGGTAATATACTGTCGAATCCACCAGGTCGCATACGTACTAAAGCGATATCCCTTCCTGTAATCAAACTTCTCCACAGCATGCATCAACCCAATATTCCCCTCCTGGACGAGGTCCATCAGGTCGACGCCGAAACCCTTATACCTGCGTGCGAGATGCATCACCAGACGAAGATTTGCCTCAATCAACTGCCTTTTCGCCTCTGAAGCATCGCGTACCTCGCGCACCTCGTAAGAAGATTCACTTTCTCGGGATGTCTGCGGAAGGCGTGGCAGGCCGCGTTGTCGCTTTCCCGTAAAGGCGCGGGCCTTCTCAATGCGTTCTGCCAGTCCCTTCACCTCTTCAGAAGAAAGCAAATCGACCTGACCAATTTCATAGCGATAGAAGCGTGACGAATCATTCAAGCTCAGTGTCTCTGGATCTGCCTCGATACGCATCGTAGTAGTAGAAGAGGATTGTGCATCGGACATATCTGCTGTATTTTTTGTATTTGCTGCGTCGATAACCATCATCTGTTTCATCTAGACATCCTCCAAAATATGGGTGTTATTGGCCTCTGATGAAACTGAGTATACGTGCTCGATCTTTCTGCCATCTCCTACCTACCTTCCGTCACAAAAGAGGAAATTGTGTGTACCCGTAGTACATAATCAAAGGAGCTACCGACGGAAAGAGGAGGAAAAGGACCATTTTCAGGGAACGCCATGAGAGGTTATGGTATTTTCCAGCTGAGAAAAGACCGTGTATGTACCTGTCTTATACCAGTCTTACCATTTTCGCTTCAACGAGGGGAGCGGAGAGGATGTCTTTTCTGGACATTTGAGCTCAAAAGTGCCTTCATACCGACCCGTCATGATGCGGCTTAAACCGCCCTGTTCGAGTAAATTGGATGTCAAATTGGATGTCAAAATTTTTTGAACAAACCAGTGCTGTAGCTAGCTTTACGGCTAGACAGATGTGAGAAGTGTGTCTCCTTTCTGAGCCATTTGATACTGCCGGTCGAGATCTTTCATCGCGTCACGTTGCATATCGGGTGTCACATGTGAATAGATATCCAACGTAATACTGATATTCGCATGACCCAGAAGCTCTTGAATCACCTTGATGTTCACTCCCATTGATAACAAAATGGTGGCTGCCGAATGGCGTAAATCATGGAAGCGCATATCTGGTAAATTTGCCTTCTCCAGCGCACATTTAAATTGATTTCTTAGAGAAGATGGTTTCACATGTTTTCCCAGAGTACTACAGAATACCAGATGATTTTGTTCCCAGGCTTTGCCTGCTTTTAAGCGCTCCTGTAATTGTAATGACCGATGTGTTTTCAGTGCCTCTTGAATAAAGGTTGGGAGAATAATTATGCGTTTGCTGGTAGCCGTCTTTGGATCAGTTTCAAGATACACATGTTGCGCTCCATCTTGAGGTGGAATGTACGAAACTGTTCTTCTGATAGAGAGTTTACCCTGGGCAAAATCAATATCATCCCAATGTAAACCGAGGATTTCTCCCCTTCTTAATCCTAAAGAAACTGCAAGTAAAATGATGTTTTCAATTCGATATCCTTTGGCTGCTTCCAACAACTGCATCGCTTGTTCGTGTGTGATGTATTTCATCTCAGTCCTTTGAGCTCGAGGAGCAGTATAATGCCCCTAGAAATTCAGACAGAAAAAAGTTGGCTCGTAAGATAAAATTGATTCATGGAAAAGCAAAAAAGAAAACAACACACGGCAGAATTTAAGGCAAAAGTAGTAAAGGAGATTTT
>NZ_BIXY01000046.1 GCF_008326305.1 Dictyobacter arantiisoli | reverse complement strand
GGAGACGGAGAGCCAGGCTGGAAAACCCTCTGGAAAGGTTGGCTATACATCCAAACGCTTGTAGAAGGAATTCACCTGGCTTCTGAACTCACACTTGAATAGAAATATGTGGGTAACAGACAGCAGTTTCTGTCAGCCCGCTTTGTGCTCAGGTGAAAGTTTCCCGGCCAGGATTAAGAATCCAGGGTACTGATATCGCCGATGGGTTCACCCAGTTCACGTGCTCGAATGACGCGGCGCATAATTTTACCAGAGCGTGTCTTCGGGAGACTGGGAGTAAACTCTAGTTCTTCGGGTACCGCCAGCGCGCCAACGGTCGTACGAACATGTAATTTGAGTTCTTTTGCCAGTTCCTCGGATGGTTCAATGCCATTCTTGAGAATGACGAAGACCTTAACATGCTCACCTTTGAGCTCATCTGGCTTGCCAATGGCTGCCACTTCAGCAACCGCTGGATGGCTAACCAGACTGGATTCGATTTCCATTGATCCCAGGCGATGTCCACTGACTTTAATGACATCATCTACGCGGCCCTGCACGCGAATATAGCCATGGTTATCGATTGTCGCTGCATCTCCGGCGAAATAGACGTTTGGTAACGTATCCCAGTAGGTCTGATAACGTGCGGGATCTTTATAAATAGTACGCATCAGACTCGGCCATGGATGGCGGATAACCAGGAAACCACCTTTGCCCAATCCAACGGAGTTGCCATTTTTATCGACCACATCGGCTTCAATCGTAGGTAACGGCCGTGTGGCGCTCCCCGGTTTTAAGGGCTGAATGATGGTTGGACTGATCAGTATTGAACCTGTCTCGGTCTGCCACCAGGTATCCATGATAGGCAGTGTATCGTGTCCAATATTATGGCGATACCACATCCAGGCTTCTGGATTGATCGGCTCGCCGACTGAACCCAGGAGACGTAAATGAGAAAGATCGTGTTTTGCTGGCCATTCTTCTCCAAAGCGCATCAGACCACGAATACCCGTCGGAGAGGTATAGAGAATTGAAACGTTGAAGCGTTCTGCGACACCCCACCAACGATCAGGTTTTGGATAGGATGGTGTCCCTTCAAAGAGGACACTTGTGACGCCATTCATCAATGGGCCATAAATGATATAGCTATGCCCGGTGACCCAGCCTACATCAGCGGTACACCAATACACATCGTCATCCTTAATATCGAAGACGAACTTTGTAGTGGCATAGGTGCCGACCGCGTAACCGGCCTGGACATGGACGATGCCCTTTGGTTTACCAGTACTGCCACTGGTGTAGAGGATATAGAGAGGGTCCTCGCTATCCATTGGCTCACAAGGCACCACGGTGTCCACTGGTACGTCAGTCAGGAGATCATGCCAGTAAATATCACGTCCCTTTTGCATGGGCACATCGAGGTTCTGGTGATTGAAAACAACCACTTTTTCAATTGTCGGGGTCTCAGACACTGCCTCATCTGCAATGTGTTTCAGTTGGATGAGTTTCCCGCCACGATAGTTGCCATCCGCTGTAATCACCACTTTTGCTTCGGCATCAATAATGCGATCGCGTAAGGCACTGGCAGCAAAACCGCCGAAAACCACCGTATGAACAGCTCCCAGACGAGCTACCGCGAGTACCGCAACGATCTGCTCTAACACTGCTGGCATGTAAATAGCGACGCGATCACCCTTCTGCACCCCAATATTTTGTAGACCCTTTGCCATGCGGTTCGTTTCGATATACAACTGCTCATACGTAATGCTGCGTGTATCGCCATTATCCCCCTCCCAATGGAAGGCTACTTTGTGGCGTATGGGAGTATCCATATAGCGGTCGAGGCAGTTGTAGACAATATTAAATTTGCCACCGACAAACCATTTGAAGAATGGTTTCGTCGTCCACTCAAATGTTGTCTGCCATGGTTCAAACCAGTGCAGCTCTTTTGCCATATCATCCCAGAACTCAAAGCGATTATCCAATGACCACTTGTAAAATGCCTCGTAGTCTTCGAATCCCTTGCTTTTCATGTATGCGGTGATATTTGCGTTGGCAACCATCTCTGGGGTAGGGGGAAAAATACGTTCTTCAGATAGAATTGAATCCGTGTCTTGGAAAAGATTATTACTCATGCCGATATATCCTCCTCAATACAAATGGACTGTGTGGAGACTTTCCGGGCCAACTACTTCATTGTAGAACAGTGGCATTACAGTTTCAATGTCCATGTCCGCTATAGATTTGTTATCTACGGGGGGATGAAGTATCTACTTACTTTTCATATTTTTGATTTTGTTTGCCATCTAATATTGTCCACTCTAATTATATGAAATGAAGCAGGCTTTAGAAAGGGTTTTGGTGATGAATTTAGCTGTTATGCTAAGAAAGTTTAGAATCTCATCTTATATTGCGGTCTTTTGAGCCGTCTCTTTTATAAAGAGGTCGTTGCCGCGTTCCATAGCTACCATGGCTACCATGGCTACCATTAAAATACGAAATATTCATGTGAAATTTCAAAAAAGCTGAGTGTAGCACATGGTATAGTATGAGTGTCAGAAAGGATGTGCAGGAGATTTATAGAACTAGCATGTTTTGCTCATGCTTTGCAACTGCTGTTGCATTTTTTCGTCATCTTTTCCTTCCATTTCAGGATATGGATAATATACTTTTTTGTACGAAAAAAAAGTTATCCTTCGCAGTTAACCAGTTGCTATGATAGAGCTACATGAGCGGTTGAACAGCTCAGATGACCTTCTGTTCTGAGTAGTTGCTGGGTATGATCTTTGATCTGAAGCGAGCTCCAGGAACGCTTGACTTCGCTTCTTTCTTTAGAGTACGATAGCAGTGATTAGTAACGCTTGATACAGAGACTATACGTTTGTTTCTAGTGGGAGTAAACACGTATGCAAGAGCATGGAGTGATGCGTTGGCTACAATTAACTTATCGAGTACCGAGCGAACCGTCTCAAAAACGCGTATGGGTCTGGCGACGGCTACAAAATCTTGGTGCCTATGCTTTGCAGAATTCCGTGTATTTATTGCCACATTCCGATGAGGTCGAAAAGCATTTTCGCCAGCTGGCTAATGATATTCATGAAATGGGCGGTGAAGCGAGTATTTTTTCGGTGGTTGCGCTGGATGTGGAGGATGAGCAACGCATCCTCAAGGCGCTACTGGATTGTCGGAATGCTGATTACAATAAAGCTGTGGATGCCTGTGCTCGTCTCTTAAGTAAGGCTGTGACACTGGTTGAGCAGCAGGAGTGGAATGAGGAACTGCATATTGAGTTTTCGGAGACGCTAGAAAAAGTTCATACCTCTTTCCGCACCGCGAAACGACACGATGTGTTAGGCTCCTACACTGCCATTGCACGCGCTTCAGCAGCCGAGGCCATCGCCCTCTGTGAGCAAGCCGTGCGCCTCTTACAGGGGCGAGAGTTTGTGAAGACACGCAGATTGTTAGACATGAATTACGAATGGGTCTATCTTCCGAAAGAAGTTGATGAAACCTCCTCTCCCTGTGAAGAGCGGACTCAGTTGTCAGATGAGGCTGAATCTCCTCATCTGGCGCATTCGTAGCTTGTCTGGTTATATGGAGTGTTACTTTTATCAAGAAAATGTAAGGATATAGTCATTTGGTATGATTCTGCTGGCTGATTCCTGGTATTTTGTGCCTTGATAGTGTACACTCAAAATAACTACAACTAGAAACTTCTTCAAACCGTATATACTGTAGTTATAAATGTTGTGTAAGTAGGTCACCCTCCTACTTTATCATATCAGGGGGAAGGACAATGCAAAGATCCTACCAAGATCGCAGATCAAGTGGTGCAAAAGCTATCGCAATCGATGAGAAAGCTATACACGCTAAATATCGTCTTTATATGTTACTTTCTCTCCTTTCTTCTGCTGGATTCGCTCTTGCCCTCCACCTTATCTTTGGACATTGATAAGCACGAAGAACGAATTGGCCATCAAGAAACGTCAGCTATAGTGGGTTGACGTTTTTTGTTGTCAGCCCCCATCCTTTTGGATGCCGCTGATTGTGAGCGAGAAAGGATAGGATGTGATATGCAAACAAAAAGAATATCCGATCAAGTAATGAGAGGCATTGTCTTACTCACCATTTACAGATGACAAAGTGATAAAAATGTTTGTTGTGCATGCTTTTTGGGATACGTTGGAAGAAGAGGGGCGCATTCATCTCTGGGCAGAGTCGTCTGCAATGGCTGCCGCGAGATCACGTACCTCACGAAAACGACAGAATACTGTTGAACTTCCTTCCCATCCTTTTACACTTTCTTCTGCTGATTTAAAAGCACTGCTTCCTGGTATTCTGGATAGCGGTGAGCCTGCTCGTGCGACGCTCCGATTACCCACTGGGAAAACCGGCCCGCTTTCGTCGCCGGAGTTACTATTAGATGAACCATTAGCACCTTCATCTGCGGTAACATTACAGTCCTGGCAGATCGATACACTGACTTATACTGTGGGACAGGCTTTCAATTTGCTGCTTGCTTATCCACAGGCTCAGCTTGCTGGTGTACTGCCTGGCAGTTCGCTGCGCTTCTGGCAAGAAGTTTCCTATTTTGCCTTTGATTTGATCACGCGGGAATGCTATGTGCCAGGTTTTCAGTTAAGTCCCAGCCGGGACCATGGGAAAGCTTGTTGGCGTATACATCTGGGACAGGCCGAGACTGCGCGACTCCATCTTCTGACAAAGGCTATGCCACCAGTGTGCTGGTCGTTTTTGCCACCAGGGACGTATGATGCCGGGCTCATACAGAATCTCATTCTTGCTTTTCTCAATCACTGTGTAAATGCTTATGTACGCAAAGCATTAAGTGCTGACAAACGTCTGGCACAATTGTTATCCTCTGCAAGTACTCAGCTGGCTCAACGCTGGCTGGCAGCGTTGGTTTCCTCCCAATCCACGCTTGAGGCTCAAGCAGACGTGCTTGTTCCTTTTGCTGAACAGCTACAGCGCTGGCTGGAACCAGAGCGTGTTTTTTCATCCAATGCCTCTTTCCGTACCTGCTTTAAATTAGAAACCCCTCCTGAGAATAATCCTTCCTTGAAGGATACCTGGACGCTGCATTTTTATTTACAGTCACGAGATGATCCCAGCCTGTTAGTCGCAGCCGAGCAAGTCTGGCGCGAACGTTCCTCCAAACTTACCCTCTCAAAGCATGCCATTCAATTGCCCCAGGAGCTCTTGCTCGAAGATTTGGGGCGTGCAGTACGTTTATTTCCCTTGCTGGAGCAGGGTATGAAACAAGCCCGCCCTACTGCGCTCTTATTGAATACAGAACAGGCTTATCATTTTTTGTGTGAGAGCGCTCCTCTGTTGGAGGAACGCGGCTTTGGGGTCCTGGTGCCATCCTGGTGGCAAAAGCGTGGTCGCATCAAAGCACGTCTGCGCATTCAATCACCATCTGGCGCAACGATCTCTTCGGGTCTGATGGGCATGGAAAGTATCATGAATTACGATTGGCAAATTGCTATTGGCGAGCAGACTCTCTCCTTAACTGCTTTCCAACAACTCGTCAATTTAAAGTTGCCTCTGATCAATGTCCGTGGGGAATGGGTTGAGTTTAATCCTGATGATATCAAAAAAGCGCTGACGCTTTTTGATAAAAATGGTAGGCAGCGGGAAATATCTTTGAATGATATCCTGCATGCTCGTCTGGCCGATGAGCATACACTATCTGGTGGCCTGGCAGAGGAGGTTGAGGCCCAGGGATGGATCAACGATGTGCTTGAACGCCTGGAACAGCGTATTCCTTTAGCCAATATTCCTGTTCCTGTCACATTTTCGGGAAAATTACGATGTTATCAAGAGAAGGGTGTTTCGTGGTTGACCTTTTTGCGGCAGTGCGGATTTGGTGGATGTCTGGCCGATGATATGGGGATGGGCAAGACCATTCAAATTATCGCCAGCCTGTTGCACGAACGTGAAGGAGCCGATAGTTCCTCCCGACAACCGGCTTTAATTATTTGTCCGATGTCAGTAGTAGGAAACTGGCAACATGAAGTGCAGCGTTTTGCCCCTTCACTATCGGTGATGGTACACCATGGGCTTGAGCGTTTTACTGGCTCGGATTTTGCAGACGAGGTGCGCAAGCATACTCTGGTGATTACAACCTATGCACTGGCATTGCGTGATCAGGAACAGTTATCAGAAATTCAGTGGGATAGCATAATTCTGGATGAGGCACAAAATATTAAAAATGAAGGAGCCAGACAGACACAGGCCATTAAGGCTTTGCGTGGGAACCATCGCGTTGCCCTTACGGGGACGCCAGTCGAGAATCGTTTGTCTGAACTCTGGTCCATTATGGATTTTTTGAATCCTGGCTATCTGGGATCAAATACTGCTTTCCGTAAGCAATTTGCCTGGCCGATTGAGCGTTCACATGATCCTGAGCGGTCGGCTGCTCTGCGACGTTTAATTCAACCGTTTGTGCTGCGCCGCCTGAAGACTGATAAAGATATCATTCAAGATTTGCCAGAGAAAATGGAGATGAAGGTGTACTGTAATCTCACTCGCGAACAGGCATCTTTGTATGAAGCGGTCGTCCAGGATATGATGGAGAAAATTGAGCATGCGGATGGGATAGAGCGTAAAGGTCTTATTCTGGCAACCCTGACCAGATTGAAGCAGGTTTGTAATCATCCGGCTCAGTATTTGAGCGATCATAGCCGTCTGGTTGCTCGCTCAGGGAAGTTGGAACGTCTGCGTGAGATGCTAGAGGAGGTGTTGTCTGAGGGAGATAAGGCGTTAATCTTTACACAATATGCCGAGATGGGTGGTTTATTACGACAATATTTGCAGGAAACGTTAGGGGTTGAGACGCTTTTCTTACATGGAGGGACAACGAAGAAACAACGCGATCAACTGGTACAACGTTTTCAGGAAGAACGGCGTGGTGTGCCGCTCTTTATTCTCTCGTTGAAGGCTGGTGGTGTCGGATTGAATCTGACGGCTGCCAACCATGTGTTCCATTTTGACCGCTGGTGGAATCCCGCTGTTGAGAACCAGGCAACGGATCGAGCTTTTCGTATCGGACAGCAAAAAAACGTTCAGGTCCATAAATTTATCTGTCAGGGCACCATGGAAGAGCGTATTGATCAATTGATAGAACAAAAACGCGCTCTGGCAGAGCAAATTGTCGGTAGTGGAGAAAATTGGTTAACTGAATTATCTACTGATCAGTTAGTGGAGTTGTTTACTCTGGATCGGGCTGCAATTGTGGAGTAGATTATGGGTGATGATTACGATACACATGATGGCGTCAATTGGGATTATTATTCTTATGGGAAGCCAAGGAAAGTCGCCGGTGGCATAAAAACTAGGAACGAACGTGGGGCGATTGGATCAACATGGTGGTCCAGGCGTTGGTTAGCCTCGCTGGAAGCTCTTGGCATGGGAACACGTCTGACTCGCGGACGGAGTTATGCTCGTCAGGGACAAGTTCTCTCTATCGATGTGCAGTCAGGTAGTGTGCATGCTCGCGTGCAGGGATCGCTGCGTACCCCTTATAAGATCGAAATACGCCTGACCCCATTTACTGAAGCACAGTGGTCCAGGGTAACAACTGAACTGGCCTCACAGGCTATCTTTGCCGCCCGGTTGTTGGCAGGAGAGATGCCTCAGGATATTGAGTCGATTTTTCAAGTGGTGAACCTGCCATTATTTCCTACCGCGCAACAGGATCTGAGAACCAGTTGTTCGTGTCCTGATTGGGCCAATCCTTGTAAACACATTGCAGCCGTCTATTACATTATGGCCGAGCAGTTTGATGATGATCCCTTTGTGCTCTTTACCCTGCGGGGTCATACAAAAGAGCAGGTGTTGCAGGACTTACGTGCCAGGCGTATTGAGAAGGCCGAGCCTGCGCATCAGGATGAAGCTCAGTCTCTTGAGGGAGCAGTTTCACTCGCTGAAACTGCTCCTCTGGACCTGGATACCTATCTGGATGCCTTCTGGCGCATGGGTGATGATTTGATTAGTGTGAGTGCCAGCTCACAGACAGCCAACGCGGAGCACGTTGGATCAACCTTATTAAGACGGTCAGGAGATGCGCCTCTGTCAGTAAAAAAGCAAAACCTTGTTACTTTCTTATTACAGATGTATGATAGTGTACAAAGTGTAGTAGAACGTGAAAGCAACCAGCCAGATTTGTGATTAATCAATAAAAATGTGAACTATTTCATATTTTTATTGTAAAAAAAAGTACATACTAAGAGATATATGTGCTTATTGTTATAAAAAAAGACCTTTCTGATGAGACAAAAACTGTGAGTTTTGTATTATTCTTTGTAGGGGACTGAATTCAGCAACTCTACGTGGGCAACAGGATTAAATGAATGTAGTGGAAAATGAGGCCCAGCTAGTGAGCGAGGCTTGCCATGGCTCACTGACAGCTTTTGAGTCTCTGGTCAAGTTGTATGAGCCGCGCATCAGGCGCATGATTTATGGTATGACTCAGGATGTCCAATTAACGCAAGATATTTGTCAGGATACTTTCCTGGCAGCGTATCGGGCTTTACCTCGTATGGAGGGAAAAGAATTGCGTTTTGCTCCCTGGCTTTACCGTATTGCGCTTAATCTGGTGCGTAGTGAATGGCGACACCACAAACATATCAAGATGGTCCCATTCCCCACGCCACAGGGAAATGATGATACTGCCTTTGATGAGCAGGGGGAAGATTTCCTGGTCAGCGATGAGCAATTTGAAGAGGGCGTTGTTCAGCGTGAACTGGTACGCCGTGTCCTGGCACAATTGCCGGAGTCTTCTGTTACCTGTTTGTTGCTAGATGCTGAAGGTTTCTCATACAATGAAATTGCGGAAACGCTCCAAGATTCACTGTCTGCTGTGCGCAGCCGGCTATCGCGTGCCCGGCACGCGTTTCAACGCATATACAATCGTCTCGATCAGGAAGGAAGTTGATGAAGGATAGGTATCCTGACCTCTATAGTTCTAGTTTTCCATTATGCGCGCAGAGTGCCAGATGCATCCAAATGCTTGCTGAACTTGATGCTTTGCAATATGCTTCAGGTGGGATATCTGGAAATTATAATGAGAATTCGCAAGATAGTAAACAAATCATGCAACTGGCAGAACATGTGCATTTTTGTCCAACCTGCCAGAAGGCGCTGGCTGTCGCCCGTAAGACACAAGATTGGCAACGGCATATATTGCACAATGTTCTGATTGAAGATGAAGTCAGCGTACCTTCGACAACTTCCTCAATTCTGGAGTCGCTGCGTGCTGAGCCACTGCCAGATGCATTCACACCTCACAAAGTGTTTCCTGCTATTCATACTCCTCTGCATACTGATATATGGGAAAAGAATTTGCGTGAGGAAGGTACTGCTCCAATGTATGGGCACTCCAAATGGAGTGTCATTTCAGCGCTGACAGTAGCAGTGGTACTCGTAATTGCTTCATTGCAAATTTTCACTCATGCGGAAAATATCGCCTTTACCCAAAATCCATCCAGTAATGTGGCAAAGCGACCGGTGGCTGCAACAGCCCTATCGGCATCGGTACGTACAACTACATCGTTACATAAGGATAAAAATTGGTCTTCTGTCCTGATGGCGTATCATTCGATGGATGGAAAACGGTTGATTGTGGATAACTACAATCTATCAGCCAGGAAATCGACGCAACTCTTGTCCTCTTCACCCACTACCGTCGTGGACGGAGTGTCACACGCAGGGGATGATTTTGTGTATCACGCATATGATCAAGTGCGCCAGCAGACAATCTATGTCTTGCTTTCCGGTTCACGTTATTCTTTTCCAGGTCGTGGCCTCAATGCAATCTGGTCAACTGATGATACAAGTCTTTTTGTGGCAAGGGAAGATGGCTTACTCTGGAAAGTGAATGTGAAAGATCAGCATGCTTCTCAGATCAAACATTTCGGTGCTATCAGAATTGATAAATTGGCTTTTTACCGTAACCATTTTCTGTATTATGTGTACCAGAAAACTTTATATCGTATCAATGTTGATATTGTCGGAAGCCAGGTAGAAGCCATTGTCTTTAATGCCTCATCCATGACCTTTTGGATGGATCCGGTTTCTGAAAATATCTATTATGTCAAAGGTATCGGTGTCCACAAAAAAGTGTATGTACACCAGTCTTATAAATATCCTGTACAAGATTTTTCCTTGCATCTGGATGGAACGCCAATCGGATATACAAAAGAGGCGTCAAATATGTGGTCATTACTGTATGTTGACTGGGAGGAGGATACTGCTCGCTTCACTATTAAAAAGGCCTCTTCAAAGCAGCCAGTACTTGAAGCTATTGTAGATGATGGTACACAGGAGCTTTGCTATGGCACAATGATCATTGGATCTGTTTGTGATGATAGTATTGCATTGTCCCCAACTGGCACTGGCATGGTGGTTGGTGGGATGAGCGCAGGACATACCTATCAGCTCTGGTCTGTTGACCTCTCTACGAAGACACGTCGTGTGTTTTCTATTGCCCCCGGGCAGGGTTTTGTTCAATTGATTGGATGGGATAAACTGGCTGCTTGAGCCGCTGTGCTGACCTTGCTCACAGTGCTGTCTATTGTTTATATATCTCGTCCACTATTCCTTGCAACACAGGTTCAAGAGATTACTTGTGCTGTATATGAATTACTGTAACTTGCCAGCAACTGCTCTGTTGTAGCCAGATCAATAGTTGCATGGCATTCTTTGAAAATTAGGCGCGCATCGTGTAGGTAGCGTAAGCCCTGTTGATAATTGGTAGTATACCCGGTCCTGTTGTTTTGTCCGTGTGTATTCTGTTGCAACAATAAGGCACCATAGTAGTGAAGCGTACGCGCGTAATCAAGTTTTAGGCCATGTTGCTGGCAGATCTGGATTGCTTCCTGAAAGTAATAGCTGGCCTGTTGGGGGTGCTCCTGGGCCATATAGATGCGCCCAAGCAGGCGGTAAGCTCGCTCAATAATACGAGTTGTCTCGTGTCCCTGTGCATCTTTGAGCGTCTGCTGTGCAATCTCCTGTGCACGGTCGAGATCTCCTAACAGGAAATGCACGAGGGCAAGTAGATGTTTTCCATCGATAAGGTTTTCTATCTCGATGCCGTCCAATGCAATCGAACGCTGCAGCGTTGTTTTGGCGCGTGTCAGTAGTCTCTGTTGGTATTGATGGCGTTCGTTTTCATCCGTTATCCGTTGCGTAGCGAAACATTGAGTAATGCGTAGGTCTGCCAGACCAATCAAGGCATAGCGGATGCAGCGTTGGTTCTTAATGGCACGGCTGATGTTTAAGGCGTGCAGGATACTATTTACCGCTTCTGGTATTTTTCCCATATCTGTTTGCACAGAGGCCAATGCAATGTTACTCCAACTGATGCGTTCACGATCATTGATACGCTTGGCCAGACTCAGGCTTTGTGTAAACCAGGTTTCTGCTTCCTGTAAGGCTCCTGAGCGTTGAGCCACATCTCCTAAATTGTGGGTGACAAAAGTTATATTGGGTATATCGCTGCTCCGTTCCGCTAATTCTAATGAGCGTTTCATATAGGTCCGTGCGGCATCGTGGGCCCCTTTCAGGATGTTGACGGCTCCAAGGTTGCCACAGAGGCGAGCCATTTCTGAAATGAGCTCACTCTGCTCATAAATAGCCAGCGCTGTATGTAGATGTTCCAGCGCGCTATTTACTTCACCCAGACTGGCGGCGACAATACCCAGGCGTTCGTGGGCATAGCCGATTTCAAGTGGATTTCCGGTTAAAGCCCGCTCAATACGTGAGAGTGGATAATCGGCAGGTTGTTCAGCATGTGGCGTCAAGATGTTTTGATGATGGGATATCTGTTTCTGTTTCGCATAGTTTTTATTCCCTTCCAGGGAGGAAGTCAACGGGGTATGGACAATACCTTCAAGCATGATGAGGGCTTCTTGTAAATAGCGGCGAGCTTGATGGTAATCGCCTTCCAAACGGAGCAGAGCTCCATATTGGAGATGGAGACAGGCCCAGGCGGCACCATTGGATATACCTGCCTGCACCATGGCTTCTTTTCCTCGTTCATAACAGAGATACGCCTGTTCATATTCACTGGTAAAGGTCCAGGTATTGCCAATTTCCCGCCAGAGCAAACTTTGAATCTGGGCTTCTTTTTTTCTCAAATCTTCTCTTGCGTTAACTGGAAGGGATGCATAGATATGTTGCTGGAAACGGTTACTGGTGCGTAAAGCAAGGATATATTCATAGACCTGCCGGCCTAACGCAAAATCACCCAGAATAGTGCCACATTCAGCAACCAGCTCCAGTATGTGGCAGAGCTTCAAGGGCGCTGTGAAGGGCAACTGGTCAACATCACGTTTGATGATATGCTGAATATCTTGATGTACATCTGGATGTGTGGAGGTATAGAGCTGTTCGTCATTGGTCAGTGCTTGAAAGACTTGTACATAATATTGTTGTGCTTCTGTATACGCTGCCAGGGTATAAGCTTGATTCCCGGCCAATTCGGCATAGTATGCCAATGTAGCGGCATCACCACCACCTTTGTTTAGATGGTAGACAATCATCGCCGCTTTTTTCTCTGGTTGATTGATCGTGGTTGTTTTGATAGTTTCAGCAATCCGCCGATGGAGTTGGGCCCGACGCGCCGCCGAGAGTCGGCTATAGAGGTGGCTAATAATGAGTGGATGCCAGAAATGATAGTGAATATTCGCTCCTGTTCCTTCTTCGATAAGCAGGCCCGCGTTAAGCGCCTCTTCTAGCAAATCGAGGACGGTATCTTCATCATACTCGGTTGCCAGAGGGAGTAGCTGGCGTAGTTCGAATGAGCCACCAATCACGGCGACTTTCCCTAGCAATTGTTGGCATCCACTGCTCAGTCTACCCAGGCGACGTTCCAGCACAGCTGCGATGCCCTCTGGGAGCGATATGGTGGGATCGACATAGTCGCGATCTGTCTGGTTTGCAACATCATTCTGTCGCGAATGGGGATAGGAAGTGGGAGATGTGCTGCTATAAAGCGAACTGCCAGGCACCCTTTTCTCAACTGCTTCTGTTTGATCAGTCTCTTCTGGATAAGAGGACCCAATGTAGCGAGCAAGTTCTTCAGCAAAAAAAGGATTACCAGATGCCTGTGATTGAATACTTTGGACAATATCCTGTGGCAAATAGGAGACCATCGTCCCAATCTGAGTATGGGTAAGAGGCAACACTGGAACGATGGTAATCGCCTGTTCGCGTTGTAGATCTGAGATCAATGAACGAAGTTTATGTTGTGGGGCAAGCTCGCCTTCACGACACGTTCCAATAAGCAAAATGCAGTGATCCTGGAGATGATGAATGAGATAGGTCAGTAGATCAATACTGCTATCATCCGCCCAATGCAGATCATCAAGTACTAATAATAGTGGGCGTTGCTTACTAAATGTACTGATGAGTCCAAGTGCGGCCTCCCAGAGATGAATGCGTTCCTGTTCATGGGAAATGGCAAGTGGTGATTTCGTATTTGTCCCGGCCTGATTGATAATCTCGAGATCCGGCAGAAAGGCACTTAAACGGTCCAGCTTGAGTGAAGATTTTGTCAGTTCCTGAAGTATCGTGTCCTCTCTAGGATGATTGACCAGTTCCTTGAAGGCTGCAGTACTCTTAAAAAGGGTACGTAACAGGTCGGTCCAGGGATGATAGGGGATGGAACTTTCCTGTTCATAGGAGCGGCTCCAGGCTACGGTCCAACCAAGCTTATAGGCTTCAAGGCTCAGCTCTTCTGCCAGTCTGGTCTTTCCTATGCCTGATTCACCACGCAGTAAGACAAAGTGTGTATGGCGCGGCCGTGATGTTGAGGCAGCCTGGACGTTTTGAGATACAAATGGATCTTTTGCTTTAGCGATGGGATATGCGCTTTCCATTGCATGTGTATATTTTTCTAAATCGTGCATGACCTGAAGAAGCGTCTGGAATTCATGTTCACGCCCAATAAGAGGACTTTGATTATGGCGTCCTAATTGAAATATCGGTCTGGTAAAAGAGAGTTCTGGCTGAGCGTGAACATCTTGTAGCGGAGTGGGGGATGCTCTCTGGGCCGTTTCATCTTTGAATGTTTCAATCTTTAAAGGTTCACTTTTGGGAGGAGTGTGGGTATAAAGGGCTGGTATGTGCCCTCGGCGTAGCTTTTCATATAGTTCTGTCGTTTCTGGTAATGGCTCACTCTCTTCTTCGCGCGCAAGCATTGCCTCATATTGACGATAGACCTGTAGTGCTTCACCACGGCGGTCACGTTGTGTCAGGAGCATCATCAAATGTTGGAGAGCTGTTTCGTTGGTAGAATCAGCAGCACGCAGGCGATCCAGCGTTTCAATGGCGCTGGCGTATTCTTCATGATGGGCCTGACTCTGTGCCAGATTGAGTAAGAGGCCTACCCAGGCTCGATGTAAGGCGTCGCGACGTATAGTGGCCCATTCTGCATAGAGCTCTTCAAGAAAATAGCTGCCACGGTAAAGCGCTGCAGCCTCCTCCTGTAATTGCCGGCTGCGCACTGGATCCGTTGAGGTATCTGCTTCCTTGATTAATAGCTCAAATGCTTCTGCATCGACCCAGATCTGGTTCGCATTGGCAAGTTCAAGCACATCGCGTTCCAGGCGTAGCAATTGTGAATTGGCGGGACGTGTGAGATCTGGTTCCAGCATTTGTCTTAGTTCGTGGACAGCACCATTAAGCCGATTGGCCGCAATATCGACATCCAGGTCGGGCCAGAGCAGATTCATGACCTGTTCGCGGCCCAGACGCCTATTCGGACTACTGAGCAGACAACCAAGAAGGGCGCGTGCGCGACGGCGATGCCAGAGCCGACCATCGACCCCCTGCCATTCTTCAGACGTGCTTTTTCGCTCAATGCGGAACTGACCGAGAAGGTAGACACGGAGCACAGGAGTTACATCTTGTGGAGAAAGCGTTGCTGTATTAAGTGTTAAAGATTGGTCTTTTTGTGCATTTTCAGGTAATTGAATGCCGATGTACTTACTAACAGTACGTCCATTTTCACTCCAGTACGCGTACCAGTATGGCCCATGTCCGGAGCCTTCTTTACATTTACGGCAGCGTTGTTTTCCGCAGCGTGTAAATTGCTGGCGATAGGTAACTTTTCCAATCATATTTTTGCCTATCTGCCTTATTGAGACAAATCCTACATAAGAAGAAAGTGTAAATGGTGATCTTTCACATTATAACCTAGTCTTTTAGTGGCTACAATAGCCTGACCCATCTACTCTAGAAAGTATACTATATTGCAGGACGTGTTTTAACCAAAATGACATCCAATCCAGAGGAATACAACGCTAAATGTCGACTGAATTTTCCCCTCTATGATCTTGACTATCTATGGCACAGCATGCTAATATCCTAGTAGAGTACTAGGATATTAGTAGTGCCTAATAGTGGTGCTGGGTGGAATGCTACCAGTTTTGTAGGTAGGTATATTAGCACAAACTGAATAAACTCTATCCTTTGGATAGGCCTATTTGCATAGAGGATGTAGCAGGTTATAAATCTATAGCATGTGTTACGTCGAGGATTAATTTGGTTGAGAGGAATAGATTGATATGGCGAGCAGCCCTCTGAAGCAGCCATCAAAGAAGAGCACATGGCTCAGTATTTTGAAGATTCTCCTGTGTGTGGCTGGACTGATTGTGGTCGGCGTCCTTGTCTGGCAAGGAATTGTCGCGTCTGGGAATCCTGATCCGTTGACTCCTCATTTGGATCGAAACGCAGTGATTGTCAATACGGGTATTCTCGTATTTCGTGAAGGGCTTGAAGCTATCCTGGTTTTGTCCGCCCTTACTGCAAGCCTCGTTAAAGCGAATACTGAGTACCGCAAGCCAATTGCGGCGGGATCAGGGATTGGATTTCTTGCGACGATTGCCACCTGGTTTATCGCGATTGCCATTTTAAGTGCTGTCAGTGCACCGGCATTAGATATTCAGGCTGCGACGGGTCTCTTAGCGATTGTTGTGTTGCTTGTTGTTATGAACTGGTTCTTCCATAAATTTTATTGGACCGGTTGGATTTCAATGCATAACAAGCGCCGCCGCTCCTTGATGCAGAATGCTAATGAAGATCGTTCGGGCACTACCTTTGGATTGGCGCTGCTCGGTTTTTCAGCGATGTATCGTGAAGGCTTTGAGGTCGTTCTTTTCTTGCAGAGCCTGCGCTTGCAGGTTGGATCGCAGGTGGTGTTAGAGGGTGTCGCCGTTGGTTTATTCTTCACGGCCATTGTTGGTATCCTGACGTTTATGGCGCATCACAAGTTGCCCTATAAAAAGATGCTTGTGCTGACTGGCGTGATGCTGGGCGTTGTCTTGATCGTGATGGTTGGTGAAAGCATCCAGGAGATGCAGTTGGCCCACTGGATTTCCACGACTCCAATAAATGTTCCTATTCCAGGCTGGATGGGATTATGGTTCGCGGTATTCCCCAATGTTGAGTCTTTAATTGCTCAGGCCATTGCAGCAATTGCTGTGATCGGCTCATATGTTATGGCTGAATATCAGCGTAGCTGGCGTCCACGTATCGAGTCGAATAAGATTGCTGCACAACAGGCGGCCGACCAAAAAGCTGCGACAGAATTAACTTCCGATATCCTTCCCGATGTATCAAAGGATGTGGTTGTTCTCAACAAAAGAAGCTAAACATAAAAATCATAGAGGCAGGTTCCAGATTGGAGCCCGCCTTTTCTCCTGGCTGTTTCGCAGGCCGGAAGGGCCGGATGGTGAGTTCGACGGCGCTAGCTGTCCTATGTTATGATAGACGGGTATTATTTATTCCCTTGATTTGTTTTGTGTGGAATGCTGTTATATGCCAAAGCTTGAAGGTTCAGTTGAAAATATCGTTTTTCACAATGAAGAAAATCAGTATACGGTTGCTCGCTTTCGTTTGAATGATCGAGGGCGTCTTTTTCGTGATGATTTAACCACTATTGTTGGTGTCTTGCCAGGGGTGCATCCGGGAGAGTTGTTGTCGGTAGAAGGTGAGTGGGAGAGTGATTCGCGTTACGGTCGCCAGTTGCGTGTGGAGAGCTTTGTGCAGCGCCTCCCAGCCTCGACGGATGGTATGATCCGCTATTTAGGTTCTGGTTTGATCAAAGGTATCGGGCCAAAGAAGGCTCAGGCGATTGTTGATCACTTCGGCGAGCAGACATTAGCTATTATTGAGCAGCAACCTGAAATGTTACGTCAGGTGAAGGGGATTAGCTCGAAAGATAGCGAGCGCATTGAGAAAGCCTGGTTAGAGCAGTCAGATATCAAAGAACTCCATCTTTTCTTGCAGTCTCATGATGTATCGGTAAATGTAGCAACACGTGTATACAAACAATATGGCCGCGAATCCATTCGAGTTGTTCGTGAAAATCCCTATCAACTGGCCCAGGAGGTACAAGGGATTGGCTTCCGCACGGCTGATGATATTGCGGTGAAATTAGGCTTGCCCCACGATAGCATACCGCGCCTGGCGAGCGGATTAAAATATGTGCTCACGCGAGCGGCAAACGACGATGGACATTGTTTTCTGTTGGAAGATGATTTGCTTCAGCGTGCCTCGCATATCCTTCAGGTACCACAGGAGACCCTGCAAGCAGCGATGGAGCAATTGCATTCAGAACAGGATGTGTTTATTGAGCCAGTCCCTTCATCGATTTCGGCTGCTCAGATTGGCCCTGCCGATCTTACTCCTGCAGTAGAGGTACATGATCAAGGAATGGGAGATACTCCGGCTTCCAGGCAGCAATTGCGCATTTATTATGGCCCTTTCTGGTATGCCGAGAATGGATCAATGCGCCTTCTGCGTATTTTGCAACGCTCGCCAAGCAGTTTGCCTCCCACGTCTCAGAAGCAATGGGAGATCGTTTTCAATCGTCTCAAAGAACTCCGCCATATGGAATTGACTGATCGCCAACGTGAGGCTGTACAGGTTGCTTATCAGCAGAAGGTTTCGATCCTCACGGGTGGCCCCGGTACGGGTAAATCTACCTCCTTACGTGCCTTGTTGATGTTATTGCGGACGCGCAAAGTGGATTTTGCCCTGGCAGCCCCTACTGGTCGGGCCGCCAAACGTATGACCGAAGCTACCGGAGTACAGGCAAAAACACTGCATCGTTTATTAGAATATGCTCCCCATGATAATAGCTATCAACGCAACGAAGATAATCCTTTGCCCTATCAATTTGTGATTGTGGATGAGTTTTCGATGGTGGATATTTTGCTGTTTTATAACTTGCTCAAAGCGCTGCCGCATACTGCACATATCTTGCTTGTGGGCGATGCCGATCAACTGCCATCCGTGGGACCTGGAAATGTTTTACGGGATCTGTTGCGAAGCGAAGCCCTGCCAGCCGTGCGCTTGATGGATCTTTTTCGTCAGGCCAGGCAAAGTCAAATCATTGTTACCGCGCATCAAATTAATAGTGGTATTGTGCCTGGTTTAAAGAGTGCAGCCAGCAGCGATTTCTTTTTTATGCGTGAGGATGATCCCTATCGTGCCCAGCAATTGATTGTCGATCTGGTACAAAAACGCTTACCAGCGAGATATCATTTTAATGCGATCTCAGATATTCAGGTGCTGGCTCCAATGTATAAGGGGGCGGTCGGTGTGGAGCTTTTGAATCAGTGTTTGCAGGCTCAGCTCAATCCCAATGCAGTGGCGCGAGTTGAGTGGGCCGACCGTCTTTTCTGTATTGGAGACAAGGTCATGCAGACGAAGAACAATTATGATAAGGGTGTCTTCAATGGGGATGTCGGTTTTATTCGTCGCATTGACAAAGAGAATCTCATCGTCAATGTCGAGTTTGCTGAAGAGGCTGGACCCTTGCTGGTCGAATATGCCTTTCATGAACTGGATGAATTGGTGCTGGCATACGCTGTCACTGTTCATAAGAGCCAGGGGAGTGAATATCCGGCGGTAGTTTTACCGTTGGTGCGTGAGCATCATATGTTACTGCAGCGTAATTTGCTCTACACAGCAATTACGCGTGCCAAACGCTTTTGCGTGCTGGTTGGTCAACCTGCTGCGTTAGAATATGCGATACAGAATGATCGTGTGGCCTGGCGCAATACCGGATTGGCGGAACGACTCATACAAATTGGGCATGCCACAGTACAGTTGCCTGGTTAAATGGAGTGTTTAATGATCAGCTATGGAATAAGCCAATGCATGTAGCGTGTTTACTTAGTAGGTAAAGTATGATGTAGTATATCTGACTGATTATGAGCAGTAGCGATGTCTGGATATTGGCAAAAACCAGAAGCTACGTCGATCGAATGAGTCACATGCTATAATGTGGGACGGAGTGGGGCGCACGTCATTTGAGCCCTTATTACTACATCCTCCAAAGGGGAGAGAATATGAATCGCCAAGAAGCTATTGATTTTCTGTTGGATCATTATGAGAATCCACGCAATCAGGGAGAAATTGAACATCCCGATGTTAATTTGAATGGTGGCAATCCCGGTTGCGCGGATGTTATTTCTATGCAGGCTCGCTTCGGAGAAGATGGTAAGCTCGCTGAAATCGCCTGGGATGGTGAGGGTTGTACTATCAGTCGGGCTGCAGCTTCATATGTTACTGAAATGGTCCAGGGATTAAGCCCGGCAGAGATTGAGAATATCACCTTTGAGGATCTCATGAACCAGCTTGGGCGCGAAGTAGTGATGACACGTCCTACCTGTGCGACTCTGGCATTGGGCACTCTGAAGAAGGGCGTCCATGAATATGATATGCGCCAGCGTGCTGATAATGCTGATTATTCTGATACCCATCAGCATTAATCTATTCTTCTAACAGACATCTTTAATGCGGATGACATGTTGATCCTCTGCTAGTGCATGTGCATCCTGGAAGCCGCGTTAATGGTATTTCATCATAAATTGTAGCGATTGCGCCAGTGAGCAAGGATATGTAATGCCTGCTGGTGCAATTTTTTGTGTTCGGGATCATTGAGCCAGCGGCTAACCCCTGAGGGATGTGGCAGAGGTAAGTAATAGGTATCCTGGCGCTTTTGATAGGTGCCAACGCAATGTTCGAGGGTTGTTTTGCCTAAAAATGCTTCGATGGCCATAGTCCCAACCAGCAGTACTATTTGGGGATGCAGTAGGAGCAGTTCTGCATCAAGATAGGGACGGCAAAGAGCCATTTCAGCAGGGGATGGCTTGCGGTCTCCATTGCCACGGATATTGGGACCAGGGTCACAACGAGTGAGTGAACTTAAGTAGGTGTGCTCATGCAGATAGCCAGCCGGGAATCCCGCCATCTCTAACCACGTTTGTAAGATACGTCCAGCTGGTCCACTGAATGGCAAATCTTGCTCAACTGAACGATGTCCAGGTGCCTGTCCGATTACCATTATGCGGTTGGTAGCTTGTCCACTTACAATTGGATGTGCGACGGGTATATATCCCTGTTGCTGGCAAAGTTGGCATGTGCGAATGCGTTGTTGTAATTTATGTAAGGAGCGCGTTTTACCGGCCTCTGGCTGGCTCTTCAACATGTTTCTCCTGGTTTTCTTCCAGGCTGGGTTCATGAAATTGGGATTCTAAATGGCGATATTGCCCTGCGTAATAGAGCAGAGGATTATCATCTTCTTGTCCAATAGGGCCATTAAAACCAGGAATTTCCTCGCCTGCTTGCCCATGGTCATCTACAAATGCTGCTTGATCAGCCATGCCGATTGCTTCAACCTGGCCGATGAAAATCACATGATCTCCGGCTGGATATTCTGCCACAATACGAGCATCGACAAATGCCAACACATCATCAATTACTGGTGCGCCAGTTGAGGCTGTATGATATGGGGCATGGCAGAAATGCTCAAAACGTTCGGAGCTGTTGGTTGCGAAGCCGCGAGACCATTGTTCCTGTTGGGCTGTCAGTATATTGACTGCGAAGATATTACTCTCACGGAAAAGAGGAAGGGTGGTACTCCTTGTATCAATACAGATAAGAACAAGTGGTGGATTAAGAGAAACAGAACAGAATGAATTCACGGTAAGTCCAGCGAGAACCCCTTGACTGCTCGTCGTAACAACCGTCACGCCAGTAGTAAAGCGGCCCATCACTTGCCGAAAAAGTGCTTTTTCAATTGCCATAGTATATAATCCTTCACGTGGAAGATAGGAAAACGTAGAAACGCCATTGGCTCCCCTGTGAACGCTGTGGCTGGTTCCATCCCCCTGCTGCTCACACATCATAGTATGCCAGGGCGACTACTCAATAATAAAAGTATCATCCTTTCTTGTATCAGTGTCAACTGGCCTTCTGTACAGGTTCAGGTGGTGATTATCTCTGCCAATTGGGCTACACTGGTTGATAGCCTCTCTCTATTGGGTCTGAGCGCTAAGCAGGCGCTTCCGCTACTCTCTTTTCTTGACTTTATGTATGAGTGCCGATATACTCTGGTAAAGTTTAAAGTTAATAGCGTCTTCATCTGTTGACCCGCTTTGAGTGGGCAGAATAGGGAAGGATGAAGGGCTCACCTTCCTTCGCGCTTTTGAATTATAAAGTGAGCGTTTCTGTATATGAAGATGGTAATCAGGCCTGCACGTCGTCTTGCCACGCCGGTTGTATTTGTATTTTTAATTGTCGCGCTTCTGGTGACAATGCTGGTTGCAATCAGTTTTGGTTCTGTCTCTATTCCTTTTTTGACAATTATACAAATTGTATTAAATAATACTGGAATATTTCATTTTTTTGCGTATTGGGATCCAGTTTTGGCGATTATCCTGCTCCAGGTGCGTTTACCTGTAGTACTGGGTGCTGCTCTGGTTGGTGCAGCTCTTGCAGTTGCCGGTGCCTTGTTTCAAGGTATGCTACGAAATCCTCTGGCCGATCCTTATTTGATCGGCACCTCTTCCGGCGCCGCGCTTGGCGCGACGATTGCCTTTGTCTTGCCTTTTGATACCGTCTATGGCACCTTCTTTTCTTTGACTCCTGTTCTGGCGTTTATAGGCGCTTTGCTAACAGTCCTGCTGGTGTATGCTCTGGCTCGTTCTAATCAACAGACACCAGTAGTAATGTTATTATTGGCTGGTGTAGTAGTAAATGCACTTTTGACGGCATGTCAGACGCTAATCTTAAATCTCTGGCCCTCCGATAATTTTGGACGTATTTTAGGCTTATTTAACTGGCTTTCCGGTGGTATTGCCCTGGTGGGTTGGGGACCGTTGGGTCTGGTAGCTGTGATAGTTCTCCTCTCTCTTTGTGGCGCAATGGCTCTGGGAAGAGTATTGGACGTTTTCGCATTAGGAGAAGAGGCGGCTGCCCATTTAGGCTTACCTGTTGAACTATCAAAGTTTCTGATTGTGATAGTTGCTTCTTTATTAACTGCAGCAGCCGTCTCAATTAGCGGTTTAATCGGCTTTGTTGGCCTGGTGACACCACATCTCATGAGACTCTTACTTGGACCGCGCCATCGTATTTTGATACCAGCTTCCGCGCTGGCCGGGGCTATTTTTATGATACTGGCGGATCTTCTGGCCCGCAGTGTACTGGCTCCAACGGTGCTCCCTGTCGGTATTTTTACGGCCCTGGTAGGAGGTCCTTTTTTTCTCTTCCTCTTACGAAACAATAAGCGGGAATATAAATGGTAGAAAAGTTGATCGCAACTTGGGGCCAATCCCCTTTGCTCCAGGTGCAGCATGTGACATTTGGTTATACGCAGCAGCAGGTGTTACTCTATGATGTCTCAATGCAGGTGCTGGCGGGAGAATTTATTGGACTGCTGGGACCTAATGGTTCGGGAAAAACGACGTTGTTGCGTCTCCTGAGCGGTGTTTTAACGCCTCAGCAGGGCCAGGTCTTACTTGAGGGTCGGGCACTCTCTCAATGGAAGCAGCGTCAGGTGGCTCGACGTGTCGCGGTCGTGCCACAGGAATTGCATATGCCATTCGATTTTACGGTTGAGCATATGGTAAGCCTTGGGAGGACACCATTTATCTCCTCATTTTGGGGTTCACGCCAGTCCCAGGATCAAGCTATTATACAGGATGCTATGCAGGTAACCGGTGTTTCCTCTCTGGCGGGACGGGTTTTTAATGAGTTGAGTGGTGGTGAGCGTCAGCGTGTAACGATAGCCATGGCGCTGGCCCAGCAACCATTGGCGTTGCTGCTAGATGAGCCGACTTCTCATCTGGATATCAAGTATCAGATTGAGACATTAGAACTGGTACAGCGACTGAATCGTGAACGTGGAGTAACGGTGCTTGCCGCAATGCACGATTTGAATCTGGCAGCTCGCTATTTTCCGCGCCTCTTGCTATTTCAACGCGGTGTGGTCGCTGATGCCAGCCCGGCAGAAGTGCTAGAGCCTGATTTATTGAGTCGTGTCTATGGTATTCAGGTACGGGTAGGTATTTTACGAGGCTCTGAACATCTCAGTGTATTGCCACCTACCCTGGTTGATGTGCCGGTGACATTGGAACATGAGCCGTTCCCTATGGTGCATGTAATCGCAGGTGGTGGCTCTGGCGCGTTAATGATGCGTGCGCTGGCCGATGCGCAAATCCCTTTTAGTGCTGGGGCTTTACACATTGGGGATAGTGATCATGCACTGGCCTTGCGTCTCGCACGAGAAGTGCTCACTGAGCAGCCTTATGCTCCCATCTCTCCAGAGATATTACAACAAGTCCATGATCGACTACAGCAAGTCTCGCTTTTAATTGTATGTCCTACTGCTATTGGGCCTGGAAACCTTGGCTTACTCCAGGAAGCAGTGCAAGCAGCGCGGCGCGGTTTAGCTGTAATTTTAGTCACTGAACCCTCACAGACCGACTGTGTTTCTGATATTTCTACCTTGCCATCCTTATCTGTTGGTGAATTGGCAGCATTTAAGGCTCGTGATTATACAGGCGGATTGGGATTTCAATGTATTGAAGCATTATTGCAAGCCGGTGCTATTGTTACTACCTCTGTTGCCTCTTCTCTTAATGAAGTAAAAAAGCATGTCGTCGTGTCTCATTAATCACAGTAGGAATATTTGCTGATGAATAGTGATAGCAAAATTTAAAGCTGACTTTGTAGTATATCCTGAAGTACCAGACGCAATGAAGGTGAAAACGCGATGTGCTCTTCTATCTCAGCGAGTAATGACTGGATCTTGCTGCGTGTATCGTGATCTACTTGCTGGTTCTCCTCCTCTATTGTTAGGAGCGTACCAAGTAATACTCCTAGCTGTGTAAAGTCCGAACAGAGTTTTGAGGTGGCATTGGCAGATATGGCACCGATGTGGCAAGCCAGGCTTAGAAATGTCTCATATGAGGAGTGGATACTATTATCAAATAGAGGATCAGCTTGATTAGATACTTGATAAAAATAAGTGGTGGCAGCGCTGGTGCCGTTCTGTATGAGTTGCAGGAGGGATAATAGGGCGGCCGCTTGTGGTACATGGGGGGTGACTAAGAGAAGAGTTTGTTGTGATAGTGCCAATAACGCAGTTACTACATTAAAAAGTAAAAATGGCCCTCTTTCTATTAAGAATAGAGTCGATCTCTTTTCCTCAATTGTTTGTAAGAGATCAAACGCGGCCACAAAAAATTCGACTGCCAGTGCTACATTCACCAGATACTCGGGAGCTAAATCAGGATTTATTGACTCAGCGATGGTCAATGGGAGCCACGACCAGATATTGACCGGAGCGCTCCATCCTTTTTCTATGTGTGTAGTTGGGCGAGGGCATAATAATGTGCCGGGCTCTTCAAAAACACGGAACACATCACTACCAAGATCTGGATAAAGAGTTTGTACGATTGAGTTAAACTGCTCTCGAATTTGTTGTTGTTGTATAGTTGAAAGATTTTCTTTAGCTGCTACATATTTATCCACTTATATTTCCTTTCTCTTCGTTTGCTTATGCCAGCTCTAAGAGTGTGTCGGACTTCCCTGCTCTCCACGGTCTCTGTGCATGAGTTTTCGCACCTGCGATGCTCAAACATCTTTTTATTGTGTAGTGCAGGAAAGGTGCACAGCACCTTTCCTGCACCACACACTAAAAAGATGTTTGAGCACCGCAGGTGCGAAAACTCATGCACAGAAACCGTGGAGGCCACGGGAAGCTGACACGGCTCTCCGTCCTTGTGGGTGAAAGCGGGGTGCAGGGGCGGCAGCCCATGACGGAGCGCGAGGTGTCCTCGCAAACTCCCCCTCCTCTCAATCCCCCGAAAGGATAGAAAGCCTCTGACACTCTCTGAAGAAAGTATATTGTGCTATTTTCTCTGGAAAAACCTTTTTTTCGCAATTTAAGCCTTTGTGAGATATTTGTGACGGGTCTGTGATGCGCTGTGACACTAATGTGATGACACAAGAGTATCTTACATGTAGGTCCAATCAAGCGAAAAAGGATAAAGCAAATTAATCAAAGAAATTTCGATAGGAGGATAACTATTATGGCTAACCAGGTGGAAGCTGTCAAACAATATCTCGAACCTGAGATACTTGAGCGCATGAATAAATACTGGCAGGCAGCCAATTACCTCACCATTGGACAGATCTATCTAAAGGAAAATCCGCTTTTGCGCGAGGAACTCCGCCCTGATCATATTAAGCCCAGATTACTGGGACACTGGGGCACCTCGCCAGGGCTTAATTTTATATATGTGCATGCAAACAGATTAATTAGAGAACACGATGCCAATGCAATTTATCTGGCAGGCCCGGGACATGGTGGGCCAGCTCTACTGGCTAATGTGTACCTCGAAGGCACGTATAGCGAGATTTATCCTCAGATTACTGAGGATGCACAAGGGATGCGGAAGCTGTTCCGCCAGTTTTCGTCTCCAGGCGGTGTTCCCAGCCATGTAAGCGTGCCAACGCCGGGCTCAATCCATGAAGGCGGTGAACTGGGTTATGTACTCTCTCATGCCTTTGGCGCGGTCTTTGATAATCCTGACTTGCTGGCTATCGCAGTAGTAGGAGATGGCGAAGCCGAAACTGGTCCTCTGGAGGGTGCCTGGAAGGGCATAAAATTCCTGAATCCCGCTCGCGATGGGGCCGTTTTGCCCATCCTGCATCTCAATGGATATAAGATTTCAGGACCGACGGTCCTGGGTCGGGAAGATATTGAAGATGTAAAGGATCTGCTCACAGCCCATGGCTATGAAGTTTTTATCGTCGAGGGCGATGATCCTAACGCAGTCCATCAGATCATGGCTGAGACACTGGATACCTGTTACACAAAAATTCGCGCTTATCAGCAAGATGCACGTCAAAATGGTTTCAGCAACCGCCCCAAATGGCCTGCAATCATCATGCGTACCCCCAAGGGTTGGACCGGACCCAAAGTTGTGGATGACAAACAGATTGAAGGCACCTTCCGCGCCCATCAGGTCCCGGTCTCTGATGTCCAGAAAAATCCCGAGCATCTGAAGATTCTGGAGAACTGGCTGCGTAGCTATCACCCCGAAGAGTTATTCGACGCGAATGGACGCTTAGTACCTGAACTGGCTGAGCTGGCTCCCAAAGGGGAGCGACGCATGGGTGCTAATCCACATGCCAACGGTGGAAAAATGCTTGTAGAACTCGCTTTGCCTGAAATAAAGGACTACGCGCTCACCGTGCAGCAGCCAGCCACAACCTTCGCGGAATCTACGCGCCAGCTTGGCAAATACATGCGGGACATCTTTACGCGGAACGCAGAGCAAAAGAACTTCCGCCTCTTCTGTCCCGATGAAACCAACTCAAACCGCCTGGGGGATGTCTTTGAAGTGGAAAATCGCTGCTCGGTTGGAAAGATTGTCAGCGACGACGATCATATCTCTCCCGATGGGCGTGTCATGGAAGTATTGAGCGAGCACCTCTGTCAGGGCTGGCTTGAGGGCTATCTACTGACTGGCCGCCATGGACTATTCGCGACCTACGAAGCCTTCGCCATGGTTTCTGACTCGATGACAGTACAGCACACCAAATGGTTGCAGGAAGGGATCAAACTTCCCTGGCGTTCACCCATTTCATCCCTTAATATCCTGTTGACCTCAACCTGCTGGCGTAACGACCACAACGGCTTCAGTCATCAAGGTCCTGGCCTGATTGATACCGTCCTCTCCAAGAAAGGCTCGATCGCCCGTATCTATCTACCACCCGATGCCAACAGCCTGCTTGCGATTGCCCGGCATTGCTTTCAGAGCAAAAGCCATGTCAATCTGATAGTGATTGACAAGCAGCCACAATTGCAATATATGAGCCTGGATGAGGCCATCGAGCACTGTGAGCGTGGAATGTCAATCTGGCAGTGGGCCAGTAATGATGAGCAACTCGAACCAGATGTCGTACTGGCCTGCGCCGGGGATATTCCGACCCAGGAAACCATCGCGGCTACCTGGTGGCTGCGCCATCATATTCCAGAGCTCAAGGTCCGTGTCGTCAATGTCATCGATCTCATGGCGCTCTATCCACCCTTCTTCCATCCTCACGGTATCGATGAAACCGCGTTTGTGGAAAACTTCACCGAAGATAAACCAGTCGTCTTCGCCTTCCACGGCTACCAGCGTGCGATTCACGAGGTCATCCATGGTCGCACCAATGTCTCGCGCTTCCATGTGCGTGGCTTTATGGAAGAAGGCACAACCACGACCCCATTTGATATGGTCGTCAAAAACGGCATGAGCCGCTATCATCTCTGTATCGAGGCGTTGAAGCGTGCCCCACGCGTCAAGAATCTCGCACCGGCCTTAATTGCGGAATGCGAAGATATCCTGAACAAACACCACGACTATGTACGTGAGAATCTTCAGGATATGCCTGAAGTGCGCGACTGGAAGTGGAGCGACTAAGCACTCATCTCAACAAAAAAGGATTGTATCTGCATCGATACAATCCTTTTTTGTTGGAATCGTCAGAATAATACATCGTATATATGATAAATAGAATAATAGCTAAAGCGGAATGGAACAGCGTTGGGGATGGTCTTCGACGCTGACCACGATCATGCGGCGAATAGGCATCATGGTCACATCGACGTACTGCCAGGGGACCAGGCGCTTCCTTAATGTTTGCTCAATCTGCACCAGGGTGATACGCACACATAATGGGCAGAGGTTGGCCCCGCATGCCGGACAACAAGACACGCTACATTCAGGACAACTCAGGGCTGTTAGCCGTCGACAATATGTACAAGGACGTTTACTCGGTTTCATAGCTACAATCGCGCAGAACCCCCTGCCAGCTTGCATGGGGAGGAAGCGCGCTTCCTTTCTCTGTGCTATATATGAGTATGGGTCTCCATCCTTTAGAGTAGAAAGCAGGGTGCAGGGACGGTAGCCCATAGGTGCGAAGATAAGGCTTTTCAAGCGGGATTGCAAAGGGCGGCCAGCCCTTTGCCGGGGTTTGGGGTGTCCCCAAAATACCCCTTTTTCTTCTTTTCTTCGCCGCCGCACGCGGCGGCGAGAGGGAGGGAAGAGATCGGGCCCCAGATTAAGGGTGCAACCCTTAACAATCCCGCTTCTGTTCGCACCTATGGGGACGGCAGCCCCTGACGGAGCGCGATGGCAGGCATGCCGGGGGCATGACAGTCCTTCCACCTTCCCTCTTCCACCACCATCCGGAAGGATGGATAGCCATGAGCATGTACACCTATCTGCTATATCTAGTATAGCAGCGCAGATGAACAACACTGGATAATAAAGATGAGCAAGCGTCTGCCTTACGGCCCAGGGAGGTACAATGAGGCATGCATTCAGGAATAAGATGCAAACGGAGTTCCGAAAGATATCCACAAACCCTTCTCCTCAACAACAACGAAACCGCACACAGTGTGAAAAATCTTAGCGCCGGGATCAGATAGGCCAGTTCTCGCCTCTGCATATGCCAGTAACCAGAAATGTGCCAGACTGTACACAACTGGCGACATCTAGCGAGAAAAGCTGCATAGGCGCAACCAGACAGAAAAATACATAAATATAGTAAGGCTATATTCACGCATCGATAAAGCGGATACATGTATTTTATACCATGAAGATAGTATAAGGGATGCGAATAGCAAACTCAAGCTTTTATCCAAATATCCCAGTACACAAGTGATACCCCAATAATTCCCGCCAGTTAGCGACTCCGGTTGGCTGTATGGTGCTCAGGATGGGATTGTGCACGCTCAGGCTGGCGACTCGTTTGATAATGGCGCTGCGCGGGGGCTTCGTTTGGACGACGCATGCGCGCATTCTCATGCTCATGATGATAGTCGTTGCGCGATTTTGGGCGCGCATCATTGCGCGAATAATTATAATTCGTGCGCTTCTTGCGGGATTGGCTTTTAAGGGGGCCAGCACCTGACATACTATAAATGATATTAATCACGACAATAACAAGTAGTAAAGCTACAAACCCAATCAGAATAATACCGATGTTATCCATGACAACTGCTCCCCTGTATCGAGATGGATGAGCAGTCCACGATGATCTGCTCTCCTTTTTTATGTATTCGTTATGTTAGACGACAAATTACCACCTGCATCAAATATGCCGTATGCCTGCCTATTTTTCTCAGCACTCATACAGCAATGCGACTAAAAATGCATAATTATAGTTTCTCATGTTCCTATCTTATTTGCAACAGTGGCTATATACTGCCCATCCCACCTACCAGGGAATGACAGGAGAGAGGACAGGGAGAGAGCATGCATTATTCCCGTCCTCTTCTGTTCCTTATAAATGTGGAAAAGCTGGATTATCCTACGTTGGCATCATGTGTACCGCTAGCATCCTGTCCGTTCGCGTGGGGTTGCGCCGTTACCTGTGCAGGGAACTTTGTGCCTGCCGTGACAGGGATTGGAATGGAAGTGGAATCGGTGGCGGTCACGGCTGAAGTTTGCACTGATTTTGGCGCAGGAAACATGCCAATACCTTTATCAACATGCATACAATAGACATCCCCAGCGCCAGGAGGAGAGTCGAGCACATGTTTGGGATCATACGCCAGCGCTCCACGCTCAAACCGCTGATAAACCACACCGGGATGACCGCTGACCGCAATTTCATTCGTCAATGGCAAGCCAAGATAGGTAATACCACATAGGCCGCCATTGCCAAAACGTCGATAAAACGACAAAATCGCGCCACCAATATAATGACCATTCGGGCTACAGAGCCAACGCCCATTGGAAGCCGCGACAAAAAAGCCTTCCACGCCTGGTGTGTTGAGATCAATATTCACAGTCTGTGCTCCTTGCGCATCCAGATACGCCCACAAAGCGTTCCAGGGATAAGGCCCCGGGCAATTACTACGATTTACAGGATCTATTGAAAAATGTCCTGTAATGCCTCCTGATGCATTGGCATTATGCAAGGGAATTTGCCAGCGCTGGCAAATGTCATAGATTAATTTAAAACTGGCTGCCTGCTGCTGAGGGGTTAAGGCATCTGAATTATCGAGGGAGGGTTTGCAGTGTTCAATAGAAATGGTCAGGTTGTTGGGATTAATCGAGGGGTCCCAAAAAGCTGCATGGCCGGTTGACAAGACTCCATTAGCCCATGCACCGTCTGACTCCGAAATGCATTGAACTACTGTACCGTCTTGCCCGATTACATAATGACTGCTGACTGGATTATCACTTCCCTGGGTTGAGGCAAAGTAGGTGGCAATATTCTGTGCACTGACTCCACCGGCCGTCCCATGTAAAATTACATAGCGTGGTTGCAAGCCGGTACGCCCCAGAAAGGCATTGCCGTTCGGCATCCATATTGCACCAGGTTCATTCGCTGCCATCTCATTCCTCCTCCATCATGCACTGTATATCATAAACGTAACGCGCCTCTTTATCCTTCCGGGTGATGGGGGAAGGAAATAATGGCGAGGACTGTCATGCCCCTGGCATGCATGCCAGCGCGCTCCGTCTGGGGCTGTCGCCCTGTACCCCGCTTTCACCCTAAAGGACAGAGACCCCGTAACGCCCCAACAATTGGAGTGTTACGCCTATATTCAATGATAGTATAACACAAAACATACTGTAATAGTAACTCCATTTTGAATAAGAATATATTCTACAAAATTTCTTGTGCAGGATAAAACTCATTGCTATGACAACACCTCCAGGATAGAAAAAACACTTTATGTTCCTCTCATAGACGTTGGATCAGGTGTCCTGCCCTGCGCATGAGCATTGAAATGCTCTGGAAAAATGTCTAAGCATATTGACAAAGAGGATGAGGCACGCGTATAGTAATAAATGGCTTACTTAACGTTCATTAAGTTGTGATTGTGCCATTCGGTCAGATGAATGCAGCAAGCCGCGCCGATGCGCGTTTGCTGAAAAGTGTAAAGTCAGCAAGCAGAGAAACGAGTGTAATTTGAAACTAGAAAGTGCCAGGATGGAAAAGCGACAGGTACAGCGAGATCCAGAAACACAACGTCGCATTCTGGACGTCGCGGAACGGCTCTTTCTCGCCCGGGGCTTTAAAGGGGTATCCATGAAGGATATCGCCGAGGAAGTTAAAGTTACGGCGGCCGCACTCTATTATTACTTTCCCAAAGGAAAGCAAGAGTTGTTTCTGAATGTCATTGAACATTCGATGATGAACTGGACCGATCAAATCTTTCATGGGGCCACAGCTATCCCCAAATTACGCCAGAAACTTATCTACATAGCAGAAGCTTTTTCGTCCTTTCAAATTAGTAATGCATTTACGTTGTTGAGGGATTATGAGGAGTACGGCGGCGAAAAACCAAAAGATAGAAAACCTTTTCAAAAAGCTCTGCGCCAACAACTCTATCTGACTGAGATCTTTCAGCAGGCTATTGATACGGGTGAAATCTCCTTGGATTTGCAGGCTTCAAACTATGCAGAAATCTTTTTTGGCATGGTTATGGGAATTCAGGTAGGACGACATATTCGCAAAGGTCAGCAGCAGCAAGAAGCTGCTCCAATGTCGACTACGGCGACAGCCACGATGATTGTCCATTGCCTGCTCGATGGTATCAGCACAAGAAGTAATGATACATAAATATGGCACATATTGCACATAGATAACCTGGTTAGCTCAACAATAACGTCTTCTGGGAAGACAACTTACTAAACGTTTATTAAGTAAATAAAAATAAAAACAGAGATCCAAAAGGAGCCCGAAGCACTATGTCCTTCTTATCAAGGATCAGCCTGGCAAATAAGAGCATTGTTGCCCTGGCAACAATCGCTATCTTAATCTTTGGTGGTATTATTATACCGTCTCTTAAGGAAGAGCTGTTTCCCTCGATATCGTTTCCAACGGTATCAGTGGTTTCAGTCTATGCAGGTGCATCTCCATCAATTGTAGAAAGTGCGGTCACTGATCCACTCGAACAGAACTTTCAGGGCATTGATGGTGTTCAGACGATCACTTCTTATTCAAATGAAAGCACCTCAATTATCGAGGTCTCTTTTAACTATGGAACCGATATTGACAAAGCGACTCAGACATTAAATCAACGCATTTCACAATCTCAATCCACCCTCCCAACCAATGTGACTCCTTCGGTACAAGCGTTCAGCATCTCTTCATTGCCAATCATCCAACTGGCAGTGACCTCCGATGCAGACGCACAGACGCTGGCGACACAGTTAAAACAGGATATCGTGCCAAGCCTTGAGAAGATTAATGGCGTGGGTACGGTAAATGTGACGGGTGTACACAATGAAGTTGTGAACATTACGTTGGACCCCGACAAGCTCAAGGCGGCCGGCATCAGTGCGACAGCAGTTTCAGGCGCGTTGCAGGCCAACAATATGACCTTGCCCGCCGGTGATGTGACTGCCAATGGCAAGACTGTGCCGATTAAGGTTGGCAATACCTTCACCTCGTTAGATGATCTTAAAAACCTCATCGTAGGATCAAAATCAAACATCTCAACAAGCAGCGCAGGCATGACAGGAGCAGCTGGCGCGGGTGCCGGTGCGGCTGGCGCAAGTGGCTTTCCTGGCGCGGGTGCCGGCGCGGCTGGCGCGGGTGCTGGCGCGGGTGCTGGCGCGGGTGCTGGCGCGGCCGGTGCGGGTGCTGGTGCTGCAGTTACACCAGTTCGCTTGAAAGATGTGGCTACGGTGGCAGAGGTAGTGGCTCCGTCAACTTCGCTGACACGGACCAATGGCAAGCCTAGCCTGGGTCTCTCCATTGTCAAGACATCCAGTGGCAATACCGTTACTATCTCACATGCAGTTCGTGATCAAGTTAAGGATCTACAAACAAAATTAGGGCATAATGCCAACGTCTCGATCATTTCAGATCAGGCTCCTTCGATCACACAATCCATCAATGATCTGGTACGTGAAGGTTTGATTGGCGCGGTCTTCGCGATCATCGTCATCCTGCTCTTCCTGCTGTCGATTCGCTCGACGCTGGTGACAGCTATCTCACTACCACTCTCAATCGTTATCGCCTTGATTGGTATCTATCTCGGCAACTATACCCTGAATATCCTGACCCTGGGTGGTCTGACTATCGCGATTGGACGTGTGGTCGACGACTCGATTGTAGTATTGGAAAATATCTATCGACACTTGCAGCAAGGTGAGCCAAAGGATAAAGCCATTCCAGCCGCAGTGCGTGAGGTTGCGGGCGCGGTTACAGCATCCACCCTCACGACGGTGGCAGTTTTCCTGCCTATCGCCTTTACCAGCGGTATTGTCGGTGAAATGTTCAACTCCTTCTCAGTAGCAGTTACCATCTCGCTCCTGGCCTCGCTCTTCGTGGCTCTGACGATTATTCCGGTGCTGGCATACTGGTTCCTGAAATCGCCGAAGCCCGGCCATGAAGTCAAAGAAGAGAAAGAGACATTCCTGGAGCGTGGCTATACTCGCCTGGTGGGCTGGGTTACTGGGCGCAACTGGCAACGTGCAACCACCCTGGTTGTGGCACTGGCGGTACTGATTGTGACCTTCGGACTTACCAGCCGCCTGCAAACCAATCTCTTTGGATCATCCTCATCCAACACCTATTCAATCAGTATTACGCTGCCTCCGGCCACCAGTTTGAGCACCACGGATGATGCAGCCAAAAAGGTTGAAAATGTCCTGACTGGCATCTCTGGTATCCAGACACGACAGACAGTAGTCGGCTCTGGTGGCGGCTTCTCCAGCTTTACAGGCGGAGGCGGCACGAACTCAGCCACCATCGCTCTGACGACCAAAGATGGGGTCAATCAGACCAATTTTGAGAAGACGGTCCGTGATCAACTGGCGAATGTCAAAGATGCTGGTACGATCATGTTCTCCAGCGGTTCGGCGGGCTTCAGCTCTTCCAATCTGGAAGTTGATGTGAAGGCAAATGATGCGAATACCTTGAGTAGCGCCGCTGATCAGGTCAAAAATGAAGTTGGGAAGATCTCTGGCTTACGTGATGTCGCCAGTAATCTGGCTACCGCCGCTCCACAGATCGAGGTGAACGTCGATCCTCAAAAGGCTGCGAAATATGGCATGACAGCCTCGCAGGTAGCGCTCAACCTGCGCTCAATCTATAGTGGTACATCCAATGTCACGTCGGTGACAATCAACAATAGCCAGTTGAATGTTAACCTCTACTATGGTACCCCTGTCACAACGATTGCTAAAATCAAAAATCTAACCATTCCAACGACCCTGGGAAGTGCGAAAGTAAGCGATCTGGCAAATGTGACAGATACTCCTGGACCAACCCAGGTGACCCATATCAACGGTACCCGTACCGCCTCGATTACAGCCACAATTACGGATACCAATGTGGGTGCGGTCAGCACAAAAGTACAGAGCCAGCTCTCGAAGTTGAAATTGCCAGATGGTGCCAGCTACTCACTGGGCGGTGTCACCTCACAGCAATCGGATACCTTTAGCAGCCTGTTCCTGGCCCTGGCCGTGGCAATTGTGCTGGTCTACTGTATCATGGTCGCAACCTTCCGCAGCCTGCTGCAGCCGATCATCCTGCTGATCTCCATCCCATTCGCGGCTACCGGCTCGTTCGTCCTCCTGCTGATCACCCGTATCCCCCTCGGCGCGGCAGCCTTGATTGGCTTCCTGATGCTGGTGGGTATCGTAGTGACCAATGCCATCGTCTTGCTTGACCTGGTACGACAATATCGCACTCAGGGCATGGATGCACGTACAGCCGTGATCGCTGGTGGACGCCATCGTCTGCGCCCTATCCTGATGACTGCAATTGCGACAATCCTGGCTCTGATGCCAATGGCATTGGGCATCGGTGGCTCAAGTGGTGGCTTCATTTCGCAACCGCTGGCAATTGTTGTGATCGGTGGTTTGACCTCCTCCACCGTTCTGACTCTGCTGCTGGTACCCACGCTGTATGTGATTGTGGAGGGTATTCGCCGCCGCTCAGGCACGCTGCCAACCCAATCCAGTACACCAACTGAGACCGAGGCGACCGAAGTCTCCGTTCCCGCTCTCTAAGAGCTATCATCAGTCCAGACAAGGATGACGGCAGGCAGGATGAAATATCTTGCCTGCCGTCATTCTCATATCTGATCCCGGCTCATGTGAAGGTTAATTGAGCCGATGTCAGATTGTAACTCTAGATTGGCGCGCGGCGCGTTGCCAGCCATGATGGTCCCAAATTGATTGTCAAAGGAGCCAATGCCAGTTTTGGCGCGCACTTCAAAGGCGGTTGTAAAGGGCATGGTGACTTTGACGCTCCCTATGTACGTGTGATAGCTGTAATGTCCCTGTGGATCGAGGATGACTGATACGTCGATGGAGCCTATTTCTGTTACACAGCTTGTTTGTTGTTGAGCATGAACGGCGCGCATAAGAATCGAGCCAATCCCGACTTTAAGCTGATGCTGACCATCCACACCTTCCACGATGACTTTGCCGATATCCTGCTGTACAGCAAGGTTACATTGCTGCGGGACCTGTATATCCAGTTCAAACTGGACTGGTGTGAGTTGCGCAAGATTGCTCGTCAACAGTTGCTCCTGCTTGATCGTAAGCTGATCGCCTTGCTGCAAGTAAGAAAGCGTGACATTTTCTAACTGGGAGAAACGCCCACTGGCCTTCTTACGCGCCTTGACTACGATATGATTTGTCTCGCCACGATGAACAGTAACAGATCCAACCGCATTATGGATATTCAGGGTTGCCATTCCCTGAACTGGAAAAGTGCGAGGAGCCTCTTCAAGCATCGGTTTGCTGCCAGTAAAGGTCCAGATAGCCAGCGCAGCCAGTGCGGTTATCACGATAAACACAAAAACATCACTCATACCTGAGAATACCAGGGTACAGATGATGCCAATGACAATGCCTGCCAACAGATAGAACCACTTTTCGCGTGGACCATTCACGGTTGGACGGATTTTCTCACTTTGTGGATGGCTGAATACTGGATTGTCCCGATAGCCGGTCTCATACTGCGACTCGTAGGGCGGCGGCGCTGCTGCCACGGTAGCTTCTCGGGAAGCCGGAGGAATGGGTATCTGATTGGGGAACTGTTGAAAATTCTGTTCGGATACATCGGCAGGTAACTTACGCGTGATGCGGGATTGCCGCGGCTTATATGCCTCTGCGGGCAGCGGATCCGCTGCCTGCTTTTGAGGCTGTAAGATGGATTCCTGTCCATTCATAGCTCATTCCTTTTCATGGCCTGTCGCGCTCTTAAAAGATAAGTGCGGAGCGTACTTGAGATGAAAATAATTCTAATCCCAACTACGTATCAAGCTTAAAAAGGTTGCTCTTCCTCTTCGTTCTCCTCCATCTGGCTATACACCAGTTCGGCATAATAGCCATCCTGGCGCAACAGTTCATGATGAGTACCGCGCTCGACGATGCGTCCTCTGTCCAACACCAGGATCAGGTCGGCATGACGAACAGTACTCAGGCGATGCGCGATGATGATCTGGGTACAGGCAAGTTGCGCAAGATTCTGCTCCACGGTACGCTCGGTGACTACATCCAGTGAGCTGGTCGCTTCATCCAGCAGGAGAATGCGCGGACGATGAACAAGAGCACGTGCCAGGGCCAGGCGCTGGCGCTGTCCACCTGACAATGCATTCCCACCCTCCGCCACAAATGTCTCATAGCGCATTGGCATCACGTCAATATCATCATGTAAACAGGCCAGGCGAGCTGCCTCCATGACTTCTTCCAGCGTCACATCAGGATGTGCAAACGTAATATTCTGACGAATCGAGCCACTGAAGATAGCGGCATCCTGGATCACGACACCCATTTGCTCACGCACCGCCTGATAGTTCATTTTCTGGAGTGGAATATCATCAAAGCGAATCTCGCCGCTGGTCGGTTCATACAAACCGAGCAGTAATTTTCCCAGTGTACTCTTGCCTGATCCAGTCTGTCCCACAAGCGCGACCCGTTGTCCCGGCTCGATCACTAACGATAAATCGCTCAATACTTGCGGAAGTTGTGGATTATAGCGAAAACTCGTATGATCAAGCTCAATATGTCCGGTCAACCTGGGAGGCGGCTCGACGGACAGGATATCCTGCTCAGTCTTCGCGTCATAGACATCTCCGATACGCTCGATATGGGTACGCGCAATCTGTACATGGCTCATGCTTTCCACCAGCGCGGTCAAAGGAGCCAGGAAGGTCGCCGCCAGCACATTGAGCGCCAGCATAGTACCTAATTGCATCGTTCCATTCAATACCTGGATAGTCCCCAGCCAGAGCAGCAAGAGCGGTGAGAGAATTTGTAATAACGACATAAAAGAATCCACAATCGAGGTATAGGTGTTAAGACGATTAGCAATATTCAATTGATTATAGAAATTGTTAGCCCATTGCTGAAAGGCTTGCATTTCATAACCAGCAGATTTGACAGTTTCAACGCTCATCAGTAGCTCTGTCACATATCCCTGAGCTTTACCGGCCGCCTCCAATTCTTGCTTGGAAAAACGGAGAATCGTCCGATTAGACGCCAGCATGAGAATAATCTGAATAAAACCAATCGCCAGTACCAGCACCCCAAACGACCAGGACTGCCAGAAAAGCACAAACATATAGACAATCACCAGTGCGCCATCCAACAGGCTGGCAACTAATTGAGTACTGATCAGCTGACGTACCACACTATTACTGGAAACACGTGTCATCATATCTCCACTGGAACGTTGCTGGAAAAAGTCCAGTGGCAGATGCAGCAGATGCTCAAAAAAATTGGGCAACATCTTGGTATCAATACGATTCTGCAAGTAAATGACCAGTAAAGCGCGTAAGAAGAGAACCAGACTTTCCCCAATGATCAATACAATCATACCCAGTCCCAGAATGGGCATCACGGTGGTAAGATGCAGTGGTAAGATCTGATCAATAATTACTTTGGTCAATAATGGCACGACCAGACCAAAACCCTGAAGCAATAAGGAAGCCAGGAAGACCTGTATCAGCACGCCGGGAGCGCGTTTGATATATTGAGCACCATACGAACGCAGGGTAAACGTGCGTTTGTCCCCCTGGTGAGAAAAATTAGTGCCAGGCTCCATCATCAGGATAACGCCAGTGAAACCATCATTGAACTGTTCAGCGGTCAGGCGCTTGCGTCCCGAGGAAGGATCTATCACGTCCACGTATTGGGGAGTCCAACGCTCGACCACAATAAAATGATTGAATTCCCAATGCACAATCGCTGGCAAGGTCACGAAGCGGAAATCGTTTTGTTGGATAGAGATAGCACGCACCCGTAAGCCATAGTTGCGGGCTGCCTGGACGATCACGCGGGCGGAAAGCCCATCTCGCCCGATGTCATATTGTCTGCGAATATCATTGACGCTCGTTTTGCGGCCATAATAGCAAAGCAGCATCGCCAGACAGGCCGCCCCACACTCAACAATATTCATCTGTGTAATTACAGGAACTTTTTTCTGGCGCAAGAACCTGAAGCGTTCTTCCCAATCGCCTGGATGAGGGAAAAGGGCCAAAATGCCCCGAGCACGCGTCCGGACAGCCTTATTTGATTGTGCCTGCTCATCTCTAGGACCTCGAGGCTCCTGTGAAGCGCCGTTTTGTTCTGCCATAGGTTGCATTTAGGAACCTCCCATCAAACCATCAAAAACAGGCAATAAAGAGAGCAAGCGTTGTGTGCCGGTCTGCAATTGCGCCTGAAGAGGGGTGCCGGAAAACAAACGATCATTGGCTGGCACAAGCACACGCATATGGGCTGCAACCGACGGCTCGGTTACCATTTGCGCCACGCTACATCCCAATTTATAATGCGTCTGAATAGCTTCCGGGCTCAACACCAATGGCTCTATGCTTGTGATAGTGCCATCATAATGTTGTCCGGATGAGCTAAATTGTGCTTTTCCAGGTATCCCGGCTCGCACATGGTTACTGGCATCGACCGGTACAAAGATCAGCACATTCACAACGCTCTGTTGTGCATTCACCCTCTGCTCACCTGACTGCACAATACCAGTCCCATTCACATAGACAGGCACACGCGCGAGCCAGGAAATCACACCACCTGCGATCACCAGCGCAAAAAGAATCCAGACAATGAGAAAGACAGGTGGAGACACAATGCGTGGCAGGACATCTTCTTCGCGCCTTTGCATGTAGTGTTGTAGGGCATGTTCGCGAAACAAAGGGCGTCTATTGTGTTGTGTCATAGTATCGTCATCCTAAGAAGTCTCAGAATAAGGAAACAAACAAAGGATACCATCCCTAAAAAGCTCAGGTACTTTTATCAATCGACACACTACTAAGCATATAAGTAGTACACTATTGATGATTCACAGTCAAGCTGATCCCTACACTATAACTAAGCATTCTCCTGATATAGCATATACTGACGCCATTGTCAGCAATGCTCGCTGGTAGGCAGGAGGGAAGAGGGCAATACGCTTCAATAAGCCATGCTCCTATAGGAGCACCCTGAACCATGAAATGGGAGCGATGTAGGTGCGTGCCGAGGTCGCAACCGAGGTGCGCTTTCCCGTTCACGTACCACCCTCTCGCCCCAACGCGCTGACATGATGGGATCTGAGCCTACGGGTGCGCTTGGCCGTACGAGACGAGCATCCGCGTCGTGTTCATACCCATATCACACCCATTTCCAGTACCCCAACATATGCTTACCTGTCAAGATCCACAAGCAACGGTAATGCAATATGGAAGGTGCTTCCCTGGTTTTCTCGCGACTCAAACCAGATTCGCCCTTCATGCCGCTCGATCAGCTCCCGACAAAGATATAATCCCAGTCCTGTACCACTGATATTACGAGCGTTATCAGCACGCACAAAACGTCCAAAGATGTGCGCCTGCTGCTGAAGTGGAATCCCAATTCCATGATCTTTGATAGCTATATATCCTACCTGTTGCGCGGCATCTTGCGTAATCTCAATTTCAATGAGACCACCAGCGGGGCTATATTTAATCGCATTATTAATAATGTTGGCCAATACCTGCTCGATACGGCGCTGATCAGCATTGGCAATCAGATAATCGGTCAGACTGGTCATCTGTAATTGATGATGTTGCGTGCTTGCCTGAATACGCTTCAACACGCGCCGTGTAAGCGCGACCATATCGGAGGGTTCCAGGTGGAGTTCCAGACGTCCAGCATGTAAGCGTGTGACATCCAATAGATCTTCAGTTAGCTCGACCAGACGCATTGTGGATTGGTCAATATCTTGTAAGGATTCCATTTGCCAGGCCTCTAACGTCGATCCATTGCCACGCAAGGTCTGTACAACCAGCATCTGCGCGGCTCCCCGCAGGATCGCCAGCGGTGTACGCAACTCGTGAGCCGCAATCCCAATGAAGTCATCCTTCAGACGTTCTGCTTCTTTTAATGCCGAGACATCCTGATGAACGACAATCGCTGCAATTTCGTCTTCGCTAACGCCTGATCTATCAGCAGGGCTGGCATGATGGTTGATAGTGAGCTTACCCTCCGCCAGAGCAATCGCATTGACCAGGACGGGGAGGGTTGTCCCATCCGCATAATGAATGACTTCCTGGTGCTGATAGATGGTTTCGCGCTTTTGCACGGCCCGCAAGGTTGCTAGTTGTGCAAACGGCAAAGGACGGCCATCATCCATAAAAATGCTGATCTGATTCTCGTCTAAGAACTCTTGCATTGGCTTATCGCGCGGCCATTCCGCTCCCCAGACGGTTTTAGCCGCCTGGTTTGCCAGGACCAGGCGGGCATCTTTCCCACGCACCAGATAGACGCTACTGGGCAGTTCATCCAATATCGTCTGTAACAATGAGCGTTGTGCCTCGGTCTCCGCATGAATGCGTTGTTCTAGCATGAGACGCTGTGCTTCCGTCACATCATGCCATACTACAACGGCCTGTGGGAATAGCTTGGTACGCTGCTTCTGGGACAAATTACCCAGAGGAGCCGAACGGCGTGTAAATTCTGGAAAGTGGAGCGGGGTTGCTCTGACAACATATTCACGCTTCTCCTGATGATCATCAGGAACCTGCACCGAGAGAGTATTAGCAGGCTGTCCCGCTAATGCTCTGGCCGCCGGGGCATACAACATCTCTTCCAGCGCCTGCGTATGACCATCCTTCAGGAGACGCTCACGCATGTGCCGGGCACGGGCATTCTCGCGCACAATGCAACTATTCTGGTCGACCAGCGTCACACCATCAGCAATCTCTTGAAAGACCGCATTCACCTCTTGCGCCTGCATATAGGTCGCCTGATAGAGGCGCGTATTTTCCAGAGCCACCGCTGCCTGAGCCGCCATGCCGACCAGTAAACGCTCATCATTTTCGGTAAACTGCTCCGGCTCGGGATGTCCCAACAACAGCCCGCCCAGTACGACTTGATCCCGATTCAACAGTGGCACACCCAGAAAACTACACATCGTCGGATGACCATGAGGCATGCCAATCGTTCGTAATCCATCCGCTGGCACCTGCCCATGGGCAAACTCAAAGGCCGCCGCCCGCGCCTCATTCCGCCTGACACCATATTCTGTCGTACTCTCATGCATCAGGCGTGGAATATTCCCGATTCGCACTGCAACACCATGCCTGAAAATGGGACCCAGTAATCCTTCTCCCCCGAGGCGCAAATGGCGGAAATACTCATTTTCCTCCTCGGTGACCCCTACAATAGCAGCCAGATAAAAGAGGCTGCCTTCAGAAGGTGCGGTGATCTCACCTTGCTCGTTGGTAGGACGCAACGTAAAGGCAGCATAGGTCGCTCCAGTTAAGTCAACCGCTGTCTGAGCAATAAGATGGAGAAGACTGGCCTCATCGCGCTCACTCATCAAAGCGATACTGATACGGCTTAAAGCTTCAAAACGATCCGCCTCGGAAGAAGCAGTCTTCTGCTTGAATTGTCCCATAAAACTTCTCTTTTCCAGGCATTGTGATTACATTGTGACGCAACAAAGCCATTTTGCACTTCCCCTTTGCAGTGTAGCCATCTATAATCTATAGTAGAGCACAAGCGTATGACATGACAAGGGGTTTGTACCTCTTTCTGCCCATCACGCTGGCTTTTTGAACCTGAGCATGGAGATGTCGGACTGGCAATTCTTTTTGACATCATCACGCTCAATAGCTTATAACCAGCGTCAAACATCTGCAAGCCACAGACAATGCTGGGGGAAAAAATATGACACAGCATCAGGAAGAAGCAGCGCAGGAAGGAACCACACTCCCAATCAACAGTCCTGATGTCTTTTTGCCGACGGAACTGCTCGCCACTCTCAGCCACGAGCTACGCAGTCCCCTGGCGATCATTAAAGGATATGTTACCTCCCTCTTACTGTATGACCAGATGATCACACCAGAGGAACGTCTCGACTTCCTGCACAGCATCAATGAGGGTAGCGACCGTCTGGCTCAAACAATTGATCGTATCCTGGAACTGACGCAACTGGAAAATGGATCAGTGATCATACGACCGGCCCTGGTAGACCTGTTCCAGCTCTTGCGGACAGTAACAGAAGAGGTTGAACAGGAACAAGCTATCCTGCAACGTGAGCATGCCGTGAACCTGCGGCAAATACAGGCGGATGGCACGACAACGGCTGAAGATTATCTGGTCCTGGCCGAACAGCCACGCCTGCATACAGCCTTTAAGAACCTGCTGGATAATGCATTTAAATATTCACCGACTGGCAGTCCTATCGATATTACCATCATGCCTGTACAGAGGGAGCAAGTGAGCAAGCACTTGAAGCCATCACTAAATGGCCGCGCAGACACTTCTGAACTGCTTTCCGTAACCATTCGCGATTATGGCAACGGCATTCCTCCTGACCAGTTGGAACGTATTTTTGAACGCCTGCATCGGATCGAGATGAATCTGATCCATGAGATACATGGGCTGGGTCTGGGCTTAACGATCAGTAAACATATTATAGAATTGCATCACGGTACGATCTGGGCGGAAAGCACATTGGGAAGCGGAAGCACCTTCTCTGTGATTTTACCACGCACCACAGAGACAACGCTGGCCCAAAACACATACTTAATACACAATACAGTAAAGGATTGAGTTCGATGACCTCAAAAAAAACCACTATTTTAACAGCCGATGACGATCCACAGTTGTTACGCCTCGTTTCGCGTAACCTGGAATTCGATGGCTACGATGTGATCTCAGCCAGGGATGGACAGGAGGCATTGACACAGATTGAGCAGAGCCATCCTGATCTCGTCCTGCTGGATGTCATGATGCCTAAAATGGATGGGCTGACCGTGTGCCAGCAGGTACGCGAGTTCTCTGCTGTGCCGATCATCATTATTACCGCACGCGGTCAGGATAGCGATAAAGTCAAGGGACTCGATCTGGGCGCGGATGATTATTTGACGAAGCCGTTTAGTATCGAAGAATTACTGGCTCGCGTCCGCGCTGTGCTACGTCGTACTAACTTCTTAACACCCGAGCAGCCCCATGCCGTTCGCACCATTACCACCATTGGCGATGTAACCATCGACTACGCCCAGCGCAAAGTCACCATTCACGAACAAGAAATCATCCTCACCCCAACGGAATACCGCATCTTATCCTATCTGATCCAAAATGCGGGCCGTGTCATCACGCAGGATCTCCTGCTCGAACATGTCTGGGGCAACGAATATGTCGGCGAAAGCCACATGCTTCAGGTCAACGTCAACCGCCTGCGCCGCAAGATCGAACCTGATCCCGCTCATCCGCGCTACATCATAACCAAACCTGGCATTGGCTACCAATTCGCCACTAATCCCTCCTGAGCGCCTCGACCAACTTCCTATCATCCATTGAAAAGCAAGAGGGCTGGGCGGCAATCCCGCCCCTCCTTCCCTCCCTCGCTTGCTTGCTTACACGCATAACAGATAGCTCGTTTCCAGACTCAAAGTAATACCCATCATATATGCAATAGATTGATAGTGCTATAATACGACAAATGGTAGGTCTTACGAACGGAGGCTAGGCAAAGCGTGAAGTCACAGCAAGATACTCAGAATGTCGATAGCGAATCTTCCCCACCCTTCTATGCGGAAGTCCAACAATTAGCCAGCGATCATAACCTGGGTCCACGATGCTCATCTTATGCCCAATCGACCACCAGCGGCACACGTGTACTCGTTAACGCCATTGTCTGGTTTGCAGTGAGCCTGCTGGGGCTCTTCTTTTTAATTGATGCACTACGTAAAATTCCATTACAGTCGACTTTAAGCGATCCACCAACATTGCGCTCAATCGGGGCAATCGGAGTAATTAGTCTGGTTGTACTCTTTGGCTGCTTTTTACAGGGATGGCGCAATCTACGTGAATATCAATATCATCAACGTGAACAGGTTCATATCTTTGAGGATGGTTTTGTGTGTCTGGAGGGACGTAACCATGCCTATGCGCTACGCTGGGACGAGATTGAGAGCCTGATGCGTGGGACACTGGACCCCAAACATCCCCAACGAGTCTCACGCGACAATCTCTCATTTATGACTGATAAAGATATTGTGATCATCTTTGAACCAAAAGTGCAGCAACGTATGCAACTGTGCGATGAGATTGAACAAGCCTACACCGATTATCGCCGGCCCGGCATGCTTGAACTCTATAACCTCGGCGAGGATTTAGAATTCGGCAATCTGATCCTCAATGAGGAAGGCATCACTCATATCCACCCCAATAACGAGGAGGAGGATATGCTGGCCTGGGATGAAATCGCGCATATTGAGGTTGGCCCCACCTATACACGCATCACCTCACAGCTGAAAGGCGCTACGCCCTGGTTTGAAGAGTTGACCGCCGATGTAGATAACGCGCTCATACTAAAAGAATTGCTCTCTATTCTTCACAATGAAACAGTATAGGCTGTTAACGTTAACGACGTGTTCAAACACCAGTCGCAAGCCCGTTATCCGCAAGGATCACAGATAGACGGGCTCCCTACCACATGTATTAATGATAATAGAACAGGATGTGTACATAGGGGATCTGCGAGCCAATGGCAGAGATGGGCGAACCATTGATATTCAAGGTCAAGGTGCGCTGATCGAGGGCTGTACGGTATAACAGAAGGCCCGATCCCTTGCGGTCGGGCTTTCTTTGCATATCTTGTTTCATCCCAAAAAACCTATATCCGTAGGCTCGCCTCGATCAATCCAAAAATAGGTAGTAATTCCTATTGCCAAACCATTCAGGAAGCATGATATAATAAGGCTTCAAGATGGTTAGCCTGGATAAGCACAGCGGCACGGCAATAATAATATAGGATGGTGGAAAGGGCGTTTAGAGATTTGTCAACTATAGATATTACGGCAGAAAACAATATATCCACAACAGCATTTAATCTTACCGACAGATTGCCCATATTCAGTTATCTGGTTTCATCGAATCGTGTCAACTGGTATCGCCATATCATGCGCACCTTCTGGCACAGCCATCGTAATCTCTATCGCTACCAGTTGACAGCCCACGAGGTGCGGGATGCGGTACGCGAGCAGCTTGACCCTACTTATACACTTGAACAATGTCAGAATGATCTGACGGCCCTGAAAGAATGGGGCAATGTGACCACTATTTACGATTCAAGTCGTGCTACCTCTATCGCCAGTTTCCTTTCGCCTGCCTTGCTCTATCAGGCTACCCCTGAAGCAATGTCTATCGAGACGTTTCTGGCCGAGCAGGCGCGTGCAAACGCCGCCAGTGGTTCTCTGCGCCAGGGTGATCTGGATCGACTCTGGCAAGCCTTACAACGCGTTGACGAGACCCTACAATTGCCAGCAGCGTCCCTGACAACCACTCAGACGCGAGAGCTGGCAGAGGAATGGCAGCGCGCCTTTGAGATCTGGAATACGATGGCGCGGGAAGCCGCCCAGTATCTGGCAAATATGATCAGTGCCTCGCAACTCAGCAAGCCTGAAATTGAGGCCTATCAACAGTATAAAGCGGCTGTGGTGGCCTATGTGCATGGTTTCGCACAGGCACTGACCCACTATGGTCCCCGCATTCGCGAGCAGATACGCGTATGGCATGTCTCAGGCCAGCAAGAACGCCTGATCAGCATCATCGCCGCCCATCTTGATCCACCCGCTCTCAACATGGAACAGATGCGCCCGCTTGAAGAGATAGAACAGGATGCTCGCCATCAGATGGATGCGCTGGTACTCTGGTTTGCACCAGGCAAAAACGCCGATTCATTCCGTCGCAATGCGCTGGCCGAGGTGGATAAGGTGGTTCGGCGTGCGGCAGCCCTGGCTGCGGCGGCCCGTCCAAATGCCAACTATGCCAATCAGCTTAATACCCTGGCCCATCAACTCCTGCGCGCCCGGGATGGCGAGACGGCGCAACAGCTCTTTGCTCTCGCCTTTGCCAATCAGCTCCCCATGCATCTCCCAGAAGGGCTGGCCGGAACACCCAGCGATAGCTATCAACAGGATCAAACCTCGGCCTGGCTGGATGATCCTCGTAAAATACTCTATCTGCGACCAGTCAATCGCGCGGGACGCAACGAACTGCCGCATGAAGATCCCATCATTGATAATCGCACCATTATCCGCCATTTGATTGTGCAGTATGAACAAAAAATCCAGGAACAACGCGAATATTTCGCACGCCTTTTCTCCTCAACCCAACTCGACATCGGCGCACAGCCCATCCTAGAACCAGCCATGCGCGATCTGCTCCTGGAAGTGATCGATAGCTGCCTGAGCCATCATGAACAGCAATTTCGCGCCCCGGATAACAGTGTCGTGGTACTGCTCAATCCACGTGAAACCACCTATACGCTCCTCCAGGCCACTGATGGCCTGGTGTTTCTGCCGCGTTACCTTCTGGAACGACGCGCCGGTACAACGCGGCCCGACAGCTATGTGCCAGAACAAGACGGGCAGATAGAATAAATTTAGCCATTTAGCTCCACAGTTACAGGACACAGACGTAGAGAGGATTGGGAATGGTCGAACAAGTGCCACAGGAAGTTCAGGCAATACAACAAGAAGAGTTAGCGCAGGAACCAATCACAAGCCAACGTACCATGCTTGCCAGGGATAATACACAGCCAGCCAGCAGCGATATCATTAAAGCACATGTGACGCTGCTGGAACACAGGGTCTTGCTCTCCACACAAGGAGATCATTTTCGCCTGGTCCAACATCATTATCATCGTTTGCAAAGCTGGCATGATCGACATACAGGCTGGCGCATTCAGCGTAGCAGCACGGTGATGCGCTTGATTCGCACTCTGAGCACAACCACGCCGGGCTATCTCTATGAACGCATCAAAGAGCCACGTGACTTTGCCTGCCTGACCTGGATTCTCTGGTATGCCGAACAGCGTCAGCTAAGTGGACGCGGCAATGATCAGCAATTTCTGCTCTCACACCTGGCGGAACAAATTCAAGAGCAATCGGCTCAGGAGGCGGAAGGCAATGAGCCATTCGATTTTCGCCGCCCCGGGGATCGCTATAGCATTCAGCGGGCGTTGAACTATCTTGAAGGGTTGGGAGGACTACAACTGGTGGATGGACAGACGCGTGAATGGGTGGAACAATCCCCCGATGCCGATGTGCTGTATGAATTTACTGATATTGCACGCTCGCTCGTTTCCTCGTTGGATGCCCGGCGCGTGACGCAAGTGGCCCAACGACTCAATGATCCACATACAAGCATCCAACCGACGTACATCGCCGAAAATGATACGACACAACCGCTGGCGCGTGCCTGGCGCGTCCTCTTGCTTGGTCCGGCCTTCTGTAAATTTGATGATCCAGTAGCCTTTCATGCCCTGCAACAGCAAAGCTCACAGATCGCAGAAGAACTCTTGAATACTTTTGGCTGGCTCTTAGATCTTCAGCGCGACTACGCCTGTATTGTGCGCCCGGCTGGTAGCTCCAGCGGCCCGGTAAACCTGCTCACACCCTATGGAAGCAACGATCAAATCGCTCTCTTGCTCTGTAACGCGTTGCGCGAACAGGTTCGCAGCGGCACATGGAATACGCCCGACTCCTATGGTTGTGTCGTCGTCGCCACCGAGGATATGGTCCAGCTTTTTGATGCGGTACGTGAACGATATGGAGAAAATTGGGGCAATGAGGCGCGCCATAAAAGCGCCCAAAGCCTGCTGAACGATGTCTATCGCAAAATGCGTCAGCTTGGCGTAATGCGCGGACCAGATGCCAGTGGACACCTGCTCATCCTCCCAACGGCGGCTCGCTTTAAAGCCAGCTACGATAAATTTGAAGAACAGGAAAAGAGTAATCCCCGTACGCGCAACAAGGCAAACACAAAACGAAAAAAAGATCAGGCGCCTCAGGCCCATTAGAGCTTTAAGCGGATAGCACATAGGTAGTTTAGGGATACTTCACTGAGATAAGACAAGGATAGATAAGATAGATGCAAAAAACATTTGAGGATTTTGTAGCTCAGGCACCCGGCAGCAATGGCAGCCGGGCTACCAGCGCCGAGGCGCAAATCACCACCTTCGTCACTATGCTTCAAGCTCTGGATGGCGGCCCGAAGGGCTATCGCCTGCGCCGTATCATCCTGACAAATTTCTGGCTTTATGGGCGACAGGAATTCGAGATTCCCCACGGACGTGTCTTTCTGGCTGGCGAAAATGCCAGCGGCAAATCAACCGTCCTGACAGCCGCCCTGCCCCTTGGCCTGGATGGCGATCTGCGCCCCAATCGTCTGGATACCTTTGGTGGACGAGAACGACGGATCGAATATTATGTGCTTGGTGGTACCGAATCAGCCACGCCCTTTAGCCACGAACGCCGCACTGCCTATATCGCCCTGGAATTTGAATGGTGCGACGATGAACATCCTCCTATCGCCCCGGAGATACGCCAGCGCTGGGAAAATGGAGATCGGATCTCGACGCGCTTTTTGACCATCGGGGTGAGCATTGCTGGCAACGCGAATACGACAGAACGTATCCGCCCCCTGCGCTTCTTGATCACGGACGGTTCACGACTGGGCCATGAACTGGACACGGTCTATGAAACCGGGAATCACCATGAGCAGCGTGCGTACGATCACTTGCGCTTTAAGCAGGTTATGGAAGGCCATGGCATTATCTGCGATTCACAGGCAGATTATGAACGACAGGTGGCACGCTATGTCTTTGGTTATGAGGATATCAAAGACTTTGAAAAGCTTATCAATCTGTTGCTGGTGCTGCGCCGACCGAATCTAAGTACTGAACTGAACTTTTCACGTGTGCATGACTATTTGAAAATGTCGCTGCGCAAGATTCCTGGTGAAACCACCTCACGCGTCATCGGCACAATCGAACGCATCGACGCGATCCAGAATGAGATTGAACATATTCAAGAAGCCTATAATTCTGCCGACCGTATTCATGGCAGCCGTCAACAACTGGCACTGGCCCGCACCCGTCTGGCGGCCTGCGAATATATAGTCGCACAACTGGCTGAAGACGCGATCCTACAACGTGTCAATCGCCTGCGTCGCGATCTACGTAACGCCAGCAATGACCTTACCCAGGCCGCTGACCTGATCGAGGAGCGAAAAACTGAACAATCGCAGGTCAGCGGACAGATCAATGCCCTGGAAGCCAGCGAAGGATTACAGGTAGCAACCCAATTGACAGCGGTGCGTGAACGTCTCCAGGAAATCGAGATTCAGCTCAAGCTCCAGGAACAAAATCGTGCCGCCGCGCAACAATCCATTCGCGAAATCAGCACGCATCTCGCACAACAACAGACCCACTTTGAGCAACTTAACATGGATAATCAACGCCAGTTACAAACCCTGACCACGATCGCTCGCGATGAAGCCTGGTGGGAACTGGCAGTCTTTCAATTAGATGAAGCTCAACAGCAACTCGCCGCCTGCACAGCGGAATCTCAGCATGCGCCAGAGATTCCTAGAGCTTTGCACACACTGAGCGGAGAAATCACGGAGGAGCGTATTCACTGGCTGCAACGGCTGGAAGACCTCCAGAAACAGGGCGAGAAACTCGATGCGCAGGTCCAAAACGCCCGCAATCTGGAGGGCACCCGTTTCCAGGAACTCGATGAGGCCCGACGGCACTTCCAGGATGCATGGGATCGCTGTGAAACAGCCTGCCAGACACTCCATAATCTGCTCATCCCCTTTATCACTGACGAGAGACTCTCCGAAATGCTGGCCGAGATTGATAGCTCGACCGAAGAGGCTCGCGATGAAGAAGAGACCTCCACACAGATCGCTGTCGCGCAGATTTCCACTGCCCTGACAGCCTATCGCACGTTGATTGAGACGCTCGAAAATGATCTGGCTGAAGCACTGGACACGGCACAGGGCGAACTCAGTGAGCTTCAGATGCTGGTCGGTGGCAAACAACAAGAAATCGCTGCCTTCCAGGAACGCTATCAGCAAAAGCTGGCTGAACCAGAATACACGCCCACCAGTTCGGAACGCCGCCAGCAGGCCCGCGCCAGCCTCAGTCAGCACGGCATCACAGCCATCCCTCTCTATGCCCTCCTCGACTTCGTTCCCGGAACGTCCGAAGTGGATGCCGGTCATGTCGAGCAAGCATTAGAAGATGCTGGACTCCTTGATGCGTTGGTGATATCCCCCACTCAGATATCCCAGGCGGACAGTCTATTAAGTGCCGAGGGGCTCAGCGATAGCCGCCTGGACCTGCTCACTATCCAACACAAATATGCGGAGAACAACCATCCAGCTGGCAATCAGCGGCAATTGCTCCGCCTTGATCCCGCCTTATCCGGCCGCGCCGATATCACACACTGGGAAATGCTTACCGATCACCTGCTCAAAGTGCTCCAATACGCCACGGGTTCAACCACGGAGGGTAACTTCCATCTAGACGACTCTGGACAGTGGACGCACGGTTTATTGAAAGGACAGGCTGGTCCAGGTCTGGCAAAATATATTGGACAGGCGACGCGTATCCGGGCGCGCCAGCGCGAAATCGCCGCTCTCGATATCCACAAAGCCCGGCTGGAAGCCGATTTAAACGAGATCATCACCCGGCTGATCGCCTATGAACAACAGATAGAACAGATCCAGACCCAACAATCTCAACTGCGCAAGCTCTTCTCACAGAGCGGCCTGGAAACATCCTATCCCGAACTGACGCAGACACGCCTGACATTGGAAAATAGCCGCGAAAAATATCAAAAAGCCCACCAACAAACGCAAGAGTTGCGGCAACGCTACAATGCGCTGCTGGTAAAACTGGAACAGAGCAGCGAAGGCAACCATGCGCTAATCAGCGATCCCAGACGCATCCAGATCGCGCTCCTCGCTATGATTCGCTTAAAAAATCAGGCCCAGACCGTCCTCAATCAGCTCAATGCCATCGGGCACATCTGGCGTGAATATCACAGCGAACGGGCAGCCCTGGAGCGGGCCGAGGCCAATGCCAGCAATGTCAGCAGCCTCTATGAACGCGTACGCACGCAGGCACTACAGATCCAGGCGGAACAGAGCGAACTCCAACAGATCGCCGCTGCCGCTGATGCAGAGGAGCTGAGCGAACGCCTGCATCGCTTACGTGAACGCCTCAACATCCTTAGCAGCGAACTCGAAACGGCGCGGCTCAACCATACCCGCATCGACGAACGCCTCAACAATCTCTCTACCACGCTCAGCGAGTTCGAGGAACAATTAGAGCTTGCCCAACAGAGCCGTCAGGAGAAACAAAGCTATCTATCAGCCAGCCTGAACGCGTATCCTGTCGAACAACTGCTGCACATCCTGCAAGCGATCACTGATGAAAATAAGAACTCTATGCAAGCCGCTCAACAACTATTGGGAGAGATCCAGCGCGAGAGCGAGGCCGCCGCACGCAAAGACCCCCTCGAAAATGAATACCGTGAAGCCTACAGCGCGCTCTCGCGTACTTTCAATCACGAACAATCAATCTTGCTCGAATATGGACCCGACATGGATGATCAGGGACAGGTCCACTTTCTCAACGAAAACAGAAGCCGCCCAATTGATCTACTGGAGATCCTGAGTGAACGTATCGAGCTTCAACGCACGCTACTGGGAGCGGAAGAACGCCAGCTATTCGAGGATTTCCTGCTACAGGAGATCGCCGAGACGATCCGCAGTCAGATCCTCGAAGCTGAAGAATGGGTACAGGAAATCAATCAAGTCCTCAGCAACCTGCCCATGATTGGAGAGCACTATTCCCTGCAATGGAAGCCACCGCACGATTATGATATGACCCGCCTGGGTAGCCATCTCGCCCAGCAGTATCGCCTGCTCCGCAAGTCGGCCCAGACTCTGACCCGTGAAGAGTCTGAGACGCTGATGAGTGCCTTCAGGAGAGAAATTGAAGCGGTACGCCTCAGACAACAGGAACATCCCGATACCAACTTTATGGAGGCCCTTGAGCAAGTCTTCGATTATCGCGAATGGTTCCATTTCGATGTCTGGGTCACACCGATTGGCGGACAGCGCCAGCGCCTGACTGATCGCGTGGCGGGCACCAGAAGTGGCGCGGAACAGCTCTTCGCGCTCTATGTGCCCCTCTTCGCCGCGCTGGGCGCACTCTATCGCAATGCCGCCCCAGGCGCACCTCGCCTGCTCTCCCTGGATGAAGCCTTTGACAAGGTCAGCGCCGCTAATACCCGGCGCATCATGGAATTCCTGGTCTCGCAGGATTTTCAATGGATCATGACCGGGCCACAGGTTAGCGGGACCGGCTCCCGCATCGCCGCCAGCGCCCGCTACCTGATGATCCATGAAAAAGGTTCACCCGTCGCCACCGCCTCGGCCTCCTTCTGGAGTGATCGTCAAGCGGATCAACAGGCGCTATCCACCGGAGAGGAGCAACATTGATATCTGGCGAAGCAGGCGAACGGGCCAGGCGTATTGCATGTGCTGAACGTGCCGCAACGTTTTTCCAGCAAGCCGCCCTGGCACGCTTGCTAGAGCTACTACGCCAAAAATATGTGGAACAGGGACAGGTAGGGGGTCAGGTGGTGTTAACAGCAAGTACCCAGGTGGAACGGCGTGAGCTGGCAAGCTTTCTTGCCAGACCGCCCTCTTATACAGACAATATCAAAGTCAGGCTCCGCGATATCGACACAGCCCTGCAAAACAGCGGCTTTAGCTGTACCCTGCCAGAAATGCTCGTCGCAGCCTTTCCAGCACAGGAACTTATCACTCGGCCTCAGCAGCGCGCAGCCAGAGCAGACCAGCAGGCACAATTTTATCAACAACTACTGGCGATACAACATGCCCTATCGGATACCACGCGTGGCGCTAGCTGGCTCCAACAAGGATCGCATGGCCTGCCATGGCTCTTCGCACGCTACAAAAACAGCCCCTCCGACGAACAACAGCAGCAACTCAAGCTCATCAAAAGTATCACCGAAGCTATCAACCAGCTACCAACACCCGATCAGCCAATGCGCCTCGCCATCTTTGCCCAGAGCATCAGCGGGAATCCCCATTATCTCGACGCCCCACAACCAGCCGGACGGCTCTTTTTACTGGCCCTGTCCGATCTCTATGGTCAAAATATGACCGCTGGCTTACAGGGCCGTGAACAGGAGCTACAGCTTTATCAAGAGGCCAACCTGCTGGTCGACACCATCTCATCCTCTGTCGCGGTCTTTAACCTCGCCAGCGCCACCTATCCAGCCGGGACAACGGATCAACTTATCAGCGCCGCAGGAGCGCGTACCCTGCTTTTGCCGCTCAGCCAGCTCACGCAATGGCAAACCTGTCGTGCAGCCCAACCAACCATCTTTGTACTCGAAAATCCCCAGGTCTTTGAAGAACTGGTCGCCAGCCTCCTTGCCGAGCAAGCAAGCAGACAAAACAGTACACACTGGCCCACCATCATCTGTACTGCTGGCTGGCCGAGTTTCGCTGCCATCAAACTCATAAAAATGCTCGTCACCAATACTGACAGCGCACACATCTATTATAATGGGGACTTCGACCTGAAAGGGCTACAAATCGCCAGCTATCTGTTAGAGCTCCATCCACAGCGCAGCCAACTCTGGCAGATGGATATCCAGGCGTATACCAGCGCATTACAAGCTGGTGGTATCCAGGCCAGTGCCAGCGATCTACAAAAATTGGGCCACTTTAGCGGCACATTTGCGCCCCTGAGCGCCCACATCCAGGCCACCGGCACATGGGCCTACCAGGAAGGTATCACCACGTTATTAATCAACGACATCAGGACAAGATACTAGCATGAAAAAAAGCATCGTAGGAGAAGGTATGATGAATGTCGAGAATACAGTCGGCAGCCTGTTGCTGTGCCAGGCCCCAGCGCCGCTCACCAATCTCGACGAAGTGTCGGCAGCCTTCGAATTCGGCCAGGGGCTTGCCACGCTCCTCTACATCCCGAATGCGGGCACGGGCACGGCGCAGTTTGAGATCAGTCGCGACAAAGATGGTTACCATGGAATGCCGATGCATCCGTAGAAGCCACCCTTCACGGGTGGAGGGGCATTGCCATCACGCCCCAAAGCCGCACCAGAGCAGGCGGGAAGGAGTGCCAGTGCGAGAGCGTCGTGGCCCTCCACCCGTGAAGGGTGGTTCCTACGGATGGCTCCTCTCGCCTTCATTCCTCTTCATGAAGCGGTATGGTAGTGCACCCAAAAAAACGCTTGCAAGCACGCCAGGATCCGTACCCAGACTCCGTCAGCAGGCAGGGTGTATGGTTTTCCGTCATCGAGACCCGGCCCTGTTTTCCCTCATCGTATCTGCAGAGGTGGGTGAGAAGGAGCCTGTCTTTCTGCGATATACTACCACGAAAAGGAGGGTGATGATCGTTTTC
>NZ_BIXY01000045.1:3541-56013 GCF_008326305.1 Dictyobacter arantiisoli | reverse complement strand
CTCTTTTCACCTAGAGGGATGGGAATTTCGCCCATCATCGAACTATCAGTTGTCAGCAGGGTATATATCCTGCTGCTGTTCCTCCCCCGTTTTCACGGTTTTGGATCAAACGAATCGCAGCCACCGCGTCGTGTTGACGGCGGCTGCATCCTTCAATGGGTGCTTGACCTGAGCCTGAATACGCTTGAGGACATCGGGCTTCTTCTTGAGAAACACAGCAATATCTTGCGTTCCCTTCGCACGATTGCACTTCTCACAGGCCAAACACAAATTACTGATCCGATTACTGCCACCTTTCGCGCGAGGGTGAATATGCTCGAGCTGCAATGGAACACCCTCCTTCTCACAATACGCACATTGTCGGTTCCACTTCTCCAAGAGGTGCTCCCTGATCTCGTATCCTGCCACTGTCCCCTGCTGGTAGCCCACGCCAGATATTTCAGCATTCTCCATGAGCTGCATGTCAAAGCGCACCAGTTCCATACTGATTGCGGTGATTGGACAGTATCGTGAGAAGCGGTGCACCCAGGTCAGCACATTCGAGATGCGACTCTCAAGGGAGGGTGGCAACCACCCCTTCTTCTTGTTTTTCCGATTGCTCCAGCGGGGTTGGCGATATCTGGTTTTTCTGGCCCGACGGGAACGACGAACGGCACGACGGCTATCCAGGCGCTCTTTGATCTGATGTCCCCGATGAGCCAACTCGGCGGCAAAGACCACTTCGCCTGTGGCGTCGTTGACAATGGCGATCCCTGTCGTACGAGAACCAGGATCGAGCTTGATGCGCAATGGTTGTACCACCGGCTGCGCAATCTCGATTTTCAAGATAATGGTGAATGGAAATCGCTTCCAGATGGCGGCTCTCCCCTGTTTGAGTAATCGACGTGCATAGCCTGGATGCACCGGATCTAATGGGTTTCCAGACGTATCTACGATGAATACTTTGCTCAAAATGAGCCTCCTATCGCTAGGGTGATGTTGGCCTCGACAAGGTTCTGGGAAGGTTTGACATTCCAAGCACTGGCTTTACCCCTCAGCCTATTTAACCTGTAATCGTAGAGCAACACGCTGGCCTCGCACGCATTGGTACCTATTTCTTCCCGAACGTCGTTTCTCTTTCAAAACTGAGTCTGCTCATGAGGGCTTACACAAAGGAAACCTTTCTGCAAGCCCCGGTTTTAAAACCGGGGTTCATGACGTTCAACACACACATCTACCTCCACTCCCAGCGTTTGAAACAGGAGCCGCATAGCCGTCTCATCACAGATCCATCCCTGCGCTTTCGCCTGCGTGAGCGCCGTCACCAGGGATTGGGTGGCGCTGGCAATAATTTGATGGTCCGTGACATCAATCTCTGGAAAATCCACCTGATAGCTGGTATCCAGAGAGCGACCGAGTGTCCCGGCCCGCTGTGCTTCCATGATGACACGATCCAGAATGGTACGCAGAATAGTTTTCATGACATTCTGACGTCGTTGGAAGCGTAACAGTGCTGGCAGTCCCATTTCTGCGGCGGTCGCACGATTCCCCTGCGAAGAATCGCTCAGATAGTGTTCCGGCAGGCCCGCGCCAACCGCAATCATCAGCTTCAGCGCCCGCCCATCCTCGCTGGCATCATTGGCATTGATCGCCGGTTGCACCGCCGTCCACTTCTCCGCCTCGTTATGTAGAAGCACGCTGCCAGGTTCAGGCGGATAGCTATATTCCATACGCTTGCGGTCGATGGTCTTCTTATCTGCTCCGGTCAGTTGGACATCCCACAAAAAGGCAGCTTTATATTTATTTATGCGCACACGATCCGTAAGCCAGTCCTTATAACGGCGCAGCCAGGGCAGCAGCGTCGCCAGATCCGAACGGCCACGCTTGGCATTCGATACCTTATTGATCGCAAACTGCATCACCTCAGAGCCAGCGGTAAACCACACCCCATCCATATTCAATGGCTCAGCCAGCAGTTGAGGATCAGAGAGAATGGTTGCCGTATCAGCCACCTGTCCAACCGGACGGCGATGAAAACGCAAGGGAGTTTCGACATCCTCAGGATCGGTCTCAATCACATCGATCAGCGAGGGATCAATCATGCGGATCTTCACCGATCCGTCATAGGCATTCACAAAGAAGCGTACAAATATCTCGCCATAGAGCGCTAATTCCTGACAGAGCGTGTAGACCCGTTCATCCATACGATTGGCGGGATCATCCCAGAAGCTGCGCAGGAGACGCTGCACCTTCTTATTGCTGGCCTCAACGATCACACCGCGCCCCAGCACAAAGCTCAATGTCATTTCGATAATCGCCGCCGCCAGCGGATTCGCATGCCAGGCCTCATAGCATTGATAATGCAAATCCAGATAGGTCGCAGGCATCACATCCTTGAGGGACAAATCATCGCTGAGGCGCCGCCAATAGTAATCCTCCTCCGTCAGCGTGGACATATCCACAGGTAAACACTCCTGGGACAGCTCCAGCGCACAATCCTGCTCCAGAATGCGCTGCTCTGACCGCGTGGGGATGACCGGCGCGCTCGTCCTGGTACCTCGTCTCCTCATCTTTCCACCTCTCTTCTACCACTGCACTCAATCCAATTGTGGATACGTCTACCAACCACACATACAACACCACTCCTCTTATCAGGGGATCAAGAAGACTGCCAGCAATCTTCGAAGCGCTATCAAACGCCCTGCTCCAATGTCGCTTTCGTTCCCGCAACACTGGAAAACTTGTTCTGTGAGAACTATACATTTAAAGCTTGCAATTGTCAAGATAAATGCATCCACACGGGCAAAAACACCTATTTATACCTATATATAGGACAGAATTGTCCTGCGCACTACTGCATCCAATCCACAGCAAAAATGGCACTGGAGACTGGATGCAGGCGCGTGGAGAATCCATAATCATCGTCATGGATGGTCAGATTGCTGATGGGCATGTCGCCCATCCATGAGCGAAGCCTGACAACAACGGGCTACCAGGAAGAACTTTCAATGGCATACCACATTTCCAGTAATCCATGGGGATAGCCAGTGAGCTGATAGGACCAACCGGAGCCCTGGGGGAACTCAAACCAGAATGCACAGGTCCCATTGAAGGATTGAGCTGTGTCGCAATGGCTGGCACCGCCATCCAGCGCGCTGGATACATCATGAATCGCCCCACCATGGTTATAACAGGTTCCTCTCGTCAAGCCATCGTACCAGACCTTATGATTGGCATCCATCATCAAAGCACTCCCGCCGATCAACAGATCACAAGCACTGCCAATAAGCGTCCAATCCGTGTTCCCGCCGCTATCGGGATGTCGCGCATTGCGGGCAAGATCCTCAAGCAGAGCGCTCCCCAACCGCATCTCCTGGCCCTGCAGACAATTACCGCATGCCAGATTGGCCCCAAAAACGCCTCCCTGGGGGGTGTCAAAGGTAATCGCGTCAGTAACATGTCCAATCGTCGCCGGGAACGAGACAGTATGTAATTCCACCAGTTCCATCGCCCGCCGAATAATCAAACCGCCCATGCTATGTCCCACCAGCACTTCATCCCAATGATTTTGTCCAAAATTATAGTAAAGATACCAGGCAAGCAAACAACTAAGATGATCAATATTTTCATTATTCGTGCCTGCGTTCGCGCTTGAAAAACCAGCACAGCGAGCTTGATAGAGTGAGTCCTGAAGATTCGCAGAATAGCTATCCTGTGCATTGCCATTTTCGGCGCACGCTGAACCATCACGATTGACCTCATTACGATAATAGCTCACTTGCCGCACATCGCCCGACCAGCGCGACGCCAGAAAGAGACGCGCATCGCTCCAATACGTTCCACAATCGGACATCGAGGCGCTACCATTGCTGGCAGACCCAAAGAGACTATCACCTCCATTCAGACCATGCACCAGCACAATGCTCGTTCCCCGGTACAGCACATGGGGGAGCAAGGGCCACGCTTTCGCCTGTTCATGGGTCAGCTTTGGCCCAACAGCACGCTTCGCAATGGGTGTGGACGTGGGTGTAGATGTAGGGGTAGGGGTAGGAATTACCTGAAGTGGGGCCTGAGCATGTAAAGAAGCAGAAGCAGAAGCAGGCCACAAAACCATTCCAGATACAATCAATATCGCACAACCATAAAAAATATACTTTAAGAGTGGAAAACGACGATTAAGCATAAAAAAACGGCGCAACATCTTTCAACGATCCTTTTCTCTAGCGCTGCACTCTCTCCCTGCTCTCTTCCACAGCAATAAGCTCGGCGCGCTTGCCAACCAGTACGAGGGATAGTGCGCATACAGTCAATGTCCAAGAAAACGGTCATTGTTCAGATTTTCGGAGAAGAAGAAGGATGGATGGGAAAAAAGCCTTGTATATCGATGCATTTATACTTTATAATTGACTTAACACTGGAGAAAAGATCATAAAGATACTTCCATCCAGAAGACAAAGGTATTGAGTCTGTCAATTATCAGCATGGCCTCTCTATAAAAAGAGAGGTAAACACTGAATCTTCACAAGGAGAAAGAAAGATATGCAATCAACACTTGCTACATCCGCTGCTTTAAGCGATGAAATGTTGAACGATTATACATCCACCTGCGCCAATATTGACGCCATGGCTGCAAATGAGACATCAGACACATCAGACGATACCGAAGAAGTCCCCTCCGCAGCATTCTGGGTCTAACGTATGAGCAGTGAAGGGACGATGCGTTCTCACATTTCGCCCTTCCAGGAGGTGCAGACTTTCTTGCGCCAGGAGTTCAGAAATGTCCTCCCTCATATTTTTGCCACAGAGAGGGAGCAGCGAGCAATTGAAATAGCGCTTTCTGCTCCTGGAAAACTCTTCTATGAACAGTCAGACAAAAATGTCTCGGGCATCTGGTCACTCCTGCCCTACCTGCTGGCCTGTGATTTAAGCGCATTAGCTCCCCTGGCGACAGTGACGATGGTGTATGCTCGTATGGCCCTGGCCGTCGAGAGTCTACTGTGTGCCCTGGATATTATGGATGATATCGAGGATGGGGATGAGTCTGAGATTATACAACTGTTTGGACGCCAGGGGGCCCTGGATATTGCGCTCAGGCTCCAGATGGTGGTCTGTCCCGCGCTCTTGCACTCGCTGCAAGAACTTTTTGTCCCTGAAAGCATGATTTTTCGTTTACAGCAACAAGTCAGCATGAGCGTCCTGAGTGCGGCTGGCGGACAACATCTCGACCTCCTTTCTGAACGTCAGACATTCACCGAAACCAGTGAGTCCTTCTATATCCAGATGGTCGCTGCAAAATCGGGGGCGTTAGCCTCATGTGCCTGCTCCCTGGCAGCACTGAGTAGCGGTATAGAGCAGGAAGAACAGCTTCAGTTGGTGGCAAGATTGGGAACATTGCTTGGTATCTGGCAGCAGATCCGCAATGACAGCAGAGATTACCAACAACCAGCGCAAAAGAGCGATATTCTGCGTGGCAAAAAGACATTACCAGTCATTATTGCCCATCAGCTGACCTCCTCAGATCTCCCGGCGGCAGAATTGACGCAACATGTCCTCCGGCGTTGCCAGACACGTGAGCATTACTTCCAGCAGCAGGTCTACACCAGCATCCAAAACATTGAAGATAGCACTGGCAAACAGTTCTCATCTGCTCTCAGGCTCCTGCTGGGGGTGCCTCTGAAGAATAATTGATCCATCAGCAATATCCATTAGTCATACACGCCTTTTTTCAATAGTCCTCCATGTTCTATAATTAGAAAAACAGAAGAGCGATATATCTACCCTTTCGCTTGAGCATCTCAATGCCGCTCGTGCAAGCACAAGGCAGAAAGAAGTAAAAACGTGCAAGCCAGTTTTACCCGAGATCGACAGAGAAAGAAAACATCCCCCCAACAGATACGGCGCTGGATCTTCGTTGGTATTGCGAGCATAGTCATTGTCGCCATTATTATTGCCAATAGTATCACCTACTTTACCGACAGCAGGGGCAACACCTCACTAATCAGTCCTTTATTGTTCATTTTTGCCTCTATTATATCAATTATGTTCCTCATCCTGGGATCATTAACATGGCTCTACACATCGCACAAACAAAAGAAAATTACTTTTTACTTTTTTTGCGTATGCTACTCAATTTCACTGACTTTTGCGGCTGAGGCAGCTGCTACTAATAATAGCAATATCTTTTTTTCAGATATTACATCATTTGGCAGTTGCAGTTCAATTGCCGCTCTCGTCATTTTCTTCTACCATTTCCCTGACCTCACACTGCCAGCACAAAGTGCTGTCAGGCAGCGCCAGCGCATTCCCTGGCGCGGAATTATCCTTTTTTGCTCCCATATCGTCGGCACAGCCACCATCTTCACTTCACTGGCTTTTAGCCTGACCGGGCAAACGTATGAAATACTCCGTTCTACTATTATTGTCAATGTCACTATTATGACCATGAATATTGTGCTGCGTATCAGCCATAGCTGGTTCTATTGCATGCAGCACGAACTGCGGCAACAATTGCAGCAGCTACGCTGGATTGCCAGCGGCTTTATCCTCGGATCTTCCCTGTTCTGGATTTTCACGCTCCTTCCCCAGCTTGTGCCGATGCCTTACGCCCCACTTCCTGGAGAACTTACGACCTTACCAATCATTATCTTCTTGTTCACGCTCGGTGTCGCGGTGCTCCGCTACCAGTTACTGATCTTCACCATTTATATCCGTAAAAGCTTGATCTTTGCGGTGCGTGCGCTGGGCTATATGGCGGTGATCTATTGCTGTCTCCTGATCAGTAGCAATAGTGTGCAGAAGAATGACCCACATGTGCTGCTTAAGTATGGCCTGGTGCTCTCAATAACCCTGGTCTGTAGCCTGGCAATCTGGCGGCTGGCGGAGCCCTGTGTGGATTTCTTCTTCTTCCGTGAACGCCGACGCTATCGCCAGATCTTTGATCAATCCTTGTATAGCTCACAGATCAGCGTCGATGATATTGCACGCATTATGACAACCATGGCGGTCGAGGCGTTTGAGATACCACAGGTCTGCCTCTATCTGCTGGAGGAGACCCGGTCCGTCTATCGTTTAACCCCGGACCTCCTGGATGAGAAGCGCGCCTTTAATCGTGAGCAACTCGCGCAGCTACTCATGCAACGGCTGGGATCAATAGAAGCCGCCAGTACAGCCACTACCGGCCAGGAAATTGATATTGCGCATCCTATTTTCAAACAACTGGCGGTCGCGATACGCCCCTTGCTTTTACAGGAAATCACCACCGATTCAGCCAACCGCCCGGCCGGTATTAGCCGTTATATCACGCCAGATGGAGATCGAGAAGGCGATCACATTTTACTGGCGCCGATCTTTATTCAGAAACGGCTGGTTGGGATTCTGGTGTTGGGGGAACGCGATGGCGAGCGCTCTTATGCCAGTGAAGATTTTGATATTATCGCACTCCTGCTCAAGCGCATTTCCCCCTTGCTTGAGACGGCCTTGCTCACCGCACGTGCCAATCAACAGAAAGCCCTGCTCAATAATCTCTATAGTGCCAGCTCAGCCTCCGGCAAGAGCTATACTGTCAGTACCATTGAGCAGACTGCGCGCCGCTATGCGCAGTCGGTCGCCGCAGCGATTGCGGGTCGCGCAGAAGTCTGGCTCCCTCAGGATCAGGGCTATCACTGTTTTGTCAGCGAGGGTCATGCGCCACGCCTGATCGAAACAATGGAAATGCCCCCACTACAAGCAGAGGATTGGCAGACCTATTTCTTTGAGGCTGGCTCTGACGTTACACACCTTCCTTCTTTTTTCATCTTCCCACCCGAAACGTCCTTCGCCTGGCTACCATTACACTATGGCGCGCAACGCGCTGGTATCCTGTTGCTCACCTACATCCAGCCTCATTCCTTCGTGCCGGAGGAACGCCATGCCTTACAGATGTTTGCCCGCTCACTGCAAGCTGCACTCGATAATGTGCGCATGGTCAATGATTTACAGCAAGCCTATAAGAAACAACAGGAATTGGACCATCTGAAGGATCGCTTCATTGATACGGTAACCCAACAACTGCGTATTCCATTGAAGAGACTGGATGAATATGTGGAAACAATTGAACACTACCATACCACACTCCCGGCCGCCGAGCGTGGCAAGTTGATTCGACAGGCCTATAAAACCAGTGGTGATCTCTCGATCATGCTGGATACCCTCTTCAACGTTTCCCAACCACGCCAGGAAATTGCGTTACGTACCGTGGCACTCTCCACCTTTGTTGATACTATTATCAGCTCTTTGCATACCACACAGCATAAAGTTTCCCATGAAATTCCAGAGCACATGCAAGTCTCGACGGATGTTTTCCTGCTGCGGCAAATCTGTACCTCGATCCTGAAACGCATCACCAGCCAGCAGGAATATACCGTCTGCCTGCGCGCCTCACATTCATTTACACATGTCTTTATCCATATTGACTGCTCGGGCGCGCAAGAAAAAAGTGCTCCCCGCCTGACTTTCTCCCAATCTTTGATTAAGAGCTTGCTGCAAGAAATTGACGGCTCGCTGGAAATTACACCGCAAGCGGAGTACGAACGCATCACGATTGGGCTTCCGATGGCGCAAGAAGCGCCACTCAAAACCTCCTGACAATGACCTGCAGCAAGCGTAGAGATAGCCTGAACTACTGGGCGCTACGTGCGTGCCATTCTTGCAAGAGAGCTGCCTCTTTTTCTGGTGTCAGCGTCTTATTTTTCACAGGAAAAGCTGGATTGGCCGTATCCCAGGCCAGGGTGTCGAGCAGCGTTTGAGCCAGGGGACGAAAGGTCAGACCGGCGGCAATAGCTTTTTGGCTACTGGCCGCGTTCAGGCTGTTGCCCCATTCTCTCAAGGTCCAGAGTGGCAATTCGGTCCATGGCTGGATGCCTTTTTCAGTCAAAAACTCCTCGCTGACCCAGGTATAGTGGGTGTCGGAACCGATGATGGATGCGGCAGCCTGGAGAAAATACTCCAGCGTCAGATGCTCGGCTGGCCCGTCAGCATTATAAATCCCGGTCTGACCGCGTTCCAGCAGCGCAATGATCCAGGCCGCCGTATCACGTACATCAATAAAGCCAATCAATTGATCCTTATGATCCGGTGCCAGCACCTCTCCACCACGCGCTAACCGGCGGGGCCAGTAGGTAAAACGCCCAGAAGAATCAGCTGGACCGACCAGCAAGCCAGGGCGAATGATCAGGGTACGACCAGGAAAGGCACGCTCAACCGCCTGCTCGCAGAGCACTTTAAAGGCTCCATAGGTCTCTGGCGTGAACTCCTCCTGCGCCCCCTCCGGCAATACTGCCAGGGGAGAATCCTCATCCAACACCTCCGCGTTTTCCTCCGCATAGGCATTCAGGGAAGAGATAAAGACATAGTTCCCAACCAGTGGGGCCAGCTCCGCCGCGTTCGCACCTACGATGCGTGGATAATAGCCGCAGACATCAACCACAGCATCCCAATGCCGTCCCTTAAGCAATCCCAGATCGTGCTCCCGATCACCCAGCACATGCTCAATCTCCGGGAAAAGCTCAGGATTTGTACGACCGCGATGAAAGAGTGTGACCTGGTGACCAGCCTGCAACGCCGCATCGACCACATGACGGCTCAAAAAGCCAGTTCCACCCAATACTAATAACTGCATAACATATCGCTCCTTCAATTTATACTCACAACAAAAATGCTTTACTTGCATCATACAGGCTGTGAGCGCAGAAAGAAAGGGAATATCTATGCTATCAGCATAGCCATAGAGTATCAACTTCAGAACAGACAACAAAGCATCCGAGTAGAGCATTTTAGCAATGCTTTACTCGGATGCTTGCTCAGCTTGAGTTTGTCCATTTTTTCAGACAGTGTTTGATTCCCATGCTCTTCATAATCTCTGTGCATGAGTTTTCGTACCGATGGTGCTCAAAACAGTTTTAGTGTGTGGTGCAGGAAAGGTTCTGTATAGCACCTTTCCTGCACCACACACTAAAAAGGGCGCAGGCGCGCCTGCGCCTGCCAGCAGGTCAAAAAGAAGTGATGACCCTCTTCGCAGCCTGCTTCTTCTGATGATTTTACGGACGACGTACCTCATGTCTGATCATTGCATTTCTTTGTTCTTTACTCCATAGAAAAGCAACATAACAATCCTCTCAGGCAGCTGATCATCTAATGGCTGACCTGTTGCATTCGCGCGAACCATGATGGGCCCAATCGCAGCTTCCATCAGGAATTGCGCATCGGCTTCCTCGGGAAGTTCACCACGGTCTTTGGCTCGCCGGATGATTGTGTCGGCCCTGCTGAATTCGATCCTCCAATAGGCTCGACGCACCTCTTCCAGTTCCGGTTGTGTATGGTGGGCCACGATAATCTGGTCAATGGCTTTTCCTATGGGAGTCTGGATGCGCGTGATAATCCCACGGAGCACCTCCAGCACGTCGGTTTGCAAGGTTCCGGTATCTGGCGTGGGCGTCTCGGAGGCGCTGTAGTCTTGCAGCGCCTCTGCCACGAGGGCCGCTTTGGTTCCCCACCGACGAAACAACGTGACTTCGTTGACGCCAGCCACAGATGCAATCTCTTTCGTCGTCATCGCCTCATAGCCGCGCTGGCTCAACAGATCAAGCGTGGCCGCGAGCACTGCCGCTCGCACGCCATTCCCTCGTTTCCCGAGAGTTGCCCCGGAACGAGGGGATGGGAGCTTTTCTCTGGCTGATGATTCATCTCTTCTTTTTTTCATCTCCATAAGTATGCCATAAGTTCTTTAAGGAAGCAAGTGTCACTTGCATTCTTGCAGAGTATCTGCTACACTCTGAAAGCAAGTGACACTTGCTTTCATCAAGGAAGGAAAAAATAGATGAAGATCATTACGCTGGAAGAGCATTTTGAAATAGCTGAAATCAAAAAAGCGGTGGCCAGGTTTCTTCCTGCTTCCCGTGAACAATTCTATCAACCACCCACCAGGCAACTTGAAGATCTAGGGGGTCATCGTCTGGCGGAGATGGATGCCATGGGCATCGATGTCCAGGTCCTCTCTCATACCTCGGCGGGTCTTTCGCTGATCCCTGCAGCAGAGGCGATCGCGTTGGCGCGAGCCATCAATGATCAACTCGCGGAGACCGTTCAGAACCATCCCGATCGTTTCGTCGGCTTTGCGACCTTGCCCACATCTGATCCAGAGGCAGCGGCTCACGAATTGGAACGCTCGGTCACTGTCCTTGGTTTCAAAGGAGCAATGATTCATGGACAAACCAATAATCGCTTTCTGGATGATCCTTCGTTTCGACCCATTCTCGAAACGGCTGCTGCGCTCGACGTTCCTCTCTATTTACATCCCGCCCCTCCATCGCACGTCATACAGGATGCCTATTATGCGGGCTTTGATCCTGCTGTCAGCGCAAGCTTTGCCACTTTCGGATGGGGATGGCACCTGGACACAGGCATTCACGCGCTGCGCATGATTCTGGGTGGGGTTTTCGACCGCTATCCCAACTTACAAGTGCTGCTCGGTCACTGGGGAGAAATGATACCCTTCTACCTGGCTCGCTTTGCCGAAGCACTAACCCCGGCAGCCAGCCAGTTACAGCGGCCTGTGGCGGACTACTTCGTTCAGCAGATGTATATCACTCCCAGCGGGATGTTTACGCTCCCCTCATTCTTGCTGGCCATGCAGGTAGTGGGAGCTGAGCGCATTCTGTATTCCGTTGATTATCCCTTTCACTTTCAGGAGGGAGGACAAGCCAGAGCATTTCTAGAGAATGCCCCAATTAGTCCTGCTGACAAAGAAAAAATCGCCCACAGCAACGCCGAAAGGCTGCTCAAACTTTCTTCGCTGTATCATAGTGATGTCAAAAAATGACATCATTACTTCGTCTTGCCTCTCTTTCCAAGAGAGCTCTTAGAGGAGATTTTTCTATGCGTATCTTTGTTACTGGGGCTACCGGACATGTGCTTATTGTTGGCCTTGATGAGGGCCGCTACTTCGAAGGGAAAGTGTTATGAAACAGCAGCAACATCTGATAGAAACGATCGGCAATTCACAGGTCGAGCGTGCTCTCGTTCTCAGCGGCGGCGGTCCGGTCGGATACGCCTGGATGGCGGGTCTGGTCGCGGGTCTGGTCGCTCATGATGTTGACCTTGGCCGTGCCGAGCTCATCGTTGGAACCTCCGCAGGTTCTATTGTCGGTGCCCAACTTGCTCTCGGCATGGATGTCGCGGCCCTCGTGGCCGAAACGAACCGGCAATCCGAGCTAAACATCTACTCGTCCGCTGGCCCCGGACTCGGAAACCAGCTCGTCGAATGGATCAACTCCGCCCACGCCGCGAACCCCGACGAGGCGCGAGCAGCAATCGGCCGCAAAGCATTGGCGGCAGCGACCATCGGTGAAGACGCCTTCGTGGCAATGTCAGGGTTCTCCGTGCTCGCAGGACGGGAATGGCCACCAACGTTTCGCGCCACAGCGGTCAGCACAACCACTGGTCAACCGGTCGTATGGTCCAAGGACTCCAACGTTGACCTCGCAAGGGCGCTCGCAGCGAGTTCCTCCGTCCCAGGAGTCACTCCACCAGTGACGCTGAACGGAGACCGCTACATGGACGGGGGCGTGCGCAGTTCGCTGAACGCAGACCTGGCTGCCGGAGCTCGTTCCGTTCTTGTGGTGTCGTGCGTCTCCCTCACTCCACCCGATGGCGTCAACGCGAACCTGCGGCAGAGGTATGAAGATTTCTCTCAAGAGCTTGACACCATTAGAGCGGCTGGCGGATCACTGGAAATCATTGAGCCAGGACTGGAATTCTTACGTCTCAGCGGCAACAGCAGCCGTCTTATGGACATCAACTTGATGGCCGAGGCGGTTCAGATCGGACGGCGACAGGCGATGATTGAATCCGTTCGACTCGGAGCTTGGGCCTAAATGGGAGAAGCTAGCAGAGAAAACCCAGATACGATTTTTGATCTGTCAGGTCCATAGCATGTAGCTGGCATCTCAGGCCCATTCGTGCTGTTTGACTCAATTCTTGAGTGGCGGCCGAATTTCCCTGGACTGATTGTGGATCTGAAGGAGTGCTATAGGGGTCACTAGATCACAGCGAGCGAAACATACTTTAAAGTCTTGTACTTTTTTCTTGTTACTACATTTGCTGTGGAAATCGAGAAAAGAAGCAACTGAGCCTGCCAGAGAAGACTTTCCAATGCCACGACGAGCACATCAGATGAAAAATCTTGAGAAGACCCTTCAGAGACTACTGTATGTTTCGCCCGCTGTGAGCGCGTGATCCCAACATTATATCGCTATGTGCGAGAAATGAAGCAGAAACATTCAGAACTGTAAATGAAACGCACGTTTTCGGCTTAGCGGGAAACATCCTGGCTCATTTTCGCTGCGAGAAGGCTTTCCTACAGTTGTAGATATTGTTGAGAACTAAAACCTCTCCTCTGATTGGTGCCTTTTTGGCAAAGATGCAAACGGAGGCAAACGTTTCTCATCGGCAAAGACGAACGTTACACCTCTGATCGCAAGCGGAGAATCAGCTTGACAATTTCTCTGGCGAACGCCTCATCCAATGGTGCAGGATACAAGAGAAAGCGGTACCATTTCGCTCCATAAATCAAGTCCGCCAGGACCTCCAGATTGGTATCAGGAGCCAGTTCCCCTCGTTGTACCACGCAAGCAAGAGCGCAACCAGTTCTTGCTTGCGTGGTACAATGAACGTCTGTTGAAATTCCCGCGCAAAGTCCGGGTCCAGCTGCGCTTCCGCAGCCAGCCCGCTCAACACCGTTCCTGATTTTCCCCGCAAGCCGGGAAACGAAAGCTCAAAGTAGGCAGTCAAATCCCCCGCCAGAGAACCTGTGTCGGAAAAAGGCACCTGCACCTCGGCATTCGAGGTCAGCGCTTCAAGTACCACGGCTGCTTTGGAAGACCACCAGCGATAAATGGTCTTTTTCCCCACCCCGGCTCGCGCCGCAATCCCTTCAATCGTCAGGGCACGATACCCCACCTGCTCCAGTTCCTCCCTGGCCGCTTGCAAAATTGCCTGGTGAGACTGGTCGCTGCGCCGGCGACCTGGTGCGCCAGGCTCCTGCTTTTTCTCCTGTTCAGTCATCTCCGTCTCTCTCTTTTCAACTGCGATAAAGGCCCTTGACATATACGATCCGGATCGTATATATTTATATCTGTCAGATATGACACGCCACGTATCGATTAGTATACCAGAAGCTGGTGAAAGAAACCAGCCATCATAAGAGAGAGAGGAAATAGATGAATCTTACCAATCAGCGCGTCGTGATTATCGGCGGATCTTCCGGTATTGGGCTGGCCACCGCTCGCGTGCTGGCCGAAGCCGGGGCGAACGTCGTGATAGCCGGGCGGTCGCCGGAGAAAGTGCAACAAGCCCTGGCAACCCTGGAAGGAGCGGTCACCGGCGAGGTAGTTGACGTGACCTCGCGCGAGGAGGCCCAGACCTTCTTTCGTCGCATTGGTCCCTTCGATCACCTCGTCCTGACACTCGCAAGTAACAAAGGGGCAGGCGAGTTCCGCACGCTTGATTTTGACATGCTTCACCAGGTCTTCGAGGCCAAGTTCTGGCCGCACCTGAATGCGGCACAGACCAGCCTCGATTTCATACGCAAGGATGGTTCCCTGACCATCGTGAGCGCGGTGACGGCCCACGTCGCTTTCGCTGGAGCCTCCGGATTTGCCGCAGTCAACGGGGCGCTGGAAGCGATGATTCCGACGCTGGCGCTGGAATTGCAGCCTCTGCGGGTCAATGCCGTTGCTCCAGGAGGAATCGATACGCCGTTTTGGGGTGACCTGCCAGATGACATGCGTGAGGCCCTCTTCGCGCAAAGCGCAGCCGTCACGCCAGCCAAGCGTATGGGACGCGCGGAGGATGTAGCCAGGGTTATTACGATGCTGATCGACAATGATTTTATGACCAGTACGATCATTGATTGTGACGGAGGCGCACGGATCAGATCGTCCTGGTAAATGTGAAAGGAAAGTCAGGTAAAGATGTTGAAATGACATGCAGTCGAGTATCCGCTCCCTCGCGTTTCCGCTCAAATCTTTACCTGACCACCTTTCTGCCTGAAAAGAGAAGAAAGTATGAAACCAATTGCTCAACAAGTCATTCTCGTGACCGGATCAACCGATGGACTCGGAAAACAGACCGCGCTTGCCCTGGCCAGGCAGGGTGCAACAGTACTGCTTCATGGGCGGAATCAGCAACGATTGGAGAAAACACAGCGAGAAATTCAAAACGCGACGGGAAACGCGCACCTGGAAACCTACCTGGCTGATCTGGCTGATCTTTCAGAGGTCCGCAGTCTGGCTGAGCATGTGCAAACCCAACATCCTCAGCTTGACATGCTCATTAATAACGCCGGTGTGGGGAGTGGAAAACTTCTCGGAGGCAGGCGCGAACTCAGTCGAGATGGGTATGAGCTTCGTTTTGCAGTGAACTATCTCGCGCCTTTCCTACTCACACATCTGTTGTTACCCAGTCTGCGTGTAAGCCCGCCATCTCGCATTATCCACGTGGGGTCAGTCGGGCAACTTCCGCTTGATTTTGACAATCTCATGCTGGAGCGCCGCTACAATGGCTATGATGCCTATCGCCGTAGTAAGCTCGCGCTGGTGATGTTTACCCTTGATCTGGCAGACCTGTTGAAAGGCGAACAGGTTACTGTCAACTGTGTGCATCCTGCCTCGCTGATGAACACTAAAATGGTGCGCGAAACGATCCCTTTTACTCAGACCACGGTCGAAGAAGGTCTTCGTTCCGTGATGTACCTGGCAACATCGCCGACGTTAGACAATGTGACAGGGAAATACTTTGATCAGTTGCAGGAGGCACGCGCGCATCCTCAAGCGTATGACACGGCTGCACGCCGCCGACTCCGACAGATCAGTGAACAACTGACCGGGTTGGGAAGTGCGCTCGCCTCGCAAGAGGATTAAATCCATTTCCCAACATCAGCAGTGGAGGTGTGCGAGCAAATGCGAGCCGGGTGATCCATTCACCCCCGGGAGAGACAGATCTTCTCTCCCGATATTCGCGTCTCTGTTTGTGCGCCTTATCTGTCGTCTGGCAACAAAGGAGAACCATCTATGTCCCTTTTTGCTCCTACAACTCATCCCCTTTCAACGGCGGAAGAAGTGTGGAAAACGGCCTTCAATGAGCTGAGCCAACGAATCAGGCAGCGTTTCGTACGGCCAGAGCCTTATCACCAAGCGCTTGCCTATGTGCGGGGATTAATGAGTCCAGTAGAACGAAAAAACGGGTGGCAAGTGGCTGAAGAGGTAGGAGAAGCTACGCCGTATGCCATGCAACATCTGTTAGACCGCGCCAGGTGGGATTGCGACGGGGTGCGAGATGCAGTGTGTATGTACGTCTGGGAAACGCTTGCGGAACCCAATGCTGTGTTGGTAATTGATGAGACAGGCTTTCTCAAAAAAGGACGCAAATCGGTGGGGGTTCAACGACAGTACAGTAGCACGGCCGGGCGCATCGAAAACTGTCAGATAGGCGTTTTCCTCTCCTACGCCAGTTCGCGCGGACACACATTGCTAGATCGTGAATTGTATGTGCCCAAAAGTTGGACCGACGACGAGGAGCGCTGCCGAGAAGCTCATGTGCCAGCAGAGGTGACCTTCGCCACCAAACCAGAATTGGCGAGGCGTATGCTGCAACGAACCTTGGATGCCGGCCTTCCTGTCGCATGGGTGACCGGGGATACGGTGTATGGGAGCGCACAACTGCTGCGAGCCGATCTGGAGGCCCGTAAACAAACGTATGCACTGGCTGTGGCCTGCAAAGAGCACGTGGAGGTGCAGGGAACTCGCAGGCGAGTGGATCAGGTAGCGCGTGACTTGGCAACGGAGGACTGGCGGGAGCTGAGTGCAGGCATGGGGAGCAAAGGACCTCGCCTCTTCGCGTGGGCGCGCATCGAACTCGCGGCACCAGAGACGAGCGGGTGGCAGCGTTGGCTGCTGGTGCGACAAAGCCAGAACGAAGGCGTCAAACCTGCGGAGATGGCTTATGTGCTGGTCTTTGCTCCCACTGGCACCTCTTTGGAGAAGATGGTGGAGGCTTTCGGCGCGCGCTGGACAGTGGAGCAGTGTTTTGAGAAAGGTAGCAGAAGTAGGTTTGGATGAGTATGAAGTCCGTTCCTGGCACGGTTGGTACCGGCACGTAACTCTTTCAATGCTGGCCATAGCCTTTTTAGCGGCTTTGCGCGCCAATGAGGAAGAAGACACGCTTAAAAAAAGTCTGAGCAGATGCCTCAGATGCCAGAGCCAGCAGTAACCGATCCTGTTCAAGCTCACGAGTCTTCTGATCTCCCCGTCATGGTTCCCCTGAGCGTTGCCGAAATCCGGCGGCTTTTCTTTCGTCTCGGACGCTTTCCATCTCACTCTTTTGCCTATCACCTGGCCTGGTCTTTCTGGCGACGTGCGCACCAAGCTCTCGCGCGGCTCTGTCATTACAAACGCCGAAGCACTCTCACGAGCCATCTACAACTGTAGGCTTAGCGGGAAAAAGGGTTGGCAGGCTTGACCCATGCTAGACGCTCGGTGTCTGCTTCTTCTGATGATTTTTACGGACCAGGAAGCCGTTGGAGCGATTCTTCGCATCACTAGAGGCAATCTACGGCTGATCGATCGTCTCATGATGCAAGTTGAACATATTTTAGCTGCCAACACTATGACTGTTGTGACACAGGAAGTGGTGGAAACAGCCCCTGAGAATCTCATCATCGGGCCAAGTTGAGCGAGCAGTTCTGATGAGGTGTCTCAAAAGCGTTCGTTTCTTGCGACGTGCTTGGTGAAGAAGGCGGGAGCGCAAGATCAAGAAGGAGTTTTTCACGCATTTTTTAGAGACCATAAACAAGTGCTACTCTCTTAGCCTTGCCTCAATGGGAGAGTATCAGGAATCAGGGAATGGCACAACTCTCTCTGTTCCCATTGAGAGAAGACCCTCAAAGAGAAACAGAGAAGAGGAAGAGCAAGCGGAGCGTATTATAGTGTCGTCATCAGTGGTGCATGTGTGAGGTGGGTGCTGACTTTCCACAACTTTCGAGCTATCCCCTCATCATAGGATTCTTTGGATGATTGTTTCTCCATTTTGTCAAAGAAGTATTTGCCAGTCATCCCTTCGATAAGTGGAGCCGAGGTCGCAACCCAACCCTCTGCACCCCGCGCATGAGAATTAGAAAATCCTGAGCTATACCCGGACCAGTTTGTTGAGTGGATCGTCAGCGGCACGCGGTACGCCGAGATTATCACAGGTAAGGCGGACAACCGCTTGATCAATCTGACGCAAGGCATGAATAGCCTGCAGAAGTTGTTGATTTGAGCGATCCGTGCTATGCAATACTGTATCTTCAAACGTCTCAAGCTGGCGCTCAACGCTCTCGATGGAGGCAGGACGATGATTATCCAGGGTGGCCTTGAGCTCATCGATATTGGTGCTGATCTGCTCTACCAGTTGCGCGAGGGTTGTCAGCATGGCAGGATTTAAGCTCATGGTATTGATCTGATTCACCGCGCGCACCAGACTTCGGGCATGATGTTCACAGCTCATAAATACCAGAATGCTACGCTGGATGTCATGAGAACCACCGGCCAGCAAGCCACTCGTCAGAGGCAAAGCACGCTGCCGCAACAATTGCAGTTGCGGCTTTAATCCCTGGACTTGCGCGATCAGAGAGGACGCTGGCATAGGCTCATGCACAAGATGCGCGGTGGCACTGCCCACAATCTGCTCCAGATCCGTCAAAAACTGCTGCATGCCCGCACGCACGGTCCGTCCTGTATAAACGGGGAGAATGAAGAGTGCCGCCAGCGAGCCAATCAACACGCCTAATACCGTCTCTTCCAGCCGCAGCGTAAGCAACTGGATACTGAACTCGCCCAGCATGCCATAGAGCAAGGAGAGCAGGGTTGTGATGAAGATCACCATGATACTGTAGTTGACCGGCGCCCAGTACATCATCATGAAGAGACACACAATCATCAGGATGATTGAGATAATGGGATTGCCGCCCACCAGCGTGGCGACCAGTGTGCCGACGATAATACCCAGCAGGGCGCCAAAGGCTCGCTGAATGCCCTTGTTTAAGGACTCTATGCGCGAGTTTGTACCCGAAATCGCCACATACGCGGCCATAACCGCCCAGTACAAACGATGTGTGGACAACAGGTTTCCGATAAAAGCAGCCATACTGGCTGCGATCAGTACCTGCAAAGCTTGCTTCGCGGGCGGACTGATGCGCTCCCAGAAGGGCAGACGCTGCTGCGGCCGCTCATCACGCATCGACGCCCTTCCCGCCAGGACTGGTTGACGATTGGATAATGGAGCAGGTGCCCAATCAGGATTTGAAATGGGTAGTGAGACATTAGAAATCTCTGCCTGTGTGCGGAGCCTGAGCAAGGCCGAAGCCAGCTTTGTGGCGGCATCCACCGTGCTCTGCAACGACGCGAGAGGGTGATCTTTGCGCAAGGCGCTACGCAGGGTTTCCAATGCGCCCAGCAGCATAACGCAACTCAGCGGGGTCATCTCATCATAGGTGCTTGCCATACCAGCACTCACCAGCTCTTCAGCCGCGATCTCAATATCAAACAGGTCGCGCTTAAACTTCTCGTGATTGATGCGATCAGGGAGGGCCTGGGATTCCAGGAGATCAAGCTGGCGCTGAATCATAAGCTCAGTATCGTCCAGCCAGATGACGCGCGTACGCAACTTTCGTAATAAACGGGCATCAACAGTATTTTGGTGCAATGCCTCACTTAAGACATCGATCACATCCTAGGGAGAGCTTCAAAGCCATTCCCAGCGCAACCAGCACCAGCACACTCAGCATGATGGCGATGAATGATTTGATTCCGTTATACAGGCGCAACTTTGCCGGATCGGTAAATGTTGTCAGACACCAATCACCTATGCGCTCCCAGAAAGTTCCACTTCGTATCATACACAATCCTCCCTGACGAACAGCTGATCATTCCAATCATACCTGAACATTGCAGAAACAAGCCGAAATAAAAACATAGGCACATTTTTCCCTTCAAAGATGCTCTATAGAGCAATAACCAGAAAGCGTCTGAATAGAGATATTTATAGCAACTACTAGAGGAGATGCTACAGAGAGGTTGATCAAACCATATCTATATTTTCGTGCAGAAGAAGTTGATGCGTACGCAAGAAAAGGGCATCACAAAATCCTACCAGATGGTAGCGCTTTCAAGGATGCAGAATAGCTGACGACTACACGAAATGGTCACTCAACAGGTGAGTTGGAAGCAGCATCAACATTGACGGGCGGTGGTGTTATCGCTTGAAGATCTTAAGCGAGCCTGCCAGCCAACCAGGGCTTTCCAATTCTCATCCGTGAAGACGATACGGCTTTTTGATCTAAGCTATTTTACTGATCTAAGATCAGTAACACCGAAAAACGCGGGCTATTGGAGCCAGCTCTGGAAGAGTTCATCCAGGGTGCGCGTCATGATCAGGCGGGCACGCAATTCCCCGGAGGTGATATGGCCTTCCATGGTCAGGATGATCAAGCCATGCAACAGCCCCCAGAACGCATCGATGGCATCATCGGGCTGACGGACGATCTCTGGCTTGAGCTGTGGACAGGCCAGGAGGGTTTCTCGCACCAGGAGCATGGTCTGACGCGCGGCTTCAGGTAAGGCTCTGCGCGTAAAATGCACACCTGCCAGGCCATGCATGACCTGATAGAGCTCAGGACAGGTAAAAGCAAAACTCCAATAGGCCTGAGACATCACCTGCAACTGCTCCACTGGTAGCCGACGCTGCTTTCTGGCCTCACGGAGCGCAGACAAGATCTGCTCAGACCCTTGCTCGCTGAGAGCAGCTAAGATCGCCTCTTTATTCGCAAAATACTCGTAAATAGTAGGCTGGCTGTATTCGATACGCTCCGCGACTTTACGCGTTGTCACCGCCTGCCATCCTTCTTCAAGTGCGATCCGCCGTGCCGCCAGCAGAATATTCTGTTTCATCTCTGTTTGTTCGCGAGCTCGACGCCGTCTGGTACTCATCTCGAATCTTTCTTAGCTAGCTTTCTGATCAGCTATCGGTAGTATACGAGACGGTGTACAATATGTCAAGCAAAAGAATACTTCATCCTGCTCTATACTATAAATAGCAATATTTTATGTTTTTGATTTCTTATGCATAGCAGAAAAGAAGCAAGCGCTAAAAAGGGGGAAGCGACGTATCCTTTGGAGTGGACTGATCCTTATTCTCTATAGAAGTTAGATGATAGATGATGGGTAAAGATATTTACTATCCATAGGACTTTTCGCCCTCTCTCAACGGCCAGACGGCTCGATTTCACCCTCCTTTTCGTCCCGATTTCTTCCCTCTCTCACCCCAAATATCTAGTAATAAACGATGTAAACGGTGCAGCTTACCACCTCAGAGGAGCAGCATTATGCACCGCTACCTGTAATCACCGCGAACACCGCTCAACCCAAAACAGTCCAAATTACTGCTTGGGTGTCTGTGTACACTGTAAATGTAACTCACGACATAAGCATTGTGAGTCTACACACGGACGATAGGATGCAGTAGAAAAACTATTGCAGTTCAAGTGTTATCAGGAGAGAAAAAAAATGACAAACAAACGAACTGGCCTCAGCAAAGGCAAAAAACTGCTTGGTACAGCGGCACTCGTCCTCGGTATGGCTGGAGTTTTCGCACCCCAGGCCGCTCACGCCGCTACAAGCAACAGCCATGCCTATGCGGCACCTGCCACAGCCGCACCACGTCAGATCTTCTGTGAGTATCCTTCCTATCCAGTCTTTGTCGATGGAAGCTATGTCTGCTCCGGCGGCTATGGTGGATCATATGGCGGATATCCATACCCGTTCCCGCATCCATACCCATTCCCGTTCCCGCATCCATATCCATTCCCGTTCCCGCATCCATACCCATTCCCGTTCCCGCATCCATACCCATTCCCGTTCCCGCATCCATATCCACCATATCCATTCTCACATCCATTTGTGCGCTAGCACACGATAATTTCCACTTCGCGATCCATAGGAAGCATGTGGATAGTCGGGGGTTATGCCCCGACTATCCACCTTTTATTCTTTTCCGCTGCGAACCGATTGATCATCATAATAGCCCCAAAAGATAATCAGGCTGCACAAAAGAGCATTGGCAGGCTCTGTATTTTTGCCTGGTTGTTGGACAAGAGCGCAACTCCCATGTATTATTGATATATTGATGAGTATTTTGTGAACATTCAGGGCGTTGGGAATCACTATCGGGATTCTGTGGCTCACCCACAGGTAGGCGCTGACGCGCCCACGCCTTTTTTAGTATGTTGTGCAGAATAGGTGCTTCGCACCTATTCTGCACAACATACTAAAAACTCTTTTGAGCACCATCGGTGCGAAAACTCACGCACAGAGAGCATGAAGAGCATGGGAATTAAACGCTAGCTATGAGGGGGTAATTGGATGGAGACGGTCATTGTGGAGACGACCCGGGGCAAGATTCAGGGTGAACAGGCGGGGCGGATTCAAATCTTTAAGGGTATTCCTTTTGCGCAGCCGCCGGTGGGCACACAACGCTTTCGCGCTCCTCAGGCACCTGCATCCTGGAGCGGCGTGCGCCCTGCCCTGACATTTGGGCCCAGTCCTATCCAGGAGGATAATCCTTCCCTCCCACGGGGTCCACGCTCTGAGGATTGCTTGTATCTGAATGTGTGGACACCACGAGCGGATGCAGCCAGGCGGGCGGTGATGGTCTATGTCTATGGCGGCTCTTTTGTGATGGGCTCAGGATCACAGTCACTCTACAATGGAAGCGCCTTTGCGACCCATGGGGATATTGTGGTGGTAACGCTCAATTATCGTCTGGGCGCACTGGGCTTCCTGTATCTGGGACAACTCCTGGGCGCGGATTTCACAACCTCTGGCAATAATGGCTTGCTTGATATTATCGCCGCCCTGCGCTGGGTGCGTGAGAATATCGCAGCCTTTGGGGGAGATCCCGAGCAGGTGACTCTGATGGGCGAGTCGGCGGGGGCGATGAGTATCGCGACCTTACTGACGATGCCTGAGGCGCAGGGATTATTTGCCCGCGCTACGATGCAGAGTGGGGCCAGCCAGACGACGCGGGACATGCGGAGCGCGACGCTGGTAACCCGACGCCTGTTACGCCACGCACGCCTGCAACCCCAGGATGCGCATCGCCTGTTGACCTTACCTACTGAAGAGATCAGTGCCGCCCAGAACAGAATGATTGCTGGCGTGGGCGCACAGCGCGATTTTGGTCCTGTTGTTGATGGTCAGTCCTTACCCTTTTATCCCCTGGATGCTGTCAAACAGGGATACGCCGCCTATATTCCTATATTGATCGGCACCAATCATGACGAGTCAAATCTATTTGCCACCACCGGCTCGCAACAGGAATTACCGGATGAAACCCTGCTCTATCGGGTCTTTGGCACAAACGCACTTGCCATCCAGACCGCCTATGCGCGAGCGCGCCTGGAAAGCGCAACGCCCAAAGCAGCCTGGGAAAAGACCCTCACCGCCTACCGTTATCACATCCCCTCCCTTCAGCTCGCGCAGGCCCAGGCCGCGCAAGGCTCCCCGGTCTGGATGTACCGCTTCGACTGGAACAAAAATCCCTTTGGAGCCTTCCACGCCCTTGAACTTGCCTTCGTCTGGAAAACGATCCGCGATAATCCCGACAACATGCGCGACCTGCGCCAGAGCTTCCCTCAACTGCAAAGCGTCACGCTAGAAGAAGAGGATGTCCATCTGGCCGATCAAATGCACAACGCCTGGAGCGCATTTGTCCGCACGGGTAATCCCGGCATATCCACGCTGCCCGCCTGGCCCCGCTATGACGGCATCCAACGCTACACCATGCTCTTCAATACCCCCTGCGAGGTGCAGGCACTCCCAGAATGCCAGCCCGAAGCTGGCTTTGAATCTAGAGGCTTCTCCTGGAACGCATGAAAAGCGCCCAACAGCGGAAGTGGACAACAGGAGATGTTGACAGGCATACGCTGAACTTCTCACGACCAGGATTTGTCAGCGGCTTCTGAACGGCATATAATGAATAGATAGTAGTGGCAGCCCTGATAATAAATCGGTGTTGATTTTTGGCGATTTAGAGTGAGGATATTGAATTGAATATTTTAGAGACTGAGCATTTGCTTTTCCGACCGTTGACGCTTTCCGATCTGGATGATATGACCGCTCTCTATGCGGACCCGGAGGTGATGCGCTACCTGGGTGGCCCACGTAATCGCGCTGAAGTTGAGCGCGTTTTGAATGGCTATATTCGCGAATATCAGATCTATGGGCACTCGTTTTTTGCTACGATTCTGAAAAGCGATCAGAGCTTCATCGGGCATTGTGGCCTCCTTAATCAAGAGGTTGAGGGGCAACAGGAGGTTGAACTGGCCTATATGCTGGCTCGCCCATACTGGCAGAATAGCCTGGCACTTGAGGGTACACAGGCTCTGCGTGACTATGGACTGCAACAATTAGGCTTCCCGCAACTGATTTCGTTGATTCCAGCCGAAAATAGCGTGTCAATCCATATTGCGGAAAAGATTGGCATGCACTATGTGCGTGATGTCGATCAATGGGGACAACGTTTCCGCCTGTATGCCATCAAGCGCCCCGAGCGTCAGGATGCCTGAACAGCGCTCTACTATACACCCCGACCACCTCTGTTCAAAGGCGGATGGGATTGAGATTCGTGCCTGTCACGGGCTCAATCTCACCACTCCGCCGCTTAAACAACGAGCGTCATTGTAGTTTGACGCATATCTTCGCCACTTAGGCCGCCAATTTGTCATAAAGAGGGAAGGTGGCGAGAATCACGAACCATCAATTTAAAACACCATCAATCAGTATAATATGGTATGAATAAAATACCATTCTATTATATTTTATATAATTTCATTCATTTTATCCTTATTTATCTATCTTTTATAGTAAAACTGTTATTGACTTTCTATATTTATATGTTTTAATATTTAAAAGCTACCTGTATATACACAGGTAAGTACATCGAGAATAAGAGGGATTATCATATGGATTATCAGGATTATTCCCAAACTGCTCTAGAAGCCAAAGGAACCGGTGTGGGAAGACGGTTTGTAGCCATACTCATTGACAGTATCGTCTTCGGAATCATTTATGCCATCATCAATGTGCTACTGGGGTCTAAGCAACTTGCGCTTACAGGTGGTATTGGAGGGATTATTTACTTCCTGTACTTCATCATTCTAGAGGCAACAACTGGTGCAACGCTCGGTAAAATGGCACTTGGTCTCCGCGTGGTAAAGCTTGATGGCACACCTATTCGTTGGCCCGACTCGTTGATTCGCAATATTCTACGCATCATCGATGTTCTTCCTACCGCCTATCTCGTTGGAGCCATTCTGATCTGGTCAACATCTCGCAACCAGAGACTGGGTGATCTCGCAGCACGTACCCTCGTCGTCAAAAAGAGCTAACGCCTCACGTACATAAACAGAAAAGAAACGTGTTCATATTGTGCTCAAACATGAGGCAAGGTTATGTGTCAATTTTGGCTATTATATGGGCCAAATGACAGTCATGACGAAAATGTAGGTGTGTGCTGAGGTCGCGACCTCAGCACACACCTACTATTCCGTCATTCGTGTTTTCCCCGCATCTTCAGGCCAGCAGCGTTTCGCGCTCTCCTTCTAACAGGGGATTGGGCTGTAGCCGGTGCGCCAGGGACAATGGACCGGGGCCGCTGAGAATCAGGGAGAGCAATCCTGCAATCACGACCAGTTCTAAATCAGAGCCACCCAGCAGGCCAGCGGCTAATGTAGCTGTCAGGATTCCTACAATCATTTCTATTATCAACAGGACAGAGAAGATGCGTGTCAGCAGGCCAATGACGAGGCAGAGGCCACCAATGACCTCCAGGAGCCCTATCACAGGGGCCGCCAGACCCGGAAAAGGTATCCCAAGATGTCCAAAAACACTGACTGCCTGACCAGGCTGAATAAATTTCATTATCCCATGGAAGATGAAAATAATCCCGACGATAATACGGATCGGCAAGGGTGCAAAAGGCACCCACGATGAAAATCTCACAACTCTTATCCTTTCTTCCTCTAGCAAATCCACTCGGATGTGGCTCTAACAAAGTGTCAGCCCCCCAATACCAGCGGGATCTTGCTGCTCCCTGGCTGGCAGGCGCCTGCGCGCCTGCGCCCTTTTTATTGTGTGGTGTTGGAAAAGTTCTTCGAACTTTTCCAACACCACACAATAAAAAGAAGTTTGAGCACCATTGGTGCGAAAACTCATGCACAGAGATCACAAAGAGCATGGGGATCAAACACTCTAAGCGGTTTAAACAATGCAATGCACTATAGACATGATAGATGGACGGCTAAATTGTTTTAAGGCATGAGGTCAACAGGTACTCAGGAATGGACGGCATTCGGGACGGCTTCCGGCACGTTTGTATCCGCTGATGTGTCCTGGGCGGACGGTGGTCCAGGGAGGAGTTGTAGCATGACGTCAAGGGTGTTGACGATCTGCCTGGCTTCCTCGACGATCATATGTTGCGCGATGGTAGCGATATAGTGCCCGGCTGTGATGGATTTCTCGGCCTGCTCAAGAGCCCGTAACGCCCCCTGAACGTTCGCTGGCTTGATGAGTGGATGTTTCTCATGCAGGGTTTCACCGAGCAAGAGGAGGGCCTGGTTGACCTCACGTGTGAACAAGGCCAGTTCATAGCGGGCGGTGATGGTGGGAAAATCATTATCAACCAGATAGGCCTCCAGGGTCAGGATGCTCATGCTCAGATTATCCATGGCTCCCACCAGGCCACGCGCCAGGTCAACGTTGACACGGTAACGCTCTGGCTCCTGGAGCGCTCGCTGAACCGAGGCATCGGCGTTAGAATGGGTCAGGCGCAGCTCACGATGCAGTTGCGCGATATAATTGGAATTATAGGTCCCTGGATAGACGAATGCTTCCATCACGGCGACAAAGTAGCGCCGAATGGTGTCCAGCCGCCGCGCCAGATTGGGATAGACCTGCGAGCGTTCCCAGGTGGGCCAGATGGCAAAGATCACAAGCGCCAGTACACCGCCCAGCAGCGTGTCTATCGCACGATCTGCGACGGTAATCAAGGGCTGGGGTGTCACAAAGGCCAGTAAAATGACGACTTCGACGGTGGTAAACATCGAGAAAATGGCATAGTTGAAAAAGAGTGCGGAAAAGGCCAGATAGGCAAAGATGATTTCGAGCACGACAAGTACCTCAAGCGAGGGCCTGAGCAGGGAAATTAAGAGCGTGGTGATGACGGCACCAAACAAGGTGCCAAGCGTACGAGCGATGCCCCGCGTAAAAGTTGTCTTCAAATCCGGCTTCAAGACCAGGAAGGCGCTCAGTACAATCCAGTAGCCGCGTCCAATGGGGAAAGCAGGATTGCGATAGAGGGCGGTGGCAAACATGAGCGTGACGGCCAGTCGTATCGCATGCCGAAAGATTGCCGAGCGAAAGGTAAAATTGACCTTGAGCGTCCCCCGAACACCATAGAACCGCAACCAGTGGGGACGCGGATACGATGGCACTTTAGCCAGATCTTGCTTCCTGGGACTCTGCCAGTGGCGCGCCAGATTCCTGCTGACTCGTAACTGATTGATAATCTTATAACAGCTTGCCAGGATACCGGCAATAAGATCTTTATCCTCAGCAGCGTTGGAAGATTGTACTTGCTTTAAATCCTTCAGGGCCGACATCAGTTTTTGATAGGATTCAGCTTCCGCAGCATCAATGTTCGACAGGCGTTTTTTGCCTTTCGGCTGATTGCTCTCCAGATACCGGGCAATCGCTGTAAACTCTTCGGAGAGCGCTTGAAAGATTTGATCGAGCGCACGACCGCAATGCTGCAATGGCTCTTTTTCTTCATTCAGGTTATAGCGTAGATTGTGCAGAGTCAGGATAAAGAGGCGCAAGCGCTCGGCATCTCCATAGAGCGCTAAAAAGACTCTCCCGCGTAAACTGCGATCTCTGCCTTCAAATAACATCGATTGAGCCTGCGTCAGGGCATCGCGAAGCTGATCCAGTTTCTGTAAGTTCTTCTCATTGCTAGAGATATCTTTCACGGTGACGAGTTCTGCCAGGCCAGCATACACGGTCGCCAGAGCGGTGCGCTCAAGATCTGTGCGCCGCCAGGGCGTGAAGAAGAGTTCGAGGATGAGTTCAAAGAGCGCGCCAGCAAACATTAAAGAAGCTTGCAAGGCAGCATGCAAGGGATCAAGCGCGAAATGGGAAAGGACGATCAGGGTAATCATCGACTGGATGCCGACCACCGACATCGGAGTACTGACGGCGATGAGCATGCCCGCGCCAAAGCCCCAGACGCCAGTCGCCAGAATTGCCAGCAGCGTATTATTGCTGGTCACGGTCCCGACAAATGCACTCAGCGCGATACCGATACTGCACAGCACCATCGTACGCAAACGCACACGATTCGACAGGTTCAGACCCACCGCCGCCAGCAGAGACGCACCACCCGCAATCGATACCCCCTCAACCACATGTCCTGTTGCCACGCCCAATGCCAGCGGCAGAATAAATCCCACCAGGCCACGAATCGCTTGCTGCGAGGTTATCTTCGAGCGATCAAAACGCCAGGTCCCCTGCCACGCCTGCTGAAACATCCCACCCCAGACAGCAAATAACGATTGCGTCTGCGTTGAAACGTCAGGCATACCAGTGGATGAGGACGGGTTGACCGGATCAGTGGATGACGATTGCTGATCTTTTACAGCAGGAACGCTATTACGCTTACTCATATCTACGCCTCGCTGAAGAGTGACTACCCACAACGACCGCTACGTCTAACACGTTCACATACCAACACGAAGCAAAAAGGGAAGTGGTTCCAGAAATATGATTTGCTAGTAGCCGCGTTTCCAGGTCGCATAGAGGCCAACGCAACCAAGAAAGAGGGCACAGGAACCGGCCAGCGCAAAGACACACTGGGTAGTCACGCTATACAACCCATCCAGGCCAGGGATAGAATAACCAAGCGTAAGCGTTATACAAATAACTATTGCAACGATCAGCAAGAGATGCTCATGTGACCAGCGCTGAAACATGGGTTCCGTCCTTTACAACTAGAGAGATTGGAGTCATTACACCTTTACTCTTTGTTACACGACACAACCTCTCCTTCGGCTTCACCCCTGGAATCATCCTGCTCTGGACGCCACAGAGCGCCACGACCCGGTCTGACATCCCTGTTTGATCATACACTTTGTATGATTCCCATTACCATCGGGATTGTGTGGCTCACCTGCTGGCAGGCGCGTGCGCGCCTGCACCCTTTTTAGTGTGTGGTGCAGAAAAGGTGCCATGCACCTTTTCTGCACCACACACTAAAAACAGTTTTGAGCACCATCGGTGCGAAAAATCATGCACCAGGATGGCGAAGAGCATGGGAATCAAACACTTTGATAGAGAAATGGTAAATGCCCTATGAAGTGAGCAGGTCTGGCCCTCAAACATGGGAAGTTGCCCTCAATCTTGAGCATTGGTACAAGATTTCCTGGAAAAGCCGCTTCCCATCTGGCTTCATTCACCGAAATTTTGTAAATTGGGGTTTGCCCACAGTAGGAACAGAAAGGTAGAGAGCTCATTCTCTGTCTCGGGCACGCATATCTTAGAAAGATGAGCCTCGCACCTTGATGGGAGAGATGCGCAACGCCACCGAATACTCCGCAGCAAACTGTTCCGGCGAGCCAAACTTACTGGTCATCCAGTGACGATATTTCGCCAGATAGAACGGGTGTTGATCAGCAGGAGGTTCAGCGGTGCTGATCTGGGCATGCCCGGTAAACACGATGATCCCAGAGCCAGTCCGGTCGCCATTAAAATGCAGCGCCACCTGGGAATTGCGGCGCACAAAATCCAGGCGTTTGGCATGCGTCAGATTATAGACCAAAAAATTGGATGCCGTCTCATCCCACCAGAACCAGGTGGGTGCGGGCTGAGGCATCCCGCGCGTATCCACCGTGGTCAGCCACAGAAGATATTCTTCATGTACGCGACGCCGTACATTTTTCCCAAAAATTGTGCTCTCATCTGGAAGTTGAAAGGTCATTCTCCAAAGTCCTTCCTCGTTTCTTGATCTTGCGCGTAAATTCGGAGAGTTAGCGTGCCGTTTTTTGTTACATTTTGCTGCCCTGATGCCAAATGTGCAAATACATTGACAGAGATATCACAATCACATAAAGTACAATCTGTCCGGGAAAGATACAATCAGGGCGCAATAGGCCAGCTTTCCTGGTACATGAACAAAACAAAGAGGTGTCCTGCATGTCTATTGACGTACTCAATCATGATCTTTTTCCTCGCAATGAGCAATATCCTGCGACCCTGCTTGCACTGACGTTTGAGAGCCATGGGGAACAGTTGCTGGGACGCATGTTGGTGGCTCAAGGAGCCGGGCCGCATCCGACGATTGTGCTTTTACATGGTTTTCCAGGTAACGAACAAAATGGAGATCTGGCGCATATTTTTCGGCGTGCGGGCTGGAATGTGCTGTTGTTCCATTATCGCGGAGCATGGGGCAGTCCAGACACGTTTTCGTTTACCCACGCCTGCGAAGATGTGGCAAGTGCGCTTTGCTGGCTCAGAACAGCTGAGGCACAGGAGCGCTACCAGGCGGATGCGCACAAAATCGTGCTCATCGGCCATAGTATGGGAGGCTTTGCGGCACTGTTGACTGCTGCCACTGATCCCGCTGTGTATGGCGTGGCTTCGCTGGCGGGCTTTCAGTTCGGGCTGCTGGCACGTCTCTTGCGCGAAGATGCAGCACTCCAAGCAGCTGTTATTGAGGATTGGCGCGGTGAACTGGCAGCTTTGCGTGGCACGACTGCCGAACAACTTGTCCAGGAGGTTCTCGACGAGGGGGAAGGCTGGGAGATGGAACGCTATTTAGATATCCTGGCTCAGCGCCGCGTCTGCCTGATTGGAGCGAGCTACGATACGGTCGCCACTGTGCCTCTGCATCATACGCCCCTGGTGGCGGCGCTGGAAGCACATTCCGCACGTGAGCTGCGCTCTGCCCTTTTGCCCACGGATCATGCGTTCTCAGATGCGCGTGTAGCCTTGGCAAAGCACCTGCTGGCCTGGCTCGATTCCATTCTCTAGTTCGTTGGTCATACTTGCCACTCCTCACCAAGCAAAGGAGTTGGAGGCAAATCAGGTTTTACGGGTGGGAAATTTTCCTGCCTGTTCTGCCTCGAATTTACAGTTGTCGAGTGCCGTGAACCACTTCCTGAGCCATGTTTTCAGACGATGGCTCAGGACTGCTCAACATTCGGGGCAAGTGCTTACCTTTCAGGGCAAAAGCTGCTCAGTTTTCAGGTCATTTACCAAGAAAAGCCTATTTGACGAGATAGGCGTGTATCGCCTCGCGGTAGCGTTCTAAATTCTGGAAATCCCCGCCTCTTCTGCTTGCATATGGTCTCTTCCATAGGATATTTGAGCTTTATAGAGCGTTTGCTGGCGTATTATGAAATAATTGTTGACGTCTGGCAGGCAGAGAGGTAATATTTGCTGGTAGGCGGATGGGTAAGCCGGGGCGCGATGCAATCAATGGCGGCAATGACTTTTTCGAGCTCAACGCCAGTGGAGATGCTCATGCCGTGGAGCATGCAGAGAAGATCTTCGGTGGCGAGATTACCGGCAGCTCCGGGCGCGTAGGGGCATCCACCCAGACCACCGGCGGCGGCGTCAATGGTGCTGATCCCCATTTGTAAGGCCAGCAAGACGTTTGCCAGCGCGGTCCCACGGGTATCGTGGAAGTGGACCGCCAGCCGCTCGACAGGAATGCCGCCAGTCTCCAACAAGACATCCAGCACCTCATAGACCTGCTGCGGGTTCGCCACGCCGATGGTATCGCCGAGCGATAGTTCACTGACACCCATGTCAAGCAGTGCCTGCGCTACCTCCAGCACTTTCTCCACGGCAATCTTCCCCTCATAAGGACAGCCAAAGACTGTCGAGATATAACCGCGTACGGGGATGCCTTCCTGCCGCGCCAGAGCCAGCACGGGCTGAAAATTCGCCAGGCTCTCGGCAATTGTGGCGTTGATGTTGTGCTGCGTAAAGCTTTCGCTGGCGGCGGTAAAGACCGCGATTGAGCGCACACCTGCCTTGAGTGCCCGCTGCATCCCCTTCATGTTCGGCACCAGCACGGGATAATCGATGTGCGGGAAACGCTCCAATCCTGCCATTACGGCCTCGGCATCGCTCAGTTGCGGGATGGCGCGTGGACTAACAAAAGAGGTGGCCTCGATCACTGGCAGTCCAGCTTCAGAGAGCAAGCGGAGAAATTCAAGTTTTTGCGCCGTAGGAATGACCGCCTGCTCGTTCTGCAAGCCATCTCGAGGCCCAACTTCAACAACGCGCACCGCACGGGGAATCCTGCTCATCGCTGGCTGCATGGTTGCCTCCCATTCAAGCTGACTCAGTTTTTCATATCCTCCCCTTTATTATATCATTTTTGCTTGATGACGCTATTTTCGCTGCATGCTTGCAGGGCTATTTAATGTTCGGAAAAAAGCGGGGTTGTTAGGGGCGGCAGACCCTGACCGGAGCGCGATGGCAGGCATGCCGGGGGCATGAGAGTCCTCGCAACTTCCCTCTTCCACCATCCCGAAGGATAGAGAGCCTCTTTTTCAGCAGGACCGTCGTGTTCCGTGTGCAATTGTCAATGAAGCGTGATAGTGGTACATTATAAATACTTTTGGTCTTCCTATTAAATATATCTAGATATTGAGGTTAAGGAATGAAAACATCCAATCGCATGAAAAGCTGGCTTCCCCTGCTTGGCAGCCTGCTCTTACTGGCCCTATTTGTATCTGCCTGTGGCTCAAGTTCTAATAACACTTCAGCGGCAAGCACACCAAAGCCAACGGCAACCGCGACACCCGCGCCCAGCCCTACTCCAACCACGGCGACAACCGTAACAGCCTATAAAGGCAATGGCTACACGCTCAGCTATCCACAGGGCTGGCAGGTAAAAAAGGCTCTAACCTCCGTCGTATTCATCTCACCAGCCAGTGAAGATATCACAGTTACTGCGACACCTACCGGCGGTCAAAAGATCAATACGACTCAGGTCGCCAGTGCCACGTTGAGTGTCTTGAAGGCTACCGGTACCAATTATAAGCTCGATCCTTCGATGCAAAAAATGGTCACGGTCGGCGGTCAGAGCTGGCAGCAAAGCGGTGCCACCGTTGATAACAGGGCTCGAGGACCTCTCGAAGCTACCATCCTGGCAATTCAGCATGGGCAGAATGTCTATATGATCGAAATTCTGGCGACGAAAGCAGACTTCGCAACCTTCAATACCAAATATGCCCAGCCGCTTCTCAACTCCTTCAAATTCGCCTAAAAACAAAAAAAACGCTTCCGCTGGTAAACCGGGTCAAAGGTGAACAAGGGTTGAGGTGAAACGCAGAAAATCGGCAGAAAATCGGTAAATAAATGTTTTACTGGGATGCTCGTTCTCGCCTGCGTCTTTTATAGTGTGTATTGTAGGAAAAGTCCGAAAAACTCTTTTCCTACAATACACACTATAAACATTTTTGAGCACCTGAGGTGCGAAACAATCATGCGAGAACGAGCATAAAGAACACCTACAGAGAACGTATCATGTTCGCTGTATTATTTATAGATAAATAGCGCTAATTATAGATAAATAGCGCTAACGATTGTAGCCATCGCGCAGCGAGCGCAACGAGTACCGCTTATCACCAATCATCACAAAAACGCCACGGCCATCGAGCAGCTCCGAGATCTGCCGGTGCAGCTCGGTATTCTCTTGCTGCAACGCATCCATGACCTGCTTCTGACGAAAAATCTCCTGTGCCAACTGTTCAAATGAATTCATAAGGGTCCCAACCTTTCCCAAAATCTCTCACTTTTTTGAACGCAACAACCGGCCAATCAATAACACGGTGGTACTACTCTCCTCTAGCAGGCAGTATTGTTGTCACATCCAGGATTTTCCATTTCTCTTTTGTGTAGTGGTGGCTACGTTGGCTCTGCGCACTCTTCCACATTGGTTGGACCTGGTGTTCTGCCCTGTGCATGAACTTTGGAGGGCCCCGTGGTTCTATCAAGCAGGATTGCCAGGGGCCGTTGGCTATGCTATGCTCAAAGTGGCCGAGATTTGCATCAATGTATAGCAGATACGAAACAGAAAGGAGCCAGGGGTATGGCAGAGGATGAGGAGTTGGCTGCGTTACGGGCTGATGAGGCGCGTTGCGTGCGCAGGCTGGCGGCTTGCCGACGTTTTGCGGTCAATGCTGGCGGCGCGGCGGGCTATTATGCGACGTTGGGACAGAATGAAGAGGTGCTCTTGCGCTCTTTTGAGGAGATTCTTGCGGCCCATGCCAGTCCCGATGGACGCTATGATCACTTGCTGGCGGAGCGCTATCATAAGGCGGGCCTGACCCCCGCTGATGTGCGCGTCCTTCAGGAGCGTCTCTTATTTCTGCAACAGGCTGACGAAGATGAGTATACAGATGAAGATCAATAATATCAATAATATCAATAGCAAAGGATAATTATCTATTATGAGTTTTGCGGATGCGCTGCTGACAGAAAATCTGGATATCTTGCGTCAGAAATTGCTCTACCATCCATTATGGACTGCGATTGAGCAGGGGACACTTCCTGTGGAACGGCTGCGATTATTTGCGTTACAGGATGCTCTGGTGGTGCTGCAAATGTATCGCCTGGATGCGCTGGCTATCGCCGGTGAGGAAAATATCCAGGCCCAGGTGCTTTTGATCCAGAAGTTGCTGCCCAAGGTGGGTGGACATGAGATTTTGATCCACTTTGGTGAGGCGGTTGGCCTGCAGCGTGCTGATTTTGAACAGATTGAGCCCCTGGCTGGCTGTATGGCTTTGCCGAACTATTTCTACTGGATGCTGGCTTATGGCACGCCTGGTGAACGGTTGGCCGCAGTCAGCGCCAGCGAAGACATCTTCATCCAGATCTGTCTGCGTATCGCACCCGCGCTGATCCAGCACTATCATTTGACTGAAGCTCAGGTTGAATTCTTCTGGGGCCATAAAGACTTAGAGGAGAATGTGGCACCCATCGATCAACAACTGCTGCAACGCTACAGTGATCCCGCCGAGCGCATCAAGATCACACGTGCCATCCGTCTCAGCCACGAATATGAATTGATGTTCTACGATACCATCCTGAACGCGCCGCTGGCCTGACCCCTTATCCAGCTGCCCTGCCCGGGATGCAAACGTAAGGCTTTTCAAGCGGGATTGCAAAGGGCGGCCAGCCCTTTGCCGGGGTGTGGGGTGTCCCCAAATACCCCTTTTTCTTCTTTTCTTCGCCGCCGCGCGCGGCGGCGAGAGGGAGGTGAGAGACCGGGGCACAGCCCCGGACCCCAGGTCAAGGGTTGCACCCTTAACAATCCCGCTTACGTTCGCACCTATGGGGCACAGCCCCGGACCCCAGGTTAAGGGTTGCATCCTTCACAATCCCGCTTACGTTCGCACCTATGGGGTCGCAACCTTCCCTGCCTGGGTTCCAGGGCTGTGCCCTGGTCATCCCCCCTCCCGCCCGCGTAGCGGACAACAATTAACAGGAGTCCTATAGTTAATTTTATAGATAGAAAGAATCATTGTGACCACACATACTATTTCTCGACCCCAGGTAAGTACAGCCTTCTTCGGCTTTGTTTTGATCGGCGTGACATCAGGCGCATGGGGCGTGCTCCTGCCTGGTATCAGCGCGTATTATGGTATCGATAAAGCAATAGCTGGCCTGTTCTTTTTCGCCAGCTCTCTCGGCTATTTTCTCTCAGCCATCAGTACCGGCTGGCTGATCTCAAAGATTGGACAGCGCCACTATCTTATGCTGGGGGCCACAATCTTCCTGCTCTGCTGTCTGCTGATGGTATTCAAGCCGCTCTTTTTCCTTGTGCTACTGATTCTCCTGTTTCAGGGCATGGCTACAGGAATAATCGAGACCGGGCTGAATATGTTCATTACCTCCCTCCCCAAAAGTATCGGGCTCCTTAACTATCTGCATGCCTTCTACGGAGCCGGGGCGCTGGTTGGTCCATTGATTGCCAGTACGATGCTGGCGCTCAGTTGGAGCTGGAACAGCACATTCTTCATCTGGACCCTGATCTCGCTCCCCCTGCTCCTCGGTCTCTTTAAACTCTTCCATGATCCCTCTGCTGATCCGGCCCATGAAGAGCAGAGGGACAAAGGGGCCAGCAGCTTACGTATGGTGCTCAAGCTGCCGATAGTCTGGTTGGCAACATTATTCTTGCTCTTCTATGTCGGCGTTGAGGTCAGCATGGGAAACTGGGGGTATACGCTGCTGCTAGAGAATCGGCATCAGAGCGAGCTGCTGGCCGGTTGGATCGCGAGTGGCTATTGGCTGGGCCTGACCCTGGGACGTTTTCTGCTCAATCCTATCGCGGAACGCCTGCACATGAGCATGTCAGGTCTCATGTATAGCTGCCTGGTCGCCTGCCTGCTGAGTATAGGAATTATCTGGCTCATCCCCGGCGATATCGCCTGTGCAGCCGCCTTTATCCTGCTCGGCATCTTCCTGGGACCCATCTATCCCGGCATCGTCGGCCTCTTGCCCTCGCTGGTGCCCGGACACATGCTCCCCAACGCCATGGGCTTCCTTGTTGGCCTGAGCATCATCGGCATCGCGCTATTCCCCTGGCTCGCCGGTGCGCTGGCTCAATATACCAGCATCTGGTCGCTGCTCCCCTACACTGGCGTCCTGCTTATCATCACCCTCATCTTCTGGTGGACCATCCAGCGCAAAACGAAACCAATCAACCAGATATCGTAGATCCCTATTACTCATCCTTTACGGTCAATACCGCATCAACAACGAGAATGACGACCTCGGCACGCACCTACGTTTTTCCATCATCATTCCAGGTAGGTGAACCGTATTGGGGGACACCCCAAACCCCGGCAGAAGGCTTCGCCCTCTGCACTCCCATTTTCTCGAACTTTTGTTTCAAAATCCCAGGATTACCCATACTGCTTAGCGCTCGAAAATGGCTTTCAGGGCCGTTACGAGACGGTCGACATCGGTGGGGCTGTTGTATCCTTGCAGGGAGATGCGGATGAAACGGCGATCATTCCAGATGTTGACGGGAATCTCGATGTGCCACTCCTCGCGTAAACGCTGTTGTAGCGCGAGTGCATCCCCAGCGGGTAGGGGCATGGCGCACATTTGTCCCCACCAGTGCGCGCTGTCGGAGGTGAGTTGTTGTTGGTCAGGGAAGAGAGCACTGATCTGCTGACGCGCGGATGTGGCTAGCTCATGACAGGCCAGACGCACACTATCCCAGTCGTGCTCGCGCTGGAAGGCAATGGCGGCGGGGACACTGAGATAGGAGGCGGGATCAGCTGTGCCGGTCCAACCGAAATAGTCTTGAAAGTTTGAGATGCCCGGCGTGCGGCTTTCATATCCCCAACTGACAATGAGTGGCTGTAAAAGCGCCTGCCGCTCAGGCCGGGCATAGAGGAAGCCCGCACCTTTGGGAGCGGAGAGCCATTTATGACAGTTCCCGGCATAAAAATCAGCGCCGAGCGTGTCGAGCTGCAAAGGGATATGCCCGGGAGCGTGCGCACCATCTATCACAGTGATGATCCCGGCGGCTCGCGCGCGCTGGCAGATCTTCTCAATGGGGAAGATCACAGCGGTGGGCGAGGTGATATGGCTGAGGAAGATTACTTTGGTACGTGGCGTCACACCCTGCCAGAGAGACTCAATCATCTCTTCATCGCTCTCCAGCGGCTGCGCTAGCGGCTGGTTGATATATTTGGCCCCACGCTGTCCACAGAGGAAGCGCCAGGTGCGATCAGCCGCGCCATATTCATGATCGGTTGTCAGCACTTCATCCCCGGGCTCCAACTGCAACGAGCGGGCCACAATATTCACGCCCATCGTGGCATTGAGGACAAAGACGATCTGATCGGAATGCGTCCCCACAGAGGCGGCCAGAGGCTCACGCGCCTCGCTCAACATCCCATCGAGACGGCGTCCCAAAAACTCAACCGGATCAGCCTCTAAGCGACGCTGCCATTCCTGGTAGGTCGCAAAAACCGGACGCGGGCAAGCACCAAAGCTCCCATGATTCAAAAACGTGATATCAGGACGGATCTGAAATTGTTCGGCTACAACTGGCAGAATGCTCTTCATATTCATAGCAAAACATCCTTCTATTTTGTTTATTCATACGTATATCAGGAACTGTAACAGCCCATCTATCCTTTTTCAACCAGCCAATCACGAATCACAAAGAGCCAATCAATTTGCCAGTGGCGGTCATTTCAGGATGATATCACTCACAAGGCTAAAGTTTCTATATACTTATCCACTACTTTTAGAATACCTCATAATAAATGCGTTGTGAGTACTATCCATATGGGGAAGAGGCTCGCAAACTTTTTGAGTTCATGCCTCAATTTTTATGAAAGAGATAACTGTACAACAAAACAAAACGCGATTCTGGAGGCTGAAGGGGTTCATGCAAGCTATGTATATACGAACATGACCTCTGCGAGTGTATGGTTAGCATGTGCGTGTTCCCTGAAAAACTTCCCGCGAAACATGTCAAGATGAAAGGTTTTTTCAAATGAAGTGTCATGCTTTGAAGATGTGTGCCCTGAAAGTGGGGATAAGCTTGCTGTTTGTAGGGACGATGGCAATCACTACTCTTGCCGGGCAATCTGCCTTCGCCGCTCCCTGTGCTGGCCTCGGCACAACTTTCGACACCACTTGTAGCGTGCATTTGAGCACCTACTTTCCTGCTGGTGCGCTTGCTTTCAGTAGTGATGCAAATGCCACGATGCCGACAAACGGTTCAATTGCCGGTACTAATCTCTTCCAGTTTGATACCACAGTGTTTGATGACCGCGGCAGCGCCAGCGGGTGGAAAATGCAAGCAGCATCAACGGGGCTTGTAAGTCCTGCTACTGGTAGCCCCGCTATTCCTCTGTCTCTTACGGGTATTACTCCTGGCACAGCAAGCGGCGCTAGTTGTGGGAACACCGGGCCATCTTTTGATGGTACGGTAACGACGCCGCTAACTGCGACGGCTTCCACATATGTTCGCCTGACGCCTAGTAATACCACTGCCTTTCACTGCTCGGACCCATTCACTTCCCTCGGCTCATATATCATCTCAGCGGGTTCTCCTGCTGGTACCTACCAGGGTGATATAACACTCACACTGGTGAATACAGCAACCGGAGCATAATCTGCATATCACTGTCAGATACACTGGAGGAGAGTGCTTATGTAAGACAGCACTCTCCTTTTCCAAAGCAGCATGCAAGTCCAGATGAGGAGATCGTGGCAACGTGAGAACATCTATTCCATCTTTTTTTGCTTCCCAATGGAGATTTTTCCATCTTCTGGTCGGAGTGTTGATCATCACGGTTTTAGTGCTAGAGGCTCTGGGAGCAGGGGTTACCCATGCTACTGACGGAAAAGCTCATTTCGACATAGAGCCAATCTTTGTTCCTTACCGCGATATGCGCCCCAGGGCAAACTTTATGTATGCCAGTAGCTCTGGTGCTGTGATACAAGATAGTATCCATGTGAAGAATTATGGATCGGCGCCAGGCACCATCGATATCTATCCGGTAGACGCAATCACCAGTCAGGGGAGTGGAGAGGCATTTCCCCGTCGTACTGATCCACGGCGCGATGTAGGGGCCTGGATTACGCTGAGTCGCCAGCAGGTAACGCTTAATCCCGGTCAGAGCCAGGATATCCCATTCAGTCTGCGTATACCCGATCATGCGCGCCCTGGTCAGCATCTTGGTGGCCTCATTGCTGAAGCGCCAGTTCAGCAACAGTCATCCTCAAAAGGTGCCATTCAGGCTATTGTACAGATACATATACGAAAGGCAATTAGTGTCTTTATCAATCTTCCCGGTACCATCGTGAAGAAGTTGAATGCAGCAGGGGTCTCCTATGACGAGGCGAGCAGCCATCAAAGGGTACTGATTGCGCTGGCGAATACAGGCACGCAGTTCCTCCATCCTTCTGGAAGCCTGAAGATAACGAATGCAGCAGGACAGCAACTCCAAAATGTGCCGCTGAAACTGGGTGCGCTCTTACCACAAACGAGCATCCACTATCCTGTGTTTATGCAGCATACAGCACTCAATCCTGGAACATACACGGCCACGTTGAACCTGGCATACGAGGGTAATCACAAGCTCAATTACAGCACAAGTTTTGTGGTGCCGCTACCTCAAGTGCCGAAGATCTCTTCTCTCCCTCCTGCGATCTCTGACCTTGTAACACTCAATGCTGACTTCTTCAGCACTCTGACACCCTGGCATTATGCGATGGGCATATGCTTGTTATTTTGCATGCTGAGTACTCTTCTCTTCTGGATTCAGAAACTGTACAAGTTGAACATAAACAGGAGGGGGAATTTCAAGAGGAGGAACAGAAAGCAGTAAATCCTGGAATGAGATGGGGCTGGCCCACTCTCGGTGAGATTGATTGATCGAATTTAAAAATATGGCACAGGTGAAAATATGTTGGGACCCCAACATACAGAGCGTTGGGATCCATTGGCCGTACGCGTCACGGTGCATTAGCTTGCGCTGCACTGCCTGCGTTTCTCACGTCTTCAATTATCTACGATGACTTATTCGAAGAAGCCTTCGAGCAATACATCATCACTTTCCGTTGCCGCCGCTTTTCTGGCGCGGGCATTCTCAGCCGCCGCTTTTCTGGCGCTGGCGATGGCTTCTCCCTCTCGTTTCATGAGCTCTATTCTCGCCTTTTGCAGCGCCTCCGCATCGAGGCTGCGGTGGTTCCAGACATGCTGATCACTCTCAAAGAATCTGAGCACGTCTACATTTTTCCAGAGATAGGCAAAGCCCTGTGGCTTCAACACAACGTTTGCAATGCCGTCACTGTTCTTTTTTGCGTCCGCCTGCATTTCAAATTTGGCATCGGGATTGCTCGCAAAGGCCTCTAGTTTGCTTCCTTCTTTCGGCCTGCTAATGTAGGCTCGCTGCGCGAAAAAGTCTAGCATATCGTCATTAATAGGAATTTCCATGATCCATTTATAATTCTTTTTATCATTCTCAAGCTGTTGCCTTTCTTGACGAGTTAAAGTTTCATTTTTCGCTATTTTCTGTTCTACCTGGCTTTCTCGTTCGAACTTATACGGCTCATTGACAGAAAAAACCATCTCACCACGTCCATTTGGGATTCCCTCCCCCCTTGGAGAGTCGGCGAAAAGAAACTTTACGATCTTGTTAATATCCTGAGATTTGGCCGCACTGGTAAAGGCTTCTTTTTCAGCGTCAGACATGCGACGCACAAGCACTCCCGTCTTCATACGCTGCACGCTGCGTCTGAGGGCTGTGCGCATCCCAGGATCGAATTGGCGATGATTCAAAATCTCCTCCGGCCCAACGAGCGGTGGCATCCACAGTGGATTATCAGCATTCGCTTCCTGGCGTTGTCTGGCATCCAACGGGGAATATGTCCCGAAAAAATTACGGGCGAAGAGATCCTTCCATTTATCACTATATCCGAATCCAGCATTGCGTGATGATGGGCGCGATTGCTCATCATCACTTCTATCAGAATTCCGCCCGATTTCACTCCCATTGCGTGATGATGAGTCATCCCCATCACTACTACTCTCCCCAGGGATCCGAATGGGATCACCAGGATTGCGGAAAATTTCAGAAGTGAACAACTTCTTCATAGTCGCCAATTCGTCATGACCCGAACGTCCCAACCTTGCAGTGTTGCTTTTTTCTGAATCTGGGTTGCTTTTTTCTGAATCTGAGCCCGAACCTGAATCAGAGTTACGACGAATTTCCGTAGCGGGCGATTGATAATCTACCAGGATTACTTCCTTCACTGGATAATGCTGGTGTGCCCATTCGAGAGCCCGGTCCATGCGCGCATTCAGCGTCTCTACCATCTCTGCCTGGAGTTTCTCAGGATAGTGCGCCTTATCCATAGCTCGCGTTATTTTGTCGGGGGTCAGATTGATACAGAACGTTCTGATCGAGTCCGCAACCTCGTGATCGGTGAGTCCATGATAGGGGCCATCCTTGGCCCTCATCGACGTAATTTCCTCGACCTGCCTGCCGTCAAACTTTTCTTTCATTCCCCCCTGAGCACGAATATCGAGCGCACCACCCAGATCAGCACGCACCATACGCTTATCGACCGCCATCCAGTTATCTGTTTTGAATAAATCCCAATTCGCGAAGATCATATCAGCCGCCACATGGCGATAGAAATCCGGGGAATTGTGCAATTCACTGCTCATAGGCACAAGCGTAGCCCCTTCGGGTTTCGTGATCAGATCGGTGAGCTGCGCCAGCTTTGCCTCTGACCCCTCATTTTCACGCACATAAATCAATCGGGACTTAAGAACAGGAACACCAAGCTCTCGGTAAAGATTATTCGCAAGAACTTCTGTCTGGATCTGGCGTTCGTTATTCCCAAATTTCAGGACTTTCAGGCTTTCGCCCTCATGATTCTTCAATTCAATGAGTTGCGGTCTGGTAGATCCATTTTCAAAGGTATGATGAACGGTAAACTCTTTCTGGTCATAGAGCCTAAGCTCAGGAACACCTCGGTTGGCATCACGGGTATCACGATCACCTGAATAGGTCGTCATTTTGGACTCACGGCCCGTCAGGAGATCCTTCAGTAACGTGCGACGCTCACCGCCTTTACCATTCTCATCCCAGCCCCGGCCCTTCTCTCCCTCATCCCCACGAAGCTGACGATCTGCCTGGTACATGCCCATAGCCAGGCCATCCGGGGGAGAGACCATGGGTTCGATTACAGCACTATCCCCCCCGTCTGCAATTTTTCTTGGCATCAGATATATTCCTTTTTTATACAAGCAAGAGTGTTGTCTGATTTAAATTCATTATAATCGATGAAGTTATTTCAGGAATCATAGAATCTTTGCAAGCCTTTATCAAGAGGGATAAGAGGACAATCTTCGCATCTTAGTTTGCCTGCTTTTCTACCCCAACCCAAATAGCACATCTATTTTACAACCTGAGCCGTTGTATAATGGGGAAGGTTGATGCGACTGGCATCCACGATAGCGATGGATCGATCTGTCCGGCAAAGCCACGCACTCCTGGCAATCAAAACGTATTTTCTCTCTTTGGTGACGAGTTTTGAAAAGATGGTGTCAAATTTGTCAGATTCTGGTCTTTTCCTCTGTCATTATTAGTGAATGCATATTTCTAGCACAGTGTGCGCAAAGGGAGGAACGTTCTTGTGGATGTCCAGAGAACATTCACGTCCCTTCTGCTTTATCTCTGGTGGAGATGGCAATGGTTGCGGGGCAGGAACCATCATGATAACTTTTATGTACATACGGTTGTCAGAATCACGGGGCCTGGAGTGCAACTTCTGGCGCTCCCCCGGCGGGATGACTCGCGGGGTCGCGACTAAAAAAAAAGACGGTGGTAGACAGCGGGGTCTGCTACAAGGAGCTGAACACATGGCATATTGGACTGGGCGCAGTTCTTCATCACGCTACGATGACGGTAAGCAGGCACTCAGTGTGGACATACTCGTCAAACGGGCTCAGGATGGCGATCAAGCAGCCTTTGAGATGCTCTATGCGCGCTTCAATGATCAGATTACGACGTATTTGAGTCGCATGGTGGGCAATGATGGTGTGGGCTGCGAGTTGACGCAAGAGACGTTTCTGAAAGCCTGGTCAGCCCTTCCCGGCCTGCGCAATCCCGAATTATTTGTACGCTGGATCTACCGCATTGCCCTCAATTGTGCACGCGACTATCAGAAACGCCAGATGCAGATGCAGACGGTGACATTCGATGAGTCGAATAGCGATGATGAACACCTGCAGGTGGAGGGGCCGGAGAGCGAGGTGGCGCAGTCCGAATTGCTACAACTGGCCCTGGCTCAGGTTTCTCCCCTCTATCGCGCTTGCCTTATTTTGTATATAATCGAGGATTTACCTCAGCGCCAGATTGCTGAGCGGCTCAATATAAAGGAAAACTGTGTGAGTAAATACGTGAGTCGTGGAAAAGAAGAGTTACGTCAGATTTACTATCAGTTGCAAAAGGGCAAAGACAAGGCACCCAGCGGGAGGAAAGGTCGATGAGCCATCACCCTCCTTGCTCCCAGTGGGCGGAAAAGCTGGCGCTCAAGCGGAGTGATCTCTCAGTTGCGGAACAGGTGGCACTGGATGCCCATGTGGGACAATGTTCCGCCTGTCAGGCCGCGCAAGAGGAGTATCACTTCCTGGATGCGGCGCTGCGTACCCTGCCAGATCCAACAATGAGGGCGTTCCCACGTATTGCCTTGCTACTGGAGGATTTCGATACGACCTCCTTGCATGAAGAAGATGAGCCGCTTCAGAAGTCCTTTACCAATTCCAGACGACACCAGCAGACGCGCCGGGAAGGCAACAAGCAGATGAAGTCCCGCCGACGGAGCCGCGAGCTGATTCCTTTGCTCGTCGTGGCCTGTCTCTTGCTCTGCTTTGGACTGGCTGGTGGCTACTATAGCATGCTCTCAAGCACGGGCCGCGCCTCAGGCACCGCGCGCCTGACCTATCTCAAACATACTGATTTCGTGAGTGCCCTGGCCTGGTCGCCCGATGGCACAGAGGTTGCCACAGGGAGTTGGGATCATACCGTGCAGGTCTGGAACGCGAAAACAGGCGCGCTGATTACTACCTATACCGACCATACAGAAAATGTGAGCGCGTTGGCCTGGTCGCCCGATGGAGCCTATATCGCTTCCGCCAGTTGGGATCACACGGTGCGCGTCTGGGAGGTGCTTACCGGTCGTACGGTTGAGACCTACAGCGGACATACCGAGGAGGTCAGTACGCTGGCCTGGTCGCACAATGGACAGGAGATCGCATCGGGCAGTTGGGATCATACGGTCCAGGTCTGGCAGGCCCACACTGGTCTCCATCTGCTCACATACGCTGGCAATCACGATTTTGTTAATACCCTGGCCTGGTCGCCTGATAACACGGAAATCGTCTCCGGCGGGCTCGATAGTAAGGTTATGCTCTGGAACGCACAGACAGGACACACTATCCTGACCTATAACTATGCCTTGAGTACATCCGTCGATGCCCTGGCCTGGTCGCCCAATGGCAAGCAGATTGCCACCGGGGGCAGCAATACAACCGTACAGGTTTGGAATGCCCAGAGCGGTCAGCTTGAGCTTACCTATCGTGGGCATACGAAAGATGTCGATGCGTTAGCCTGGTCGCCCGATGGCAAGAATATTGCCTCCGGCAGCTGGGACCACACCGTACAGGTCTGGGATGCCAGTACAGGCTCCCCTCTCTTAACCTACCAGGGTCATACCGATCTGGTCGATGCACTGGTCTGGTCTCCCAATGGCAAAGAAATTGCCTCCGGGAGTTGGGACCACACCGCGCAGATCTGGGAGGCCGGTACATAAATGGCGGGCCGCCGCTGGCTTACGTTGGCGTAGGCTGGCAATGGAAGGCGGCACCACCTGCCGAGACAGCTTCCTCGGAAACTGCATCGGCACCCCTATTCTTTCCCATATTATTATCAGTAAGCACAAGGAGCGATTATCCATGACTATTTTTGATCGTCGAAACCGTCAAGATCTGGATCAACTCGTCGAAGAGTTTGCAACCACGAGCATGCCCCGGCGCGCATTTATGAAACGTGCGCTTGGCGCTGGCCTGAGTATCAGTGCGGCCTCGGCCCTGCTGGCAGCCTGCGGTGGCGGCTCAACCCCGAATGGCAGCACGAAAGTGAGCACCATCGACATCCTGACCGAGTGGAGCGGCGAAGAGTTAGCCTCATTTAAGGCTATCACAGATGCCTTCACCAAGAAGACATCGAATGGTATCAAGGTCAATATCGAGTCCACGCGTGACCTGCCCGCCGTGCTGTCAACTCGCGTCCGTGGTAATAATCCACCTGACGTCTGCGGCATGCCCAGCCTGTCCACCTTCCAGCAACTGGCCCATCAGAAGAAGCTGATCGCACTGGACTCCTATTTTGACATGGCGGATTTCAAGAGCCAGTACAATCAGACCTGGATTGATCTTTCTTCGGTAGACGGCCACCTGTATGCTGTGTTGCCAAAAGCGAATAGCAAAGGCACCATCTGGTATAATCCAACCACCTTTAAAGCCGTTGGCGGCACCATTCCTACGACCTGGGATGAGCTGATCAGCGTATCCGACAAGATCGCGGGACAGGGCAAATATCCCTGGGCGATGGGTGTGGAGAGCGCAGCCTCCAGTGGCTGGCCCGCCGCAGACTGGGTTGACCAGATCTTCCTGAGCCAGAATGGTCCAGATCTCTATAATCAATGGGTCGCCCACAAGATTCCCTGGACCCACAGCAGCGTCAAAGCCGCCTTCCAGGCCTTCGGACAGATCGCCAATGGCAAGCACTATATCAATGGTGCGCCCCAGTCCATCCTGGCAACCAACTTCCAGGATGCATCCTACCAGCCATTCGCGCCCAATCCGAAGTCTTACATGTACTATCTGGGAGATTTCACCCAGGGCTTTATCACCACACAGTACAAAACCCTGAAGGCCGGTACAGATTATGACTTCTTCGAGTTCCCGACCATCAATCCTCAATACAAGGGAGCCGTCACCGGTGGTGCCGACCTGGTCGTTGCGATGAAGGACAATGATGGCACACGCCAGTTCATGAAGTTCCTGTACTCCGCTGAGGCACAGAGCATCTGGGTCAAACGTGGTGGTGCGACTTCCGCCAACAAGAACGTCGATCCCAGCCTCTATCCAGATGATATCGCACGCAAGGCTGCCAAACAGTTGACCAGTGCCAGCTTCTTCAGCGTCGGCGCGGATGACCTGATGCCTGCCGCCGTTGAGAATGCCTACTGGAAAGGTCTGCTGACCTACATCGGCGATCCCAAACAATTGGATAGCGTCCTGAGCGGTATCGAAGGTACAGCACAACAGTCCTATACCGCCTAACCAGTACCATCGGGCGCTTGCTGCTCACTTGAAGCATGATGGAGAAATGTAGGTGCGCTTTCCTCTCCATCGTACGATCTGCTCGCCCGTCGGCTCTTCCGTATCCCGACAGAGGGAGCGGTGGAGCGAGATGGGGGGTACGTGAACGGGCAAGCGCACCTCGGGGTTGCGACCTCGGCACGCACCTACACTCTTCGTCGTACGATCTGCTCGCCCGTCGGCTCTTCCGTATCCCGACAGGGAGAGCGGTGGAGCGAGATGGGGGTACGTGAACGGGTAAGCGCACCTCGGTTGCGACCTCGGCACGCACCTACACTCTTCGTCGTACGATCTGCTCGCCCGTCGGCTCTTCCGTATCCCGACAGGGAGAGCGGTGGAGCGAGATGGGGGGTACGTGAACGGGCAAGCGCACCTCGGTTGCGACCTCGGCACGCACCTACACTCTTCGTCGAGAATTTTATCTAAACGCCAATGAGGTAAAAGGATGCATTTATGACAACGACAGATTACCAGACCGTGTCGATTGTGCCCAAAGCGCATAAAGCCCGCAAAGAACACGGACAAACCTGGTGGGCCTGGGTGTGGGTTGCGCCAGCACTGATCCTGGAACTGATCTTTTATATCTATCCCTTGATCCAGACGATCATTTTGAGCTTCCAGAACGCTGATTCGAGCAGCTATGTGGGCTTCAAAAACTATGTGACTATCTTCACCAATCCAACTATGCTCGAAGTTATCAAGAATAATTTGCTCTGGTTGGTGCTGGCGACACTACTGACGGTCGGACTTGGCCTGATCGTCGCAGTACTGGTCGATAAAGTCAGGGTCGAGAGCGTCGTGAAATCCGCCCTCTTCGTCCCGATGGCGATCTCTTTTGTGGCTGCGGGCGTGATCTGGCGCTTTATCTATCTGTACAGTCCCAATGGGGAGAACCAGATCGGTCTGCTGAACGCGTTTTTGGGACTCTTCAAGGTCCAGCCACAGGCCTGGTTGATCAATACCAGCTTTAATAATCTCGCACTTATCGCAGTCTATACCTGGATGTGGACCGGCTTCTGTATGGTGATTATCTCGGCGGCCCTCAAGGGTATCCCTGAGGATGTGATCGAGGCGGCCAAGATCGATGGTGCCAGCAACCTGACGCTATTCTGGCGCATTACAGTCCCGATGGTCCAGCCCACCCTGGGCGTCGTGGCAACCACGATGGTCATCAACGTCCTGAAGATCTTTGATGTCATCTATATCATGACGGGTGGTGATTACAAGACCGACGTAGTAGCTGTAGAATTCTATAATCAGTTGTTCAACTTTAGCAACTATGGCCTGGCAAGCGCCCTGGCGATTCTCCTACTGATCGTCATCTCGCCGGTGATGTATATCAATATTCGTAGATTGCGAGCACAGGAGGCTGAACGATGAACATCTCTGAAAGCCAGGCTTCGAGCGAGCTTACGAGCGCGCCGAAGACAGACAAACCAAAAGCCAGGAAGAATAGCGAGACCCGGGGTCGCCTGTTGCGCCGCGCCCTGGGGAGTGGACTCCTCACAGTCGTGGTGATCGCGCTCGCGCTGATCTGGTCGGTACCGACCTTTGGACTCTTTGTCAGTTCATTTCGTCCGGCCAGCCTGATCACCACCACTGGCTGGTGGAGTGGACTGATCCCGCCCTGGAACTTCACTCTGCAAAACTATATCGATGTCCTGCAAGCCCAGGGACTGGGCCAGGCCTTCGTGAATAGCCTGATCATCTCGATTCCCGGCACCTTCCTGCCCATGATCATCGCGGCCTTCGGAGCCTATGCCTTTGCCTGGATGAAATTTCCGGGGCGCGATTTCTTCTTCATGGGTATCGTCGCGCTGCTCGTCATTCCCACGCAGATCGCGCTGGTCCCGGTCCTCAAGCTCTTCACCGACATTGGTCTGACCGGAGAATACGCCGCCGTCTGGCTGGCGCATACCGCCTTTGGACTGCCCTTCGCCGTCTTCCTCTTGCGCAACTTCTTCGCCGCCCTGCCATCCGACCTGATGGAATCCGCGCATATTGACGGCGCATCGCACTGGCGCATCTTCTGGAGCATCATCATCCCACTCTCGGTGCCCTCGCTGGCCTCGCTGGGCATCTTCCAATTCATGTGGGTCTGGAACGACCTGCTCACCTCCCTGATCTTCCTGGGAGGCAATCCGCAGCGCGCCCCCATGACGCTCAGCATCGCCAACCTCGTCGACTCCTATGGATCAAACTATCCCGTCCTGACCGCGGCCGCCTTCCTCTCCATGGCTCTGCCGCTCGTCGTCTTCTTCGCCCTCCAGCGCTACTTCGTCCGAGGTATCCTGGCTGGCTCCGTCAAAGGCTAAACTCGGCCCTGTTCTATAAGAAAAGCCGCGCACTTCAGACAGAAGAACGCGGCTTTCTTGCTGCAAATAGAACGATACGGGGACGGCAAGTTTTTTTGCGTACAGAAAGTGATAGAATTTACAAGGATTCTGGGCCTCTTGTCCACTGGTAGCAGGACGCAGATTCTGGTAGCATCTCAACATCGCAGACTGGTGGCACCTTGATCAGGGCATAAAGAAGGATGGTTAACAGAACAATGCAAAGAAATAGGGAAATATTACCTCCTCGCGATGTCTCTATGGACAACGAGGATCAACAGCAAAGCCTCTCTCAATTTCAAAGGGAGTTCTATCGGGCTCCAGATCCCTCGGGCAGCAATGACAGACCATCGCTCACAGCGGAACAACTAAGAGAAATTCACCAGGTGAAAGCACAAGCAACCCCCTGGCTTTACTATTATTTAATGAATCACCCCACGATCAATGAAAATGAAGTTGCTGAACGCATCGTGATCAAGATTAATGAGACATTTGAAAAGGAAGCACGAGAAAGTCCTCGCCAACATGTTTCACAGTTAGTACGGCTGAGTATTGATCAAGTTAAAGATACCTATCGTCAGGATACGGAACAATGGACCCAGGCCGATAAGATCGATGGTCTCATCAAAAAGATATGGAGCGGGGACGAACGACAAGAGCTGCGAGAACAATTTAACAAGAATCAGCAGGAAATAGATGCGATTGACCATACACTCAACAATTGGTCAGGAAATTTGTTAGGATATCGAAACAACAGTCTAGGAGCAGAACGGGAAAAATTGCAGAAAGAACAAAAACGTATCCAACGTGGAATCACGAGGTTAGATAAAATGGACACAATTGCCCCACCTGAAGAACTGCCTCCCTATGAGGAATAGGTTCAGTGACCGCTGAGGGACAGCAGGCACCTGGGGATGCGCGAAACACAAGTATCACAGAAGCTTCACCTGTTTCAATTTATGCGCATAAGTGCGGGTAGAATCTATGTAATCCTACCCGCTCCAGGGATAGAGCATCGGTTCCAATGATCTCCCATTCATCTTTTTCGATCCCAACAGGCGCCGCGCTTACGCGGATGGCTGCCAGTGGGCTGCGACCTGAATCCATTCCTGTTCGCCGGGCCAGGGGGGCATGGTGGTGAGGATGAAGCGCAAAGGCTCCGGGCCGGTGGCGCGGAATTGAAAATGGGTGTGCGGCGGGATGCTCAGATTGACGCCAGGGGAAACATCGACAGTCTCTTCTTCGCCATGGGGGCTCTTGCGCCAGACCTGTCCCCGGCCTTCAAGGATATACCAGATCTCTTCTACGTTCTGGTGCATTCCGGCCAGCGAGATGTGGTCGGGTGGAAGCGTGCAGTGACACATACTGCCGCCTTTCATTTGTAGCAATAAACGAATCTCGGAGCCGTCGGGCGCATAGACCTGCATCTCTTCTGGCAACGACATCGTCTCAAAATGGCTATCTTTCATGTTCTATTTCCTCTCTCCAATAATCGATGAAGTTCCTTTCACATCTTATGATCGCAAACGTAGGCATCGCACGAAGCGTCGCGCAGGTCGATGCCTACATTATTGCACATTTGTTGTTTTCCTGCGTTTACCACCAGACAGGAACACGAGAACCCGCTATACGCTCCCGCTCCTGTTTCGTGGTGTGGATGGGCTATTTGATGGCGAGCTGGAAGTTGCGGATCTCGTAGCCGGTGACGAGTTCGTTCCAGGTGACGGTCGGCGCCTGCTTGATATAGAGTCCGTCGATGGCGAGCAGGCGCTGAAGGAAGAGGTCGGTTTCCTGGATGGCGATGTAGGAGCCGGGACAGCGGTGCGCTCCATCCCCAAAGCTCATGAGGGCTTCGGTGGTCTGGTTGGCCTGGATTTCACGCCCCGGACAGGCGAGCAAGGGTTTCTCGCCGGTGACACTTTCGTCACTGTTGGCTCCGTGCAGATGCAGGTTGATCAGGGCGTCTTTGGGGATGGTATAGTCCTGCTCTCCACTACTGATGTGGAGTTCGGAGTTGGCGCGGCGGAAGAGGTTTCCTACGACGGGTTCCAGGCGCAGGAGTTCTCCCAGGATGGCGTAGCGCTCTTTCTCGGAGGCGATCAGATAGCGCTGGCGCAGTCCTTCGTGCTCAAGCAGATGCCAGGTGGCGACACAGATGAATTCTCGCGTGGTGACCATGCCAGCGGCAGCATAGGTGACGCATTCGGTCAGGATTTCAGCGTCGCTGCTCCCCTGCGCAACAAGATGGGAGATCACGTCGTCCTGCTCTTTCCACTTGCGGGCCTTGATGGCGGGCTTGACATCGAGCATGAAGAATGAACTGAGCGCGAATTGATTGCTCAGGGTGTGCAGCAAGGCACGCAGGCTCAGTTTTTTGGTGAGCTGGGAGAGGTCTCCCGCAAAGAAGGCGTCCAGGCGCTTATCCATACCGGGTAGAGTACTGTTTGTCAGGCCGACCACTTGACTGGCTACGCGAACAGCCATGAAGCGGCTCAATTTGCTGAGATCAGCTTGCTTACTCCGACGCAATTCAGCAATTAACTTGTCTGCGACATCTTCCATCAAACGGCGATAGTTGCCATCTACGGCTTTCGGCGTAAAGAAGCGCGCCGTCTGCTTGCGCTGTATCTGATGCTCTTTCCCATCCAGGAAGAGGATGGGCGGGGTCATCTTAGAGGCGGTGGCTGAGAGCGTGTCGGAACCAAAGCCCGCCTGCCGCGTCTCGCCGCTCCGCAATACCGCACGCGTCTCATTGAAGCCGTAGATGTGCCAGACGCCCTGCGCATCACATTCGATAGAAATGCCGGTTGGCTCGACGTGCTGCGCCGTTTTCTGGTGAGACCATGCCTGTGCCTGATGATCAATCGGACAGCCTGCCGCACGCGCGGCTTCTCGTGCCATGGGAGGGGTTTGTGGTTCTATCGACATATTTTGATCTACTTTCTCTATCTTGTCTATCTGATGAATCTTCGCACCTGCGGTGCTCAAAACAGTTTTTAGTGTGTGGTGCAGGAAAGGTGCACAGCACCTTTCCTG
>NZ_BIXY01000045.1:0-3531 GCF_008326305.1 Dictyobacter arantiisoli | reverse complement strand
CACCACCCACGCCCCCCCCACCACACACTAAAAAGGGTGCAGGCGCGCCTGCGCCTGCCAGCAGGTCAAACAGTAAGATCCCGATGGTGATGGGAATCAACCACTCTCTCAGAATGTGTTTGATTCCCATGCTCTCCACGATCTCTGTGCATGAGTTTTCGCACCGATGGTGCTCAAACCAATGTTTAGTGTGTGCTGCAGGAAAAGTGCTATGCACTTTTCCTGCAGCACACACTAAAAAAAGGCGCAGGCGCGCCTGCGCCTGCCAGCAGGTGAGCAGCAAGATCCCGATGGTGATGGGAATCAAACACTCTCTCACCACAGAAATTGTTATCACGCTACAAAGGTTTGTCATCTCGGCTATTTATGAGCCTCTCTGTAACTTATGATATACAGTATATCATTACCTGAGACATGATATACTGTATATCTTCGGCATGTTACGTGTCAAGGAAAATAGGACAAAAGGGGATTTTGTCAGATGGGTACGCAAGAAGATGTGCCATCAACACAGGCGGGCGGTGGCGAGAAGGCTCAGGATCGACGCGTGAAACGCACACAGCAACTGTTAGCCAGGGCATTGATCACATTGACGCTGGAGAAGGGCTATGAGGCCGTGACGATTCGCGAGATTACACGCTATGCGGATATCGGCTACGCGACCTTCTTCCGCCATTATCCCGATAAGGATGCTCTCCTGGGGAGTGTGCTGGATGTGGTGCTGAATGAATTATTAACATTATTTTCTCTCCCTTTAGTACAATCCAATGCCGTTGAGGATGGACAACGCTTATTTGAATATGTCCAGCAGCATCATGAGGTTATTCGCGTGCTGCTGCGGAGTGGTCAATCGGCGTCTTTTGTGGAACGTATTGTCGCAACGGGGACACAAAGTACCCTCGCGAAGAATGAGCAATTAGGCAATAGCGTGGTCCCACGCGAGATTGCCGCCAATCATATTGTTACTACTGCGATTACACTGACACAATGGTGGTTGGAACATGGCATGCCTTATCCCCCACAAACGATGGGTAAGATCTACTATGAATTGATTATCCGCCCAACGCATGCCTATGATGCAACACACTATCTACCACCAATATAGAATCTTGCGCGCCCATGATGCTCAAAATGGTTTTATTGCAACCTTACAATAAACGGAGAATCATAATGGAGAATTGTAGGTGCATGCCGAGGTCGCAACCCATCCTCGTACGAGCAACGTGCCCCAACGCTCTGCACTGTCCCTCGACACGAATGTGGAGAGAGGAATGGCCTACGGGTAGGATGTTCGTACTATGAAGGATGCACGGACCTGCGCTCCGTGCCGTGCCTCCATCTTCCATCACCTCTCGATCCCAGGGAAAGGGATACAGGGCCTGGGGGTGAGGGCATCGGGTGCGGCACATTTTTTTGCGCCAAGCCCTCTCGATCACACCGGGGCTGCATCGATGGGTTTGCCCTTCACGCTGCCGGGGCCGCCACGGCTCTGTGGCCCCAGACCTAACTCGATCAGGACACGAGACGCTCGGATCTTCCCCGACCCATCCCATGACCGATCAGATTGGGCCTCTTTCCCTCTTGCATTTCCCTGCCTGCTGCTCTATCCTTTTGACAAAAAGGAGGAATTCCTATGCCATTCTCCGAACACACTGCTGGTCACAGCACGCCGACCGGGAATCCATACGAACTGTTCACTCCCGTCCTGGACCTGACCGCTGAAGACAACCAGCTACACGGGGATCAGACCAGTAGCCGATCAGAGCAAAATCTCTCTTCATACAGCTTTTATCGACCAGATGCAGTTCCTCATACCCCTTTTGATGCGCAAAGAGCCCTCTACCAGGCACACGGGGATCAGACCAGTGACCCATCAGAGCAAGATCTCTCTTCAGAGCGGCCTGTCGCCCACTCCTTCTATGCACAGCAAGAGGTGCAAAGAAACCTCTACCTCTACCAGCTACGCGAGGATCCGCCATTCTTCGAAATCCCTGATCCCATCCCGGAGGCCAATAATCCAAATGAACGGTTCGCTGGCATCGAGGATTGGGCATTTCACGACAATCCTCTCACTGGTGCGTATGAGGACCCGCCCTCTTCATCCTACCAATCCAACCAGCCACACGGGGATCCGACATTCTTCGAACACACGCCGGCCGGTGGTCCATACGATCCTCTCACTGGTGTGTATGAGGACCATCCTCTCACTCTCACTGGTGCGTATGAGGACGATCCTCTCACTGATGCGTATGGGGACCCAATCTCTGCATCCAACCAATACTACCAGCCGCTACACGGGGATCCGACCAGTGGCCCATCAGAGCAAGGTATCTATTCAGAGCAGTTTGCCGCCCTCTCCTTCGATCCACAGCCAGAGGCGCCAAATGCCCTCTACCAGCTACACGGGGATCCGACATTCTTCGAAAACACGCTGGCCGCTAGTCCAAATGAACAGCTCGCTCACATCGAGGGTGGGGTGTTTAACGCTCCAATCTCTGAATACAACCCATACGACCAGCCGCCACACGGGGATCCGACCAGTAGCCTATCAGGGCAAGGTTCCTCTTCAAACATCACCTTTAGACCTCAAAATGCAGCCCCTCATCACCCTGAGCTGCCTCAGGAGGGGCAAGGTTCCTCTTCACACCGCGTTAATAACCCCGAGCTCGAGCTGTCTGCAGATGCTCCAGATGCGCAACAGGCGACGGGGACGGCACGTGAAGACTACACTGGACGAGCGCGATATCGAGGAACCATACTTCGAAAGTACGTTAACAACCACCTCCTCCACCAGCTTGATCTAAAACAAGGCACACAAGGAACAGAGTATCCATATATTCCAACAATGCGAAAAAGGAAAGATGGCAGTACGGAGGAATTCCGGACGCCTGGAACTGTGTTAGGGGAGGTCCCTAAGATGTTACAAGCGAGAAGAGATTTAGGAATGCCACATGTCCCGAACCTCGACTATCTGACAGGCAACCAAGAGAAAGCCCTACGCAAGGCCGCGCAGTTTGAGAAACAAGGCAATGCCTATCAGAGTGACGGAGAGAGGGTGTTTGAGACCCCAATCAAGGCCCCAATCGCAGACTCCACTAGACGAAATCAAGGGACGCGAGAGCGAGCAGACATACTTCGAGATTACTTTAACAACCACCACTTCCGCCCGCTTGATCTAAAACAAGGCACACCAGGCACAAAGTATCCATATATTCCAAAATGGCGAAGAAAGAAAGGTGCCCGTGTGGAGGAATTCCGGACGCCTAGAGCTGTGTTAGGGGAGGTCCCTAAGATGTTACAAGCGAGAAGAGATGCAGGAATGGAAAATGTCCCGAAACTCACCTATCTGACAGACGACGAAGAGAAAGCCCTACGCAAGGCCGCGCAGTTTGAGAAACAAGGCAATGCCTATCAGAGTGACGGAGAGTAACAGAACGAGCGCTAACCAGGACCTGGCACGACAAAGGGACGCTACGACGAACGTCGGGCTCCCTTGTCGTTCACCCATGCTCTGGCGTTCTCTCCCCTCCC
>NZ_BIXY01000044.1 GCF_008326305.1 Dictyobacter arantiisoli | reverse complement strand
AATTGGTCACTGACTTCCCACGGTTTGGTTCGGGCCATCTTGGTTTCTCCTTTGCTTGGGGGATTCGTGTTCCTTTCCTTGTTCTTGATTCTATCATCTCCTTCCACGTTTTCGGATAAGTTCTGAGAGGTACTGAATACTAAAAAGTTGCTGAGGGTCAAGCCAGACGTGTTCGACCTGGAAACCGGTACTATTTGCCAGTTGCCGGAATTCGTCAAGCGTGTATTTGTAGGAACTTTCGGTCCAAATGCTTTCGAAGTTATCGAAGGTGATTGTTTCGTCACCAAACTGCACCTCTTGCTTTTGTAAGCTAACGAGGTGCATTTCGATACGCCCCTGACCAGGATTATAAAATGCATAATGTCCAAACTGGTCAAGTTGAAAATTGCTCGCCAACTCCTCATTAAGCCGTTCGAGCAAATGTAAATTGAACTGTGCTGTCACGCCATCGCAGTCATTGTAGGCTTTATGCAGAATTGCAAAATCTTTTTTTAGATCTACTCCTATCAGTAAACCGCCCCCTTTTCCACAGGTTTGCGCGATTTGAGACAGGAAGCGTTTAGCGGGCTCGCTATCAAAATTGCCGATTGTTGATCCTGGATAATAAGCCACCTTGCGTTTACCTGGCCTCGATGGCTGAGGTAAGGCAAAAGCACTGGTATAGTCTGCACAAATGGGGAGAATCTCTAATGTAGGGTAGGCATGAGCGAGCGTGAGCGATGCCTGTAATAGATGTTCCCTCGAGATGTCAATGGGTACGTATGCTATAGGATCTACCAGATGGTCAAGTAACTGGCGTGTTTTAATACTGCTTCCACTGCCATACTCAATAAGCATACATTGTGGACCGAGTGCAGCGGCGATAGCTTCGATTTGCTGTTGCAGGATAAGCGATTCTGTACGCGTCAGGTAATAATCATCGACTTCAGTGATGCGGTCGAACAATTGAGAGCCGACCTCATCATAGAAGTATTTACTGGGAAGTTCTTTATATGGTTTGCGCAATCCTTGCAGAATCTCCATGCGAAATGTATCTTGCCTGGGCGCGAAATCATATCGTTCAAGCTGTTCTTCTATGTGCTGTAAAATTTTACACCTCCCGAGCTAAGCGAATACCCATAAATTGCCAGCGCGCATCTGGTGGAAAGAAATTGCGATAGGTGGGCCGGATATGGGTGATAGAGGTCGCGCATGAGCCACCACGCAGCACAAATTGGTTACACATAAATTTCCCGTTGTATTCGCCAAGTGCTCCTGGCGCTGGTTGATAGCCATGGTAGGGGAGATAGGCACTCTGCGTCCATTCCCAGACATCCCCAAACATTTGTGCTGGCTGGTCAGAGGTGAGCAGGGTTGACAGTGGCTCTGGATGGAACGTGCGTTGTTCAGCAAAGTTCCCAGTGATAGGAAGATGAGATGCTGCGATTTCCCATTCTGCTTCGGTTGCCAGGCGTGCCTTTGCCCAGCGAGCATAGGCATCAGCCTCATAATAACTGACATGGCAGACTGGCTCGTCAGGATCAACCAGACGCAATCCGCTGAGGGTCATTACATACCAATCATGATCCTGTTTTATCCAATAGAGAGGAGCCTGCCAGTGTTCTGCCTGGACAGTATTCCAGCCACTGGATAACCAGAGAAGGGGATTTTGATAACCGCCATCCTGCATGAAGTCAAGGTATTCTCTATTTGTAATCAGGCGTGATGCTAACTGATACGCATCGACAAACTGGCGATGTACCGGGCCCTCATTATCGTAGGAAAAATCCTGCCCCTGATAGCCGATCCAGGCAAGCTGTTCTGGATAGCTAATCCATTCAAGCGGCGGGACCTGGGCGGTTTTTTGAGGTATTTGCTCATGGTAAGCTGGATACAGAGGATTACAAGAGAGAACATGTTTGATATCGGTCACCATCAATTCCTGATGTTGTTGTTCGTGATGAATACCCAGTGTCAATACCGGTGTAATCTTTTCGAGAAGTTGTTCATCACAAGAAGCCAGGAAGTCAGTGACGCATTGATCTACATAGTGACGATACGTATAGGTCTCGCTCACCGTAGGACGTGAAATCAAACCGCGTTGAGAACGATTATGGCGCTCACCAACCGAGTTGTAGTAAGAATTGAACAGGTAGGCATACTGAGGATGTGGTGAAGCATAATCAGCTACATTGGGAGACAATAAAAAGGTCTCAAAAAACCAGGCAGTATGGGCGAGATGCCAGCGCGTTGGACTCACGTCTGGCATTGATTGAATAACGTAATCCTCAGTCTCCAATGGCACACACAGTTGTTCAGTAAAATGACGTACTCGCGTATAGCAATCAATCAGAGATTGACGAGGGGAAGGTTGAGTCTGTGTTGCGTAGTCCTGAATATTTTTAGCCACTCTGCAACTCCTTGAAGCGATCTTCATCTTTATGTGGTTATTGAAGAGTTTAAACCTACAATAACGAACAATCAATAAGCTTCGGGCTTAGCAGACGTATATTTTTTCCTTTCTAGCTGTGCCAAACACTGCTCAATTTGCAGTTTTTCAACACTTTATGACTTACATGCTGCTTTTGTACAGACGATGTCACGTTTCTACATTGGCTTTTTTATTGTAAACTCGAATGATTTTTTTCTCAAGTACGCAAAAAGGAAATTGTCCTTTGCCGTATACCCTCTTTTTGTCCATTCGTTTATTTTATCGAGCTGAAAATGCGCCCTTTTTTATCCATGCAGCTATTTAAATGTACTTAAGGATTATTGCAGATAGATTATCCCGTATAGTATTCTGTTGTGTTTCTGAATCATTGTTGATAGATTTCTCTAGTTTAGATGTGGCCTTTATCAAGAAATTAAGAGCCTTAGCGAAGCCATCAATATGAGTAAAGATGGAATACTAAAATATACCATATATGTATATTTTTTCCTGCGTATAACTGCTTTATTCTGTCATTTGCATAAGGTATGATTGTAACCTGAAGATGTTTCTACTACAGGTAACTTTTTGAATCAGGATAGATAGTAAGATTGTGAGAAGCTTATGCGTATTCGAAATTTTCGTTATAGTGACCTTCCATCATTAGTCATGGTACAAAGCAGTTCCGTCGTAGTTGATCAAACCAGGGAAGTGGATGAAGCTGCGTTTACCCGCTGGCTGCTTGATCCTGAACTGGATGCTCCTGCTAACGCTTTTGTGATGACCGACGATGATGATGAGATGCTGGTGTGGGGACAGGCTGGTACATTGGAAGGAATCGAGGGAGAAATTATTGGTTATACAGTCCTGCAGTATCAGCATGACCAGGAAGGGTATCATTTTGTTTGTCGGGGGAGTGTCCATCCAGCGCAAAGAAGAAGAAACGCCGGGAGAGCTTTGTTGATGGGGGCTTTAAATCGTGCGCGCATCAGCGCGACCGAATTTGAATTTGAGGCTGAAAGGGAGCAGTTCCCTATTTTCTTTGAGGCATTGTTACCGGTTGCTGATGATGCAACGTCCCGGTTAGCGGCGAAATGTGGCATGAAAATGAAAAATCGACCAGTTATCGAAGGATTACAGTTATATCAAAAAGAGCTTTATGAATAATTTCAATCATACTAAAAAAGGTTATAGAATAAAGGTGCAGCAAAAAAAGCCTCCGATACTGCCAGATAGAGAAGGATGCTAGCAGCGCGGAAGCTAACGGTTTATTCCGTTTCTTCGTCAGTTGTATCCTCTGGTAAAGGCGGCGGGGCTGCGAGTAAGGCATCCAGGGTTGAACGACGTATACGATAGGCCTGACGTATACCACTATGAGGTAGTGAAATAGCCTCAAGTACACCACTCTTTATCCATCTACGCACAGTGGTGTCGTCAACGCGCAGTTGTTTGGCAACCTCGCCGACGGTGAGCAAATCCGCATCCTCGTTTGCCACAATTTCCTCTTTCCGGCCCGAATTCTAGTCAGGCCAACGGATGTCAATTCCGATTTTAATACAGGGAGACAAAAGTATATTTCAGTCAATATATGTTTTGTCCATTCTACTATAATGACGATCTGTGCCCTTTATTTGTAACATTCATTTTACAACGTCTTACACTTTATTAATGAACAAAATAAGAACTGGAACGTATCACTTGTATATGTAAAAGACATGGACTATCAATCAAGCGATTGATTTATCCACCTATCCTAGACATACTTCTGCTGGCTCTCTTAAACCTTTTATCTCCAATATAATGCTTTAACTCTTTATTTTTGACAGCTTCACGTATCGTCTGTATAAGTAAATCATCATCAGTTGTTGAGCGCACCACAGCGCGAAGATCGGTTTCCTCTGTGCCAAACAGACACGTGCGCAATTGCCCATCGGCAGTAATACGAATACGATCACAGGTAGAGCAGAAGGGCTCACTTACAGGATTAATGAAGCCTACTTCTCCGATGCCATCACTAAATGTGTAGCGGCGTGCTGTCTCTGAGGGGTCGCCGGACTTAATTTGCTGTAATGGACCATATTCGGCCTCAATAATTTGTTTGATTTCCGCGCCGGTGAGAATATCTTCTTTGCGCCAGAGTTGATCTGCGTCCAGAGGCATGAACTCGATCCAGCGAACAAGGTAGGCTTTGCTACGAGCCAGCTGAGCGAAGGAAAGCACTTCTTCCTCTGTATAGCCGCGTATGGCAACTGCATTGATCTTGATGGGATGAATAGCCGGGTATTTTTCTAATTCGGCCAGACCTTCTAGTACCTGTTCGAGTTGATCGCGACGGGTTAACTGTGCAAATTTCTCGCGCAGCAGAGAGTCCAGGCTAACATTAATGCGGGTCAGGCCAGCTTCAGCCAAAGGTTTTGCCTGTTGTTTGAGCAAAATACCATTGGTCGTCAGACTCAAACTGTGCAGTCCCTCAATCTTTTTCAACTGACTGACAAGTTCCGGGACATCTCTACGAACCAGGGGTTCACCACCAGTTAAGCGAATCTGCTCAATGCCAATGCTGACTGCTACACGAGCAATGCGTGTAATCTCTTCAAAGGAAAGGATTTCAGCTTTTTTCAGCCAGGGAAGTCCCTCAGCAGGCATGCAATACGTACAACGGAAATTGCATTTATCAGTAATGGAGATACGCATACTTTTGATACGTCTTCCATAACTATCCGTGAGTAATTCCATAATCGTACCTCTCTAAGGATGCAGTTAGACAAACAATCTGTTATGGTATAACTATAACACCTTTGCCTGTAAGTGTTTTTTATCTATGTGTATGACGTTATGACGAACAAAGTATTAAGACTGAGGTAGCTTTCTAGTACTTATCTATTTACAAAATAACATAAGTTTGAATACGAGTAAAATACTTTGTTATTATCTGGTCGAAAATGTCTCTGAAGTCGGCTACAAGCTTTTCATTGGTCTGGAAGAAACGATCTGAAAAAGAAGTAAAAAGCAGCCGTTAAGTATCGTAAAACACTTAACGGCTGCTTCCTGTTTCGGATTAGCTTTAGATCTTGCTTGCTACTTTTAGTTCTGCCAGGCAAGAAAGCTTTTAGGCATCGTAGTACATGGAAAATTCAATCGGAGCCGGGCGTAAACGAACCTGATCGGCTTGCTCACGTTTCAACTCGATGTATTTTTCCAGTAAGTCAGGAGTGAAAACGCCACCCTCAAGCAGGTATGCGTGATCATTCTCCAGGGCTTTTAACGCCTCATCCAACGAGCCAGGAACCGAGCTAATCTCGCTCAATTCTTCAGGAGTCATGCTGTACAGGTCTTTGTCGACTGGACCATAACCATACTGGCTGGGATCGATCTCATTACGAATGCCATCGAGTCCGGCCATCAGCAGAGCTGAGAAGAGGAGATAAGGGTTGGCGGTTGGATCGGGCGGGCGGAACTCCATGCGGGTTGCTTTCGCGCTCTCAGTACGAGGGATACGCACAGCCGCACTACGGTTACCCTGTGAGAAGACCAGGTTAACAGGAGCTTCAAAGCCAGGAACCAGACGCTTGTAGCTATTGGTTGAAGGTGCTGCAATTGCCAGAATGGATGGAGCGTGGCTCAAGATACCACCAATGTAGTAGCGAGCCAGTTTGGAAAGATTGGCGTAGCCCTCGGCGTCAAAGAACAGAGGCTTCTCATCCTTCCACAGACTCTGGTGAGTATGCATACCGGAACCGTTATCACCATAAACTGGTTTGGGCATGAAGGTGACTGACTTGCCATACTTGTGAGCAGTATTTTTGATCACATATTTGAAGAGCATAAGCTTGTCAGCGGTATCGAGCAATGGACCGAACTTGTAGTCGATTTCGCACTGTCCAGCGGCACCAACTTCGTGGTGGTGTGCTTCTACCGTAATACCAAGCGCTTCCAGGTTCAGCACCATTTCTGTGCGGAGGTCCTGGTGGGTATCATTAGGAGCGACCGGGAAATAACCACCTTTGACATTCATCAGATGACCCAGATTGCGCACGCCATCTTTACCACGGCTATTCCACTGAGACTCTTCCGAATCAATCTCTGCATACTGGATGTTGTCCTGTGATGCATAGCGAACGTTGTCAAAGATGTAGAACTCAGCTTCTGGACCAACGAAAACGGTATCAGCAATTCCCGTGCTGCGCAGATAAGCTTCTGCTTTTTTAGCAATGTAGCGTGGATCACGAGAGTAAGGTTTCTGGCTACCGGCAGGACCTGGATGGGCAATATCACATGTGAGGCTCAAGGTTGGAACGGCTGTGAAAGGATCGAGGAATGCGGTATTTGCATCAGGAATAACGAGCATGTCGCTCTCATTGATGGCCTGGAAACCGCGAACGCTGGAGCCATCAAATGGCAGACCTTCCGTAAATAAATCTTCTGATAGTACATGGACTGGTACACTAAAGTGCTGCCATGTTCCTGGTAGATCAGAAAATTTGAAGTCTACTATCTTGACTCCATTTTCTTTTGCTAGCTTCAGAACTTCCTCTGGGGTCATCTGTCTTATTCTCCTCTTAACATGATATCCTCGCATCGTTGCAGGAAGGGGTGGCGTGCATTGCCCGGTATGCCTTACGCGATTACTTCATGGGATAAGTTTCGCAATCCTTACATCCACGAGATCGCTTCTATCTGCCCTTATAATATGACGGTTATGGAGGAGTATACTACAGACAGTTTATCCGAAAGTTACTGGTCCGCTCTTGTGCATTGTGCACAATCTGTGTTGTATGGCTTGATATTTCTTTCTTTTATGTATTGTAACCACCTTTTTATCAAGATTTGTCTGAAGCAATCACCCCATTATTACAGATAACTAGATGTGCAGCATGCCAGATCCTGCTCGTCATAGGTCTGAAAAGCGTTAATATCCTCAATAGTATCGATATCCAGTGCCAGCCCAATACTGCTATAACAGTAGTAGCGAAGCTGTCTTTGTTCAGCTTCGTATTGATGATGATAACGGCTATTGATACCAAAGCGATAAGGAAGGACCAGTGGTGGTCGGGTCAACAATGCATTGGTGCCAGTCCCATCCTGAGAAGGCGCGATAATCACATCGTGCTGATGTGCTATTTCTACAAGATTGCAAACATCTTCCACCTGCAGGAGTGGGAGATCGGCAGATATGGTTAACAGAGCTGTTGTTCCATGCTGATATTCATAGGTGGCTGCGGCCGTAAGGGCGGGATTATGTCCCGCCTGCTCCTCTAAAAGGGCCTGGGCGCCCCACTGTTGGGCATACCGCAGGACATCCTGGTCGGAACTGACAACCGAAATATGGTCAAAGGCATGACTATCGCGCAAGGTCAACAAGACATGCCGGAGCATATCTAGCATAAGAGTTGCTCGCTGCTCCGGTTGTAAGTGAGCAGCGAGACGACTTTTCGCTTGATCAAGAGATTTGACCGGCACAAGGGCGGCAAATTTCACTATTTTTTGTTGTTGTATAGACAAACCAGACGTCCTCTAGTCTATTGCTCGCTCCCTATCCGCGTGATTGGCAGATGAGCAATTTTTAATACGACAGTCCCGCCGCATTTAATACATGACGTGCCAGATTGGCTTTGGCTTCGCTGTCACTCATAATAGTATTGGTGATGGATGTAGGAATGCCCAGGTCCTCAATGGCTTCAGCGAGTTGGGCATCTTGCTTATCAATTACCATGACATCCAGAAAATCTCGATAGTGCCTTGCCACGCCAACAGCAGATACATCCATATGGAGACCGCGCATCAGTTTATCTGCGGGCCCTTTAATGGGAGCACCACCAACGATGGGGCTGACGGCAACGATCATGCCACTTGTTTCATGCAACGCATCATGAATCCCCGGCACGGCTAAGATGCTGCCGATGCTCACAATAGGATTGCTGGGAGCCAGTAAGATGGCGTCTGCACTTTTCAAGGCTTCGATGACACCTGGCGCTGGTTTAGCTTCCTGCGCTCCTACGAATAGAACATCTTGTACCTCATCAGAACACTTGCGCTGGATCATGTATTCCTCAAAATGGAAAAGTCCTGCGGGTGTCTGAATGTGGGTTTCAATTGTTTGATTGCTCATCGGGAGTATGCGCAATTTGAGTCCAAAGTGCTGGCGCAGTTCGTCAGCAACCTCACTCAAGGTTTTACCCTCACGTAAGCGAGCCGTACGATGGATATGGGTTGCCAGGTCGCGATCACCCAACATAAACCAATCTTCATTGCCATAGCTGGTCAATTGTTGCATCGTGTGGTAGGTATCATCGCGAATACCCCAGCCAAACTTCTCATCAACGACACCAGCAAGGGTGTAGATCACTATATCTGTATCAGGAGACACATTCAGGCCATAGAAGACCCGATCATCCCCTGTGTTGGTAATAATGGTAATCTCCTCCTGGGGAACGACCTGTATCAGACCTTGTAAGAAACGTGCAGCGCCAACACCACCTGCGAGAACGACGATCATAGATTACCTCAATCAAAACGAACTATCAAACTATCCAAAGGGAGGCGCGGGCGACGTTTTGGATCGGCCGCTGCGTAACCTACCGTAATCAATGCCTGGGGAATAAGTCGACTATCGAGATCAAGAGCCGCACAGGCCACTTCTGGACAAAAGAGTGGGGCGCACATCCATCCTGTATCCAATCCCAACTCATAAGCCGTGAGCAGCATGTTTTGGATGGCAGCCCCAATACTTTGTACCGCCATGGTTTTTTCATCCGCCTGCCGTTGCGCATCAGGATACTGATCAAGATCTTCTAGATAAAGGCAAGGGAGAATGATAGCTGGTGCCTGCAAAATACGTTGGCGCGATTTTTCCATGCGTAGTGCCACGATATCTGGCGCTTGTCCATCCATCTCCAGATTTTGCTGCCAGGTTTGTCCCATCGCATCCGCAAGTTGCTGTTTGGGTGTTGTTCGAGTTAAGACCGCAAAACGCCAGGGTTGACGGCCGTGTGGAGATGGGGCCCAGCGTGCCGCTTCTATCATCTGGTGCAAGAGATCGTGTGGCACAGGAATGTCCTGGTATTGACGAACGCTGCGACGGCTTCGCATCAACGCAGCCAGATCATCGACACGCCGTAGTGTGGATAAGGCGTGCGCTGATTCTGCTGGCTCTCCGGCAGCTTGATCTCCAGTGTGATTGAGTTCTTTCATGAAAATACTACAAAACCTATTCAAGACTAACGGAACATATCGGTAGCGCTATCCCGGGTCAGGGTGTGAACCGTGCCTTCTCCAGGTGTATAGCGATATCCACGAATAAGAGCCACCGGGATACGGTCAACCTTACCCATGACAAGTTCAGCCGCCGAAGATAGTTCATCGGCGACTGCAATAATGCTGGCGCGTAACTCATAGCCATAGGCATCATGTTGTCCGCGATAATCGGTCAGTGCCTCCATGCCTGCCACTCCAATTGCCATATTGACCTGTCCATTGCGCCAGGCCCGACCCCAGGTATCCGAGATCAATATAGCGATGTCTTCTTCATTACTCAATGCTTGCAAACGACTCCGAATGGCACGCGCAGACTGATCGGAGTCAACCGGCAGCAATGTCAGAAATTCTCCGCCTTCAACATTGGATTCATCGACGCCAGCATTGGCACAGATAAAACCATGATAGGTCTCGCTAATCATAACGCCGCGCTCCATGCGCGCAATACGTTTACTTTCGCGCAAAACAACTTCAACGTGTCGTGGATCTTTATCATTGCGTTCAGCAAACGCTCGAGCAAATGCTGATGGTTCAATAGTTTCCAGGTTAACGAGACGTTCTTCAGCTTTAGAAACAATTTTTTGTGTCACTACCAATACATCGCCCGCTTGTAGTGTAAGCTGTTGCTGCTGTAGTGCTTGATAAATAAGAACGCCCAGATCAGTGCCGGGGTTGATTTCGCCGATGCCTGTGATCGGAATAATGCGTAATTCTGTGCTCATAGCCCTCCTCGTGTGATTATTATATCTTCTTGCAAGAGGGACTGCCAAGCGACAATGTTTTTAACTGGGTCTGTATGGGTCGTGCTTGCATTCAGTTTAATGGCTGCTTGATAATGGAGAAAGGGGTTGCATTGTGACGAAATGAATATTAAAGTAGTCGTGATGTGCTGGCTGAATGACTCTGTGGCCTCTTCTGATCTATGGTGATAGTTCCTTAGATGGCTAGAGTTTGCTGGTGCAGATATTTGGAAGGAGCAATCAGTATGTTGAAAACCCTGGGCCGACTTTTCCTGGGTTCCCTTTTCATTTATGGGGGAGCAGGAATAATTATGCAGCCGGAGTATCGTGAAAAGCTGGTTGAGAAGGCAGGATTGCCTTATCCTCATCAGGCTACCATTTTGAATGGTGCTGTTATGGTAGTAGCTGGCTCTACCCTGGCGGCCGGCCTGTTGCCAAAATTATCGGCACTGGCACTGGTTGGACCTCTGGCGGCAACAACAGTCGTAGGACATGCCTTCTGGAAGGAGCAAGAAGCGGCCAGCCGCGCAAATCAGCAGACGCAGTTTTTTAAGAATCTTGCCTGTATCGGTGGTTTGTTGTTAGTCATCACAGGAGATAGCGAATAGAAGAGTGTGTACAATATAGGGAAATAGATTGAAGTCTCGCTTGTCCCAGATTTTTCCAGTATCTGAGGTCAGGCGAGCTTTTTTTGAAAGGATGAATGGTTGTGATGGAGCAAGAAGTACAGAAAAAGAGAGCGATCCTCCCAGAATCCCTGGGACTTTCCTGAACTATTGGCAGAAGGATTGCGACCGCATAAAGTTTCTGAAATCTACATTATGGGGGCGCCTGTACACAATTACGGTAGCGATATCTCTACAACGCTGGATACGAAAGTGTTGGCACTACACGCACATGTCGGTCAGGTGGGGGAGTTTTTCTCTGATATAGAGCACATGCTACGAGGATGGAGCGCAGAGCTTGGTAAAAGGTATGGCGTTGCTTATGCCGAGGAATTCCACCGTACGACAAACTTATAAGCACCAGGCATGTTTGTATAAGTCCAGAATGTTTGATGTGTTGATGGAGTTGGCTTAAACACTTGCATTATAGTGCAACTATATGGCATACTTACTAGCAAAGAGACCTTCGGGGCAGGGTGAAATTCCCGACCGGCGGTAAGGTAGCAAGCTTAAAAAGAGCCCTATCAAGCCCGCGAGTCTATATGCAGTCGCTTCTTGACTATGTATATGATTGATTCGGTGCAATTCCGAAGCCGACGGTACAGTCCGGATGGGAGAAGGTTATGCAGAAACCATGTGCGATGATGCATTTGATCATCGCTCTCTTTGCGTTTTACGAATGTAATAGAGCGAAACATGGTTTGAGGAATCTCCCTTACATGACCCCCTGGGTTAGTTGAATTGACGTATCACTTTGTTTGCTTGCAGACAAACCGTCAGCAAAATGGGTGAGCACGTTAGTATTAGCTATGACCGAGGGATTATATTTGTATGAGTGCTACAACTTCAAGGACTGATGGTGCACGACTGGATGTGCGTCAAAAATATCAAGGAAACGATGCTGCGGCAAGCAGCGTGAAAGAGACTCGTGCTACCAGGGGCACGACCTGGAAGATCATGAATCGTGTCCTGACTCTTCCTCCTTTTCTACTCGGCGCACTATTACTGCTGGCCTGGTATATCGTAACCGCGACTGGAAGCGTGAATGCATTTATCTTACCTGCTCCAAAAGATGTGTTTGCTAGCTTGATTGACGGCTTTAGTTCAGGTTTGTATTGGGAACATATTGGCATCACGCTACAAGAGAGCTTTTTTGGTTTTCTGCTGGGGGTAGCTGTGGCCTTGCCGTTAGGGTATGGCATTGCTAAGTCCCGCCTGGTGGCATATACCGTACAGCCCTATTTATCCGCCGGGCAGGCTATACCAGCCATTGTCATCGCTCCATTTCTCTACCTCTGGTTGGGGATGGGTGTGCTACCTGTGATAGTTGTGTGTATGCTGGTAGTATTATTCCCCATGGTGGTAAATACAGTGCTTGGGATTCGAACGATCGAGCGCGAATTGTTGGATGCCGCCCGTCTTGAAGGAGCCTCTGGCTGGTCCTTATTATCCGCAATTGAGTTTCCTCTGGCCTTGCCTGCCATTCTCGCTTCGGTCCGTACCGGTTTAACCTTATCAATCACCGGGGCACTGGTCGGTGAATTTTTCTGTAGCCCTGATCAGGGATTGGGTGCGTTGGTGCAAATGGCTTTACATCAATATAATATGGCTTTTATGTTTGCAACTGTTATTATTCTGGCGGTGCTTGCAGCCGTCTATTATAGCGCCACTGCATTATTAGTGAAGCTCGCAGAAGTGATATATTGATGCTGTGAGCTCGCATTCACCTGAGAATAGCTAGCCGGATGATCTGCTCTGTTCAATGCATATATAATGCGTGAAGTGGTATTTTTGGGTCACTTCACGCTTTTTGCGCACATCAGTGTCAGATCGCTACTGCTTAATACGCAACCTTTTGAATGGAGAAAGCATTTAGATGACAATCTATCGTCGTTTGTCTGTGACCTGGTCATTTGTATCACTCGCATTGGTGTGTGTCATGTTTTTGGCCGCATGTGGAGGACCAGTTTCTACCAGTAACTCTTCAGGAAACTCATCAACTACAGCGGATAAGTCCCTGACGGATGTTTCAATCGGGTTGGGATATAATCCTGATATCCAATTTGCCCCTTTTTATGTTGCGCAATCAAAGGGCTATTATAAAGATGCTGGCCTGAATGTGACCTTCCATCATGGCATCGTCACTGATCTGATTGGTACGATGATCGCCGGAAAAAATACCTTTGTGTTTGCCAGCGGTGATGAGCTGTTGGCCGCTTATGATAAAAATAAAAGCCTGCAAGCTATCGATACCTCGACTATTTTTCAGAAGTATCCTGTTAGTTTAATTGTGCCCAAAGATGCCAGGATTCAACAGTTGTCTGATCTTAAAGGTCATACTATTGGCGTGCCTGGACCCTTTGGTGCTACCTATACAGGATTATTAGCTTTATTGCAAGCGGGTCATCTTACAACCAATGATGTCAAAGTGCAGTCTATTGGTTTCAACCAGATCTCTGCCTTGATGTCGCATAAAGTGGATGCCGTGGTTGGTTATTCTAACAATGAGCCATTGCAGCTTGAGCGCAATGGTTTCCATGTGCGTACGTTTGATGTTTCGGACTATATGCCACTGGTCTCAAATGGCATTATCACGACAAAAGATACCTACACCAATCAAAAGCAGGTAGTGAATGCTTTTGTGCGAGCAACCCTGAAAGGTGTCAAGGATGTGGTTGCTGATCCCCAGGGAGCAGTTAATATCAGCAAGCCCTTAATACCCGGGGTAAATCCCGATGTGGCCCTGCAAGTGCTTAAAGCCACGATTCCAATATACCAGGGGAAAGGTAATCCTGGCTATAATGATCCAACCGCCTGGACTTCCACCGAAAAGTTTCTGGCATCCCAGAAAGTGATCGCACCCATTACGGATCTTTCTCAATTCTATACCAATAATTAGATTGTGTGAGCATCAAACAAAGAAGAGGAGCATAATCCACATGAGATTATGCTCCTCTGCTTTGTTGTTTATTCTGTGCAGTGCGTCAAGCTGTGTAGTTGTAAATTGCCAGATTCTGGAAGGACACATCGGAGCCCTGGCCTACTGTAAGACCAATATTTCCACCTGTATCGGTGCCTGGATAACCACTGCTGGAATCACCTTCCCGAACTCCATTAATGTAGTAGATAAACTTATTTCCAGACACCAGAACATCAATAGTAACCAAACCGTTAAGATTTGTGCCATGGATGGGAACGTCAGCCAGAGAACCCTGTGTCGATTTACTGTAATTTGATGTCCATGCTCCATTGCCTACCATAAATGAGTAGTTAGCATCTGATGATCTATGGTAATAGATACCAAGCTGACTATCTGGTGTGTTAAGCTTCACTTGAACCTGAATAGCATAGTTAGCAGGTAAAGTCTGTCCATTTGGCAGTTGAGTTAAAATAACTCCCGCGTCATCTGAGGTAGGATTGGTGAGTCGCAGTTGCGTTGGTCCGCATGTCGCCTGGATATTTATATTGGTCCACGTGCCTTTTTTGGGGTCACACATGCCTGGATAGTTAGTACCATAGATGAGGGCACCGAGTGTACCATCTCCGGGGCCAGGCGATTTAGAACTGGGAAGTGGGTAAGCAGGATTTGTTTTTCCCGCTGTTGTGCCCGGTGTCGTCAGTGTTGCTTTTGTGTTGATGGCCGTACTGGTTGCATGACCTGATATAAGGGGGATGCCTGTTTGATTTGTATTGCTGCTCAAGTTAAAGATATGAGTCACTAATCCTAACCCTCCTCCCAGTATGACAACTACGGCAAGGAGTGCGCCAACGATGAGCATGGTACGAGATTTTTTAGGTGTGGTTATACTACGTTGATAGTTCTGCGGTTGCGAAAGCAGGATTTGTGGCTGCTGTACAGGATTGTCAGTATTCCACTGTGCTGAAGATTCTGTCCTGCGTGCTTTTTGCAATCCAGCATTTTCTGGCATCGCTACAGGGTCGATATTATCAACAAAAGTAGTGTTGTTGCGGCCCTGATCTGTAATCACAGTTGGGAGGGCTTGAAGGCGGTTTTGGGTACGTTCTGAAAGACGTGGTGCAACCTCGGTTTTTTTGCTATGGCTGTCCACATCTTCATCTTCTTCCATGAGCATTGTTGACATGGAAGGAATTTGATTTGCCACATCCTTTTTTTTATCAAGCGGATGCTTCATCGCCTCAGTGGGCATTTCATCTTCTTCTGTCTGACGTTCCGGTTGTCCTTCGGTTATTTTCTCCTGGGTAAGGGGATACACAGGCGTAAAATGCTCTCCTGAAGAGGATGGTAGGACACTGGGAAAGCTATCTCCCAGCGTTTCAGCGACCGCTTGTCGTAATGCCTGTGCAAAGATACCTGCGCTGTCAAAGCGGTCGTGAGGAGACTTTGCCATTGCCTTCATTACGACGGCTTCAACATTCTTTGGTACCTGAGGATTGAAGCGGGTGAGAGGGGGAGCTTGTTCAAGCGTATGTTTAATGGCTACCGCAACTGGAGAGGTTCCAGTAAAAGGGACGCGCCCGGCAAGCATCTGATAGAGTACAACCCCCAGAGAATAGACATCGGTACGGTAGTCGATGGCATCGCCTGTGCCTTGTTCTGGAGAAAGATATTCGGGTGTCCCGACGATTGTACCGATGCTGGTCAAGTGGCCCTGGCTATTTTCTTGATCAGTGACATCTTTCAAAACTTTGGCTAAGCCAAAGTCGGCAAGCAGAATACGACCATCGGCGTGAAACAAAATATTACCAGGTTTCAGATCGCGGTGGACAATGCTCTGTGTATGTGCACTATCCAGTCCAGCCGCTGCCTGTTCGATGATGGGCACAACTTCTTCCAGGGAGAGAATGCCGCGTTTCTCCAGGACATCGCGGAGTGTGCCACCTGTTACATAGGGCATGACAAGATAGGCAAGATCGCCTTGTTCGCCGTATTCATATACAGGCATAATGTTGACATGATCCAGTGCCGCAATAGCATCGGCTTCACGACGGAAGCGGGCCAGGAATTCGGCCCGTGATCGTTGTTCAAGCACCATGCCAGGTAACAGCACTTTGACGGCGACGATGCGCCGTGGACGTGATTGTCGCGCCAGATACACTGCACCCATACCACCGCGTCCTAGGAGACGTTGGAGTGTACATGTTCCGAGCGTCTGCCCTAGTAACTCATTGCTATCGGTTACCACGCTCGCTTTTCCTCTCAATGAAATGTATCAACTGGTTGGTAGTTTGCATAAGAAATATTTCTATTAAGGCTCATTCCCTTGTACCTTGCCCGACTCAATCAGCAAGTCCCTTTGTGGAGCTCCTTTTTCAGGCAAGATAATATTTAGCGATTTCCTTAATGGCTCCTCTAGTTTCCAGATTCAGATAATCTTTATCTGAGCATAGAGTATCTGTTTACAATTATATAAGGTATCACACTTATCCCTGACATGTCATCAAAGGAAAGAAATAGAGAAGGTGATACTTGTGATGGTTCTTCCTCATTATAATAAACGATTGGGGAACGTCAACCGTTGCGTTAGCATATATGGGCTGGGAAATTTGATCAAGGGCGTATTTAAGCGGCTCCGCTTTGGGAGTTGAACAGAGAGAACAGGCTTCCTAGCTTCTGGATATGCTGGCTTCAGGTGGTTCTGTATGAATAATCACTGTATTTAAGTTCGGGTAAGAGCGGCGTAATGCACGTTTAATCTTTTCCGCGTCAATATGAACCTGGCTGAGAGGAGCCTGGGCATCAAAAATGGTATGAAGAACAAGATCTAACTCTGGCGCGCCTTTGGTCCTATGTCCTCGTATTTCAGCCAGTGCTTTGCTAGGACGGTAGAGATGAATATCATGGGCGCTCCCTGTTCCTGCAATGCCGTCTGCAATGCGGCACATATGCGAAGCCATTTCCTGGTATTGGTCCGTCACATCCTGGCGCTGAACGATTTTTTCATCAGGTGGTTCCAGATGTGTCGTCACGCGGCGAAGTCGTTGATTGGTTTGTAGGACCGCCTGCTCAAGGCGTGTTGCCACAGCATGGGCTTGTTCAAGGCTCATATCGGCCTGAACTTCAAGGTCAAAATCCGCTTCAAGTTGTTCTGCAACCTCGCGTACATGAATATGATGTGCATGGACGCCATGATGTTCAGCCAGATAATAAATCTGATCAGTAATACTTTCCTGGGAGGAAATGACCGGCTCTACATGAACAACCACATCAATATCATCCAGGGCTGAGAAGGCATGCACTTCTGTTATAGTGGCTTGTTCTACCGATTCGCTGAGTTGGTGAATTTGATCAAATGAGAGCAAACGTGACGCTTGAATAATCACATCGGCGAAACACTTGTTTCCGGCCCGGCGTACTCGCACACGGCGTACACTGATCACTTGCTCCAGGGACATCAGTTTTTGTTGAATCTGCATGGCAAGTGGACCTGGTGATTTATCAAGGAGAGCATCGCTGGTCTCACGGGCGAGTTTGAGACTGACCCAGATGACGATCCCCGAGACACCAAAGGCTGCGATGGCATCAGCCTGTTCTAGCCAGATCGGGAGATGAAAAATCTGGGTGAGATAGACGATAAGCAGACCCAAGATCACGACAGCGGAGCTCCAGATATCAGTGCTAAAGTGCAAGGCATCAGCCTCAAGTGCCTGGCTACCGAGTTTTTTTGCCACTCTGAGAAGCAGCCGTGAACGCGTGATATCCACTACAATTGAAACCAGCATGACGATAAAGGCCCAGATGTTGATCTCAACATGTCCTGTATGAAATAGCAAGCGTTGAGACGCTTCAAAGATTACCCAGGCCGCCGTGAGTAACAGCAAAAGAGCTTCTAGCAGGGCGGAAAGATTCTCAACCTTCCCATGGCCATAATTATGATCAGCATCAGCGGGGCGGTCAGCGACACGGACCGCAAAAAAGGTCATCAGGGCAGCGATCAGATCGAGCCCGGAATGAGCGGCTTCTGCCATAATGCCCAGGCTTCCTGTGAGAATTGCCACCAGGATTTTTAATCCTGTCAGGCCCACAGCTGCCAGCACGGAGGAAAGTGCTGCCGTGGTTTTTTCGCGTTGAGCATCTTTTGTCATCGGCATGAATTTGAAAGGCCTCCTCGATTAGCACGTATTTTTCTACCAGGAGATGTGATGTATGCATGTCCAGCAATCATTTTACTCGATGTGAGAGGTCAGGGCAAGGAGAAACTGCCGTTTGAAAAAAACGGATGATATAGTTAATTTTGACATATGTTTGTGATCCTACTATAAAAATTACTAATTGACAGATAAAGATTTTGTTGTTATGCTTGTCAATAACAACTTTATAAATAAAGACTGACCCGCGTTGAGCGAAACTAGTATGACGTTGGGAGCCGACAGAGATCTGGCTGTATGCTGAGAAGCCGGAATGGTGAGACCCACGCAGAACCCCTTCGTGAGCGGTTGTCCGAAGAAAGTCCTGGTTATAGAGGCTGGCAAACGTTTGCTTTTGTCAGTAATAGAGAAAAAAACTATAACCATATGACAAGTAGGATAGGTGGGTGGCTCCCGCGCAGCATATAGCTAGAAAGAGTGGTCTTTCCACCTTCGCTACAGCGTGGTATTGAGAATTGAGATTACAGCTATTGTGATCTCTCGATGTAAGTGTGGAAGACAATCCGGGTGGTACCACGGGAGCAGAGATAGCTTTCGTCCCTTGCAGTATAAGCATGAGGGATGAAGGCTTTTTTTATTGTTGTTGAGTAGAGAAATTGCGAAGGGGACGGTATATGACGACTGTTTCTATTGTGAATGTAACAAGCTATACAGGATCGGAACTGCTACGCCTGATTGCGCAGCACCCCACATTTGAGGTGACCTCTGTAACCGGTCGTAGCACCGTTGGGAAGCGTCTGGAAGAGATTTTTCCGTTCTTGCGTGCTGGTGTACCCATAAGTGATGGTCGGCGTCCAGCAATAGATCCTACCCTTGTAATTACCGAAGAACCAGCGCAGACCGACCTGGCTTTTGTTTGCCTTCCGCACGCCGCGGCAGCGGAAGCCGTTGTGAAACTGTTGCAACGCGGTATGAAAGTAATAGACCTATCGGCCGACTTTCGCTTACACGATGTGGCAGTCTATGAAGAATGGTATAAACATACACATCCCGCTCCGGCATTACTAGAATCTGCCGTCTATGGACTTTGTGAACACTATCGACAGAGTATCGCTGCGGCATCGCTGGTAGCCAATCCTGGATGTCATACAACGACCTCTATTCTTGCACTAAGTCCAGCAGTGGCGGCTGGCATCGTTAAGCCGGATGTCATTATTGACACAAAGACCGGCATCAGTGGCGGGGGACGCAGCCCAAGTTTAATCTACCATTTCCCCGAAGCAGATGAGGATGTCAGTGCCTATGGATTGTCCGGGCATCGACATATGCCTGAAATTGCGCAAGAGCTAACGGCATCTGCTATTGCCGGTGGGCATCCCTTTGAACAAGAGTTACGTATTACATTTGTTCCGCATTTGATGCCTATGACACGTGGTATTCTGGCTACCTGTTATGCTGATCTCAAGCAAAACGGCGTTGAGCCTCTCATCACGACAGCGGAAGTACGTGTTCTTTATGAGCAGTACTATAAAGATGAACCGTTTGTACATGTGATTGATCAACCACCACATACGAAATGGACATACGGCAGCAACCATTGTTTTATTTATCCAATCGTTGATAGCCGTGCCAGACGCCTGATCGTCGTTTCCTGTCTGGATAATCTGGTTAAGGGAGCGGCAGGACAGGCGATACAAAATGCGAATATACTGTATGGATTGCCAGAGATTGCAGGATTAACATCACTCGCCGTGCATCCATAGGTTCAACTTGAAGTGGTATTTTACAATAATACAATATTCGATATGGAATCATAAGAATTTCATTCTGAGGAGTAGGGCTCATGGCAATCTCATTTTCACGCACGCCGGAAGGCGATGTTATCAGTGATCACCACCTTATTGCCCAGGTATTGGGTGAAGCGCTCCCATATATCGACTTTTTAAAGGGAAAAACGCTGGTGATCAAGTTGGGTGGAAGTACATTAGAGCATCAGCGTGGGGTGTTGCAAGATATCATCTGGTTGCGTGCGTTGGGTGCGTATCCTGTGCTAGTGCATGGTGGCGGCCCATATATTAATGAGTGGTTGACCAAACTTAATCTGCCTACACGCTTTGTCAATGGCCTGCGTGTAACGGATGCCGCTACCCTGGATGTGGTGCGTATGGTGTTATTGGGTCAGATAAATCAGGGCCTGGTATTGATGTCCTCTCAGATGGGCGGAAAAGCGATTGGATTGTGTGGAACTGATGGTGGCATGGTACGCGCTCATATTAGTGATGAGCGTCTGGGTTTTGTGGGCGAAATTGATTCTGTCGATCCGATGCCGGTTGAGGCACTTTTGAAAGAGGGTTTTATTCCTGTGGTGGCCCCTCTTGGTGAAGGCCCGGACGGAACCTGTTTGAATATTAATGCTGATCTGGTCGCGGCTCATATGGCCGGAGCGCTGAATGCTGAAAAGTTAATCTTCTTGAGTAATGTCGCTGGTATCTGCCGCGCCGATGGTACATTGATGACTGAGGTGCGCGAAAGCGAAGCTCGCCAGTTGATTGATGATGGTGTGATTAGCGGCGGCATGATTCCAAAAGTAACGGCATGCCTGGATGCGCTGGCTGCTGTGCCGCGCGTGCATATTGTCGATGGCCGCGAGTCACATGTTCTGTTGCGTGAGCTATTCACCGACAAGGGCGCAGGTACTATGATTATCCGTTAAAAAGATGTCGAAATACGTGCATGGTGAAGGGGGTGGATAGCACATTGTATGCGTCGCTATCCACCCATTTTTATTGTGCGAACACTGATGAGGTGTGCGATGTCGCGTAACGGCGTGATTGGATGATACACTATCTTTATAGTACTGATCTGGCATTTGAATATTCTTTCTTGATTAACTATGGGCAACGTTGCTCTTGTTTGTCGTTTCAGGTAGCAGCCGACGCAGTTCTGATCCCTGGAGCGCTTGCGTATGACAAATGTAAAAAGAATAGCATGTCGGGAATATGGTTGATATCAATTATCTTTCCGAGAGATAGATTGAAAGGGATATTTTGAGCAACGTTGTTGTTTTTGATCTGGATGGCGTGATAACGAGCGAGATGACATACTGGATTGCGGCGGGTTTGGTACTGCATGAGTTATTGTATAGTCCTCGCTATTGGAATGTGAATGGCGCGACGTCTTACGTCTCACCGGCTGATGCTGAGGAATGTATACGTTGGAGCCATGACGTCTTGCCAGAATCGGTTATGCTTAGTTTTAAGGCACGCTCTCTTAACTCCAACTGGGATACCTGTTTTGCTGCTGTGTGCCTCTGTTTACTCTATTTATTAGAGCAAGTGGAGAGCGTGCCGGAGCGTACTGCCCTCTTCCCGATACAACCATGGGATGCAGATTGGTTGGCAGCTTTTCGTACAGCATTAGCCCACGCAGGTTTGGGAAGTGACATTTCCGCTCGAGCCTACCAGCGTCTGAACGAGCCTGCTTTTCAGAATTATGTAGGATTGGAATTATTTGAAAACCTGACTATTCATGCCAATGAGATCTTTGGGCAGCCGGTTGAGGGCGTGTTTGCACGCTATAGCCTCTTCTGGTCCAGTTGTCAGGAGCTCTTCCAAGAGATCTATCTAGGTGATGAATTATATACTCAGGTCTACCATCATTCTCCCACACAGGCGAGGCCATATGCTTGTATTGCTATGGAACAGCCAGTGTTGCCAGTAGAGACCTTGCATGAGACTTTACGTACGCTCAAGGAGCAGGGCTATACCTTAGGTATTGCCACCGGTCGCCCTCGTTCAGAGGCGGTGGTTCCGCTGCGAAATTATGGATTATGGAAGTATTTTGATCCAGCCTATGTCATGACCCATACAGAGGTCGCACTGGCTGAAGAGCAGCTGGCTTTGCGGGATGACAATACTTCGCTGGTCAAACCACATCCCTATCAATTTCTCAAAGCCGCAGATCCAGACTATCAGATTGGTGAGTCTGCTCCGCCACGTGGAAGTTTTATTGTCGTTGGGGATACGACCAGCGATGTACGTGGTGGTCAGGCCGCCGGAGCTATCGTCATAGCTGTTCTAACGGGTGCCCTGACCGTAGATGCGCGCCAGCAATTGGAGCTTAGCCAGCCAGATTTCCTGATCCCTGACGTTTCCAGGGTACCGGAGCTTCTGACACGTTTAGATGATCTGATAACCATCCAGCGGATGCAATTTATAGAGCTTAATAAGGCTGAGATGCTATTGCGACGCTGGTTTACCCATCATCTCAAAGTGCCAGTGGATGAGATCACTTTGACACCTAAAGCAGTCTCGCTTAATTCCTTCAACGGTATCTATCGAGTTGGCGGCGAAGAGTATTTTTTCAAAACTCATGTCGAGGAACAGGGGATTTTGGAAGAGTATTATCATGCCGAGTTATTGCATCATGCGGGTTATAATATTGTATTGCCTTTGCGTACCGTGCATGAGAAGGGGCAGCAGATGGTTATTTATCCTGTCATTCATGCCCCGGTGATGTTTGATTTGATGCGTGCAGTGGAGACTGGTGATACCTCTCAGGCCAACGTTGAGATGCTAAGATCGGCTGAACAATTGGAATGTGAACGGTTACTGGCAATCTATCGTGAGACGTTACAAAAGAGTACAGTTGAAGAGCATGAGCAGGCCCCGATTCATCAATTGTTCTGGCATCGTTTGACTGGTGGACGTTTGCAGAGCTTTTACGAGGACAAATGGTTTCCCTTGCCTGGCCAGAACACATATGAGCAAGGTGGGCAGGCTCTATCCTTCGCGGATCTGTTACAGTATCAATGGACCATCAATGGCGAAGATGTGGGAGGTAATGCCTCGGAGTATGGGCAAACATTGGGCCAGTTAATCGAGCGCGCCAGAGAGGTTTTGCAGCCCGCGCAGGCCGCTTTGACCGTGGTTGGCCATGGGGATGCCCACTTTGGGAATGTGTTTTTAGAGCATAGCACTACCTATCAATATTTTGATCCCGCCTTTGCCGGACGCCATTCTCCACTATTAGATGTCGTCAAACCGTTCTTTCATAACGTTTTTGCCACCTGGATGTATTTTCCACAAGAGGTTGAACAAGACCTCCAGATTTCGGTGCACATTGAGGATTCACGTATTGTGATTGAGCATAATTATCAGGTGACACCAGTACGGCAAGCTATCCTTGCTACGAAACGGACGCATCTGATTATGCCCTTGCTTGAGCTCTTACGTGAGCATCAGGCATTGCCGGACAACTGGGAAGAAATAGTTCGTCTGGCCTTGATGTGTTGTCCACTGTTGACAGTGAATTTGTTAGATACTACGAAGCGGTCAGCAGCGATATGTTGGTTGGGACTTTCGCAGGTCATGCAGATGGGCAATTTCTCAATCATAGGAGGATAGGTGTATGATTTCCATTATCGATTATGGAGCAGGCAATATTCGGAGTATTGAGAAAGCTCTGGAACATGTTGGAGCGCAGGTACAGGTGACAGACGATCCACTGGTCGTAGCCAATTCCCAGGCCGTGGTCCTGCCCGGTGTTGGCTCAGGTGGAGCAGCGATGGCTCGTATGACAGCACGTGGACTTGATAGTGCTATTCGTGAAGCCACATCTCAGGGGAAGCCATTTCTGGGTATCTGTCTGGGCATGCAGTTGTTGGCAGATCATCATGAAGAGGGTGGGGTAGATGGTTTGCATTTGTTCCGTGGTGCAGTACGCCGTATTCCGCATGGTCCCAAAATTCCCCACATGGGCTGGAATCAGATTCGCCCTTTGCAGGCGGGACTGCCTATTTTCGCAGATGTGCCGAGTGATGCCTATTTTTATTTTGCGCACTCTTATTATGTAGAGCCGCAAGATCAAACGGGCGTCGCGGCTGTCACTGATTATGGTTCTCCCTATTGTAGTGTGATTGTTACTGAGCAAGTCTGGGGTACACAATTTCATCCTGAAAAGAGTGGGGATGTGGGAATGCAGGTGCTCAAAAATTTTGTGAAATGGGTGCAGCAATGATTATATTACCTGCCATTGATATTAAGGATGGGCGTTGTGTGCGTCTCTTTCAAGGCGATTACGCTCAGGTAACCACCTATGATACTGATCCTGTGGAGGTGGCACTACGCTGGCAAGCGGCCGGAGCCAGTTGGCTGCATCTGGTCGATCTGGATGGTGCTAAAGCAGGATATCCGGTGAATATTGAATTGATCAAACGTATTCGCGCAGCCACGACGCTACGGATTGAGGTTGGCGGCGGTATGCGCACGTTGGAGCATATTGAGCAAATCCTTGAGGTGGGCGTGGAGCGGGTTATTCTCGGCACTGTGGCGATCACAAATCGGGAATTATTGCAGCAGGCATTGGATAGATGGCAGGAAAGAATTGTTGTCGGTCTGGATGCACGTGATGGTCTGGTGGCTATTGCTGGCTGGTTGGAAACATCGCAGGTGAAGGCCGTTGATCTGGCTCGAGAATTGTCAGCCATCGGAGTGCAGCGTTTTATCTATACTGATATTGCACGTGATGGTGCTTTGATTGGGCCTAATCTGCCAGCGCTTGCTGAGATGCAACAGGCGGTGTCGAGTGCATTAATCGCCTCCGGTGGAGTGAGCTCGCTGAAAGATCTGCATGCCCTGGCCCAGAGTGGAGTAGAGGGAACGATTGTGGGCAAGGCGATCTATACTGGAGCGGTCGATCTCGCCAGTGCTATTCGTGAAATTGAAAGGTAAAGGCTATGCTAACGAAGCGTATTATTCCCTGCCTGGATGTGATGGATGGCCGTGTGGTAAAAGGCGTAAGCTTTGTCAATTTACGCGATGCTGGTGATCCGGTCGAGTTAGCGAAATTGTATAATCTGGAAGGCGCGGATGAAGTAACATTTCTGGATATCACCGCCTCGTATGAGAAACGGGCTACTATGCTTGATGTGGTGCGGCGAACTGCTGAACAAGTGTTTATTCCTGTCACTGTAGGCGGTGGTATTCGCTCGGTAGAAGACATTCGTGCGACGCTGGGGGCCGGGGCGGATAAGACGTCGTTGAATACAGCAGCCGTACAGCATCCTGAGCTGATTACGGCTGGATCAGAGCAGTTTGGGGCGCAGTGTATTGTGCTGGCGATTGATGCACGGGCTAATTCCGCCATGCCAAGCGGTTATGAAGTGTATGTGCATGGTGGCCGCACGCCGACGCAACTCGATGTGCTGGAATGGGCGCAACGCGGCGTTGCCCTGGGTGCGGGCGAAATATTACTGACCAGCATGGATCGTGATGGGACGAAACGAGGATATGATATCACTTTGAATGCCAAAGTTTCGGCGGCAGTGACGGTGCCGGTAATTGCTTCTGGTGGCGTTGGTACTCTGGAGCATATGTATGAAGGGCTCACTGAAGGGGGCGCTGATGCTGTTCTGGCAGCTTCGATATTCCACTTCGGAGAATTTCGTGTACGCGATGTCAAGCAATACTTACAGTCAAAAGGGGTAATAGTACGGCCATGTTAAATTTTGATAGCCAGGGATTAGTCCCTGCTGTGATTGTAGATGATGCTACCAATGAGGTGTTAATGGTAGCTTTTATGAATCAAGAATCGCTGCAATTGACACGTGAGACTGGTCAGACGCATTTTTTTAGCCGTTCCCGCAATAAAATCTGGCATAAGGGCGAGCAATCCGGCAATGTGCAGGATGTGCGTGCTATCTTTGTAAATTGCGAAGAAAACAGTCTTTTGATTCGTATCTTTCAGCATGGGGATGCGGCATGCCATGAGGGTTATCAAAGTTGTTATTACCGTCAACTACTGCCAGATGATCGTTTAGAGATTGTTGCTGAGCGTGTGTTTGATCCAGAGGATATCTATCAAACGGAGAAAGAGGAAGTCCCATTGAGTTCAAATGAGGATGATGCTGCGGTTCAGACACCACTGCAACTGGAGCAGTCGTTACGCCAGTTGTATGCGGTCTATGCTTCTTTGAGGGATCAAGATCGAACTGCCATTTCGAACACATCTCGCCTGTTACATGAGAAGAATCAAACCTTCCTTGAGGGACGGCTCGCTGATGAACTAAGCGAATTGATCGGTGTGCAAACAGGTGAGCACATACATACGAATTTGCCGGAAGATACGGCACTGGAGGGAAGTCAGGTAGGTTATTGGTTATTCCTGTTGGCTGCGATTAATGATCTGACATATGAGCAATTTAATCCTCATACTGCCTTGCTACAAGGATTTGCCGGACAGTATACAACGGAGAAAGCTGTAGAATTACGAGAACAATGTGTGCAGGCGGTTACTACCCATAATACAGCTCAGTTGATTCATGGACTGACAACTGGCTTCTCGATTGTTGGCTGGGCGTGTATTTCAGCTGGTATCAGTCCACTGGCTCCTATCGAGTACGACCTGGAGCAGATGCGACGTAAAGGTTTAGTGGACTAGTTTTTTGTCTGGCGAAATGGGATCATGTACAGGTGATAAAATATGTCTTTTCTCATATTTTTACCGTATTTGATCCTTTCTTTATCGGGATCTTAATGCTCACCTGCTGGCAGGCGCGCAAGCGCCTGCGCCCTTTTTAGTGTGTGGTGCAGGAAAGGTGCACAGCACCTTTCCTGCACCACACACTAAAAAGATGTTTGAGCACCGCAGGTGCGAAAACTCATGCACAGAGACTGTGAAAATCACGGGAATCAAACACTTAGATAGTCTTAAGGGCGACGCATTACTATCTTTGTTGTTTAGCGCTGCCCGTACTGCTTGCATGCTAGCTTAATGCTATAGAGATCGTAAGTACTTTTATACAGAGGCTTGCCCAGTATGTATGAAAAATGATAAAATACTTTTGAAGTAGTTATCACGATCCAAATAACCTTGATAAGGCACAATTTCACTACCATCTTCAGGTAGAAAAAATTATCGTGTAGTATGCTTGTGAAGATCGGATAGCTTTAAATATTCATCTTGGTCTGAAGTGTAAATAATCTTTTGTATAGGGTACATATGTGAAGAAGGGATAGAGAGTGTGGAGATTGCAGGTTGTCCGTGTGGAATATGTGTGAGAGTTGTGTGTTTGAGAGGATTATACGCGTATGGCTATTAAAGCTGTCATTTTTGATCTGGGGGGCACATTGATTGATTGGCCGGACTGGGATGATGATATCTGTCGGCGTTGGGCGCTTTCCTACGATTATCTTGTTGCTAAAAGCGCCACCCATGGGTGGCCTGAGCGTAGCCGTTACGTAGAATCCATGCGTAATGCTGAGTTAGAGCATTGGAAACGCGTGAATACTGTGCAGACGAGTAACACGCCAGCGGAAGTTTTGCTTGAAGGATTCCGAACTCTAAAATGTGATGTAGGTATAGACGATCTAGAGTTGGCGCTGGATGGCTATGCACAGGCTGTCGATGGTTGGTCGATGGTGTTTCCTGACGCTGCATCGACATTGATTGAGTTACGAAAACGAGGATATCGTCTGGGCTTGCTTTCTAATACCTGGTGGGCGGCCGATTGGCATAACGCTGACCTGGTCCTGCATGGCCTGAACACATTGCTGGATGTGGTTGTTTATACCTCCGATCTTTTCCACTCTAAGCCGCATCCTGAGGCTTTTTTTAAGATTTGTAAGCGGTTGCAGGTTGCACCCGAAGAGTGTGTGATGGTAGGTGATCGTCTGGTTGATGATGTATCTGGTGCACTGGGGGTAGGCATGCGAGGTGTATGGAAAAAGACTGATTATCCCTGGCCTGAACCTGCACATATTCATCCTACCGCTATCATCTCTACCCTGGCCGAACTTTTGCCACTATTGGATCGCTGGAATTAAATATCCATACACATGCACTTTTAATCAGCTCCGCTCAATATCGCAGATTTATAGTGATGTCTGTCTGACTGGACAAGGGGGCTTTCAAGCATTTCAATGCCCCCTTGTTGTTGGTGTTGATGCGGTTAATTATTGAATGGTGGGCAGGTAAGTGGGCTCACGGCGTGCTTTTGTTGCTTGTTCAAAAGCGTAAGCGAGTTTGATTAGCGTTGGCTCGCTATAAGCTCTGCCTGTAAAGGTAATGCCGACTGGTAATCCCTGTACGTGGCCTGCTGGAACGCTGATCGCTGGATATCCAGCCATAGCTGCTGCCTGTGTACTACTCCCGCTATAATGATCTCCGTTAACCGGGTCGATATGCCAGGCAGGGCTACAACTGGGCATGACCAGAGCATCTAATTGATATTTATCCATGATTGCGTCAATACCTGCCTGCCGTGAAAGCTGGCGGCTGCTCGCCAGGGCTGCCTGATATATGGTATTGTCAAGCCCGCTGGTAGCCTGTGCTTGAATCAGTTGCTCCTGCCCAAATAACTGTAACTCTTGATCTGCATGCTCGAGATTAAAGGTGATAATATCTGCCAGGGTATGAACTGATGAGTCTGTCAGTTCACTCAAATACTTGTTAAGATCGGCTTTCAACTCGTAAAGCAAGACTTGGTTCTCAACCTCTGATTTAGCCATTTGTTGCGCAGTGATGATATCCGCTGGATCAATCAGGATGGCACCTTGCGATGCAAGTTGTGTAAGTGCTGACTCAATAAGGGCATCTGCTTTATGGCTATAGCCAAAGTAGACACTACGTGTAACTCCGATACGGGCTCCACGTAGCCCATCGGCATCTAGAAATTGGGTGTAATCAGTCTGGAGATGGGTTGCACTTTCTCGTGTTGCTGCATCGCGGTCATCCATACCTGTAATGATACCAAGCACAAGAGCGGCATCCGCAACTGTACGAGCCATGGGACCAACGGAGTCCTGGCTATGGGCGATAGGAATAACGCCCGCCCGGCTGGTAAGCCCGACCGTGGGTTTGATGCCAACTATATCTGTCATTGAGGCCGGGCAGATAATAGATCCATCAGTTTCAGTGCCCAGTGAGACCGAGGTCAAATTAGCTGCTACCGCGACGGCGGAACCTGAACTCGATCCACAGGGAGTGCGATCCAGGACATAGGGATTATGCGTTTGACCACCGCGACCGCTCCAACCACTGATCGATGGATTGCCACGAAAATTCGCCCATTCACTTAAGTTGCTTTTTCCCAGGATAACCGCGCCTGCGGCCCGCAGCTTTTGTACCACAAAGGCATCGCGTGGAGGTCGTGAGCCGACCAGTGCTAGCGAGCCAGCTGTTGTCTGCATAGCGTCGGCGGTAGCAATATTATCTTTGAGGATAATTGGAATGCCATGAAGTGGTCCTCGTGATCCTTGAAGAGCGCGTTCCTCATCTAATGCTGTCGCAATGGTGAGGGCGTCTGGATTGAGTTCAATAATTGAATTGAGCGTTGGCCCATGCTGATCAATACTATGGATTCGTTTCAGATAGCTTTCTGTCAGTTGGCGGGCTGTGAGGTGACCCTGTGACATGGCCGCTTGTAATTCAGCAATAGTGGCTTCTTTCAGATGCATGTAAATACCTTTATATACTTTTTAGCATGCTAGCAAAAAAAGAGTCCTATTGAACAGGCAATAGGACTCCTGGTTGATTACATCTTTTTATTTACGTACAAACTATACATGTTTCCCATCGCGCACATTCTTACCAAGCACGATATCAATGGTATAGTTACCAAGTTTCTTCGTCGACTCGGGCGAGATATGTTCGCGATAAACCTCTTCAAAGGACGGGAAATCACGTGGGCTAATGGAAAGGAGCAGATTCAAGGCCAACGTCTCTGACATGATCTCTGTCTGGTAGGGTTGCAGAATCTGTGCCAGTTCGCGATCTGTATAGATTGCCAGCCCGATATGATCCTCAATATTGAAACCTGCTTTTTTACGCATATCCTGGATGAAGTGGATCAGGTCGCGGACCATGCCTTCTTCACGTAACAGTGGTGTGATCGTTGTTTCGAGCGCGGCAATATATCCTCGCTCTTCGGCTGTCACAAAGCCAGGACGGGCGGTTGCCAGCACCTCAACTTCATTCGGTGTTAATGACACTTCCTGACCTGCGATAGTCAATGTCAATGTTCCTGTTGAGTTGAGTTGGGTTGCGGCTTCCTGGGCCTCATGAGCTGAAAGCCCTTTGAGATGCCCCAGGATTTTTTGTACCAGTGGACCGTATTTGGGTCCCAGGATTTTGACCTGCGGTCTCAGGGTATAGTTCAGCATTGCACTGTCCGCACTCATAAGTTCTAGATGTTTGATGTTCAGTTCTTCAAGTACCTGATCACTTAAACGTTGGAGCGCCTCCTCCTCAGCGACAGTTGGCACGTGGACATAGAGCGCGTTCAGAGGCTGGCGCACACGGATTTGAGCTTTCTCACGCGCTGCGCGTCCCAGTCCTACAATACGCATTACCAGATGTGTCTCATTGGTCAATTGTTCATTGATCAATGCCTGGTCTACCTGTGGCCAATCACAGAGGTGAATGCTTTGGGGCGCTGTTTGATCTACACTGCGCACCAGATTCTGATAAATTTCTTCAGTCAAGAATGGCATAAAGGGTGACAACATTGTAAGTAAGGTCGTCAGACATTCATAGAGTGTCAGATAAGCAGCGAGCTTATCATCATCCAACTGAGATTTCCAGATGCGCTCACGGCTACGGCGTAGATACCAGTTTGAGAGGTCCTCCAGGAATGATTGCAGGGCCTCGGCAGGTTTCGTTGTATCGTATTGCTCTAATCCGCTAGTCACATCGCGGATCGTCTGCTGTAGCTCTGAGATGATCCAATGGTCTAGCTCGCTACGACTCGCCATTGGGAGTTGATGTTGGGTGGGATCAAACTGGTCAATGTTCGCATAAGTAACAAAGAACCAGTAAACATTCCAGATTTTATCCAGCGTACGCCGGGTCAACATCCACTTTTCACTCAAGCGCACCGGGAGGCCGCTCTCCGCCGACTTCTGCATATCCTTATCAGTAGGGATACTGGGAAAGTTCAGATTTTGTTCTGGTGTATGATTAGCATAGAGCCAGCGCATGGTATCAGATCCGACACGTTCTGCTGCCTCATCAAAGACAATCATATTGCCCTTGGATTTGTGCATGGGTGTGCCATCTTCAGACATCAATGTGGCATAGCCAAAGAGTGTCTTGAAGGGAGCCGTCTTCTCCAGTACTGTACTCATCACCAACATCGAGTAGAACCAGTTGCGGAACTGGCCAGGGAACGATTCGGTCACAAAATTGGCCGGGAACCATTGTTTCCAATACTCATGATCGGTGCGATAGTGTATAGTAGAATAAGGCACGATACCGGCATCCAGCCAGGGATTTCCCACATCTTTGATGCGCGAGACCTCATTCCCACACTTCTGACATTTGATTTTGATGCCATCGATATATGGGCGGTGTGGGGTATGACCATCGAACTCTTCCCAGCCCGCAACTGCTCGCGCCTGTAACTCTTCACGGTTGCCGATTACTTCGAAATTGCCGCATTGCTGACAATCGAAGATAGGCAATGCCAGTCCCCAGTAGCGCTTTTTCGAGATCATCCAATCATCCATATTGCGCAGCCAATCCATCTCGCGATCAAAGCCGAAAGCGGGAATCCAATTGATCTGGCGCACAACATCCATGATTTCATAGCGGAGTGTATCCATCGAGATGAACCATTCGTCAACCAGGCGGAAGATCAACTCAGTTTTGCAGCGCCAGCAGGTAGGATAGCGATGCTTGTAATTTTGTGGGCGATAGAGCAATCCCTTTTTCGTCAGGTTCTCCGCAACCAGCGGACCGACTTCACTGGTCTGTTTGCCTGTCAGCCAGTCAAAGCCTTCTTTGTACACACCAAACTCATCAACGGGAGCGATTGCCGGCAGTCCCAGTTCCTTCGAGAGGCCAAAGTCCTCTTTACCACAACCAGGAGCGATATGCACGATCCCGGTACCCTCGGTGGCATTGGCCTCTTTCCAGGGGATTACCGTGTGCACGATCCCTTTTTCAGCAGGAAGTTCATCGAACGGTCCCTGGTATTTCCAGCCCACCATTTCACTGCCTTTAAGGGTTTCAACAACCTTATACTCGCCCTTGTCGCGGCCTTTCAACGCTTTCAGCACCGACAGCAATGATTCGACGAGATAGTAGTACTCGCCATCCTGTTCTACTTTTGCGTAGGTGAGTTCTGGATTGACGGCTGCTGCCACATTGGCTGCTAGCGTCCAGGGCGTTGTGGTCCATGCCAGTAGATATTCTCCTGGTCGATCCAGCAGTGGGAAGCGGACATACAGACTCAGATGGGTCAGTTCCTTATATCCCTCAGCCTCCATCTCCATATTTGAGATACCAGTGGCACAGCGTGGGCACCATGGCATTACATCGTGCCCTTTATAAAGCAGGTCACGTTCCCGGCATTTCTTCAGGAAAGACCAGATAGTATAGTTGTTCTCATCTGAAAGAGTGTAGTAACTATTATCCCAATCCATCCAGTAGCCCAGGCGAATCGACTGCTCAGTCTGGCGTTTAGCAAAGGTAAAGACGCGCTCTTTACATTTTTCCACGAAAGCCGCGATGCCATAGTCCTCAATATCCCGTTTGGTTTTGAGGCCGAGGGCTTGCTCAACATTAACCTCTACCCAGAGACCCTGGCAGTCAAAGCCATTCTGGTAGCGTTGCTTATAGCCTTGCATTGTTTTGAAGCGTTGATAGAGATCTTTGTAGGTACGGCCCCATGCGTGATGCACACCCATGGGATTGTTCGCGGTAATTGGGCCATCCAGGAAAGAATAGCGTTTCTCACTCTGCTCATTGCGATGCAGATACTGCTGAAGGATATTATGGGTCGCCCACCAGTTTTGGATGGTATGTTCAAGCTGTGGATAATCGACACGATCCGCTGCCACAACGGGATTGAATACATTTGCTTTTACTGACACTCTGTCCTCCTCTGCGTATAAGGGCTACGAATAAAAAATGGCACGCAGACGAAATGTTTGTATTACAATGAATGCAATAAGGGATAAATAATTACGAATTGTAAGAATCGAGCATAATTTCCAAACGTTTGTTAATTCTGCCCTTATTCTCTGTTTTAGTTATGCGAATACCACCGACCTCGCGTGTATGGTTGACGTGTGTTCCACCATCAGCCTGTAAGTCCAGACCGACAATTTCAACAATGCGCACCTCTTCGATATCAGGTGGTAACAGGTTGATTTTTGTGCGAACCAGATCTGGAATCGCGAATGCTTTTTCGCGCGGTAGGGAATAGACACGAATTGGATAATCTGCTTCAATAGCTGTATTGACCTGTTCTTCAATGTAGTTGATGCGTTCTTTATCCAAATTTTCCATCGCGAAATCCATACGTGCGCGATCAGGATACATCTGTCCCCCGGTGACTTGAATACCAAATTCTTTCCAGATGATACCGCAAAGAATATGTAAGGCAGTATGGGTGCGCATCATCTGATAACGGAAATCCCAATCGATGGTACCCACAACTTTCGTCCCCAGAGGCGGTGGTGGATAATCAAGGGAGTGCCAGACAATATCATTCCTTTTATGCATCGAAATGACACTGGCAGGATAATCCTGATTCTCCCAGGTAATGATGCCACGATCCGCCATTTGTCCACCACCACCTGGATAAAAAGCGGTAGCATCCAGGGCGATATCATCGCCTTCAATCGCCACAATGGTGGCAGTGCACTCATAGGTAAAGCTATTTGTATGGTAAAGGAGCTTTGTTTTCATGCTCGGTTCCTTTTCATCAACAAAAAAACCCCTCGCCCGCAAAGGGACGAGAGGAAATCCCGTGGTACCACCCTGTTTAATCCGGCAACATCAGAGCCGAATTCACTTCATTACACTGTATTCCGTTACAGTTCCCAGCGAGAGTTTCCCCATGTCAACGGTTTTGCTCGTCTTGTAAGGGTGCGTAGATGTTAAGAACGCATACGGGAATGGCGGGCGGATTACATGCCTTCATGATAACGGGAAGGGGCCGACTACGCCTACACACGTATCTGTCTTCATAGACGACGGGTATATCTGAAAAGGATATATGTCGAGAGAGGACACCTGCGCCATGCCTTGCAAGGCCGGCGGTATGTTTCGGCTCGTGGCTCTGGAGTGATTTTCGACGCGTGGCTTGTATCCGCTTACACCATATGTGGACTCTCTGTAACAAGCTTGACGGTCTACTCGCTCCATCTTTGCCTTTGTGAGATATTATTTCTATCGTGATGTACTGCCTATTCTCATTCGGCAATCAGCTTACCTGACGAGAAGGAACAATGCGTTTCGCTGTGTATTTTTTGCTGCATCTCCATTATTCGCATGCTCTCTATCCTGTTGAGACTAAATTGACTTGCGATTCGTCTTAATTTCAGCGGTCTATAGTACCGTGAATATTTTGGAGTATGGTAAAGCTATGATACCATAGTAAATGGTAGAATACAATACCTGGATAGAAGACACGAGCAACGAGGCTCATTCCTCAATTTCGTGTTCCGTAAGTTATACTAACTCGTGTGAAGGTAACCTAAGGAATATTATGCAAAATCTAGAAAGCTATTATGGTCCCAATGCGGGTTACGTTCTTGAACTCTTTGAACGTTATCAGCAAGATCCTGCATCGGTCGATGCCGCGACACGTGCCATTTTTGAGACCTGGACCCCGGAAGATGTGGCGGATGCATCACTACAGAAGAAACAAAGCACGCAGGATACCGCAAAGCCGTCTATTGATCATGAAAACACGCCAGCTTTCTCACGTAATCAAGTTGTAAAAATTGTAGCCGCTTCTACCTATGCTCATGCCTTGCGTGAAAAGGGGCATTTAGGAGCGCATTTAGATCCATTGGGAAGTGAGCCATTAGGTGATCCAGCGCTCAAGCCTGAAACCTATGGTTTGACGAAGGAGGATTTAGAGCAACTTTCTCCCAAGGCGATTGGAGGCCATTCAGCGGAAGGTGTAGAGAACGCACTGGAAGCGATAGATGCTCTGAAGGGTATGTATTCAGGCACCATAAGTTATGAGTTTGATCAGGTAAAGAGTCCAGATGAGCGGCGCTGGTTGCGCGATGCTGTTGGTTTAAACCTGTATCATCGAGATCCCAGTGTGGCGGGAGCCCGAAAATTTTTGAAGCGTTTAACGCAGGTAGAAACGTTTGAACGTTATTTGCATCAAACTTTCGCTGGACAGAAGCGTTTTTCTATTGAAGGCATGGATATGCTCTTGCCAATGCTCGATGAGATCATTGGAGGCGCAATCGATTCTGAGACCAAAGAAGTTGTCATAGGTATGGCACATCGTGGTCGGCTGAATGTGCTGGCCCACGTCTTAGGCAAGCCATATGCTGCGATTCTGGCGGAATTTTCACACTCAAAGCACGAGGAAGGAATTCCACTTACCGACAGTTTTGGATATGGATGGACTGGTGATGTGAAATATCATCTGGGAGCTGAACATATCTTTGGTGAAGGTGCAGCAGTGGATTTGAAGGTTGTACTCCCACCCAATCCCAGCCATCTGGAGTTTATTAATCCTGTGGTTGAAGGGATCGCCCGGGCCTCGCAGGAAATACGCATCGTAGCAGGTGCGCCGTTGCAGGATGTTGACAAAACGTTGCCGATCCTGATTCATGGTGATGCTGCTTTCCCGGGCGAAGGCGTTGTCGCTGAAACAATGAACCTCTGGCATTTACGTGGCTATTGGGTAGGTGGCACTATTCATATTATTGCCAATAACCAACTTGGTTTTACCACTGATCCCGAAGATAGCCGCTCAACGCCTTTTGCAAGCGATCTGGCAAAGGGTTTTAGTATTCCAATTATTCATGTAAATGCCGAGGATCCCTATGCCTGTTTAACAGCGGTACGTATCGCCCATGCCTATCGAGATCAATTTCATAAAGATGTGTTGATTGATTTAGTTGGCTATCGACGGTGGGGACATAACGAAGGCGATGAACCTGCGTTTACGCAGCCAAAGATGTACGATATCATTCGTGCTCATCCTACGGTGCGTGAAATCTATGCTCGAATGCTTGTAAAACAAGGCTTGATCCAGCAAGAAGAGGTTGATGAACTGGTTGTCGAAGCAATGGCAACATTGGAGCAGGCGAAGCAAGAGGCTGATAGCGGTGCTTATGCGGTTGAGGAGCGTCCTGATCCAAAGCGTAAGCGGCAAAAGCCTGTACTGGCAACCGCTACTGAGGTTCCTGCTGAACAAATACGAGCCTATAATGAGGAATTATTAAGCTGGCCGAAAAGCTTTACGCCGCATCCGAAACTGGCGCGTATTTTGCAGCGCAGAGCTACAACTTTGGGACCTGAGGGTGGTATAGATTGGGGTCAGGCCGAAGCATTAGCGTTTGCTTCTATCCTGGCTGATGGTACACCAATTCGTCTTACCGGACAGGATGTCGAGCGGGGCACGTTTAGCCATCGCAATGCGGTCCTTCACAATACGGACAACAATGAGATTTATATTCCATTGCAACATCTGGTTGATTCTCAGGCATCATTTTCCATTTATAACAGTCCGTTGAGTGAAGTAGGCGCGCTCGGTTTTGAATATGGATATAGTATCCATGCGCCTGATACCCTTGTCCTATGGGAAGCTCAATTTGGCGATTTCTCCAATGTTGCCCAGGTTATTATTGATCAATTTATTGCTTCAGGTCGGGCAAAGTGGAAGCAAAATTCATCACTCGTCTTGTTGTTACCTCATGGATATGAGGGACAGGGACCAGAGCACTCAAGCGCACGCTTAGAGCGCTATCTTCAATTGGCCGCACAGGATAACTGGCGTGTCGCAAATTGTTCAACTGCAGCTCAATATTATCATCTTTTGCGTTTGCAGGCGCACAATTTGAAGACCTATCCACGACCGTTAGTGATTATGTCACCCAAGGCGCTACTCCGTAATGCTCAATCAGCCTCGCACTTAGAAGATCTTGCTCAGGGAAGTTTCCAACCTGTTATAGACGATCAGAAGGCGCGTCGGCAAGCGGACGAAGTGCGGCGAATAGTCCTATGTACCGGTAAAATTGCTATTGACTTGCTTGCACATAATAGTCATGCTCATAATGAAGGTATCGCGATTGTACGAGTTGAAATGCTCTATCCATTCCCTGGCGAAGAAATCAAGCGCATCTTGAATACCTATCCCAATGCACATGAAGTTGTCTGGGTACAAGAAGAGCCACGGAATATGGGTGCATGGAGTTATATGTTGCCTCGTTTATCAGAAATTGTAGCTCCCACCGTTACCGTGAATATCATTTCTCGTCCTGAGCGATCGAGTCCAGCCGCAGGCTTCTGGGATTTATATATAGCAGAGCAAGAGCAAATCGTTGCCGAAGCCTCCCATTTACCACTAAAGCAGCCCGGAGGAAACTATGTCCATTGAAGTTCGAGTCCCTGAACTAGGTGAATCTATTGTAGATGCGACAATCGCATCCTGGCTAAAAAAAGAGGGTGACACGATTAAACGTGGCGACACCCTTGCTGAACTTGAGACTGATAAAATCAATGTTGAAGTAAACGCTGAGCAGGATGGCGTGCTCCAGAAAGTGTTGAAGCAGATCGGTGATGTGGTTGCGGTGGGTGAGGCGATCTGTGTGATTGGTGAAGGTGCGTCAGTTGCCAGCAATGGAGCCGTGCCAGCTGAAAAGATAGCAGCCGCTCCAGCAGAAGCAAAGTCACAACAAAATGGTATGCGAGATCAATCAGTGGCATCTGGTACAGCTCCATTTGCTGATGCTCAACGTCCGCCTTCGCCATTGGCACGCCGTATTGCTGCCGAGCATCATGTTGATATTGCGCAAGTACGCGGTAGCAGTCCCCATGGGCGTGTCACGAAAGATGATGTTGTCAGCTATTTAGAGCAGAATGTCCAGGGACAAGCCAAACAGCCTCCTGTAGTTGAAACACAGGCTGTAGCGCCGCAACCACGTCCGGTGACGCCGCCAGCCCCTCAAGCTGTATTAGACAGCAGTGATCGGCGTGAGGAGCGTATACGTATGTCTCGCCGCCGGCAAACGATTGCACAGCGTCTGGTTGAAGCGCAGCATACAGCGGCTATGCTCACCACCTTCAATGAGATTGATATGAGCGCGGTCATGGATGTGCGAAGTCGTCGTAAAGATGCCTTTAAAGAGAAGCATAATGTCTCCCTTGGTTTTATGTCCTTCTTTACACGGGCAGTTGTCGGTGCTTTAAAGGCTTATCCCCGTCTCAATGCTGAAATTCAGGGAAATGATATCATCCTCAAGCACTATTATGATATCAGCATTGCGGTCTCTACAGATGAGGGCTTAGTTGTCCCCGTGGTGCGCAATGCTGACCGCAAGGGTTTCGCACAGATTGAACGTGAGGTAGCTGACCTTGCAAAGCGTGCGCGGGCGAATACACTCTCCCTGGCCGATTTGCAGGGAGGCACCTTTACAATCACGAATGGTGGTGTCTTCGGCTCATTACTATCGACACCAATTTTAAACGCTCCTCAGGTAGGTATTCTGGGCATGCATAAGATAGAGCAGCGTCCAATAGCACTGGATGGGGTTGTCATTATTCGCCCTATGATGTATGTTGCACTTTCTTATGATCACCGTATTGTCGATGGGAGTGAGGCAGTGCGTTTCCTGACAACGGTAAAAGAACTGATCGAAGATCCAGAGTCTCTGCTACTTGAAGGATAAGTCAATGCCCTGTTTCTCTCGACATGATGCGTTTATACCTGTATAATCAGGGGACTAGAGAAGAACCACTATTTGAAATAACTTGCCGGTGACGATGTCTGATGATCCAGATTCAGGCATCGCTACTGGTTAGCTAAAGGTGAAGTCTCACATAAACGCCATTGCGAGGTATATTGCCGGGAGTGGATATGCTGGTATGGTTATAGATCACACACGGCAAGAACAGAGGGAGCCTTCAGGGTAATGCAGTCAGGAAATAATTATCCTCAACAAGCAGGGAACAGCGGTGATATCAATTCGCTTATTGGCAAGTCATTAGGTCAGTTCCAAATCGTTGAGCGTATCGGTGTCGGCGGAATGGCGACCGTGTTCAAAGCATATCAGCCGACGCTGGACCGCTATGTCGCCATTAAGGTCTTGCCAGCTTATCATGCGCGAGATCCTATCTTCGTGAAGCGTTTTGTACAAGAAGCGCGTTCAGTAGCGAAGCTGGCGCATCCGAATATCGTGCAAATACATGATTTTGGTGAACAGGATAATATTACGTATATTGTGATGGAGCACGTGGATGGTGGGACGCTTAAAGATCGCCTAAAATCTCCATTACCAGTACCTGTAGCAATAGACTTTATTATCCAGGCAGCCGAAGGACTGGATTGTGCCCATCGCAATGGTATTGTGCACCGAGATGTCAAGCCTGCTAATATGCTACTACGCCGTGATGGGCATCTCTTGCTCTCAGATTTTGGTATCGCTAAATTACTTGAGGAATCCACCAGTTTGACACGTGTTGGGACGGGGATTGGAACACCGCAATATATGTCTCCTGAGCAGGGTATGGGACAGAAGGTAGATCGCCGTAGCGATATTTATTCGCTAGGGATTGTCCTGTTTCATTGTCTGACTGGTCGCGTACCCTTTACCGCCGATAGTCCTTTAACGGTCACGGTAAAGCATATTAACGAGCCGTTGCCAGTCGAGCGTCTGGTGAGTGAGGGCGTACCTGCTCCTGTGATACAGGTTGTGCAAAAAATGACAGCCAAACATGCTGATGATCGCTATCAAGCGGCGGATATGGTCATAGATGCTTTGACGAGCGCGCTGGCGGCATCCAATTTATCTCTGCCCCGTCTCTATCGTGTCTCACCAGTATCTAATCAGCCTGGTGGGTATAATCAAAGTGGACCTTACCATGGGCAGGCGGGTGGTAATCCTGCCGCATCTGTAACCTGTTTCCGTTGTGGCGCCGTCAATCCCAGTTCGCGCCTTTACTGTACGACCTGTGGGGATGAGCTAGCAAATTCGCGCGCCAGTAATGATACTTTTATGGTCAATGGTCGCCCTGTGCTGGCGCGTTTGACCATTCAGACCGGTTCAGCGAAAGGGCGCTCCTATCGGTTTCATCAGGATGTGACAACGGTTGGACGTACCAATGGCAACGATCTGATTATTTCTGGGCGCTCAGTATCGCGGCGTCACTCGCGCCTCTGGTTCGCGGATGGGCATTGGTATCTGGATGATGTGGGGAGCTCGAATGGGACGTTGGTCAATAGTGTGCGTGTTTTTCAGCCGGTCGTGCTCAATGATGGGGATGTAATCAACTTTGGGGACGAGATAGTCGTATTTAATATAGCGTATGGTCCGTAAGTTGTGGGTTATGGTATGATGCATTGACGGTCCTTACGTTGTGAAGATCAATTTTTGCGACCTCTTAGAACGCTGAAAAACAGGCGGTCGCATGCTCCTATGGAAGGACAAGTATTATGAGTTCCATTAATCCTGTTGTCCAGGTAGCACAACAAATGCTGTTAGGCGGTGCTGTCAAGCAGAATCACGCCCTTGAGCATGCTACAATTGTGCTCCTTTCCCGTAAATATCCCGAAGTACGTTTATCCGGTATTTCTTTTGCCGCCGGCTTTTTTGTATTTGGAGATTTGCCGACTGCTGCTATTCGTCCTGCTGCCGATGAAGCGTTACAATTATTGCGTACAACACAACCAGAATTAGCTGTGCACGAGCGCTGTGGCACAAATCTTGCTGTGGCAGGTTTATTGACAGGGCTATCGTCGATGGCGGTTGCGAAAATGCGCCGTCCATATAGCACCGCGAATAATGTCATATTAGCCTCTACTGCATCGCTCATCCTGGCGCGTCCTCTAGGCTTAACTGTTCAGCGCTATATTACAACGCAGACACCTAACTCATCAATGCGTATTCTTGACGTAAAGTCATTGACCGTAATGGGTGCGCCTGCGCATTTTGTGAGTACTGATAATCCCGATGCGGCCGGTTTGTTCGCGTAGAGAGGTAGATGTACAATGGGACAGGAAGAGCGCTCACGATTTTTAGTTGAGACAGATTGGCTCGAAAATCATTTACATGATCCGGCAGTGCGCATGGTAGATATGCGTGGTTATGTGCGCACAGTTGTGAAAGATGGTGCCCAGGAGGCAGTCTATGTTGGCGCCCCTGAGGAATATGCGCAGGCCCATATTCCTGGTGCCGTTTATATCGATTGGACACAAGATATTGTAGATCACAATGATCCCGTTGAGGCGCAGATTGCGTTGCCGGAACATTTTGCGGAAGCGATGCAACGGGTTGGTATTGGTGATGAACATCTTGTAGTCGCTTACGATGCGCATCCCGCTTCACAGTTTGCTACCCGTCTCTGGTGGGCACTTACTTATTATGGACATACACGAGTAGTGGTGCTCAATGGTGGACTGCCCAAATGGATGAGAGAAAGACGACCTCTGGACAGTGAGCAACCAGTTTATCCTGCGGCAACCTTTACACCACGTCGGCAACCTCAATTGCGTGCGAGCGCTGAAGATGTTCTGTCTATGCTGGGGAAGCAAGGGGTAACACTGGTGGATGCGCGTGATAGTGGACAATATAATGGTACTGTGGTGCGGGGCGCTGGTCGCGCGGGACACATTCCAGGCGCGTTGAGCTTACCACGTGAGGAATTGATTAATCCTGCTGATGGCACGTTTCGTTCAGAGGAAGAGTTGAAGCAGATCATCGATGAGGCTCATATTGACCCTGCGCAACGTGTCGTGGCGTACTGTAATGGTGGTGTTGCTGCCACTAGCGTTCTTTTTAGTCTTGCCATGCTGGGTTATCCACAATTGACGAACTATGATGGCTCCTGGAATGAATGGGGGATACGTCAAGATCTTCCAGTTGAGATTTAAAAGGAGTAGATGAAACCGACAACTGATGAATGAATTTAATCATACCAACACAGAAGAAAACCTGCTTGATCTTAACATGGTCATGCAGGCTTTCGGCGTTTCTAGCTGGAAAAACTCAGGACCGCTAGAAACATTACACACCGACAATTTAAGTTTACTGATCGAAATCGATGGACAGAAATATGTGCTGCGCGAGCGCCCTGAAGGACCAATGGGAGAAGATCCACACTTTCGGTACTCCTTTCAACAGCATTTGCGACAAGCTGGTATTCCGGTACCGTCGTTGTTACTGACCCCACAGGGAGAACCAACCGTTCAACTGGGAGAGGATTTCTTTGAGATTCAGCAACAGATTGGCGGAGAATTCTTTAGTACAGGCAGCCTGCGTAGTATTGATTGGGTGAAGTCTGCGGGCACCATGTTGGGGCGTATCCATCAAACGTCACAGCAATATCAGGGAACGCCACACCACTGGCCTGCGGAAGCGCAGGTTGGCAGTATCGTGCAAGGATATCTGAACCTTGCTCGCAATCGTGCCAATGATACATCCCTGCAGGCTATCTCTTCTGCTCTGGCCGAATGGGCAGACCAGTGGGAGGCGGTTTTGCCCGCAGCTATGATGTCCATTGGTAGCCATCATAACCTGCCGGAATTTCATATTCATGGGGACTATCACGCTTTGAATCTGCGCTTTGGACCCTTTGGGGTCAGCGCAGTGACAGGTTTAGAGGCGGCACGCTGGGAAAAGCGCATCTTTGAAGTCGCCTATGCCCTCTTTTACTTCAGTGGATTGGCCTGGCTACCTGGTAGCGATGCGACCCCACCTCTGGTCAAGCGTGGCTTTGATCCCGAACGTGTGCAGAGTTTTCTTGAAGGCTATAGTGAACTATGTCCTCCTGTAAAAGGCGAAGCAAGTTTACTGGTGGATGCATTGATGTTAATCGCGCCAGTGGTTACTTTGAATGGACCACTAGAAGATCTCGTGTATGCCGAAGAAGAAACTGAAGGAATGGTGATTGACGATATCATGGAGTACCTGGCATGGGCGACATCGTTGCCTGCCTGGCTTAATCGTGTTCGCCGCACGTTCTCTGAAATGTGGGACTAAACCACTGACGCATGTTTGTCTGAAGCTAAGCCGTATTGGATATGCGGAAGGTCAGCCTGGTTAGACTACTGCCTGTGCTAAATGGAGCAGTGTCTAACCATGATGGAGCAGGAAAAAGACAATAATCAGCAGTAGGACCAGGATTGTAAGTCCACCAATCACAAGCAGTCTTGTATTTATCTGGCTTCCATTGGGGAATTTATTGGGTTGTGCTGTATGATCCCCTGAAGTGAGATGTGGCTGCAATACTGGAGCCGACATCACCATAGCCTGTGCCTGAGAGGATGTATTTGCATACTGTTGATAATCAGGTTGTATGACAGAGGGGGCTGATGTCCTATTGCTCCTGCTTTGAGCCAGGGCAGGTGTTGAAGCAGCTTGTCGCATCTGCTCCTGCGACATTATCAGTGTCTGATCAGGTAGGGCCATCTCAACGCTTGCGTGCGCATTCGGTGGATTGCCAGGATTGCCAGATTGTCGCAATTGTAAGCCACAACGTGGGCAGAATGCGGCTGTAGGCGATAGCGTATTCTGACATTGAGGGCACATACGTGTCCCCATTTGTTGGGGTTGCAGTTGGGAAGGAGACGTGACCGGTGGCTGAACTTGTTGTCTTCCTGCCTGTAATGCATCATACATTTCTGCCAGATCGGGTTGGGTACTATTGGGATCCCGCGGTCTGTTTGGTGGTTGTGGTAGTGCAGCAATCACATTTTTTAAATCATTGGCGAAATCTGCTACATATTGGTAGCGATCTTGTGGGCGCAGAGCCATCGATTTTTGAATAATGCGGTTTAATGCATTCAGTATTTCTGGTGAGAGTGCGCCAAGTTGTGCAATATGCCGCGAATGACGTGGTGCAGGCTTGGCGGGTTTTGAAACACCGAGCCTGAACTGCCGTGCAGCATGGGCCTCGGGACTCTCCTCCGGAGGATTGTTCGCCAGGTAATCTTGTAAATATGGCAAATCCCGTTGTCCCTGTTGGACAGATTGATTACGCGTAGAGACACTTGGAGGTTCATTAGCTGTTAAGGCGAAAAAGAGCGTTCCCCCCAGCGCATAGACATCAGAACGAGCATCCGTGCCCGTTCCACCAGGATATTGTTCTGGTGGTGCATAGCCAGGAGTTCCCTGGTGACGAATGAAGAAAAGCGTACGTGCGCCATCAGCGACTGCTTTAGCATTGCCCAGATCTACCAGTACCGCAGTGCCATTAGGAGTAATACGAATGTTATCAGGCTTAATATCGCGGTGAATGACGATGGGGCGCTGGCTATGCATAAACATAACGCCATCACAAATAGATAAGATCCAACTCAACAGTTGTGGGATTGGAATAATATCATTGCGTTGCCGTATTAATCGGACGATGTCGGTTAAATCGTCGCCCTCAATATAGCTGAGGACTACATAATAGCGGCCCCGTTCCATAAAGGTATCGAGAAATGCTGGCAGATTCGGATGGTGTAACTGGCTAAGCACGCGAGCCTCATGTTTTAGTTGCTCTTGTCCGCTTGCACCGGTTACTAAATATTCCTTCACCGCAGATTGTTGGTTTGTCATCAGGTCATGTGCCAGGTAGACGTGACCAAAGCCACCACTTCCTAACACACGTTCGATACGATAACGTCCATGCACAATCGTACCTGATGGGATTGTCTCTATCATTCGTGCCTCCAGAAAATGTTTCTGTTTGTTTTGTGAACGGGGAACATTGAACTTATTGGGGGCTGAGAATGTGAAATAGCAACATCTATCCTCTTTTACCCATATAATCCCCTGGTGGTGACGGTTGATGATCCGTACCGGGATCAAAATTTAAGTAAGTGGCTAAAAATATAAACTGTTCGTGTGTGAATTAAAGTACGTGACGAGGAGACAACTCTTCGTATAGTTAAGCAGACAATGTGTTGTTACCAATGAATAAATAAGGTCCCTTGTTTTTTGGTGTCCAGGCCGTTTTCACACTAGCATTCGCATTATACACCAGTTCGTAGAACATGTACACGTCATTGACTGCCTCTAGGACTACTTAATGAGAGCATTGTGAGATGTCCTCACATAGTGGATTTTATTGTGTTTCTCTCCATCATCTAAGCGTTTTTAATGGCTTAACTGGTAGGATAGACAGACAGAAATTTCGTATATGATAAAGTAATGATGCGTACATTGCGAGAGCTGTTTTTGAGGTATGTAAAAATTTTAATAATTTTATAACATGTAGAGAGGAATGTTTTGTTATGTCAGCCACATCTGGCTCTGGCCTGGTCTATGATAAACGTTTTTTGGCTCACGATACCGGTGTCGAAGATAAAGTGAACATGCGTGAAGGCTCATTTCAAGTATCTCCTGAAGTGCATCCGTCAGCATTCACAATTATCCGGCGCACCAAAGAGTTTTTGGATGGTGCTGAGCTGACGGCACGTATGATCCCAATACCCGCCCGTGCGGCGTCGGAAGATGAGTTACTTATGTGTCATACTCGTGAATACATTGTTGGTATACGAGAGCTTTCATACCAGGGTGTTACCGGGCCATTGACCGCCTCCTGGGGTGAGATTGACGAAGATACTGTGCTCAGTCCTGGTTCATTTGATGCTGCGGTATATGCTGCTGGTGGTGCGATGAACGCTGTGCAGGCGGTGTTGGACGGGACAGTGCGAAATGCCTATGCTTTATTGCGTCCTCCTGGTCACCATGCTACCCACAATCAGGCATTGGGATTTTGCCTTTTTAATAATGTCGCTCTGGTTGCACAGTACGCCAGACGTGTTTTGGGGCTGGAACGGATTATGATTGTAGATTGGGACGTTCACCATGGGAATGGTACCCAGGATGCTTTTTATGCTGATCCAGGAATATTATTTGTCTCACTCCATCAACATGATTGGTTCCCTCCCTCTGGCGGTAATCTGGATCAGGTAGGTATTGATGCGGGTAGAGGTTATACTGTCAATATTCCTCTGCCGCCAGGTACGGGAGATGTAGGCTACCTGGCAGCCTTTGAACAGATTATTGTACCGATTGGAACCCTGTATCGTCCCCAACTTGTGCTTGTTTCTGCCGGTCAGGATGCTAGTTGGCTTGATCCACTGGCACAGATGATGATGACTATGGATGGATATCGAAATCTTACCAGATGCCTGCTTGAATTTTCTGAGAATATTTGTGCTGGAAGATTGCTTATGTGCCATGAGGGGGGCTATAGCGCTCCCTATGTCCCTTATTGTACGGCAGCCATTGTTGAAGCCCTGGTTGGAGTCGATCTGGGCATCGTTGATTTATATGCTACTTCAAATGAGTTGCTTCGTTGTCAGACTATTTTTAGCCAGGAAACACAACAGGCTCTGCTTACTGCACGCAAATGGCACCAACATTGGTGGAAAATATGATCTTTCTTGCAAATATTTCCAGATAACGCACCACGATACGCATTATATAAAGTAGAGGTAGAAATGGTAAGCATCTTATCTGGTAGGAGGATAGTAAATATGCTGGCAATGGCTCGTAGCTGTGCTGTCGTTGGTTTAGAAGGTGCTCTGATCGAGGTAGAAGTGGATCTGGCATTTGGGTTATCAGCCTTTGCGATTGTGGGTTTGCCTGATGCTGCAGTGAATGAAGCTAAAGATCGTGTGCGTGCAGCTATCAAAAATAGTGGTTGTACATTTCCATTCAAACGTATTACTGTAAATCTAGCGCCGGCCGATTTGCGTAAAGAAGGCCCCGTCTATGATTTGCCGATAGCGATAGGGATTCTCCTGGCTTCTGAGCAAGTGGTTAAGCATGAGCAGATAGAGGGTGCTCTGTTCCTGGGAGAGTTATCGCTGGATGGTAGTGTACGCCATACCAATGGCGTGTTGCCAATGGTGTCTCTCGCACGCGAGAAGCATATTAAAACTGTCTTCGTTCCTGCTATAGATGCGCTGGAGGCAACGTTGGTGGAGGGTATTGAGATCTATCCGGTTGAGACATTGCGGCAATTGATAGAGCATTTAAATGGAAGCGTACTGATACAGCAATATAAGCGTGATGCATCTTTGCTCAATATCGAGGAAATGTATAGTGGACAGAATATGTCAGCAGTACGAGGTCAGGAACATGTGAAGCGTGCTTTAGAAGTCGCGGCCAGCGGTGGACATAATGTATTAATGAGTGGCTCTCCAGGTTCTGGTAAGACATTGCTAGCTCGCTCAATGCCTTCTATTCTTCCTTCCATGGTTATTGAAGAAGCCTTAGATGTAACGAAAATATATAGTGTAAGTGGCATGCTTTCTTCAGATGTTCCATTGGTGCGTCAGCGTCCATTTCGGGCTCCCCATCATACTATCAGTCATGCTGGCCTGGTCGGAGGTGGACGTATGCCACGACCAGGTGAGATTAGCCTGGCTCATCGTGGCGTGCTCTTTCTGGATGAGTTACCTGAGTTTGGAAAGAATGTATTGGAAGTTTTGCGGCAGCCGCTAGAGGATAAAATTGTCACCATCTCTCGTGCCCAGGGAAGTATTACCTATCCTGCAAATTTTATGTTAGTTGCTGCCATGAATCCTTGTCCTTGTGGCTTCTATGGTGACCCTGTTCGTGAATGTACGTGTTCGGCACTGGCTATTACACGCTATCAAAAGCGTATCAGTGGCCCGCTCATGGATCGTATTGATATTCATATTGAGGTGCCACGGGTAGATTATGAGAAACTGGCGGATAAGCGCAACGTCGAGTCATCGGTGACTATCCAGATGCGTGTCCAGCAAGCCCGTGAACGCCAGTTGCAACGTCTCCAAGCGACTGGATTAACCTGCAATGCTGATATGGGTGCTTGCGAGATCCAGGAGTTCTGCGGAGTGGATAGTGGTGGAGAGAAGTTGTTGAAGGCTGCTATGCAACAGATGCATCTTTCTGCTCGGGCTTACCACCGCGTGCTGAAATTGGCCCGGACCATTGCTGATCTAGCCAACAGTGATCTTATTGCTGCTAACCATGTCGCCGAAGCGATCCAATATCGTCCTCGCATACAGGGATAATAGAGTCTTTATCATATTTGAGAAATATGTGAAGTTGAAGTGTGAGAAAGCTCTTTTCTCTATCGTGAAATGAGCTCTTTTCCCACTTTAGATGAATGAAATATGTTATGATTCTAACCGACGTTTTTTTTGCTACGCCCACTATTACTAGCGGATAGCAGTGGTGAGTAATACTATCCATTTGACTGCTTGAATTGATTTTGATGTTGCAACGTAGAAACATTGAAAGGTGTGAATAGTATGCCTGATTTCCCAATTTTGGATGCTCATGTGCACTTGTGGGACCCCGAACATTTTCGTATTCCCTGGTTGGATGATACAGAGCTTTTGAACAGGCGTTATGGTTTACAAGAATATCAACAGTATACACAGGGAGTCTCTGTGGAAGGTATGGTGTACGTCGAGGTGGATGTAGATCCCCATTATGCTTTAGCGGAAGCAAAATGGGCCGCAGAACAAGCAGCCAAAGATTCACGTTTACTGGGCATTGTCGCGCATGCTCCGCTTGAATTTGGAGAAAGAGTGCGTGCCTATCTGGATACATTGGTGCAAATAAGCCCTTTAATAAAAGGGGTACGTCGTTTACTGCAATCTGAAGCAGATAGCGCATATGGTTTGCGGCCTGACTTTGTGCGGGGTGTGCAACTTCTCGCGGAATATCAGCTCTCTTTTGATATTTGTGTGCGTCATGGTCAATTGTCCAGTATGGTTGAGTTGGTGTGTGCCTGTCCCGAAACAACTTTTATTTTGGATCATATTGGGAAGCCCGATATTCAAGGACATATATTAGAGCCCTGGTATGACGACATAAAGGCTCTGGCGGCCTTCTCCAATGTTGTGTGTAAGATTAGTGGTCTGGTGACTGAGGCAGACCATGAGCATTGGCAGATTGAAGATCTCGCCCCATATGTGAGCCATGTGATAGCATCTTTTGGAGAAGACCGTGTGCTTTTCGGTGGTGATTGGCCCGTTGTGTTGGAAACAACGAGCTATCCACGTTGGGTAGAGGCTTTAGATGTTGTGACGGCTGATTTGTCTGTGGTGGCAAAGCGTAAACTATGGAATGAAAATGCTCGACATGTGTATCTCTTATAGTTTTAAAGCTTACTGCAGCATAAAATAAGGCTCTTACATAATCAAGCGAGACGAGATAGTTGTCCTAGTTAAGGATAAGTAGTAGTGAATATCATGACAGAGTATCGTCTATAATTCAACTTGGAAGGAGTTGTTGCCAATGAAGGCATCTACTCCCATTGGGAATCCTCTCATCATTCTTAATCCTGCCGCGAACCGAGGACGTATGCGAGTATATCAGGATTTGCTTCAACAGTATATAGTCTCGCATCAGGCAGAATATAGAGAGACACGGGCGCCGGGAGAAGCAAAAGACCTGGCCCAGCAGGCAGCGATGGCAAATCGTTCAATAATAGTTGTAGGTGGTGATGGAACAATTCATGAAGTAGTAAATGGTTTGCTCACTGCTGGAAGGCGGGTTCCATTAGGGATTGTGGCGGCGGGATCAGGCAATGATTTTGCCTGGAATACTTTAAAACTTCCACATGCACCATTGGAAGCGATTGAGCATGCCTTTAATGGAACATTGATAGATGTAGACGCAGGTCGCGTGAACAATAGCTATTTTGCGAATGGTTTTAGCATCGGTCTTGATGCAGAAATAGGTGCTATGACCAATCAGATGAAAAATATACCGCTGATGAGTGGTGCTCAATTATACTATGTTGCGGCATTATGGCAACTTCTCTTTCATTTTCATCGTTGCCCCTGGTTGACCTTTCTTTTTGACGCTGGCAAGGTTTCACAAACGCATGAGAAGCGCTATATCTTGCTTGCTGTTACCAATGGACCCGCCTATGGCGCTGGTTTCAGAATTAATCCTGTTGCTGATCATACCGATGGTTTCCTGGACATTTGTGTGGTAGAGTACATGCCCATCAAGAGAGTCTTGCGATTGTTTCCTGGTGTCAGACAAGGGAAACATGTTGGTGAGCCCGAAGTGACCTTTTACCGTGCAAAAACAGTGCATATTGAGAGCAAGCAAGGTGCGACTATGCAAGCGGATGGCGAGGAGTCGCGCGTAACGATGATCGATGCCGCGGTTTTGCCCGGCGCATTATGGATACGTGTGTAGCAGTGCTTTTTATAGCTGGTTTTTCTTATTCTCTTTAGTTGTACTACGTATCGGGGCAGCGATAAATGCTGATGGGCAGAGTGAGGCTATGGTACATTGTTCACAAAGCGGCCTGCGAGCATCACAGATAGCTCGACCATGAAAAATTAACAAGTGAGAGAGATCAAGCCAATCGTCTTTGGGAACAATCAGCATTAACTCCTGTTCGATTTTGACCGGATCAGTATTTGTCGTCCAGCCAAATCGCCGGGCAAGGCGCCCCACATGCGTGTCAACTACAAAACCAACTACGATACCAAAGGCATTGCCCAACACCACGTTGGCTGTTTTACGGGCTACTCCAGGTAGCGTCAATAGTTCCTCCATCGTGTGGGGAACTTCACTATTATACTCAGTAATCAAACGCTGGCAAGTTGCACGTATATTTTTTGCTTTATTGCGATAAAAGCCTGTCGAGCGAATATCTTGCTCCAATTCTTCCTGGCTGGCCGCTGCAAAATCTTCAACATTGGTATATTTCTTGAAAAGTTTGGCCGTAACAATATTTACGCGTTCATCAGTACACTGTGCGGATAATTGCGTTGCAAGCAAAAGTTCCAGGGGATTGGTAAAGTTGAGCGAGCAGGTTGCCCCTGGATAGAGACGTCGTATTTCAGCAATAATGGCGTTTACTTGCTCTGGTGAACCTGGTTGAGGACCGGAGTAAATAGGTGTTGTGAGATTCATGAGTGTTGTTTCTTTCTCTCGATAACTTTTCAGTGCATATGCAAGCTGTTGCTGCAATCGGGTCTATTCGAACAGGAGAATAGAGCGGCATAATGAATAGGGTATGGATATTGTACCTGGCGAAAGTTGAAGAAGCAACAGGAGAAGAACGAGGGGGGGAGCGAATGGTGCCTGGCATCCCTCATTAACGATTGTTGGATAGATCCTTAATGAGGGTTATTGCAATCCAGGCATATTTTTTGATGGCTATATGTGTCTGTAAAAAAATGATAGGATAAAATGGTTAAGCATTGGATTCCCGTTGACCGCGTAGCAAAGCACGCAAAGCATCAGCTTGTCCATGATTCCAGGCTGCGGAATGCACTTCAGTACCAACAATGGGAAGGGAGCTTTTTTCGCGGATTTGTGCCGCTCTCTCCCGTTGAATGATTTCGTGAATTAGTTGGCGCTCACTCAAGCGCCAACCATGTTGATGAGCCCGATCAGCCAGCCACATAATGCGCGTATAACCAGCCTCATATTCTCGATCTGCTGAGTCATTGCGCATGGGTATATTTTGCATAATAACGCCTCTTCTGCAGAAAAACGATGAAGTGAAAAGAATATACTTCGATGTGTAATTTTCCTGACACGATTATGGCAGAAATTGTATCGATGTGTCAAGAAAGATTCTTCTTTTTTCATGCGTGTCGGGTATGTGATGGGGCCTGTAAGCTCCTATGGATGAGATAAGACGAACCGATTAGTCTATTTTTTTAGCTTGAGGCTATGCGGTATGCTAGAATCAAAGCATCATTATTTGGCTGGAGACAAACTTTATAGGATGACTTATCGTTCTCCATGAAACGTGTCCTTATATATGCTCGTACTATTGTTGTAAACATTGTTAGCGAAATATATCAGGGCGGTACAATAAAAAATGTACTTGTGGCATGTTGATATAAAGAAACTTCATTAAACAACGTCAGGGAAGGAAGTTGAGCATGGCTAATAAAAAACAAATAGCAAATACCCAGGGCAGTAGTGAAAAATTGAGAAATGATCTGACTGCCAGTATATTCCGCAAGCGGAATCAACCGAAAACTCTGAAGGATTTCAGTATTCATACGCTGCGCAACCTGCCAGCGAATATCTCAATGGTTCAAGGGCTGATGAAAGCTGTTAACTGGAAGTTAGCACAACAAGAAGTACTTGATGGTCTTAATAATACTGTTGTTCTGGTTGGACAGCCGAACACTGGTAAGAGTACACTGTTTAATACCCTTAAAGGACAGACATTATCTCCAGCATCCCCCCAGGCTGGTACGACACGAACATTAGTGCGCACTGACTTTGGTCCCTTTACGCTGGTAGATACTCCAGGACATTTGCCCGATGTAATGGAAAGTGGTATGGATCAGGCAAGTGTGATTGTGTTTTTGATAGATGCTTCAAAGGGCTTGCAGACATCAGATCGCGAGTTGTATAACGTGATCAAACGCTTTGAAAAGCCAACGGTCGTAGCTGTGAATAAAATCGATGAGCTCAAAAGAGGAGAAACTGGCGATCAACTGGCAACAGAAGTCGCTGTTTTATTAGAAGCCCCTGGTGTTATTCCTGTCTCTGCTAAAACTGGCGAAAATATCGCTGAAGAGTTGATCCCGGTAATTATTGAAGCCAGCCCAGAAGCTGCACTGGCTATTGGCCGTGAGTTGCCCGCATATCGGCGCGCTGCGGCGCAAAGAATTATTCGTAATGCCACATTGGTAAGCCTGGCCGCTGGCTTAGAACCGATTCCATTTATAGATATTCCTATTCTTTTGGGAACGCAGATTCGTCTGGTATTACGTCTGGCAGCTTTATATGGTGAGCCGATGGACAATGCCGATGCGAAGAAGCATGCACGTGAATTGATTGCTACTATTGGTGGTGGATTGGGTTTACGTTATCTGGCTCAGCAAGCTGCGAAAGCCGTCCCATTTGGAGGTGATTTTGTGGCAGGTGCAATTGCAGGTGCAGCTACCTGGTCAATCGGTCAAGTCGCCCTGGAATATTATGAAGGTAACAAGCAAGTAAATCCAAAGCGTTTACAGCAATTATACAAGGACACGTATCGTCGTTTCCGTCGTGATAAAAACGTTGATGCGCTGCGCGCACAAGCAATTACTGAGCTGCAAGAGGGACATTCTGTTCCGTTGTTGGAAGATCCCGACAGGCTCATAGAAGAAGGGAAAGCCTAAACTGTGCCAATGCTCTTTCCTTACGATCATTATAAAACTGTGATTGAGCCCTTTACAGCGTATTATCCGGTGGGCGAGGAGACCCTTGCCCACCAGGTTTTACAATCATTGGATCAAGCAGCGAAGCAACTTACTGCTTTACTCCATGTTGACATGCCTGATTTTGAAGTATTGCTCGTCAATATGGATGATTGGCCTCTCGTCCCTCACAGTGAGAGCGAAGAAGTAGACTCGCCACATCCATATATGACAGACCTGACAACTCCTGCGACGTTAGTTGTGCCGCTTGAAATCGATCCGATTTTTGGAGTAGTAACGCCAGAAAAATTTGCGTTTATGCTCTACCACGAGTTGACGGTTGCTTATCTCGAAGATGACCCGCGTCCATGGCCAGATGAAACCCCCTTATGGGCTGATGAATGGCAATTTAAGTTTATTGCGTTATGGTTGGCTCAGAAATTGAACAATGTTGAAGGCGTTGTCAATAAGGATGGCCTGGAGCAATACGAGGAAGCCTTTGAGCCAGAACTGGATGGGAAGACGCCTGTTACCATTCGAGGATTTGATTGGTATGAAGATACCACGCCTGAAGAGTATCTCACGTACGAATTATTGTTGGAGCAGTTTGCTGCAGATCTATTAAAGCGTTACAATGTTTCTGTTATTTCTCGCTTCCTCTCGGCTTACCGTGTTGAGAGCAAACAATTCCTCAGTGACCAGGTGACAAAAATGCTCGCCGATGCACTTGGATCGGGTGCTGAAGAGTGGCTTGAAGAACTTGTATACTTTTAAGGAAGAGGTTTTACTCTTCAGGTTGTAACGCATTCATACGAGAAGAGGAGATGGTAAAGATTATATTTACATCTTCTCTTTTTTAATGGCTAAATTGAAGTTTAACATGGAGGAAGCTTGTGGCAATATGGCAGGAGGCCCCTGAAAACTTTACACTTACCAGGCAGGAAATACATGTTTGGGGAACATATTTTGATGCCTGGCTGTCGGATATTTCTCGGCTTACATCAGTGTTATCCGACGATGAGAGAGAGCGGGCAAGTCGCTTTCATTTTGAGAAGGATAGGCAGCGCTCGATTATTGCACGAGGCTTGTTACGTATACTGCTAGGAAAGTATTGTTCATGTCCTCCTCGCGATATTATTTTTACTTATAATGACTATGGAAAGCCCGCTTTGAGTGAAAGTGAGCGCTACCCTCTTGTTTATTTTAATCTGGCGCATTCATATAATATGGTTGCCTATGCTTTTACTTTGATGAATCCCGTGGGTATTGATGTTGAATATATGCGTACAAATATTGAATATGAGCAACTAGCGCAGCATTATTTTTCTCCTGATGAAAATGAGCAACTGAATAGTTTGTCTGGAGAGCAGAAAGCGCAGGCTTTTTTTGCAGGCTGGACCCGTAAAGAGGCTTACATTAAGGCTCGTGGCAAGGGACTGTCTATTCCTCTGACTTCTTTTGATGTCACATTACGACCTGATCTGCCAGCGCAATTATTAGCTTGTCGCGAAATTCCTTCAGTAGCACAAAATTGGTCACTTACTGCTTTGCCTGTGGAGCCACCTTATGCAGGAGCTCTGGCATTGGAAGGAACTGCTGATAAAATCAGGTATTGGCAAGTTCCTGCAAGCCTTGTTTCCTAAATCTTCTCCTGAGGAGATTCGTATCGTTGTGCAACATGGCTTGTTGCCCCTATGATTTTGGCAGGTGTTTTAGTATAATAGGTCGAATCTAAAGAGTGGGCAAATGTTGGGAGATGAAAGAGTAAGGAGCTCCGATTTTATGTTTAATCATGTGGCAATTATCGGCCTGGGGCTGATTGGCGGCTCTATTGGGCTTGGATTGAAGAAAGCGGGAGTCGCACAAAAAGTAGTTGGATATGATTCAGGTCCTGGGGTTGGTGAACGTGCCCGCAAAATTGGGGTGATTGATCAAGCGTGTACAAATGTACCTGATGCTGTCCGTGGTGCTGATTTAGTAATTTTAGCGACCCCTGTAGGAGTTGTGCGCACTCTACTGCAGATCATTGCGCCATCGTTAACTCCCGGGACAGTTGTGACAGATGTTTCCAGTACAAAATCGCAAGTCATCACCTGGGCGGAAGAGTTTTTACCAACTCATGTTTCGTTTGTGGGAGGGCATCCGATGGCTGGCAAAGAGGTAAGTGGGATCGAAGTTGCAGATGCTGATTTGTTTCAAAAGTGTATTTATTGCCTGACTCCTACCGCACGGACACCGGCCAGTGCGGTTCGGAAGGTTGCTATCCTGGTTGAGTTATTAGGGGCTCATCCACGTTTTATAGAACCATCTGAGCATGATGGCCTGGTGGCGGCAGTGAGCCATCTTCCATTTTTGGCTTCGACTGCATTGATGAGCACGGTAGCCGAAGATCCAACCTGGGCAGACTCCTCTTTATTAGCATCAAGTGGATTTCGGGATGCGACCCGTCTGGCTGCTGGCAGTCCTGAGATGTATCGGGATATTTGTTTCACGAATAGTGCAGCAATTGTACGTTGGATGGACGCTTATGTGGCTAACCTGTCGATGTTGCGCGACCAAATTGCCATGCATAGCAGTAAGTTGAACGAAGAATTTGCCAGGTCACGGCAATTACGCCTGCAATGGCAAGATTTGAATGAAGAGACAGAGTAAGAGTGATTAAATAGCCGCAAAAACTTTTCCAGCAGTACTTTTTTGTGCAAAGATTGAAGTGCTTGACAAAGTCATTGCTGTATGGCATAATCAGCGAGCTGTCGAAACGAAACAATCACACCTTCCTTTTTGAAGGGATTGTGCTCCTGTTTGTTCGAACATCCTGTGTGCCACGCTAAGGTGGCTCCTCTGAGATCATGCATCTCTCACGCGCTTCCCAACCTGGTTGAGATTGCCGGGAGCTGCCGGCTCTTTTTTTCGGATCGTCTCCTTGCTGGAGACAGCACGAACGATGAGTAAAATGAATTTCAGCGCAAGCGCAAATCCCCCGGGAAAAACGCTTGACAAACCACAAGGGATATGCGATACTACGGGAGTTGAAGCGAGCAAGCGAAAAGAAACGTACTGCTCCTCGACACACCAAAAACAAAGAGTACCTTGACAACTGA
>NZ_BIXY01000043.1 GCF_008326305.1 Dictyobacter arantiisoli | reverse complement strand
AGTTGGCCCGCCCGGGCCAGAGCTGGATAGCTATGTCGAGAAGGGATAAGCGCTGAAGGCATCTAAGCGCGAAGCCGCACCCAAGATAAGTTTTCCCATCTCTTCGTGAGATCAAGATCCCAGGCAGAACACCTGGTTGATAGACGGCACGTGCAAGCCTGGTAACAGGTGCAGCGAAGCCGCCCTAATGATCGTACGGCTTGTTTCACACGTTTGTATCTTCATCGTGGCTCTACAATGGATGGCGCGTCGTCTGCTTCAACAAAGCTGACAGGAAAGCGCTCGGCAAAATTGAGGAAATGCACGTTTCAGTGGTTCACCTGGGGACGTAGCTTAGCTGGTAGAGCGCCGCCTTTGCACGGCGGAGGTCAGGAGTTCGAATCTCCTCGTCTCCATTCATCAGAGAAGGCTAGAAGCAATGGGATAAACCCGCTTCTAGCCTTTCTTTATGCCCATTTCCTGCTTCCATAATTTTACTTTCTCACAATCTAGCTGCATCTGGTGTGATTATATGTGCATCTCTATAGCATTTGTATTGCTTCTGTAAATATTTCGAGGCGTGTTTCGTTTCCTACCAGGGATATACCATCCGTGATTTGATTGAATTGCATGTTAAAGTCGCGCCGATCAATGATCGTTGTCGCTGATAAGCCAATCCTCCAGGTGTTGGTCAGAGGATCTCGATTCTGGCCTGTGTAGGCTACCTGGAACGCCACGGTTTTCTTTACTCCATGGAGTAAGAGATCCCCATTCAGGATACAATGATTCTGGTCTACCTGCTTCATTTGTGTGCTCTCAAATGTAAGCATGGGATATCTGTAAACATCGAAGAAATCGGAGGAGCGCAGGTGGGCATCGCGCCGAGTGGAACCTGTATAAATACTGTCGGTTTTAACCTGAGCTTTTACCCAGGAACGTTCTGGATGTTGCGTGTCCAGCTCGATAGAGCCGTGCACGTCCGAAAAGCGTCCTTTGACAACGCTAATCATCAGGTGCCTGACAGCGAATTCGACCACACTATGCAAAGGATCGATTTCAAATATCATGTAAAGCACTCCTAATTATCAATTTTAATGGATGAGATAAGAGGTAATAATAGTATCATTGTTTGTTCACAATATATTATACCAGATAAGAGTATTCTCCGGTCTTGCAAGAGAGGATGAATAATTAAAAAGCAAGCCATCATTCTTGTAAACATTTTGTGGAAATACAATATATTAGAAATATAATATTCTAATGATGAGGATCTTTCGTGCGCAACAAAAAACACCCGTGTGGGCGGGTGAGACGGCGACTTCCTATTTTCCCACGCAGTTGCCCACGGAGTATCATCGGGGAGGAAGAGCTTAACTACCGTGTTCGGGATGGGAACGGGTGTACCCTCTTCGCTAGTGTCACCGGCTCACCTGCACAGACAGGTGTTCTCGATGTGGACATACTACTACATCCTTGCGCTTCTGTCAACCCCTTTTCGAGCGCCCTTCCTAAAATAGGTCTGAGTACTTGATGGTACTAGATTACACGCCCATCTTTCTCCCTTTTCATTTTCCTTTAATCAAGCTCTCCCATACTATGTACCATGCAATCAGTAAGGTCGCTTGCTGACAGAGTTTTTTTTCTGACGAAGTTTTTTATAACCATAAACGGAGAGAGTATCATCTTATGAATATGAACATGGCACACATACATCTATTAGTGAATCATTTCCCAATTATTGGTTCAATAGGCGTTGCCGTTATGTTTGCTATTGCTTTAATTTTTAAAAATAGTTTCTTACAGAAGCTTTCGCTCTGGTTCTTGATTGTGGTGGCATTATTTACTGCGCTTGCTTACTTATCAGGAGACGGAGCTACCAGGGTGCTGGAGAGCTTTACCCACATTTCTATCTCAATGGTGCACGACCATGAAGCTATGGCTCGTATTGGCCTGATCCTGATGTTTATTACTGGCGCGATTTCAGTCTTTGGGGTACTTTTTTATACGCGCAAACCAGCTCTTCCATTATATTTCCAGATCCTGGTGATGGCGCTTCTGATCATCAGTGTTGGTGTATTTATTTATATTGGTTATCTGGGTGGATTGATCAATCATCCTGAAATCCGCGCTTCCCTGCCTGCCTGGTTGGCATAGTATCTGTTTATTCTCCTCTTTGCTTTAGCGACACACCGTAATAATCATTCATTATGTGTCGCTTCCTCTTTTTTTGGACAGTGAGCTACGGCACTATCACCTTTGTATGTCCGAATATCGTGTACTGATTAGAGTAGATTGTGGGAGGTGTTTCTTTTCTTTCCTCGTTTCTTATAGTTAAGTAAGTAGTGTTTTTTAGCGCGTTGATCAGTCTGTTTTGTATGAGTAACAGGCAGAAGGGAAGTCTGGCTATGCGTATCCTCTGTGCAGGTGATGCTTTTATGAAGCCTGAGTTTTTTGTGGCTGCTTTACGTGAAGAATTGGGTGAGGGCCATGAATATATCACGAACAGTAGCGGCTGGCCTGATGTGCCGTATTGTGAGTCGGATGAGATACAGGAATGGGTGGGTGATGAAAAGCAGTTGATACATTTGATGCCAGGGGTACAGATTCTGGTGACGCATGTGGCTCCTGTGACTGCCGCTTTGTTGCAGGCAGCGCCAGATCTGAGAATGATCAGTTGTAGTCGCGGTGGACCGGTGAATATCAATCTACAGGCTGCTACGGAATGTGGTATTTCTGTGGCCTTTGTACCCGGACGTAATGCTCAAGCTGTGGCAGAATATACGATTGGTTTAATTATCGCCGGTCAGAGACATATTGTAGAAAGTGATGCGGCACTCAGGCAAAACGCTACCTGGTCTGGTCATCTCTATGCTTATGATCAAGCTGGCACCGAGCTGATCGGCCACACCCTTGGTTTGTTTGGGATGGGGCAAATTGGTGTTCGTGTGGCGCGTCTGTTGCGTAATTTTAGTATGTGTATCATTACCTATGATCCTTATATTGATAGTGTAGAGGCGCGTGAGGTTGGTGTTGAAAAAATGCATGATTTCAAACGTTTCCTGGCTGAAGCGGATATTTTGAGCTTGCATATGCGTCTGACCCCTGAAACGCGTGGCATCGTTAATCGAGAAACACTGTCAATGATGAAGCGCGGTGCTTATCTTGTAAACACTGCTCGTGGCAAGTTAATCAAAACAGATGATCTGGTTGAGGCATTGGCGACGGGCCAACTGTCAGGCGCAGCTCTGGATGTGTTTGAGCATGAGCCATTGACAGCCGATAACCCACTATTGCGTTTTCCGCAGGTGATTGTAACGTCCCATCTGGCTGGTTCCTCCAGAGAGGTCGCTCACCGAACTGCCCGCTGGACCGCTGAGGAAGTTGGACGTTTTGTGCGTGGGGAATCTTTGCGTGCCTGTGCGAATCCTGCGGTGATTAAACCTTGTTAATATGCTTGCTTGATTGGTAAGTGGAGGAGAAAAATGACTTCACAATCAGAATTGACAACACGCCTTTTACTGGTGCGCCATGGACAGACAGAACAGAGCCGAGAGGATGCCTTTTGTGGCGTGACTGAGGTCCCTTTGACAGCTGAAGGACGTATTCAGGCTCAAAAGCTGGCTACGCGCTTGCATTCTCAAACAGTTGATGCCTTGTATTGTAGTACTCAAGGGCGAGCTCGTGAAACTGCAGCCCCTATCGCGCAGGCCTTGGAATTAAAAGCTCAGGAATGTACGTCTTTACGCGAGATGAGTTTTGGCCTCTGGGAAACACGCTCACGTCAGGATTTAGCTGAACATTGTCCTAAAGAATTAGCTTTGTGGGAACGAGGTTCATGGATGGTACAGATGCCCGATGGTGAGTCTCAACAAGCCGTTATCGCGCGTGTGATGCCCTGTATGGTTGATCTCTTACACCAATATGCAGGTAAAACTCTGGTGGTTGTGAGCCATAAATCGACCCTGCGGCTCTTCCTGGGACAGGTCCTCAATATGTCATTGACCGCAAGCCGTAGCCTGCGTCTGGACCCTGCCAGTCTGACTGAGTTGCACCTTACATTGGATGTTGCGCAATTGATCTATTGCAATGACACCAGTCATCTATCTTCATAAAAGTATCCTACTGTTGCCTCACCTTTTGTCGTTCAGGCTTAAACATCACATTTACGCTAGACGAAGTGTAGATATGTGACGTATCCTTTCTATAGAAGACGTTTTCTTTTTTAGTAGAGGAGTTCATGCACATGAATCATCTACCATTCATCAGATTGATGCCAGCTTGATACGCCGCGTTCCTGATCAAGATTCGATTAAAACCATGATCCAGGGTATTGATAATCTTATCGATACAGCATTTATACAGGAAAAACTATTCAGCGAGCTTGGTGTCGCCTGGGCACAGCCAGGTAAGATTGTCTCGCTGCGCGATTACAGCACCTTCCCGGCTACTACGCATAGTTGATTGCCAGCGTGATGTATATTTTGTCTCGTGTCTATAATTCTTGTAGAAAGGAGTTGCATGATGACATCTTTGGTTACAAAATTGAGTGATGAAGAGGTACGCGCGCGGCTTTTGCAGATTCCTACCTGGAAACTCAATCGTGGTGAATTAGAGTGTACCTTCTCGCTGACATCTTTTCCGCAGGCCGTTCTTTTTGTTGATGCCGTTGCCTTGCTGGCTGAATCCGAGCAGCACCATCCCGATATAACAATTACTTATGATACTGTTATCTTGCGCGTTGCTACTCATTCAGCGGGTGGTATTAGTGAAAAAGATTTTATGCTGGCACAGCGTATAAGTCAGCTTGAGCGGGTATTTCAGATCATCAAATAGTGAGTACCTGTGGATAGCTCTGTCGCTTTTTTCACTACAGTATTGTTTGCTTTACAGTGCGAAAAGCAAGCAATACTGTGTCTCTATATATACGCATCTATGATTTATTCTATGAAGATGTGCTACCATAGTTATTGTTTAGATGTTTGTGATTGCATTACCTGAAGTAGAGAATACAAGCATCTCTTAAGTAAATATGCTCTGCCGAAAAGGAGTTCTATCAAGATGGCCTCACCAACAGCCGCCAAAATCAATGTAGGAGATAAAGCCCCTGATTTTACATTGTCCACCCAAACCGGTACGTCTGTCAGCTTAAAGGATTATCTGGGCGAAAAAGCAATCGTTCTCTATTTTTATCCCAAGGATGATACCCCGGGTTGTACCACCGAGGCTTGTGCTTTTCGTGATAGCTATGAAGTTTTCAAGCATGCAGGCGCGGAAGTTCTCGGTATTAGCTCGGATAGCGTCGCCGCCCATCAAAAATTTTCTACTAAATATCATTTACCTTTTATTCTTTTAAGCGATCCCAGAGGGGTGGCGCGTAAATTATTTGGAGTGCCCCCTACCTTTGGTCTCTTGCCTGGTCGTGTTACCTATGTGATTGATAAAGAGGGTATTGTACGGCATATCTTCTCATCGCAATTCGCTGTTGAAAAGCACATTGAAGAGGCGCTCAATACTCTCAAAGCTGCTAAATAATATTCTGGCTGCACCTTAAGCGCAAAATTTGTCGAGATGAATCGGTCTCCCATGTCACTCTCTTACTTATGATTTTTCGCGCCAGGGACACTCAGAAGGAGTTATTATATGGTACAGAAAATAGCTGATCCATTTTCTGTACCATATAATAACAAGGGCATAGGTACGCGAATGTTTGCACACAAGCAAGCAACTTTCTTATTCATTATTTGTTGCATTATCTATTGCTTCTTCAATAGAAATAATGCTGCCAACTTGTTCTATGTGTCGCTTGTTTTTGCGTAGCTGGATATAGCTTCTCACTATTAATTCAATTCCTAGTGCTGACAATAGGAGCATGGGGAGAAGGATCTGAAGTTGGAGCCAGGGGCCCTTTTCTCCAATCCATGAGTAGAAAATTGCTGTGCCTAGAAACCAGTAACTGAGCCAGAGACGTAGATAGGTTGGATAGCGCAGGCTATATAGAATGCCCATAAGGGCCAGTAGCAAGCTGATCTGCTCAACTAGTTGCATTGACTGCAGATAGTAGTACCAGGGTTGGGTCGTATGGGTCGCTTGTAGTTGTCCTAGCCAGTAGGCGGTGGCGCGCCAGATTCCATCTCCAATTCCAGCATGGAGATTGCTGAATAGTGCAGTGAAGAGGATTATGAAAAGGATACTACCCCAGACCAGGCTAAGAAACCAGTATATCCAGGTTGTATGTGCCAGCATATTCAGAATTGGCTGCCGCTCTGGATCGATCCTGCGTACAAATGTTGCAGGTCCTTCTTTGATGTGCCCGAGGTATTCGTGAAAAAGTAAGAGCAGAGCGACCAGCGCCAGGCAAGCACCTAACCATGGTAGCAAGAAATCTGTACGCGCGTTAAGCTGTTTAAGCGTATCGCTTGTAGCTGTTGGATGTTTGTTTATCGCCTGTCCGATGCTAATTAACCAACCAAGCAGTATCCTGATAGCTATTCCCAACCCGATGATATACATGCCAAGTAGATAGGGAGCCCCGGTCCCGGGTAGCCAGCGCGCGAGATTTGTCCTTGTGGATAGCGGTTGGGATCGTATATACCAGCGATTACTGCTTTCCCAGATAACAAGCGCACCTCCAAAGCTGATACCCAGAAACATCACAAGCAGTGTTGTCTCTTTCGATGCGTAGGCTAATACTAGCGCACTGACTGATAGCAACATCCAATAGAGTTTATGGGTCTGACGATAACGTACTGTCGCAACAATCAGTAATAAGCTAAAAGCACTTACAAATATATCCTCACGCGCTACACGAGAGAAGTACACCACGCTTGGTGAGAGCGCTAGTAAAAGACTGGCTATCCATGCCGGCAATCTTCCCAGGCTAGAGCGTAAGAAATACGGCAGACCCACCAGCATAATGCCCATGAGAGCGCTTGCCAGGCGTAGCGAAGTGTTATTGACTGGTGTGGACAGCCATTGTGTTATTTGATAGATACCAGCCTCGATCATATATGATATGGGACCATGAAAAGCTGGATTATAATGGTAACAGGTAGGAGCAGCGGTCCCTGCGCATTGTTGCCAATGTTGCAGATTGTCATGCAGAAAGAGTTGCGCATAGGTACTATGAATACGCTCATAGGCTTGTAGGGGCTGGCTATTTAACTGCCAGATACGCACTATCGCTGCCAGTATCAGTACGCCCAGAAATGCAAATTTTTCAAATTTTTCAAATTTTCGTGTTCCTGGGGATGAGCCCGTTTGTGATTGAAGTGACTGTTTGGGAAGCGTTGTCAGTGCTCGAGTGTCTGGAGGTGGATTTTGTGCTGCCTGGATTTTGCCTGAAGCGTTTTCCACGAAATCCTTTTCTGGTTGCTGCGCCGAATGATAAGACATAATTCTATCCTACTTATATTTTTCCCTATTTTGCCTGTGCACCGATAACCAATCTGGCTAGCGTGTTCCCTGAGAGCTACAGGTCACAATAAAATGAAATTATATAAAGTAATTCAAGTGACATTATACATTACATTCAGGCGCGGTGCATGAAATTTTATCTCATATACAGAAAATCTTACAAGCATTGTATCATCAGCTTCATGGTAGCAAATAACAGGACAGGGCTACCTCCCAGAAAGATGAAAACGATATCATCTGGGAGGTAGCCCTGTCTGTGTGGCAAAGATCTTATTTTTTGCTTTCCACTGTGCTTTGCTCTTCAAGCGCTGGCGCAGCGGTCTGTGTGGCAGGTGCAGCCTTGGATTGCTGTTGTCCTCTCGCTACGCGTTCAAGCTCAAGCTGTGAGCGTTCTTTGTTGCGACGTGCACGGCGGATATCAATCATTTTATTCCAGGCTTTATAGAGCACTGGATTATAGATGTAATCCTGCGTATTGATTACTAAACGTGAATATCCATCAAAGCCCTTTTTAAACTCGTAAACCCCCCACATCTCTTCTCCTGGCTTGAGGATATTTGGAATAGCACGAAAATCGAAAAAGCTACATCCATTCTCTTTTGCCCAGAGGAAACAATGATATTGGATCAGGTAGGTGGCTTTTAAATTGCGCTTATGATTGGACGAACCACCAAACATATCCCAGCACCAATCGCCTACTTTGATTAACATCTTTGTGGCAAGTGCCTCGCCCTCGTGTTCTGCCAGCAGCAGCACAGCTTGTCCTTGCTTCTTGTAACGGGTATACATTTCTTTATGATATTCTTTGCTGTGGATAAAGAAATCGTCACGCTCACCAGTGGTCGTAAGGATATTATAGTAGGCATCAAAATCCGCGTCTGTATTGGCTTCACGGATCGTAACCCCTTTGCGTTGTGATACACGTACGTTTTGACGCCAGGTCATTTTAAAATTAGCCAGTAGCGTCTCCGTGCTGGGGCGTACATCCAGAACCCAGCTACGACGTGAAACACCCGTATGCGTATTGGTCCTGAAACCAAGTTTCTGAAAGGCCTGAAGCCACTCTTCTGCCCGTTGATCGTCATCAGGAATGTTGGGGTCGATACGCAACACAACAGCATGCTCTTTTTTTGCGATTCCTTGCGCATGTTGAACCAGCGCGGCCAGGGCTGGCGAATTAGGATCTTCAAGGACAGGGCCACGGATGCAATAGAGATAATTGAGATGTACGACTGGCAATGGAATGCCCACGACATGCAATTGCATCACGCCAATTAACTGATCATCAATGAGCGCACCAAGACGATAAACATGTGCGCCTAAATATTGATTGAGCTCTCCCCATTCGTACGATTGCATAAGATGCACATACTGCTGCTGACTGACGAATGTATTCCATTGCTCGCGGTTAGTAATTTCTTGAATAGTTATATGTGCTGATGTATTCATGATGATGGTACTTTCCAGTGTATTTTGAATTATACCAGAGATACGATGGACGAGTACGTAACGGTTTGTATCGAAACGATAATGCTTCTTTGTTTACGTTTATTGCCTTGATGGCGCTCTTTATATACTTCACTCCACGAATCTTCCTGTGCTATAGAACAGTTCTTCTCTTAGCACCTTATTGGTATACCATATTTTATAGCTAGAGGGATAGCAGACAGAACTTTTGGATCATTCCGCAACGGCAATCTAATGGGGCTGTTCCCTTTTTTTAAAGGGCTGCGTGAACTATCCAACTTTCCTCACAGCGTGCGATATCTTACTCTGGATAAAGATAGTAAGTGTTGTGTTTCGGATCGCACTGTATAATCTCTTACCTCCTTACACGTCGCTCTGCTTCATCTTAAAGGATGTTGCGTTTTGGCTATTGAGACGCGTTCACTGTGGAAGTTACCGCTAGCAAGGGGCGTATGGTCTATTATGACTTCCTCGATGTTGCACTGTCTTGCCAACACAGATGTACTGCTTTAAGCTTGTCGATTTTTCATCATCTCTTATGTCGATGTATAATGAGTAGTGATTCTTTACCCTAAAGCATTCTATTCAACGTCTTTATTCTATAAATTGATCTGTAGTAGCACTGGAAGTGCTTATGGTGGACACTAATGGTGTAGAGCTATCCTGAAGGATTTCAACACTTATTAGTTTAAAAAATACAGTTCAATTTCGGTAGCATGTGTATGCATAGTCGTGCACACGCATGTAGTGTAACATGCTATTTGTGATGTGCTAAAGGAGTTCAAAAATGGCCCGACACAAACAAGAAGGAATGGAAGAGGAGCGGGGAATGAATGAGAATGAGGCAGGGGGAGATTTGTTGACGGTTCGTGAAGTAGCGCGTCATTTGCGTGTAGATGATACTACTGTGCGTCGTTGGATCAAATCTGGCGCTCTAGAAGCGGTAGCGCTTCCACATAGCGGTAAGCGCTGTGGCTATCGTGTACGAAAGCATACTCTTGATGCTTTGTTTAGTACGACGAATGTACCTACCACGGTTTGATCATGTTTTTATAAAGGGAGCGATACATATATACGTGTATCGCTCCTTTTTTTGATTTGATATTTCTTTCCTGGTTACGTTTAACCATTTATCCCATGCTGTTGGGGTGCGGCACCCCTATGCTCTTTTTTATCATTCTCATTTAAAATAATAATGGCCGTTTGCTTTAGAAGAATGAAGCGGATGTGTTGTTCGTAGCGTGCAAGATGCAGGGGTAACGTAATTGTCATTGTGTAAGGAGTGAATTGGATGCTTCAGTGGGTGACTGCTATTGGTGGCATTGTATTATCAGATCTTGTTTTAAGTGGAGATAACGCTTTAGTTATTGGTGCGGCGGCCGCCGGTTTGCCACGCCAGCAGCGTTATTGGGCAATTATGTGTGGCGGGGGGGGAGCAATTGTGTTGCGTATTCTTTTTGCAATTGTTGCAACCATCCTGTTACAAATCCCCTATCTCGGTGTTTTTGGTGGCATTATTCTACTATATATTGCTATCAGGCTGCTGCTGGATCGGAGTAAAGAAGCGCGAAAATCCAACCAGGAGCGACTGCAAGAACAGGAGGAATTAACCCGAAGAGGTGCGGGCAGTTTTTGGACTGCGCTGACTACCATCCTTGTTGCCGATGCGACCATGAGTTTAGATAATGTATTGGCTGTGGGCGCATTAGCTGAAGGGAATATATTATTTCTGGTGATCGGTTTAATTCTCAGTATTGGTATATTATTGCTTGGAAGCTCGCTACTGGCTAAATTGATGGATCATCTTCCCTGGTTATTGGATGTTGCTTGTCTGGTATTAGCCTTGACCGCATCCCATATCCTGCTTGGTGATGATAGCTTACAAACATTTTTTGAAGCCTTGCCCTGGATAAAGTTTGCAGCGCCAGCTCTGGCTATTATGATTGTTGCTATCGCTGATGTTTATCTACGTCGTCGCGATAAAATAGTACAGCAGCGTTTATCTGCTTAAAGCAATGAGGTCAGAATGGGAGGGTGGCTGGCGTCGTGAATAGAATATCGAAGCTTGTTTGGTTCTCTGCCTCTTTTCTCTCTCTCTTGAAATTTGCCTTTAGAAATGTATTCCTCCTTGCGCTCGATTGTTATTTCTCGCATCCAAATACGTATGGCATATCACAGGTAATTCTTGCTGTAAAAGTAAGGATTACCTGTGGTTCGTATCTAGTAGCGATGTAAACAGTATTGTTTGATTGTGAGGCACAGATTTACAGAGTACTCACAGGTGTTTTGGCCGTGGTGTTTGTGAATACATTTTGCTTTTGGAGGGTAAAGGCGTGTGGATATTATTCTGTTGGGAGGTTGGTATCTGAGTGTAAGATAACGTTTTCCCTTGCAGAGCTGCAATGAGAGGATCAATGGCTGTCTGAGTAAATGGGAGGCGTGGTAATTGATGTTCCTGTTCCGCTTTCTGAGTCGTGTAGACACATGATGCTACTGCCTGCTCCACGCGTTGCAATTCTCTTTCGGCCTGTACCGCTCGCTGGAAGCGAACCAGTAAGGTATTCAATGCCCGTGCGATCTGCCAGAGTGCGTTATCCTGAGTTAGTGGTGCGCGAGCGTTGAGATTGCCATTGGCGATTGCAACATGCGTTTGTAGAATATGTTCGATGCCCTCTTCCAATTCGCGTTTTTGATCACCCAGAACATGCTCAAGAGTGGCAACCATCTCAGCTCGATCTGCCCGCGCAATAGCTTTCGTGGTACTGGAGACCCATATATATGAGACGCCCGCTACAATGAACTGGAGTGCAATTGGCCTGACCAGCAGAGGTATCAACTGTGTTTGAATGTCTAGATTCATAGAGGCAAGATGTGGTTGATAGATTAAGCTTGCTACAATGATGAGGGAATTTACCAGCGCGAGCAGGAATACACTTCGTGCAGGTAATAAAGAGACGACTAGCAGTTCAATCATGATATAGAGATCATAAAGTTGGATGCTCGGTTCATCCAGGGGGGTCAACATGACAATTGCCAGGCTTAACACCAATTCGCACATGATCACAATAATGATCGAGGCTAGAGAGGTCAGTCCGCGTCGATTGAGAATCAGCCCTACCACAGCCGCTATAATCAATCCACTAACTGCCCAGGCAATATTTGGATTGCGTAACAACAGGCAGCAGGGGAGAAATACTATGAAAACAATGATATAGTAAAACAGCACTGTACTCAGAAGGTGCGATTTACGAACTGTCTCGCGCTTGAAAAAGCTGGCATCAGGCGATACTTCGGGTATGGATGTGGTGGTATACCACCATTGCACTATGGAGTTTTGGGGCATAGCATCATTTTTTTCCACCTGTTCAGGCGACCAATTATGCTTTGGAAGAGGTGTTTCTGAAGATAATTGTTGTGTCATAACTGAGCTTCCCTTCTACTTTTACACAAGTATGATAATGAACTTCATTGTGAGCAGGACGCGCAGTGCCTCTTCAGTAACTTCAGCCGGAAGAGGCGCTTTAGACTTAATTCCCTCAATGTTTGTTACACCATCGATTAAATCGTACACAACGGATAATAATAACTTTTGCTGATAAGACCATCCTTCCAACCATTCGAGATTTAAAGGTGAAACAACCTTTGGTATAGGTGTGTTTTGCGCCGAGTACAGAGGTATAGCTGTCTCTGGATGTGGTGAAGGTAGTGAAGGTGGTGAAGGATTTTGCACCAGCGTCCATTCAAAAGGACCTCGCTCATTATCCACCCGTGTGAGAATACCTTTGTTTGTTCTATGTCGTATCCCCTGTTTGTCTTCTATATAGCACTGTATCACCTTCCCCTCAACCAGATATAAGAACGCTCTGCACCGTCCACGAATGCCTGGCATGTGATGTACTTCAGCATATAGCAGGCCGTTTTTTCGATATTGTTCGAATAATGTAAGGCTAAACTCCAGCCCAAGACTAGCATCAATATTTTCTTTATCCACACAGCACCTTTTACACGTTAGTCAGGCATAGCAATTATCTCCTTTCCATCTTCTTGAGGAGGATCCATTTCTTGTGTTATAAAACACTACCATACATATTGCATCACCCACTCAGTGCCAGAAAGATAATTGTGTCTGCATAGCAAAATGTATCATATTCTTTCCTATTACGTCTATTAATTCTGTATTAATAAGTGTGTATATGTCTTTCACTGCTCCCATCTTGAGTAAGAAATGACGAATGAAAAATAGCATACGTCCGTTATGGGACAAAGATGTTTTAGATGTTATAATATGGAAAATGAGGTGGGCAACCTCTGGTATAGTTTCTCTTCTTGCCAATAAAACTTTATTACTCGTGATACAAATTTATCAGGAATGAATAGCATAGTGTTCTGACTGGCTTCATTTGAAAGGTTGGCGCGCTAAGCGGGCGGGTGGCGGGAGAGGCCAGGGCACAGCTCAAAAACTAGTCAGGGGATTGCATCTCCTGCACCCCTGCTTTTCATATCAAGGCAGTCAGAGTAATAGGAATATTCCAGGTAGGAGTAATGTATATGGAAAACAGTATAGACGAGATTACAAAAGAGACGGGAAGAGTGGAGGCATTTAGTGATGGTGTGTTTGCAATTGCAAGTACCCTCCTGGTACTTGATATCCATTTCACCCCATCAAAAGGGCAAACCTTATGGGATGCTGTAGCTATTCAATGGCCGACTCTGTTAGCATTTGTCATCAGCTTTGCTACCATTGGTGTAATGTGGATTAATCATCACCGTTTGTTTACCCATATCAAAAAAGTTGATACTGGTTTATTAGTTTTGAATCTTGCCCTTTTACTTGTAATTGTTTTTATTCCTGTCCCTACTGCTTTATTAGCTGAATTTCTTACTAATCCACAGAGTAATAATGTTGCGGCCGCTCTGTATACTGGTACATTTTTATGTATGGCTTGTTTTTTTACCATGTTATGGCTGTATGCTTCACATGAGAATAAGTTGCTGGGAGGACATATGGATCATGTGGGTATTCAACGAATTACAGCACAGTATCAGCTTGGGCCTGTTTTTTATCTTGTAGCCTTGGGGGTGGCTTTTGTGAGTGTTCCTCTTACAATTATTCTTAATATTCTATATGCAATTATGTTTGTGCTTCCAACATGGAATTTTAAGAAACGTAATCCTACCTTATCCAATCTTTCTGAAGTGCAATAGTATATAAATATTCTTGTATATGCATGTGACATGTCATTAGTGTAGCAATTCTGACACCGCTGTACACAGTACACAGGCAAGTATCCTTTACGCTATAGCGCTCTGTTGTTGCTTTATTGTGTCATACGAAGATTGCCACACATGATGAGATCGTTACTATCCTGTTTGGTGGTTGTGTTTGTTGGATTTGCTAGAATGAAGACCGCCATATTGCTTGAGGGGAGGTTGGAAGCATTCTTAAAGGTGGTGGATTGATGGATATTTCCATTGCTATCGGCTTTGATATTCTTTAAATCATAGATCACCTTACCGGGTTGTTGGCAGGTTCCCATGCGTATCGTTGCGGCATGGCTACTATTAGGAAGCAGTTCTCTGGCACTTATTTGAACGGTTGTCGAGTTATTTTTGACGCCTAGTTGAACCTTGCCTGTGGCTTTCTCATTGGGGGCCGCAGTCGGTCCTAACGAAAATTGTAGATTGGTGCTCCTATGCGTATTATTAATATTTTTACAGGCGATACTCACTTGTTCGGTTCGGTTGCCTGTTTTATGATTACTCAGTACATTGATCGCCAGGCCAGACGCTTGAATGCCTCCAGTGACATTTTTGAAAGTGGTATTGAAAGTGGCGTGCCCATTTGTATCAGCTTTGATGGCAGGTAAGGTATATTGGCCCGTGGTTGGTTTAGGATTAGCACATGTGTCTGACGCGATCTGTAATGTATGGGTACTGTTGGGCGCCAGTCCGTTGACGGTCCCCTGTACATTTAATGTTTTGGCACTGGCATCATATGCCAGATGAATTGTCCCGGTGGGTTGATGATTCAGATTAGCGCTGGCTTGCGTTGGCGCTGTACTGGTATGCTTTGCTGTTGGCGTGTTTTTTGCTTTTGCTGTTGGTGAAGCCTGTTGTGCGTTTCTCGCAGTTGGAGTAGCTGTTGGGATGGCTGCCTCAGCCGTACTATCGAATAGGTGGCATCCTGCTGTAAGGATGAGCAGACATAAGGATATAACTGTAAACATATGTATCGCTCTTTGGATGTGCATTGATTGTGCAGACATTATTTCCTCCAGGTTCTGAGCATCGGTGGATGCCTACCAAAACGCTCCCATAACATGTGGATGTCTCTTTTGGGGAGGTAACTCTTTGTTTTCGCTTTTTGGGTCGCGATATTTTTATCTATCTATCCATGCTCTATTATGTATGTGTGAGAAATAAACTGCAATGTCAACCGCTTTAAAAGCAATAACTGAGCTGCGTCTGTATAACAGGTACAAGTGCAGTTTGCTATCGTGTTCTATTAGACTTGATCTGAAAACCTATACCATTCACAGGGTCTTCAGAAAAGTGTTTATCGTTTTTTACATATCTATTTATCAAGGAGTGTATCATTGGCTGAACTTCAACTTGTAACCAATGTCTGTCTAAATCCCCAGACCCATCATCCAGTCGCTGATACAGCCCGTGGAAACCTTGTTTGTGCTGTACCTGCATGTGGATTTTTAGTTGCCGGTGCTTTGATTGATAGCTGGCAAGTGTCTGTCCTGTTGCGGCAAGGAGAGCTCTTTGATTTATATCTGGCGACCAACCGTAATGATTTGTTTTCTGGTCGCTCGGGAATGTTGGTCAGAGTTATCAAGCAAGCAAATCCACAGGCGCTTGTGCAGCTGAAAAACATTTTTTCGATGCAGCATCCAGCCATTCACCCGTTGATAAAGGTGGGCTGGACAGGATATGGAAAGCAATTGTTTCTGCTCTCACCTTTTGAGGAGCGTGGTTCACTTGCTCGTTTTGTAGGATCGGAAAGCCATCTGGCGCTTCCGATACTTCTTTCCTTTGTACGACAGATTGTGGATGCGCTTAATTATGCACATGCTCATAATATCGTGCATGGACGTCTTAAACCCGAAAATTGTTTGATTACTACACCTAAAACCATCCAGGTGGCTGATTTCTTCTATGCTTCACCTATTTTTATGGATAAGCAGCGTGCCGTTACGGCGGTGCTAGCTCCCGAGCAATTATTGGCCCGCAAAGAACCGGCCACTGATCAATATGAGCTGGCCCTCTTAATATATCGTTTGTTGAGTGGAAAGCATCCTTTTCCTGGGAGTATGGCTGGTCAGGAGCCATATGTGCCACTTAGCTTTACCCGTCCTGACCTGCCGCACCAACTCGATCAAGTATTAGAATTGGCGCTGGCCCCGTTGCCCGAGCATCGTTTTTATACACTTGAGTCCTTTTTTGTTGCCCTGCAAAGTGCTCTAAATCTATCTATTTCCTCCGCAAGCTTAGAGGAGACTTCTTTAGGCGTGAATAGCCAGAATCTCAATCTGGATCAGCGGCTCATGCCAAAAATGCCATCACTGCCCCTGCCACGCGTAGAATTTGCTATGCCGCAGCAAGTGGAGTCCTTATGCCGACTGGCTGGTCACAGCGCGCCTGTTGAAGGATTGTGTTGGGCGGCCAGTGGAAATAATATGGTCTCTCTAGTAAAGCAGAGTTTGCACTTCTGGCGCATCAACCAGCGTGGGGGGGTGCCAATCAAGACCGTACTCGAAAAGGAAGGGCACATGTTGTCTGTACATTGGTCATCAGATAATATGACAGTGGCAACGACGACGACGACAGGTATGGTTCGGCTCTGGAATAATCCTTATGATATGTCGTCATTAACGACTCCACGTAGTGGCTGGCATGCCCATGAGGGCCGTTGTTCAGCCTTGAGTTGGTCAGCTGATGCCGCGCGTTTATTGACCGGTGGGGACGATGGCTACCTGCGTTTCTGGGATGCATCGACAGGAAAGAATATCGGTGGCTGGCGTGCTCATGCCCCAGGCGGGATTACCGCCGTTGAATGGTTGCCTGATAATCGACTTGTGGCTTCTGGTGGAGAAGATCATCTTATTCACATCTGGCGTGCATCAAATGGGGCGCGCCAGGCAACATGTCGTGCCCATACTGACGAGATTCGCGCGCTTGCCTGGAGTCCTGATGGATCTCTGCTTGCTTCCTATGCAGGCCCGCAAGATCTTCGTATCTGCCTATGGAATAGTCGAACTGGCGAACTATTGGCGGAATGTACTGGTCCTCAAGGTGAAGTGAAGGGATTATTTTGGGCCGCTGATGGGAGCTGGTGCGCGGCTATCTCACTCGATGGATTGCTCCACTGCTGGGCAACGCGTTCTCCGCAAGGGCAGATACAGAGCCAAACCATCGCACTGCCAGGTATACCTGTGGCGGCAGCCTATCTTACTGAGCAGAAGAAGCTAGCTGTCGCACTTTCTGATCGGCTGGTCTATATCTTGCGTTTATCTTAAGGCTATGCGCATGCTCTAAATAGAGAAATGTCGTTCTCTTATAGTAGATTGAAAGGTTACGCAATAGATGATTGATCTTCTTTATCAGAAGTGTTTTCTCTATTAAAATTGGAAGCTCGATTGCATGTTGAGCTAGAAGAAACGCTATGAGTAGTTGCTGATCGATTTTTTGCCGAGTTGGTAAAATGAAACTATACTGTATTTTGCAGTTTCTATTGTTTTGGTTACTATGGAGTTCACTCCAGTAGAGCGACTGGTGGATGTGGTCGAGTTGTTGGGAGGAATATATCTATGTCGCTTTCTCGTGATCGAATGCGATTTTTGTGGCGCCATCGCTTACCGGCTCCTGTTCAGCGAACCACTTATAGCGTGAGTATTGATATTTCAGAAAGTGAAAATGCTCCTGACGAGACTATCCCTGCCACTTCTCTGCTTGCTCCTGTTGATCCTATCCTGTCAGGCACACAGAGTATTCTCTACATGGATATGGTCGTGATAGCAGGTGGAGGCGCGATTGCCAGTATGGGTTATCTTGGTTCTACCTTTATCCGTTACGTAACAAATGTCTTGATGGCCCATATGGTTACACCCGCAGTCTATGGTATGTTTGGAGAAGTCTATAGTTTGATGTATATTCTCGGTTTTATCGCAAAGCTTGGCTTCGATATTGTCTTCATTCGTTTGCTACCTCACTATCGTATGCAAGGACGGCTTGATCTGATATCTGGCTTGACGCGTTTCATCCTTTGCTTTACCATTATTTCGGGTATTAGCATGGCAGGTTTATTCTACTTCTTCTCATCTCAAATTTCACTCTGGTTATATCATGATGCTGCTTACACCGCACTCCTCCGTGAAACAACCCTGTTAATCCCTTTAATTGCCTTACAAATGGTTCTGATTGCTGGTTTGCAGGCGTTTAAGCAAGCGCTTTGGAAGATGTATGTTGAACGTCTGGCACAGCCATTACTAACGCTGATCATCCTGATCTATTGTTTTATGATTGGTTGGCAGGTCGAAGGATTAAGTATCGCCACTATTATTGGATATATCTGTTCTATTGTGTTGGGTCAGGTGATATTGCTACGCATTATGCGGCAGCGCACTGTGCGTATACAAGCGCGCTATAATCCTCGCTTATGGATGGGTTTAACGTTGCCCATGTTTTTTAGTGGGCTGGTCTATGCGCTGGCGGACACGATTAACACGTTACTTCTTGGCATAGTAGCACTGCCTGCTGAGGTTGCTGGTTACTTAGTAGCGGAACGGGCTGCCATATTTGTGACGATGCCGATGGCAGCCCTTGCCGTACGCTATACACCTTTGATTGTAGAATATTATTGTGCCGGTTCCTCTCAAAAACTTGTGCATATGTATCGCGCTATTACACACTGGTCTTTCACCTTAAGTTTTCCTATCTTTCTCTGGCTGTTCGTCTTTCGACAAGCAATTCTCGTCGTCTTTGGCCCTGCCTACCAGCACTATGAAAGGGTACTCATCATTATGGGGAGTGGCTTTTTAGTCTACGCTATCCTTGGTCCTGCCTCCTATATCTTTGCTATGTTAGGATCTCCGCGTTTCATTGTTGCGAGCAGTTGTGTCTCGATTCTATCGAACGTCGTACTCTCTTTTGTACTCATTCAGCACTATGGTGCGTCAGGGGCGGCATTGGCCCTTGTTTTCTCGTCGCTCATCACCTATGGTTTAAGTTTTTTCTGGGTTTACTATCGGCTTAAAATGCAACCCTTCCATCACAATCTCTATAAGCCGCTTTTATCTGGAGTGTTTGCTGCTCTCTCCGGCGTTCTGGCGTCAAATCTTATACAAACCGAAAGCCGAAGCTTGCAGCTGCCGACAACTATACTTGCTATGCTTCTCTTCGTGATTGTTTATGGCCTTGCTCTCTTTTTATTGCGTCTCAGCCCGCAGGACCACTTTGTCCTTTCCCATTTCTTTACTAGAATTATCACTAAAAAACGCGTCACTCATCCTATCATTTGAAGTAAACATTCGCCTGTAACTTTGGGGATTAGTCTGCTGGAATTTTGACAATTATTCTGGTGATTAGATATACTTACTTGTAGCGCTTCACTCCCTTTTATCATTTCCCCATTCTTCTCAAAGCATGCTAAATTGCATTTTTCCACTGCCATACGTTTTATCATTTCCCCGGGCTTAGGATCGTGATTCCGAGCTTGCGTTCTCATATCGGTAAACTATTGTACGTTCCATCCTACGCAGCGTGGGGTTGACCTCCTGCGCGCGGTAAAGGGCCCGCCACCATAACGGGAATCGGGAAAACGCGACCAGTTCGCTTGGTCTGAATTCCTTGATCAGTTCAAGTTTTGGCTCAAGCTGCTTGATGTCCTGGGGATCATCAAGGCCCCATTTGTAGGTTGCACCCGTGCCCCCGACGTTCGAGCCCGCTCTTTTCACAATCCACGGATTGCAGATATCGAAGATCATCTGGCCGCCGGGGAAGTGAGCGACCACCGCATTGAGGAGCGCTTTCACTTCCGTTTCGCTCAGGTAGTGCAGCACCCCCTCGGCGATAAGTAGCCCGGGCCGGTCCCGTGGGACCTCGTCCAACCAGCGCAAATCCTCCAGCGGTGCACCGATCAGGTGATAGCCACCCCGTTTGGGGAACAGTTGGCGGCGCAGGTCGATCACATCGGGGTAATCCACGTCGAACCACTGGACAGAAGCCTGCGGATCGACTCGGAAAACACGGCTGTCCATGCCGCAGCCCACGTGGAGCACGGTCGCATCCGGGTGATCTGCCAGATAGCGGTTCGTGAGCAGATCAAAGGTTGCGGCTCGCGTGGCGATGATGGTACATCCAATCTTGCTCCACATCCTCCACGAGCCCACTCCCTTGTAGTGCTTGCCGATGTCGTAATCAATATGCCGCAGTGCTTCTTCTGCCCACGGGTCGTGCAAGATGGGATTCTTCCATTGGCTCTGGATCGCTCGACCGCTCAAGGTCATGAGCATCGTTTCTTTTTCTTTTGTGAAGTGGATCTTCTCAGTTGTCATTGGTTTTTCCCTTCCGTATCATCTGTTTCAGTAAACTGTGCCTGCGCCTCTTCGATTTTCCGGCGCATTATCGCTTTCCCTGCTTCGAGGTTCGCCCCCGCTTTCGGCGTGAGCAAACACTCGCAAAGCTCGGTCACCGTTTCCACTAACTCATCAAAAGATGGCTGGCTTGATCTGTTGGAGTCATCGAGAGGTGCCTTCGTGTGAGAAGAGAGAGCAGCAAGGATGGAAGGAGTCAGCGCATCCAGGATGAAAGCTATGGCTCTCGTGTTGATGTCCTGACGAACGACTCCGATCTCTTGCATGGTCTGGAGATACTCCCGTGTCGGACCAGGATCAGGCGGCCAGGAGGTGAAGAAATTGCCTGGTCTGGAGAGATATTTGCCAAACGTCTGCTCATCTCGCGTATACATCGCAGTCATCAATGGTAACTGCTTGAGGGCAGTGAGCAGACCCCGATAGACGCTGGCAACCGTGCCTCCCAATGGATCACTATCGAGATAGCGATTCCAGACTTCCGCATAGATGTTCACTTCCCGAAGCAGAAGGGCTTTTATCAATGCATCCTTTGAAGGAAACAAGAGATAAACCAGTCTGCGGTTTAAGCCGACAGCATCCGCCACATCGCTCATCGTCACTTTGTTGTACCCATGCCGAAGCAGCAGTTCAGCCGTCACATCTAAGATGGCCTGTTCGCGTTCTTTCTCATCAATCCCCATGATTTCTCACTTTCACAAAATTTGTTCATTCGTTACTCATTGTAGATGCGCTTTCGTTGGGTGTCAAGACTTCTGGCAGTTTCTCCGATACATCCTTCATTTCCTCATCCTACAAAGGAAGAGCTTATGAAAATCTGTTATGTGCGCATCTCGAAACATGAGCAGAACGAGGTACTCCAGATGGATGTCCTTAAAGAAGCGGGTTGTGAGAAATGATTTGTGGATAAGATCACCAGCTCAAAAGCCGAGCGAAAGGGACTGGGCGAAGCGCTGGCATACCTGTGGCCTGGGAACACCTTAATTTACAGGTGAAGAATACTTTTTTAGCAGGTTGAATAGAAAAAGCCATCACATCTCTTTAATACAGAGAGTGATGGCTCAAATTGAAGAACCAGCACTATTGTGCCAGGGTCGTCAGTTGTTTTTCGGCTGTGTGTCTCTGATCCCACTGGCGAGGCAATAGGGGCACCTCGATGATGGTTGGTCCGTTATGCTGGCTGGCTTTTTTGATGGCACTACTGAGCGCTTCAGCTGTCTCTGCACGCATACTCTGGGCGTGAAATGCTTGAGCCAGTAGCAGATAATCGGGGGCCTGGAGATCCGTTGCAATATAGTGTTTGTCGTAGTTGGTGCGCTGATCAGTTTTGACCCGTGTGAATGTTGCATCATTAAAGATAACCACAATCACGGGTATTTTTTCTTGAACTGCGGTTGCTAGCTCGCTACTATTGAGCAGAAAACCGCCATCTCCACACAGGGCAATCACTGGACGACCTGGAATGGCTAGTTGGGCTCCCAGTGCCATCGGAAGTCCACTACCAATCGTGCACAATTCGGAAGGATGAATAAAGGTGCGTGGTTGGCGCATGGGGAGATAGCATGCTGCTGCATAACCCAGCATGGTCATATCGGCTACAACCACCGTTTCTGCTGGCATTTGTTCCAGCGCTATGCGTACCCCTTCAAGGAGTTGGAGATTTTCCCCTTGAAATTCTAAGGTGTACTCATAGATTGTCTCTCGCAAGTCAGCAAGGGCGGATTCGGGAGCGGTGCGTTCCATTGGATAGGATTTCAGGAGCTTAAAGAGTGTTTCCAGCGCAACTTTAGCATCCGAAACAATCCCAACCTGAGCACGATATGCATGCCCAATTTCCATGGGATCAATATCGATATGTATCAAATTATCCGGCAAAGGGAGGCGCCCACCGGCGGTGCGCTCGGCTCCCAGTTTGCTTCCTACTACCAGGACCACATCACGCGTTGCTATAAAGGCATCTAGTTCGAGGGGAAGATTATCATTGGTCGCAATGACTAATGGATGCCGGGTGGGCAATACATCATGACTTTTACTGCCAAGCAGCACGGGAGCCTGAAGCAATTCAGCCAATTGCAGTAATTGCTGGTTGGCCCCGGACGCTGTGACGCCATTGCCCGCGATAATCAAGGGGCGCTGTGCTTCGCGCAAGACGTCGACCGCGGCAGCCAGTGGTTCTATCGCTGGCAATGGTCTTTCCCAGAGGTCCAGAGCTGGAATAGTTACATCAGCTGTCTGCAACAACAAATCATAGGGAATTTGGAGATACGCACCACGGGGACGTCCCTGATACATAACACGAAATGCATCGTGTATCGCTTCTGGAATTTCCTCAACATAATTGATTGCTCGCGTCCATCCTACCAGAGCTTGCATGATGCCGAGTTGGTCTTTTACCTCATGGAGTTCGCCCCGATTCAAGCCTTGAGTGGCTCGTGAAAGTGCGCTACTAATTACCAGCAAGGGAACTGAGTCAGCATATGCGCTGGCTGCCGGGGTCGTGACATTGGTTACGCCAGGACCCGTAATGGTGCACACGACGCCCGGACGCCCTGAGATGCGAGCATAGCCCTCGGCCATAAAGCCCGCCCCTTGTTCATGGCGTGCCAGGATATGGCGCAGTCCAGGCTCATGGTAGATCGCATCGTAAATGGGAAGTGTATGTACTCCTGGAATACCAAAGATGGTGTCAACATTATATGCGCGTAAAGTGGCAATGATGGCTTGTGCGCCAGTGAGATGCTTCCGATTGGAGGCGTTGGTCACGTCAGAGACTCCTCTATAAACATAGTTTTTACTAGATATTTTTATTGGTGCTCTTCTTTTTGTACTTAGCTTACCACATCCTGAGCAATCAAGCATCTCTGCTGGGACTGGTCTTTTATCATGCAAGAGCAGTACCTGAGCTTATTGTTAGCGAAGCACATCACGTATGGTTTTGTGACTTTTGTCTACTATTTGAGAAAGCTTTCTCTTTCTCATACATGCGTACCGCTGGCAAGATACACTATTAAGAACGTTGCTCGCACTTTTATAGTACTGCCAATCAAGCCCAGCAAGGTAGAAATTGCTATGAATGCTCTAAAATGACAGTAGATACTCTGTAGATGGATTTCCACGCCAGCGATATTCGTGATCCTGGCCTCAAGACTCTGTTTATGGATTGCGAGTCGGTAATTCATCTTGCTTTTGTGGTGGGCCGTCCCTATGGGATGAGTTTGCAGGAGGCTGCCAGTATCAATCTATCTGGCACCTGGAACACTTGCCGGGTTGCTGCTGAGGCAGGTGTACATACGCTTGTTATCAGTAGTTCTGTGGCCGCTTACGGCTCTCTGCGCGATAATCCTGTGCCGCTGATTGAGGAGCATCCATTGCGTGGCTTATTAAATTAATTTTGCCAGGTTTACCCGTGTGATTATAGATGGAAAGCTCAACTTATGCTATTCAAAGTACGCATCGTCTCAGAGGGGATATGAACTTTGAACAACTCTGGCAAAAATATACCATATGGTTTACCTGCTATTGCCTCAACAGGTCAAACATGATATCTTCTCTTAAAGAAGAGTATAGTTTGAATAAATTGATACACAGGGAAAGTCACTTTAATCATAATCAACCATATACAATCCGCCTTTGCATGATAATAGGGTTGATAGGGATGATTTGTACTCTTTTTGCTCTTTAATTGTAATAATAAATGAGGATACTCTGCTGTGTATCCTGATCAAGGAAACATATAGAAACATTCTTTTAGAACTTATTGTTACTATGAAATATGCCAGGGTATTTTATGATTTCATCATACAAGTAAGCCTGGGTCTCTGTCTTTTCGAGTGAAAGCGGGGTGCAGGGGCGGCAGCTCCAGACGGAGCGCGATGGCAGGCATGCCGGGGGCATGACAGTCCTCGCCATTATTCCCTTTCCCTAATCACCCAGAAGGATAAAGAGCCGTAAGCTTTACAAGAAAGGGTATCAATTTACTTTTATGAATGTTTTAGATAGTTTAAAGCGTTTTCATGTTGGCAAATACGAAATCGGTATGTTTGCTCTCGTGCTGGGTGCTCTTGTCTTACGCATTATCTTGCTTGCACTGCATTGGCCTGGAACAAATAGTGATGAAACAAATATGGGATTGCTTGCCAATCACGTTGCCTTCAATGGTGATCGACCTTTGTTTTTTTATGGCCAACCTTACATGGGGCCTATCGAAGGCTATGTCTCCGCTCTCATCTTTCGTGTATCCGGTAGATCATCTATCTTTGCTTTACGCTTCGGGACGTTGCCATTTTTTGTACTCTTCATAACATGTATGTATGCGTTGATCAGTTTGTTGCATTCCAAAAAATTTGCTCTCTTTACCACGCTCCTGTTTGCTTTGGGCTCTAATGTTGTGCTTTCTCTGCAAATTAAGGCTGTTGGAGAGTATCCTGAAACGGAATTTTTTGCAGCGGCAATTTGCTTAATCGTTCTCTGGCTGGCACTTACTGCATCGACAAATGATAAATCGAAACGTGCAAATTTTTGGCGTATTGGCATGTATATGCTGCTGGGAATAATCTTTGGCTTGGCGATCTGGGTCGACATGCTTATTTTGCCTTTTGTCTGTATGGCTGTTGTTTTTCTTTTCTGTTTTTGTCGCCGTGAATTATTTTCCTTCTTGAGCGTATTATTGGTAATTGGCTTTGTTGTGGGCCTTATTCCACTTATTATTTATAATTTGCAGGTCCCTTTCTCTCAGAATTCCATCCTGGTGCTGTTACACCTTCATAGTGCTGGCACAAAGACGAGGCTATTACAGCATCTGGTAGGCTCATTAGGTATTAGCTTGCCAGAAATTATGAGTTTCACCCCTCAATGTCCTCAATCATCATTCCCTTTCTTTGGCATTGCTGATGTACCATGTGTTGTGTTACAGTTCAGCTGGGGATTTGGCTATTTGCTTTTGTGGCTGGTTGCTATGCTAACAGCCGTGATTACACTTTGGAAATTCTGGCAGCGAAGGAATGGCACCTCGCTCTTTACTCCCGATTGGACGTTCGAGCAGCGCCAGCAGGTTATTCGAGAGTGTGGGCGCATCATGGTGCTTATTTGTGCGATTGGCACGCTCTATTTGGATGCTTCAAGCCAGGTTTCTGGTATTACCCCGGGCCCTACCACTCGTTATCTTCTTTGTATGCTTATCTCTATTCCGACTGTATTATGGCCTCTATGGAGGAGCTTTCCTTCATTGTTGAGGGCAGGTAGTCCAGGGAGTATTGTTCATTGTCTGGTCAATGGAACATTACTTTTATTGGTATTGTTTATGTTTGCGTATGGTACTGTGTACACATTTATTTATAGCGTTCCTCAAGCCCAGGATACATATCGCCACCAACAAAATATTGTGTATCATCTGAAGTCTTTTGACGTAAAATATGTCTATTCTGATTACTGGAATTGTAATAATATTACTTTTATGAGCGATGAAACAGTGATCTGTAGCGCTTTGAATGAGGCATTAGGACCCGGGTACGACCGCTATCTAGCTTATCCCGCTGCAGTGCGGCACTCTTCCCATCCAGCCTATGTTTTTCCTGAGCATGTAGCGCAAGTTGCGGCTCTGGATAAAAAGATTGCGCAGCATGGATTTGATGTTCCCTATCAGCGTAGTGTTTTTGAGGGCTATGTGTATTATATTCCTCAAATCAAGTAGCCGTCATTGACGCATCTAAAGAAGATATATTTTGTTTCAGCCGCTTTTTTCAGCTCTCCTTATTGACAAGGAGAGCTGAAAGCAGTTTCATTCGATGAAATTGAGTCACAACACCTGCTGGTTGCATAGATGTTGTTGTATTTATTTTCATGTGTGTCGATTGTGCATACTAATAGCAGAGTAGTATGCTGATTTCGTGCCTCTGCATGGTGTATGGATAGTAGTGAGGGGATGTTTGCATGGCATATGATGTTTGCAGCCAGACAAAGACTGTTCGTTTTTATAAACTTATGGTGTGTAGAAGACATTGGATGACATGTCTGGTCTGGTTGATGGGATTGGGGATGGCGAGTAGCTCTTTTTTGGTTTTTTGCACCTCTGGTCTGGCTCTGGCTCATCCATTGTATAGCGAATATGTAAGTTCTGATCCTGCAGCGAACATGCAATTGAGGCGTGCCCCACAGACAGTTACTGTCCATTTCTCTGAATATCTTGCCGCCAGGAAGAGCATTCTCATCATCACCAATGCCGCTGGCAAACGGGTAAGTTCCACTCTTGTCCAGCCTCTTCCTGTGAAGGTTCAAACGTTACAAACTGCTCTGCGAGATACGGGTTCAGAAGTGTATATTGTAAACTGGTATACCGTTTCGGCAAAAGATGGCAGTCATGATGGTGGTAGTTTTCGTTTTTTTGTGCATGCCAGTGCTCCTTTGCAACGTTCTCTCAAAGCATATGCGCCCTCACTTCTTCCCTATCACCCCACAATATCCTCAACTTCTAGCCCGCATGAGCTGGCGACCATTCCTCTCTGGCTGGCTGGCTGTATTGGTTTAGCTGGCCTGATCACCGGAATTGCCATTATATGGATCTTTTCCAGGCAAGCGTTCTACCGGCGGGCTATGGGCATTTTGCCGGATGCTTCCGATGAAGATGAGTATATTTCCCATTATGATTGATTTTATGCTCTGAATGTGGATCATCTTCCAGTGTGCGTTCGGTAATTGTGGCCCCTGGACTGATCGCATTGGCGGTAATGCCATATTTTCCCACCTCCAGCGCAATATTCTTCGCGATCATGTGAATGCCCGCTTTGGTGATCCCATAACCACCAAGGTTGAGATGAGCCTTTCTCCTCTTCGCTCGACTTTGTACATTTTTAGGCTTTTGAGCCTGAGAAAAAGGGCGAGTGCGACGCATTTTCGAGCTCACGTTTTCAAAAATGTACAAAGTCGAGGCTAAACAACGTTTGACTGCGTACCAGTATAGCGCTTGCTTTGCTCTAGAGCAAAACAAGCGCAGAGTAAATTTAATGAAACTCCTTGCTTATTCGTCTCTCTTAAGAGAGATTTAATCTCAGCTTAATCTTTAGCGCTCTTCTTTGGGAAGGGAGAAAAGGAGTACCAATTGGCCACTTTACCTGTACTATCTTCCAAACGAGATCCTAAAAGAACAAGAGCGATTCAATGTACGAATTGTCAAAAGACCTCCATTGTAGGACTTGCCGATGGCGGCAAAGATATTCACTTTTTGAATATGGTTACCTGGGAATGTCCAACCTGTCACAAAAACAATGTGACCCCTTTTCTTGAGAATATTGCTTCGTGAGCACATTCTCTCGTGAGCTTATCGTCAGCTAAGCTCATTTCCATTCGATGCTAAATACAAATCCTCCAGTCAGATAGAAATAAATGGTGTAGTGCTATATATGGCATTTTATATGAGAGAGTGTTTGCTTCCCACTCCCATCGAGATCTTACTGCTCACCTGCTGGCAGGCGCTTGCGCGCCTGCGCCATACACTCTACAAAGGGGTTTGAGCACCATTGGCGCGAAAACTCATGTTCCAGGATGGCGAAGACCATGGGAAACAAACACGTTGTGTAGCCCCAGACTATTTATTTTTACCTGACGAGAGGATATCTGGTGCTCCCTTGCTTGTTTGCTAGCTATTCTTTATGCTATTGTTCAATTTTCATGCGGTGATCGCTGGAAAATTGCTGTATGACATCCACTGCTTTCTTATAACCACTGGCATTGCGCACATGTTTTTGCATCTCCTGAACATGGGCCTTATAGGCAGGATCATGCGCGATATGTTCCACTGAGTCGCGTAGTGTTTCCGCGCTCAAGATATCTCCATCGAGTTTCAAGCCCAATCCCAATCCCAGTTCCTGGATGTTGCGGGCTGTCAGAGCTTGTTCAGGCATTTGAGGAAATGTGAGCATCGGGACTCCATAGTAGAGGCTTTCCATGGTACTGTTCATAGTTCCCAACGCTCTATAGAGAACTGGCTTACCATCTAACTGTTCCAATGGAAAAATTCCTTGATAGGGACACATCTGCAGCGCTGAACCAACAAAGACAGAATTCTCGCCAAAGCTTTCGCGATCGGGTTGAAATTCACGGGGAATAAAGCTAATGTTGAGTGGTTCAGATCCAACTAATCCCTATTCTTTTTATCACCTTTCATTGACATATTCCATTTTATATGCTAGATTCTTGCTTGGATAGAAGTAATAAGCAGTAGATGAGCTAGTATTAATAAAAGTGTAATATCCAGTTATCCTGGTTTAAATTGGATATTACACTATTTACCATTATAAGTAATTATTGTTTTGCTAGGTTATTTATGATGGTAGAGCGTGTATGTAGTACCGATAAGTAGAAAGTGTAGTGTGTTTCGCTCACCACAGGTGAGCAATGCTTTCAAATTACATCCCGGCTATGCAGTTGACCTGTGATGGATTTTTTCCAAAGAAGGAGAACAGTGACATGGCAAGCAACAGATGTGTTGTATACCTTGAACCGGGGAAAGTAGAAGTTGAAACTATCGAGTATCCCAGGCTGGAATTAGCTGTGCAGCATCGCAAGTGCGATCATGGTGTAATCGTACGTACTATTGCGACGAATATCTGTGGCAGCGATCAACATATGGTACGTGGCCGTACTACTGCGCCGAAAGGGCAGACGCTGGGTCATGAGATTACAGGTGAAGTGATTGAAGCCGGACGGGATGTTGAGTTTATCAAGGTTGGAGATATTGTCTCGGTACCCTTTAATATCGCCTGTGGACGTTGCCAGATGTGTAAGTCAGGAAACACCGGCGTGTGTTTGAATGTCAATCCTGCCCGCCCTGGAGCCGCTTACGGCTATGTCGATATGGGAGGCTGGGTCGGTGGTCAGGCTAACTATGTGATGGTTCCCTACGCCGACTGGAATCTCTTAAAGTTTCCCGATAAAGATCAGGCCATGGAGAAGATACGTGATCTGACAATGCTCTCAGATATCTTCCCTACTGGTTATCATGGCGCGTTTACAGCTGGAGTAAGGACAGGCTCTACCGTGTATGTGGCGGGTGCTGGCCCGGTCGGGTTGGCGTGTGCTGCATCCAGCCAACTCCTGGGTGCTGCGGTGGTGATTGTGGGTGATATGAATCCTGAACGTCTGGCACAGGCCCGGAGCTTTGGTTGCGAGACGATTGATCTCCGTAACAAGGCCGATTTACCAGATATGCTTACACAGATTGTTGGCGAGCCTGTGGTGGATGCCGCTATTGACTGTGTGGGTTTTGAGGCTCGTGGACATGGTCAAGGGGCCAGTGAAGCTCCGGCTACGGTTTTAAATGATGTTATGTCGATTACCCGTGTTGCGGGACGCGTCGGCATCCCCGGCTTATATGTGACGGGTGATCCTGGTGGCATCGATGAGAATGCCAAGACAGGTCAATTGAGCGTGAAGATGGGTTTAGGGTGGGCCAAATCGCTAACCTTTACAACCGGTCAAACGCCTGTCATGCGTTACCATCGTCAACTGATGATGGCTATTCTGCATGATAAAATCCAGATCGCGAAAGCTGTGAATGCGACGATCATTTCATTAGATGACGCCCCGAAGGGTTATGTAGATTTTGATAAGGGGGCTGCCAAAAAATTTGTGATTAATCCTAATGGATTGATCAAGTAGCCAGAATAACGCTTTGCCCGTGATGTCCAGGAAATCATCGCAATTGATTTCCTGGAATTTTTTGTGCTTTTTAGCTGTACATTGGCAGGCGAGATGTATCTTTGTCTGTGAAGATGGCGTTTAGCTTTTGTTAGCGAAAACAGCTTAGGCTAATCCTTTTGGTGATGCGTAAAGGGGATTCTATGACAAAAGGTTACGTCGTTCGGATAGGTTGGTGGAGTGTCCTTTTCATTATTCTGTTGATTTCCTGGATCTGGAGTCCGGAGTGTACTCTGGCCGCCCACATTGCTGATAACTCCCTGGAGGGGTCTGCTCAGAAAAAATTAATAGATGTTAATCTTACGCAGCAGAAACTGACAGCATTTACGGATGATCAGGTCGCCTATACAGCGTACGTGATGACTGGACGTCCAGGTTTAGGCACACCTACTGGTACCTATCATGTTTTTGCCAGGGAGAGTCCGACTACTTTTTATTCTCCATGGGCGCCAGGTACCGCTAATTGGTATCCTCCAACGCATATTAACTATGCTCTGGAATGGAAAGTCGGTGGTTATTATCTGCATGACTCCTGGTGGCATTCCCAATACGGTCCTGGCACTACTGGTTGGCATTATGATCCCATGTTTGGTTGGCAGGAGGGATCACATGGCTGTATCGCTATGGCCCTGGCAGATGCACGCTGGCTCTATCAATGGGCCCCTATCGGTACTACCGTCGAGATTCATTACTAGCATTTTGCTTTTATGTAGTAAGAGACTGCTCTCTGTTTAAGGGGCAATCAGCGTTATCCTTCTCTTCGGATGGGTACATCTCGCTCTACCAATTGATGTGGGATAGACCCATCTGGCTGCTTTTGTTGGTCACTCTTTATTTGGTGCGCCATGTATACTGTATAGAGATAATTATATAGGCCGTTTCTATTTGTGGTATCTTTGTTATCATGGCCTGAGAAGGTGTCGGACTTCCAGTCCCATCGGGATCTTACTGTTTGACCGGCTGGCAGGCGCATGCGCGCCTGCGCCCTTTTTAGTGTGTGGTGTTGGAAAAGTTCGAAGAACTTTTCCAACACCACACACTAAAAAGATGTTTGAGCACCGCAGGTGCGAAAACTCATGCACAGAGATTATGGAGAGCATGGGAGTCCGACACACTCTGAAAAAGACTGTTTGAGAAGGAGCAAATGCGTGGATAGTGTTGAGTTTGTGGATTATGTCCATCCTTATATTGAAACGGCAGTGGGTTATTTTGTTGATCCAATGAAGTTAAGTGGCCTTTATTCTGCTCGTGCAATTGAGCTGTTCTGGAATGCGCTCTATGATGAGATTGGGCATTTTCTGGTGCGCACTTATGATCAGTTGGAGGCCGAGGAGTTATTTGTTGCGGGTGAAACGTTGTGCTGGGCTTTTGGCTGTAATGATGATAATATTATTGCGGGTTGGAGCTGGATGCGCGGTGAAGAGCAATCGCTGCAATGTGAAGAAGGACCTATCTGGCGCGCATTTCGCAATGTTGGTATCAGTATCGCTGATGTGTATGATGCTGGCACTTTTCCCAAACAGTATTGGGTTGAGATCTGGTATGGCCCGGGTTCTATCAAGTTGCTCAAACATGAGCAGGGACGGATACAATTGATCCTCCCCACATATATTGAGGCGCGTATTGAGCTCATTCAAAATACTCTCAATGCCTACTATGCTAAGAGTTACCAGGATATACGCGAGATCGAAGCGGAAGATGCCAGTGGCATGGTTGTGAAGATTCGCCAGCACAATCTCACCGTTGTCGAGGATGCGATGCAGGAACCACAACCACCTGTACATGCTGTTTATACCTGTCAGATCGAGCAACCACGCGGCCTGATTCAATTCAGTAGCGCCAGATTCCCCGCAAAATCGCTTGACGAACTTATCGTAATGCTCTGTTACGATTTTATTAATTTTGAGTCCTTCTTTACTCGCCAGCGTTTTGAAGAGTTGATTGGACCACTTGGGCACAAACGTTTTATAGGTGTCAATACAAATACATTAAAAACCATTGTCCATGCCGCTCAAGGGGCTGTGAATGAAGTTCGCTTAGACGATGCTACATTACAAGAGTAGCTTGCTTGAGTCAGACATTGCCTATCCAGGCTAGTACTTTTTCGGTCGCATGTGTTTGCTTCGTTAAATTTAAATCTCTCTGTTCGTTTACTCTTTGAGGTTAAGAAATACATCAGTTAGCTGCTGGCGCTGAAATGAAAAATAGAAAAGAACGTTTTCTGGCACAATGGCTGAATATATGGTATTGTAGAGCACATAAATACAGTAAGCTTGTTTCTCACTTGAAAATACCTGTTTCTGCACATATATTTTGGGTATTGTAAACCATTATCAGATCAGGAGAAGATATATGCAGTGTCGTGTCTGTGGTGCTCCCCTTGCGCCTGGAGCGAATGCGTGCCACATTTGCGGTAGTAGCGTGGTACCTCATTCCAATCCACAAGGGTACGGATCACCGGCCTCCCCCGGCAATTATGGAGGTTCTCCGCTACCACCTCCAACCTATGGTGTCCCTTACCAGCCAGAAGAATATAATCAGCCAACCGAGCAATTTATTCCTGGAGCAAATTATAATCAGCCAGCAAATCAACCGTATCCACCCTATAATCAGGCAGGAAATCAACCGTATCCACCCTATAATCAGGCAGGAAATCAACCGTATCAGAATAATGGGTATAATCAGGCAGGAAATCAGCAATACCAGAATAATGGGTATAATCAGGGGGGAGGAATGTCTTTTCCCTCGGCTGGTCAACAAGTATTTGATAATGGACGATCCAGAGCAGGTGCTCCTTTTCAATATGCTGGTCGACCTGGTTCCGCTGGTGCGCGCCGTCCCGACAATCTTCAATCTTCCAGGCCACGCTGGGGATTAATTTTGGCTATTCTGGCTGTGGTGTTGGTACTGGGAGTGGTTGTCGCGTTAGTCGTTGGAAATGTGCTATCAGCGCCAGGCGCAACGCAAACTGCGGGCACGAATACAAACACATCCAGTACGCCCACGAACTCGACAGGCAGTACATCGAATGCGACAGGTGCCAACTCGACCAAAGCTGCATCGACCTCTCCCACCGCAGGCAGTGCACCTGCTGCCAATACCGGGGCAACACCTTCTGGTAAAACGATTGATCCACAAGCCTCAACTATTATCGTGAATGCGCAGACCGCCAGTGCGGTTGATGATAAGACCTATGAGGCTAAAGCCGGCGCTGCCACCACTACATTTAAGATCAAATCTCCTATCTATGTGCTGTTTCATCTTGATACGACTAAATACGATGTCACACAGCAGAAGGCGTATATAAATGTACGCTTTTACATAGGCTCACAAAGTATCTTGAAAGATAGCCCACTGGCAGTGGTGCAGAATCAAAATATTGGCTACTATGACGCGCAATATTATCAACCCACGCAGGCCGGGGCTGCTGAAATTTATTGGTGCCATCAGGCGGATTGTAGCGATGGTAAATTGGCCCAGGTTGTCCATTTTACCGTGACCAATTGATACTTTGATAGCATCAAGCAAGTGGGTAGAAGAAACGCGATCAGGGAGATCCTCAGTGGATTGGATCTCCTATGGTAGCACCCGCCGCAACCAGCCTCTGACCATTATTATCTATGATATGGAATGTATGCTGTATCTGGATGCTTTTGTCGAGCATGGCACTCACTGAACAATAGCTCTCCTCTACCAGCTTTATGGCCCTCTGTACCGCTGCTGGCTTAATATCCTGACCTTTAAAAAAATGTTCAACATTGATAGATTGAAAGATGTGGGGAGGTTTTGCTGTTTTTGTGCCATAAGCGCGTATTTCGTAATCGGTGATGGATGATTTCATCTTGCGCAAGATCGTGATAATTTCTATGCCTGCACAGCCCGCCAGAGCCGAGAGTAGCAATTCCATGGGACAGGGACCGCTACCCGTATCTTCAGGTGCCATCTCATTATCCAATTGCAATGTGTGGCCGGAACCTGTCTCTACCGCAAAGCTCAGTCCAGTTAATAACTTTGCCTGTATGTTCAGCTCTTTTTCCATATTTCCTCCTACTTATACATACGAAGCAAAATCTGTCCGGTTGCTAGCGCACTGTTATGACTTTTCAAGCCGTTGTTTTTGATGCTGTGTTTGCTTTTATACTCTAACAGCTATGTAAGAACAAAAGCAACTTATTGACATGTATGGATTGCTTTCATTGACATGTGTTTGATTCCCATGCTCTCCATAATCTCTGTGCATGAGTTTTCGCAGCTGCGGTGCTCAAACATCTTTTTAGTGTGTGGTGTCGGAAAAGTTCGAAGAACTTTTCTGACACCACACACTAAAAAGGGCGCAGGCGCACACGCGCCTGCCAGCCAGGGAGCAGCAAGATCCCGCTGGTATTGGGGGCTGACACTCTCTGAGAAAAAGGAGTAATTATATCTATAGCTGTACATCATATTATGTTGTCAGCAGAGGATGACTGTAAATATGGCGATTGGTCTGCTCTGTACGGAACTGATTGGTGCTTCGCAGCTTTGGAGTTTGTTGTTTATAATGTAGATACATCAAAATTTCTAAAAGGAAAAGAGATTATAGCTATGATGATAACCGAACCATGTACATTGACGGGTCAACTTGTTCGGCTGGAGCCCCTGCAACCGGGTCATGCGGAGGAGTTATACGCCACCGGGCGCGAACTTGAAACCTGGAAATATATACCTACCAATCCCTGTCTCTCGCTTGAGACGATGCAGCAATGGATCGCTGATACTCTGCAATTGCAACAAAAGGGCGAAATTTTACCCTTTGCAATTATTGATCTTGCCAGTGGTCGTGTTGTCGGCTCGACACGCTATCTGGCGATTATGCCCAGCTTTTATAATCTGGAGATTGGTTGGACGTGGCTTGATCCCTCGGTCAGACGTTCGGGTATCAATACAGAGTGCAAGTATTTATTGTTGCAGCATGCTTTTGAAGACTGGCATGCTATTCGTGTCCAATTGAAGACGGATAGCCGTAATCTGCGTTCACAGGCAGCGATTGCGCGCATTGGGGGAGTTAAAGAGGGTGTATTGCGCAACCATATGATTATGCCAGATGGCTATCGCCGCCATAGTGTCTATTTTAGCATTCTGGATAGCGAATGGGAGCAGGTGAAAGCCAATTTAATTGTGAAAATGCATGTGTATGAAGCTTAGCTCACTGCTTGTTTAAAATGTGCCAAACTTTTATATCTTCTGTGATCTCTATGTATGCGTTTTTGCACCAGAGGTGCTCAAAAAATATTATGTGGGATAGAAAATGTACTCGACACATTTTCTATCCCACATAATAAAAAGGATGCAGACGATAATACAGGATTATGCCTGCTCTTGCAGGTGCAGGATGCAACTGCTGTAAGATGTTTTGGGGAGCGGAAGTTGTACGCCATAGTTCATCAAAGCGGTTCCAGAAAGTTCAAACGCAGCTGTCTCGCCTGTTTTACCAGCCTCTACGATGCGATAGCGTGCCGCGGGCTTGAGATTTTGTAAGCGCAGGCGGGGGGCGTTTTCCCAGAAAGGATTGCTGCGATGGAATGCCAGCACTACGGCTTCACTGGCATCGGGTGCGACACACTCAACGGCAGCCCAATTGCCTGCGGTCTCTGTTGGCGAAACGAGCCAGCTTTGATCTCCATCCTGGATCAGATGGCGAATGCGTTTATAGACAGCGATCCACTGTGCGCCCTCAACCAGTTCTTCCTCACTCCAATGGATAAGGTGTCCTCCAATGCCCAGCATGCCCAGCATGGACACATGGAAACGATATGCCAGCGGAATCTCATTGCGCACACGATCACTGGGGGTATCGGTGATCCAGGCTCCCATGACGCGCCCAGGCAAAATATATGAGGCCCCTTCCTGAATGAAGAGACGTGCATCAGGATGAGTATTATCACTGGTCCATACCTGATCAGTCCGGCGCAGGATGCCTGGATCAGCCCGGCCACCACCACTGGCACAGGATTCGATGCTCAGATTGGGATGACGCGCACGTAAGGTATCCATAATCTTATAGACTCCCTGTACGTGGCGCACCCAGATCTCTCGTCCATCATGTCCAGCATTGATATATTCCGGCCAGCCCGGCTCCGAGATAGGGCGATTCATATCCCATTTAATAAAGCTGATATCCTGCTCGTTGATTAACTGGTCCAAAATGGTAATCAGATAATCCTGGACATCGCTACGTCCAACATTGAGCACAAGCTGGTTGCGTGCCTCATTGCGTGGGCGGGTCGGATAATGATAGACCCAATCCGGATGTGCTCGATAGAGGTCGCTATCGGGATTAGTCATTTCCGGCTCAACCCAGAGGCCAAACTGCATCCCAAGTTTGTGAATACGCTCAACCAGAGGACGCAATCCCTGCGGAAATTTCTGAGGATCGACGCGCCAGTCGCCCAGGCCTGCATGATCATCATTCCGTGCCGGGAACCAGCCATCATCCACCACAAAGAGTTCTACTCCCAGGCGAGCGGCCCGCTCGGCCAGTGCGATCTGTCCCGCTTCTGTGACATCAAAAAAGGTTGCTTCCCAGGAATTATAGAGGACCGGACGTGGCTGACTGGCCTGTGGTTGTGGTAAGACATGTGAGCGCACATAGCGATGCAGGCGATGGCGAATTCCATTCATCCCATCGGCGGCAAAGCCAGCTACAAAGTCAGGCGTGATAAAGCTCTGGTTAGCGGTAAGGACCCAGGCGAAATCGTGATCATGGATACCTCCCTCAATCGAGGTTCCACCTGTGATATTTGTTCTGATCTGCAAGGACCAGTTGCCGCTCCAGGCCAGAGTGCCAAAATAGACCTCACCTGTGTGCTCGGTTGCCCGGGTATCAATGGCGAACCAGGGATACGCTTTTGCGCCGCTAATGCCACTGCGCGACTCAAGCTGTATATTTCCGGCTACAACTGGCTGTTGCTGAATACGGGTCTCGTTCGCCCATTGTCCTGCGAGAGTGGTAAGGCGACGGGGCTCGAATTGTTGTGGCAGATGCCAGACGGCCGAGAAGGCGCGCCCCAGCACGACTGGCTCCTCGCCATGATTGATAAGTTGAGCAGAACGAATGATTAAATCATTGGCGCTATCCAGGCGATAGCTGAGGATAACTTCAAATGGATAGGCAGCATCCCGCAAAGATAGGTGTAGGGTTGGGAGTCCTTCTTGCTCGGTAATTTCTACGCTGGCATAACGGAGATCCAGATCGCGCGTGCCATCGGCAAAGCTTGCCTGGGCCGCAATAGCCCCATATCGTAAGCCACCCTGTGCGGGATAGACCTCAGCGGCTGCGGTCAGTGAGGAGTCCTGAGCGCTACGTTCAAATTGTAACTGAGCGTTTGCAAGATCTGTGCTAGAGGATAGGCGTGCTCCCCAATAGAGCTGTAATAAATAACCTTCATCGGTCACTCCCAATGCATAACTACTGGCCTCTGTGACCAGTAACCAACTGAGCTGTGTTGGATGTTGATGAATACCTGGCATAACGGCATCGTTTGTCTGCGATTGCGTATTGCTTGCTGACATAAATAGATGATCCTTTCCGGCTGGCCTCATTGTCAGTATCGTCTGCTATCTGGATGGGCGGTCTATAAGGTACAGTGCGTGCAAGCAGGCAGCACTTCTACTATACGGTACCTTTTTTCATTGAGTGATGTCAACCTTGTAAGCAAATCTATCAAGCTCTAGACTAGTTTTGGGTCTCGTGGAAGCGATTTTGTGTATAGCGTGTCACTACCTTGCGCCAGAAAGCCTGCGCAGCCGTATTCTCGATATCCTGTCGTACCTTCCAATGTCCTGGAAACATATCAAATACCTGATGCGCGACCAACTGCCCCAGCCCTTGGTGGCGATACTTCCGCAAAACAAAGAATTCCGCCATCGTATAACTATCAGTCTCGGGAATTTTTTGTACAAACACAAAGCCGGCCAGTTTGCGTTCAACCCGAATCAGAAATGGATAACGGTCGGGATCGGTCCAATAATGATCTAAATAAGGATAATCGAAGAGCCCGTGATCCCCAATACTTTTATTGGTGAATTCACTATAGTCATGCTGGCAAAGTTCGAGTAGATTGCGCAGAATAAATTTCTCTTCCAGGGGTGCTAACGTAATCTCAACTTTCATACAGGACACGCCCCTTTATCTCTCTATTTGCGATTTTCTATGAATGATCCGCGAAACGACCTCGTTAGTAAGGCTTACTGGCGGGTTGGTGTTGCTGCCAGCGTTGGCGTCGGTGTTGGTTCACGCATCGGTAAGGCGAAGCCCCAATCCAGTAGCAAGGGAGCATCAGTAAAACGATCCTCTTTTGCCTTCCCCTGTAAGAGGACCCCGATCAGGGTATGTTTGCCATCGCGTGCCGCAAATACCAGGCAGGAACCTGCTTCAAGCGTGTATCCTGTCTTGATACCAATGATACCGGGATACAAGGCCAGCAATTCGTCGGTTGTATCCCAGTTATAGGCTTGATGATCAGCCGTGGCTGGTAAGACATAGTGTTGGATCTGCACGATCTGAGCAAATCTAGGATTACGCATGGCATAGCGCGCTAACTGAGCCAGATCCGCAGCGGTGCTGTATTCATTGGGATCAGCCTGCTTGTTTTTGCCATAATCATAATAAGTCAGCCCATCTGGATTGATATAATGGGTATGGGTGAGATGAAGTTTATGGGTATAATCATTCATCACTTTTGTGAAATTCGTTGGAGAGCCACTAATTGCGTCGGCAATAGCTATTGCGGCATCATCCCCAGAAGGTAGCAGCAAGCCATAGAGCAGATCAATCATGCGCACTTTATCGCCTGCTTTAAGGCCTGCGCTGCTGCCGAAATTTTCTGTGACCTCTTTAACCGCATCATTTCTGACTGTTACAATCTGATTGGGATCGCTTTTCTCCAGGGCAATGACCGCCGTCATGATTTTGGTTGTACTTGCCATTGGAACCTGCTCCGTGCCGCGTATGCTGAGCAATGTATCATTGGTGTCTACATCGAGCAGATAGGCAATGGGAGATTTAAGCGTGGGTGGCGTACTGCCCAGCGCGCTGAGAACTGGTAGCGGCGTAGGGGTTGGGGTTGGTGGGGGAGGATTAATGGTGGTAACCATTTTGCCACCCAGTGGTGTCATAACCATCAGCGGAACTATCAAGAGTGCTTCAAATGCGAGTAGTAATAAAATTGTAGCTAAAATTATGCGCTTCATGCGGCGTATCAACCTCAAATTTCACATGTTATTATGCTAAAGCTGTGAGGAGAGAAACTCCCAGCTCTAACGCAGATAGTTTTCTCCTCTACATCATAAAACGCAGTGGATTTAGAATATGCTCGCTGAGTTTTGTATACCAGGGACGCCGGTGCCATGTTTCCGCTGTGAGCTCGATGGAGTCAGCGGTATCACAGGCAAAGAGCCGTTCCATTTGTTGTGCAAACTCTGAGCTATAAATCTCAACATTGATTTCATAGTTGCCGAGCGAACTCAGGCGATCCATATTAGCGGTTCCAACCGTTGACCATTGACCATCAATCGTGCAGGTTTTAGCATGCAGCATGGCATGACGATAGCCGATAACCTTAATACCTGCTTCCAGACATTCGCTGAAATAGCTGCGTGAGATCCAGTCGGTAACGACATGATTGGATGTCCAGGGAACCAGGATGCGCACATCTACCTTGCGATGGGCAGCCTCTTTTAATGCATCTAATAAGCTACCGTCCGGCACAAAATAAGCATTGGACAGCAGAATAGAATGCTCTGCTTTGTTGATCGCTTCAATGTACATATCGCGAATAGGGAAGGTTAGGCGTAATGCATCGTTGCCATGCAGATCGATAAAAGGATCAAAGCGACGCTGGTAATGATGTGTAATAGCATTATTTTTTTTGCTACAGCGGTTCCAAAAATCAATAAATGATTGTGCGATTTCGGCGGATGCAGGCCCTTGTATTCTCAAATGTGTATCACGCCAGTAAGAGGCATACAGACTACCAATATTATAGCCACCAATAAAGCTGGTATGCCCATCGACAATCAGGAGTTTACGATGATCCAGTGCGTAACGCCGTGGATCAATCAGATGACCAACCGAGTCGACGGACTGATATTGGATCAAATGAATGGCTGGATCGAATGAGGATTTGAATGTATGCGGCACGACAAGATTGCCGAAGCGGTCAAAAATAACATAGACCTCAACCCCTTCCGTCGCCTTTTTAGCCAGATGGGTTTTAAAATTCCAGCCCGCCTCATCATCCTTCCAGATATACGACTCTATATAAATGCTTTCTTTCGCATTATCAATGGCATCGAGCATATCTCTATAGAGATCCTCTCCATAGCAGTATAGTTGCAGTCGATTCTCGCCGACCTGCACTTCCCTCAGGTCTATGTGAGGGAAGTGACGCTGTTTCTTATTGCGATCCCGAATTGCAGAGATGAGCATAAGAATCGCGGCTGTACCCACCTGGGCTGAAACACTTGTCACAAGCAGTGTACGCAGCACTGCCTTTATTGAAAAGGCATGTTTAAGGCGTGGAATCATTTTTCCTCTATCATAGATATTGAGAAGTGGAATAGGTCACCTTCCTTATCCATTCTATCTCCAGGAGACATTTATATATTCATTTATGGGCAAAAGGATGTATTGCAAATGCTGTAGCAATTATTGTTGCTAACCAACTGCATTATAGCATGTAATTTGTTTACCCCATGCTTAAAAAGGATAGTTTTGGTATGCTATAGCACAAAATATCTAAGTTATCTTTTGTCTGTCTTCTGTTCTTGCTTAGAATGTGTCGGACTCCCAGTACCAGCGGGATCTTACTATTTGAGCACCGCAGGCGCGAAAACTCATGCGCAGAGATTATGGAGAGCATGGGAGTCCGACACAGTCTTAGTATAAGCATTAAATAATTCGCTGCACCGGCCATACGAGAACATCCAGACGGTGTGTGTAATAGAGAAGTGGTGCCGTATCGGATAATGGGATCTTGTGCGAGAGCGCCATTGTGTCCAGCGTCATATCCAGTTCGGCTGGTTGTAGGGGCCAGGGGAGATGATGAATATTGGCGCGATAGATCTGTGTATTAACATTCGTATAGAGGCAGTAGCGATCTGTGAGCCAGGAGGCCAAAGAGTGGCGCCGGGCATAGTCAATCGCTCCGGTAGGGCGGTAGCGGGCGATAAACACGGCTGAGGCCGCCCTACGATGGGTACGCTGGCTACGATAATAGATCGTATCGTCAACGCGCTGACAGGTCATCTGGGCGTTGAAGTAGGGCAGGTGGAAGACTGAACGTGCGATAGCCACCGCGATAGGATTGCCCGCATCCAGACTGAAAAAGTAGACCCCGGGCTTTCCATCAATCGTCACATAGGTACGTACATTTAATTCAGGGAAGTATGACAGAGCGGGAATAGGAGGGATGCCGCGTGGTCGTACCGCGCTCATGCGAAAAGGAACGACGCCAACCCAGGCTTCACCTTCAAATGTATCGAGTTCAAAGCTAGCAGGCATCAGTGGTCGGAGTTTGTCTGGCGCGATAGGCCAGTGTGCAAAGAGGAGATCATGCCAGTTTTGACGCATAATCCAGGGGCTTTCGGGCAAGGGATAATTTCGATATTGTGTCTCTTTTAAAATCTCTTCCGCTCTCATCTTATCTAATCCTTATGTATGAGCTTTCTTATCTGAAGTGCTCAGCCAACATGATTCATCCCGAAATTTTGAAACAAAAGTTCGATAACATGGGAGTGCAGAGGGCGAAGCCTTCTGCCGGGGTGTGGAGTGTCCTCACCTCCTTCTTTTCCTCTTTTTGCATGCCGCCTGCGGCGGCGCGAGGAAAAAGAAAAAAGGGCAGGGGACACTCCTGCCGCCCCGGCAAGGGGCTCGCCGCCCCATAGGTGCGAACGTAAGCGGGATTGTTAAGGGTGCAACCCTTAACCTGGGGTTCGGGGCTGTGCCCCGATCTCTCACCTCCCTCTCGCCGCCGCGCGCGGCGGCGAAGAAAAGAAGAAAAAGGGGTATTTGGGGACACCCCAAACCCCGGCAAAGGGCTGGCCGCCCTTTGCAATCCCGCTTGTAAAGCCTTACGTTCGCACCTATGGGCTCGCCGCCCCTTGCAACCCCGCTTGCGGAGCGGATTGAAGTGGATCGAATGCCTGTTCGAAAAATTCGGGATGATCCATGCATGCAGGAGCGTGAGCGTTTGTCTACAGAATGCTAGCGAATTTGTGGTTGATAAGGACCTGTAATGTGCTCGAAGCGTGGTCGATAGCGCGTCTCGTGATAATCCGCAGGATCAACACGGCGGGCGGGAATATTCTTGCCGGGAATATCAGTGCAGATATATGCCCCGTTGCGATGAGCCGCCATGACACTGTGTACCCCTTCGCTAACTTTTCCCATAATCACATTAGCAAAATGAATTGCGACATCCTTATCGTAGACTTCAGGTTCGCCACTGCGCAAGAAATAGGTCAGATCAATGGGCAAGAAGCGGACGCCAGGAATGCGCTCCGTTAATTGATCCCCCAGGAACTCAGCAACATTGGCTTTCTTCTTATGTCCATATGAATCGGCCTCGCCAACCGTGGGTACAGGAATGCCCATATTGGCACCTTCGGACATGACCACAAACGAATAGCCTTCAGGATTTTGACGATCCCGCATGACCAGTTCCGCGAGTCGATCAATGTTGATAGGTACCTCTGGAATAATCAGGCGATCTGCCCAGGTGACAGAGGAGGTTTCGAGGGCGGTAAAGCCTGCGTCACGTCCAAACATTCGGAAGAGAACCGTTTGACGATGCGAGCCTGCTGTGGAGCGGATACGATTGATGAATTCGCCCGCGCGACTGATAGCAGTCTGGAAACCAATACAATAGTCCGTGCCGGGCACATCATTGTCCATGGTTTTAGGAATTGCCCAGACGGGAACGCTAGCGGCTGCTAATTTTGAGGCATAACTCAAGGTATCATCGCCACCTATCGCCACCAGACCATCGAGTCCCAGAAATTCAAGATTAGCGATCACCTCTTTGGTCAGATCGACGCGATCCTCTGGCTTATGATTTTCACCATATGATTTGAGATGTGGGGGTAGGTCACTGACACGTGCATTGGCTGGATTGGTGCGTGAGGATTGTAAAATAGTGCCGCCCTGACGGTCGATGCTGCGCGTGTTTAAACGCGTCAGGGGCATGAGATAGCCATCTTTCCATGTGGAAGGATCTTCTTCATGGAAGATCAGCGATTCTGGTGGGCGCGAACGATCCAGGAAGGAGATACCTTCCCAGCCTGCGCGCAGGCCCATGACTCGAATACCCATGGTTTCGGCACGGTACACTAATGCTTTGATTGCTACATTCAGTCCTGGCACGTCACCGCCACCGGTCAGTACGCCAAGCGAGCGAATGGGGCTTGATACATGTCCTGGCATGGGAACCTCTTTTCAGTCGAGACTTATGCTCTCTTATTTTATCCACCCGCGTCCTCTTTATTGAAGGAGGGCAGGGAGATTTCACTCTCTTTATTGGTTCGGAACTGCCTCCTGACCACAAAGACCTATAGAGAAAATTATACCACTACTATCGGTTTGTGGCCTCAAATGTGCATGGAAAACTTTAGCACTCTTCATATTGTCTCTATGTGTAGAATTCACACCGTGATTTGTGAATGAATACGTTTCAGTTCTACTGCCTCTGTTTTTGCCTTCAGTCCTGGTTCACCTGCTGTTCCGTCGTTTCTGTCTGTTCAGGATTTACTAGCATATAACCGACACCAACTTTCGTGCGGAGATAGCGCGGCCTGGTTGGATCGGGTTCGAGCTTACGTCGTAAGCGGTTAATATTAACCTGAAGCATATGACTTTCACCGATGTATTCAGAGCCCCACACATATTTCAGGAGTAGATCCTGGGTCATGACGCGACCTATGTTTTTTGCCATGTAAGAGAGCAATCTGTACTCAATCGGGGTCAGTGCTAATTCTTTACTGTTGAGCATAACCTTATGCTGATTGAAATCTATCGAGAGATCCCCAATGGTAGTCGAGCTCATGCCCTGATCATTGCCTATAAAAGAAGCACGCCGTAATACGGCGCGTGAACGTGCCAGTAATTCTTCGATATTAAAGGGCTTGGTGAGATAGTCATCCGCACCCAGATCGAGTCCACGAATCTTATCCTGGTCATTACCTCGTGCGGTAATAATGATAATTGGCACGGTTGAGAACTGTCTGACACGTTGACAAATCGAAAAACCATCCAGCTTAGGCATCATTACGTCCAGCAAGATGAGATCCGGTTTCCGGTTTTCGATTAACTCAAGTGTTTGCTGGCCATCAGCAGCCGTCAAAGCCTCATAGCCCTCAAACTCGAGATTGCGTGCCATCAAGCGTAGTAGCTGTGGATCATCATCTGCAATCAGGATTGTTGTTTTTTTGGCAGGCATGCTGGCATTCCTCCCTTAACGCTGTTCAGTCCTTAGCGTTGTTCAGTACGTCACAGGGAGCAAGATATGAAAAATGCTCCCTTTTCCAACTTCACTTTCCGCCCAGATTGTGCCATGATGCAGTTCTACAATGCGTTTACACAGAGCCAATCCGAGCCCCAGGCCATTTACTTCGCGTGTCAGGCGTGTATCAATACGATGAAAATGTTCAAAAATCTTTTGTAGTTGTTGCGGCTCGATACCGATGCCAGTATCGCGCACCCATATTTCAAGCTTTGTAACGGGTGAGGCAGAGGTACGCTCATTCCTCACGTCCAGACTGTCCGCTGGAAGGCACCCAGCCATCTCCAGCGAATTTGCGCGCAGGCCAATCACAATCTGACTGCCCTGTGGTGAATAGCTCAAGGCATTTTCTAATACTACTTTGAGCGCTTTTTTCAAACGTGTGCGATCACCACAAATAGTTGATAATTGCCATGGTATATTGTGTAGATATCCTTCTGTTGTAATTTGAATATCTGCTGTCGTCTGCCTGTCCTGTGTCTGCTGTTGTTGTAAACATACTTCTGTAACCACTTCACAGATAAACGGATAAAGTTTAAAAGATGTATATTGTAGGGGCAGAGCATCTTCCTCTAATTGTTGTATTTCTAAAATCTGGTTTACCACAGACTCAAGCCGCTCACTGGCTTGCAGGATGGCTTGTAAAAATTCCTGCTGCTCGATCTTAGACATCTTATGCTCATGATGCATGAGCGTGGTTGCATATCCTTTAATTACCGCAAGCGGTGTGCGAAGTTCATGGCTTAGAGTTGTCAGGAGGTTGATTGCACCATACTCTTGCACTCCCATCTTTTCCTTCCCTTTCTTCTATGAACGTTTTTTCTGCGTCAGTAGCGACGTATAGATCTCAGTATACGCCTGGCAACTCACAGAGAAAACACAGAGAAGGATCTACCATCACAATTTTATCACAAAAAGTGTACTGCCATTTTTATTGCTAAGCTTGCTTAAATAATGACTTATAGTGTTACATATATATTACCATGAGTTTATGGGTTGAGATTACTGCAGGCTCTTTGTCTATAAAGATGCATGAGGTATCCAATGGCTTTTTCCAGGGGATATGATATTAGTCGCTCATCGATGATGCCGCAACGTTTTGCTGCCCTCGCCCGTATTACCACGCTTTTAATGACTGAAAAGGATAGTGTTGACCTGATCCATACTACTGTTAAGACTGCTTATGATGCGAGCCAGGCCGAATTAGCCATCTGTTTCTTACGACATGTGGATGAGGATGGCCAGATCTTAGCTGACTCTTTTTATCTGGCTGACAGCATTGGAGCTACCAAACAAGTTGCTGCACTTGCCCACAGGCTGGTGGAGCAGGATGAAGACTTTCTGTCCACCATTTTTCAGCGTGGTTTGCCTGTCTCTATTCCCGACATGCACTCATCCCAATCTTCTCCCTATCTATCGTATATAAAACCAATCAAAGATGGTTCATTCAGGCTGTATACACGGCCACAACAGCAGCATGTGTCTGAACCGCTCAAGCCTGCTGATGTGTTGCTCGATCAGTCTGATCTTCGTAGCTTGTTAGCTGTACCCCTGTTCTATCGTCAGGGGGCCGTGCTGGGTGGTTTATTGCTTGCTCACTCTGCGACCCACCATTTCACCGCTGAGGATGAAGTCCTGATGGTAAGTCTGGCCTCTACTACCGCTGTGGCGCTCGAAAATGACCGTTTGCACCAGAGAATACGAGCAGATGAAATGGCGAGGCAAATTCATGAGGTAACGGAGGCACAAAAAAACTTCTTGCAACTCATATTTGATACGTTGCCCGATAGTGTATTTCTCCTGCGCGGCCCGGATGCACGTTTGGTGATGATGAATCAAACCGCAGTGGATGTCTGGAAGCAACCCTGGCATACAGGCCAGTCCCTACAAGAATTTTTTGCTGAAAGTCATTTTGTGGTCGTAGATGATCAAGGACACATAATCCCATATGAGCAGTTGTCCATAATTAATGCTTTGCGCCATGGCACGTTGACACGACGACGTCCGGAGCACATCGGTCAGGCTGGCGGTGATTATCTATCTGTTATGACGAGCGTATCCTCTCTTCATTTAGAGAATATACTTACACATGAGATGCGTGAGAAATTATTTCTGAGCGCTGATGAGCCAATAGTGGTAGCGGTATTTAATGATGTGACCCCTCTCAAAGAAGCGGAGCGCATGAAAGATGACTTCCTGGCGCTTGCCGCCCATGAATTACGGAGTCCACTGGCTATTTTGCGGGGGCTGACGCAAACCTTACTCATACAAACGCAGCGCGGACATGGTCCCGCGCTGGCTGATTGGCAGTACGAAACGATACATGGCATTGATCAGGTTACCAATCGTATGACGGCTCTGGCTGAGGATTTACTGGACGTAGCTCGTGTGCAGGCAGGTCGTATCAAGTTAGAGATAGTACCGTGTGATCTGGTTGCTCTTGTCAGGCGCGTCACGCTCCGTATGCAAGTTATATCTGCCAGGCACAAGTTACGTTTTCAAACCGCGCTCGCGTATCTGGTTGTGCTCGCCGATGTTCATCGTATGGAGCAGGTGTTGCTCAATCTGATCAACAATGCCATCAAATATAGTCCCGCAGGTGGCTCGATTGAGATTTGTGTAGCTGAAGAAGAGAGGTCCGAACAACAAAAAATGGCTATCCTGAGTGTTCGGGATTATGGTATCGGGATACCAGCGCAACAGCAAGCAATTATTTTTGGACGCTTTGCACGTGCTGATAATGCGCGCTCGGTAGCCGGAACAGGATTAGGATTATACCTTTGCCGGGCGTTGGTTGAGCAGCAACAGGGTCGTATCTGGTTTGAATCGCGTGAAGATCAGGGTTCAACCTTTTTTGTATCGTTGCCTGTCTATTCAACATAGTCGTTTCTGTCTACCTGGTTTCTACTTTAGTACTTTGGTCCTTCACACTATGAGTTTGTATCCAGTTGGCATAGAATAACGTACATATATGTGAGAATACTCAAGAGAAACAATCATTCTTTAACCTATTTTTGAGCTGCCTGACCCTCAGAGGACCAAAAAAGAGGTTGCGCTCTGACAGCATTCAACCTCTTTAATGTATCGATTATATCGACTATAGCGATGTAGAGTTGCTTATTGAAGCAAGCCTTCGCTACCCAGCACTCTGTTTAATGTTTCGCGTTTGATGCGATAGGCCTGGCGTGCGTTAACGTGAGGTAGTACAACTGCCTCAAGTGCGCCCTGTTTGACCCAGCGACGAACAGTTGTATCGTCTACGCGCAAGATTTGTGCTACTTCTGAAACGGTTAAAAGATCACTCATTGTTTATTTCTCCCCTTAGAATCGATATATGTTTTCACCTATTTTTGCCTATATAGATAAAAATATGTGTGAAACATTGTCGTAATTTGTTATTACGCAAACATTGTATAACAATGTTGCGAAATTGTAAAGCTGTGATACTTCATGAGTGCTGTTCTGTATACCTCCTCACTCCTGTTGCTTAGAAACGAAACAAATAGTGAGCACTATATGGAAGCAGAAATGCCCGTTAATTAACATTAAATGAGCTAACAGAGCCTCTTTCACGCATCTTACGAAAGCAATTTATCCTAGCTGGCTCACGGGAATTGGGCCGTGAAATAGTGAATGGCCCTATCAAGGTTTTAACCTGCCTGTGATGTGATCGTGTCAGGAAGGCTGTATTGCGAAAGAAGGCTAATTGAAAAGATAGGAGAGATGCGATAGATTTGTTGCATCTCTCCTGCTTTATTACTGAAGAATATTTCTACTATGTAAGTTCAATGCAGATGGTATTTCAAATGTTATAATTTTGTCTGATATTGACTGACGTTTTTGTCGAGAGTCTGACACATTCTAGTGATATTTGCTTCCATGTATAATAAATGCAAATAGTACTATTTATTTTGATAAAAATGCATAAGGGAGTACATAATGATTTCTTCTCGCGACATTGAGAATGCGGCGCAACGCATTGAGCCATATGTGCGTAAAACACCTGTGATTATGCTTGAGCAGGGGATCTGGCAATGCCCTGCTCAACTGGCATTAAAATTAGAATTTTTGCAGCATGCTGGATCATTCAAGGCGCGCGGAGCTTTTAATCGTTTGTTATCTCAAGCCGTACCAGAGGCTGGTGTGGTTGCCGCATCAGGTGGTAATCATGGCATTGCGGTGGCGTATGCCGCGCGCCAGCTGGGTTATCGTGCGGAAATCTTCGTACCAGAAATTTCTGCGCGGGTAAAGGTTGAACGCTTACGAGCTTATGGTGCCAGTGTGCACATCCAGGGGGCTACCTATGCCGATGCATTTCTGGCGAGTGAAGTGCATGCGCAGCAAACCGGGGCGTTAATTGTGCATGCCTATGATCAGGCGGAAGTCATTGCTGGTCAGGGGACGGTGGGTTATGAATTGCAACGCCAGTTACCTGATCTGGATACAATCCTGGTTGCTGTTGGAGGTGGGGGATTAATTGCAGGCATTGCCAGTTCATTTCAGAATGCCAGGCGTATGCCGCGTATTATTGGTGTTGAGTCGGAGGGCACGGCGAGTATGTTTAGTGCCTTACAGGTCGGTCATCCAGTAGATGTCAGGGTGAGCGGAGTTGTGGCCGACGCCCTGGGTGCCAGGCGTGTAGGAGAGATTGCATTTTCCATAGCGAAGCAATTCGTGGAGCGCGTAGTGCTGGTCAGCGATGAGGCCATCCTGCGCGGCCAGCAATCCCTCTGGAACGATTTGCGTCTCGTCGTAGAACCTTCAGCTGCTGCCTGTGTAGCTGCCCTACAAACCGGTGTTTATCAACCGCAACCCGATGAACGCGTAGGCATTATCCTCTGTGGCGGCAATGCCCGGTTTGAGTCCCTCATTGCCTGATTCTGACATCTTTCTACTTGATGCAGCTGCCTGGGGCCAGCGAATGTGTTTGAGGCAACTGCATCGGATTCACTGTTCTTTGTTGCTGATCCGCACTATCTGTTTGCCGGGCGAAAGCATCGCTATGCATTATTTAAATGGCATGTACCATTTTTGCCCCCAGTTTTCAATCGCTTCGACCACTGTATTCAGTGCTTTCCCTTTAGGCGTTAAGGAATATTCAATACGTACTGGAATATCAGCAAAGACATGACGGCTAATGATCTGTTCTTGCTCCAACTCTTTCAGGCGTAGTGATAGGATGCGGTCACTGATACCCCCAATACTACGTACAATCTCGCTATAATGGCGCGGACCATTTAATAGGACCTTCAAGATCAACGGCGTCCAGCGTTTGCTGATCAGGCTTGCCGCGTATGAATAGCTGACACAGATAGCTTCATTGTCAGACATGCTGTTTTTTCTCCTCTAACAGAATGTGCATTGCTGCTTCTCTATGCTAACATAAAATTAGTGCCTTGACAAACATTAGTTACAGATCTATAATACTTACTGTTACTAATTAAATATTAGTAACAGGCAAATATATATTCAGGAAGGTATCGGTACTCATGTCTTTATCTATTGGTTTATTCATCCTACGTCTCGTTGTAGGCCTCTTATTAATGGGCCATGGTTCCCAGAAAGTCTTTGGTTGGTTTGGTGGACATGGTTTTGTGGGCACATCCGGCTGGCTAAAATCCATGGGATTCAGCCCTGCCTGGTTCTGGACGTTGTTGGGGGGTGGCGGTGAGTTCGTCGGTGGCTTGCTATTGCTGCTCGGCTTCCTCACTCCTCTGGGCGCTATTGCAGTGATTGCTTCCATGTTAATGGCAGTCGTCCGTTTCCACTGGTCGGCTGGTCTCTGGTCCACCAGCGGCGGTTTCGAATATCCCCTGGTACTGCTCGCAGTAAGCCTTGGTCTGGCCTTAACAGGCCCTGGCGCTTATGCGATTGATAGCGCACTTGGATTGGTTGTCCCAGCTCTTATCTTCTGGGTGCTCCTCGCAGTATCAGTCATCATCGTGGCTATTGGAGCCATTACCAGCACACAAGCCTCCAAACAAGCAACTCAGCAAGCTGCATAATATTCTGACCGCTTCTCGAAAGTTGTAGTAGACAAGAAAGAGGTTCTGAGTCAGCGACTCAGAACCTCTTTCTTGTCTACTACAACTTTCTTTTAGCAGATTTTAGCAGATGCCTTTGACAGTGGAACCCACCATCATCCCTTTTTGGAAACGGCGATTGCGCGTCTCTTGCTGCTGATTGACGCGTGTAACCAGAACGACGCGCTGCTGAGCCTGAGCTGTCCAACCCTGAACTGTTGTCTGCTCAACCTGACGGAGAACCATCATACCCTTTTTGAACTGCATCATATTCTCACCTCTAATGGCTCGTGTGGCGTATTGCCGGTTAGACACACATCATGGACAACCTACAATTGAAGCGTCGATAAGGGCTCGTTTATTGGTTTTACTTCATTGCCCTTACACCTAATAATTCTTTTTCTCAAGCTGAAAAGCGGCAATTTTATTCACTATTGCTCTGCTGTTTATCATCGTTTTCTCACCTTGTCGGCTGCCAGGGTCAGGCAGCGAAATGAGCACAAAATGGCAGTACGCTATATATATAGTGCAAATTTTGTGTGTACATTCTACTTTTATGGCTGCTCACGAATCGTTGTCCAGACGAGCAAATTCGATTACACGTGCGCTCTCCGTCGTGGAACTGATACGTTGGCGAATACGAAAAATGTGTGTCAAAAGTGTTGGATTTAAGCGAAAGGATTGCTTCAGGCACAATCTGGTTTGTCGCGCGAAGCGTTGGATCTGTGAGTCTGGCGTCGTTTAGGTGGTCCTGAGCTCTACTTGCGCTCTATAAAAAATGTGGACCTTGATTACTTGCGCCAAATGTATAGATGTCTTCGCTCTGCGAGCCTGCCAGACATCCTTCAAACATGAGGTATGTGTGATGGGATATCGAGACAGACACGGTGCGACGGTTGAGATGTTTATATGCCTTCATCTGGTACCTCCGTCTCTTTCTGTCTAGATACATTTAAAGTAGTGGTTTCTTTTCTATCAACTTGTTACGGTAATAACGATACCATAAAGCGGGACCATTGTCAAGACAATCTAAGGCAATTTTTGGGGATATTTGGAAAAGTCTGTAAATATGTCATAAATGTTGTTTACATTGTAATAACAAAATCTTTTTATTGCTACCTTCGATGGGGGAGAGAAGAGGGAAGGTGGGTAACACCCCGGACCCCGGCAGGCGGTAGCGTTTTTGTGGGAAGTGTGGCAGGAGATTAGGAGATGGGAAGCATGGCTCATGTTTATGTCTCCATTTGTTACAGGATATGGGTCATTCCCACTTTTTGGGTCAGGTCAGGTTGAGACTCATGGCGGCTACCAGCGTATCTAAAGCGGAACCCTGGCGCGCTGCGTCGACGTTATCAACGGGTCCGGCCCACTTGAGGCCAAATTGGTGTGCTGCGAGGCGGTTGCTGGTAACAATTGAGTAGGCGTTGGTGAGTATGAAGTGCCTGTAAATCTCCTTGGGAAGTACTTGATACAGTGTGGCGAGGTTGCGTACAAAGATGCCTTTAAATTGTGGACCATCCGCGCCACAATCGCCGTTTTCACAGGGTTCAATCAGAATGCCCATCCGGTCGGTAAGCTGCATGATAGCTGCGTCCGCGATATTTTCGGCGACCGTACGGTAGGACTCATCATGCGTTATTTGATACATCTCGACCAATCCTCCCAGCACAACGCCCTGATTATAGGTCCAGATGACTCCACCATTATTCTGGCAGTTGTGGTCAAGACCATCATTAATCAGTGAATATGAATTGATCAGACCACTATTCCAGAACCATGTCCATTCTTGATAGGCCCAATGAAAGTAATCCATGGCATTGGGGGCCGTGGAGGCGCGTGTGTAGAGCCGCGCGGCAACAGTAAAGAAAAGCTCATTTGCGATTGCATTCTTATAGCTACGCTCTTTTGACCACCAGATACCACCTCCACAGGTGGTATCCCAGCCACCTTGCATATCAGCAAAAATCGTGCGTGCCAGGGTTAAATAATTTGTATTGCCCGTGATATCATAGGCTTTGATCCAGCTCAGCGCCCACCAGCCTTCATCATCATAGTAATCATTAATGCAATTGCCACCATGATGTACCTCAAAAATATGATTTATGATTGGGAGATAGCCAGTTGTCTGAGTTTTCTCTGTATATTCCAGGAGCACCCAGAGCAGGTTGGCGGCATTCCACCAGCCGGTCGTATCCCAGAGTCCTTGCGTTGGATTGTACCATTGCTGCAACGACTCGATACCAGCATCGACATAGGTTTGGTAGCTATTTAACATGGCTTCGTTTTTATTCCTCTGCTTCAAGCAATACGCTATCTATTATTTTCCACGTTGTGACAGTTGGTTGGTTTCAATTTTGTGAATGGGAAGATATTTCCTGCTTTTTAACGGATTTTGGCTTGACTCTATCCTATCAGGATGGTACACTCGAAAGAGAATAATGTACAAAAAGGAGGTTTTTTAATATGAATAGCACCCTAACCGTATCCTCCACTCGTTCTGGACTTGTTCCCTTTGAGGATACACTCCAGAGGTAAGTACATCTCATCATTACCATCATTGTTACTTTCCCTCGCGAGTTGCCGCAATAAAAAGAGCATCCTTTCGGGACCGATCTCTCCGATGCTTCTATACTGCGCTCTCCTTTCTGCTTCGTTGATGGGTCACGGGTGTATTTACCAACCCGTGGTTTATGTTGCCTTTTTCTTCCACGGGAATGTCCGGCATTTTTGTGCGCAGTGACAGAGGATACCCGTGGCTTTCATGGTCTTAGCATCATTTTCTCTATGCTTTTTTATTGACAACCCGGCGGAAGCGCTGAAACAGGCTCCGTTCTGGTTCGTCCTGCCATGGGTTCTAGCTCTGCTCTGCCTGTCCCTGCCATAGTTTTGTCTATCGCAAAGGATGGTTCTATGTGTTTTTGCTATACGCACACACGCTATTGGCGTGTTACCGATACATTGCATTTTTATTGGGTTCAAACACTTGAGTATGTTTGTGCCAGTGTGGTGAAGGAGCTGACATGGTGAAGAAGTTGCGACATGATTTTTCTACTTATGAAGATGAGCAGTATGAAGATGAGATGACTCCGCGTTGGGAACCGATACAGCGGCCAGTGGTCCGGAGTAAACAGACTAAAAAAACGAGTTATGAGAGTAATGTCGAAGTACAGCGCTGGTTGAAAGAGCAAGGTGTCGAGCCGCAGCCATCCCCGACCTTTCAATCGAGTTTTCTCTCATCACAACGCGATGCACCCTGGATTTTGTCGTCGTTGACTCCATTATATGAGCAAGAATTGATTATTGATGTGTTGCATGTGGTACGTAGCGGTAAGGAGGCGACTGTCTTTTGTTGTTCTGCACATCCAGCGACTGGCTTGCAGTATCTGGCTGTGAAGATTTATCGCCCACGTATGTTCCGTAGTTTAAAGAATGATGCGGATTATCGCTATAATCGTATGCAACGCGATGAGCAGGGACGCGTAGTCTATGGCAGTAGTCGCTTGCGTGGTGTGGCGCGTAAGACGATACGCGGCCAGGCGGTCCGTGTGCTGTCCTGGATTGAGTATGAGTTTGAGACCCAGCGTCTCCTGCATCAGGCAGGAGTACATGTGCCTCGTCCTCTGGCGCATGTTGGCAATGCAGTATTGATGGAATATATCGGTACGGTGGGCCATGCTGCTCCATTATTGCGCGATGTTAGATTGGAGGCGGAAGAAGTAGAGCCGTTGTTCGAGCGTATCCTGGCTGATATCGCCTTGAGCCTGAGCGCGCGACGTGTGCATGGTGATCTCTCAGCCTACAATATTCTCTACTGGGAAGGGGAGACGGTCCTTATCGACTTCGCGCAGGCCGTCGATCCTGCCTACGATGAGGTATATCCTCTGTTGTTGCGTGACGTGACACGCGTCTGTGAATACTTTGCTTCCTATGGCCTGCGGCGCGATGCCCGTCAACTGGCACATACGCTATGGGTACAGCATATTGCCCGTCTAGAAGATCCAGGATTGGACGAGGTGTAAAATCAAGAGCCAGGGAAAATGGGGTGAAATGGTAAAAACATTTACCTCTTTTTCCGACTCTTACCTGGTATGCGTCTGTGGATCAGTTTGATGCAATGACAATTTCTGTTGCGTGCTGATTTAAAAATCATTAAGAGAGTGTCAGCCCCCCAATACCAGCGGGATCTTGCTGCTCCCTGGCTGGCTGGCGTGTGCGCGCCTGCGCCCTTTTTATTGTATGTTGCTGTAAATGTGCATAGCACATTACAGCAACATACAATAAAAAGTGGTTTGAGCACCATTGGTGCGAAAACTCATGCGCCAGGATGGCGAAGATCATGAGAATCAAACACTTTGTAAGCTCGACTTTGTACATTTTTGAAAACGTGAGCTCAAAAATGCATCGTACTCGCCCTTTTTCGCAGGCTCGAAAGCCTAAAAATGTATAAACTCAAGCTAAAACGAAGTTGACGTCGTTTGATTCAAATCAAGCGAGCGTTGTATAATGCAAGTAATGTTGATAGTGAATTGACAGATACTACTTATAAATCTCAATAGGTGAGTATGTTGATAGATCAACATGACGTAAGGGCGTGCTCTTCTTAAGAGATCCCACTGGATAAAACGCTTCTTTATTCCTCTACCATCATTTTTTGCCAGGGGAATATATCAGACGGAGTGCTATGCCTGCAACGTTTAACATTCAATTTGCATAGGAGCTAAATTTATGAGACAAACAACAATGAGCATGTGCCTCTTTCTTATTTAGCTTTGCCTTATCATGGACATATTTTATGAAATTATTTATTGCAACAGACCCAGAACATTTACAACGTGGTATCCCTTTAGAAGAGGATGATAAATTACTTCAAATGGCTTGTTGGCAGCGGGACATTCATGCACAGGTATTCGCCTGGAATGATCCCCTGGTGCACTGGGAGGAGGCCGATGCGATCCTCATACGCTCGACCTGGCGTTACCATCACGCGCTTTCCGAGTTCCTCGTATGGGTGCAAAAGGTTGCACAAACGCGTTCTTTGTGGAATCCAGCCGAGGTTATTCGATGGAATAGTCATAAAGGATATCTCCAAGAACTTGCTCAAGCTGGATTTAAAACAATCCCAACAGTGTGGTTTAAACAAGGTACAGCCGTCGATATCGACCAAACCCTTGCGAAGATTTTTACACATTGGAAGCATATTGTCATAAAGCCTACAACATCCAGCAATGCGCATGCGACAGTATTGACAGACGATCCAGCAATTGCCCGCCAACACCTTGAGGATATTCTTCATCAGCGCGATGCCATGATCCAACCCTATCTGCAGATCGTACAAGAAGAAGGAGAACATTCTTTAATCTTTATTGAAGGAAATTATGCGCATGCTTTCCGAAAAAAAGCATCTTTGGCGCTTGATCCTATTGGAGAAGTCCCAATAGAAGCTTCAGAAGAAGAGAAGGAGACTGCATGTGCTCTTCTGGCACATGTGGCACAGCGTTTCGCACTTCGTATAGAAGATTTGCTCTTTGCACGTGTTGATTTGATACGGATTGGTCAAGATTTTTGTATCATGGAACTCGAATTAATTGAACCACGTTTGCGCCTGGACATCCATCACTACCAGGCACTCAACCGGCTCGCCCAGTCAATAGAAGAGCGGCTCAATCATCTAAGGCAATCATCTCATCTCAATGAAATACGTAATAATTCTCAGGAAAGAGAGGCGCTGAGACGCAGGGAAGAAAAGCAAGTGGTTATGCTTAATAATAGATAGTTATGGGTGTTTGTACTTATGATCGCTTACAAAGTGGTTTGAGCGCACACGCCTGCGCCCTTTTTATTGTGTGGTGTTGGAAAAGTTCGAAGAACTTTTCCAACACCACACAATAAAAAGAAGTT
>NZ_BIXY01000042.1 GCF_008326305.1 Dictyobacter arantiisoli | reverse complement strand
TGCTGTTCCTCCTCGAGAGTCCAATCAGAAAACATCTTGTTCTCTCAAATATGGAGCAGCATCGATCATTTTGCAAGCGCATCTGTTGTTACAAGCCCTCTCTATTTTGGACCAAACTTAGGCGTGCGCGCCTGCGCCCTTTTTATTATGTGATGTAGAAAAGGTTCTTCGAACCTTTTCTACATCACATAATAAAAAGATGTTTGAGCACCGCAGGTGCGAAAACTCATGCACAGAGATGGTGGAGAGCATGGGGGGCTGACAGCCCCAGTACCAGCGGGATCTTGCTGCTCCCTGGCTGGCAGGCGCGTGCGCGCCTGCGCCCTTTTTATTATGTAGTGCAGGAAAGGTGCTGTGCACCTTTCCTGCACTACATAATAAAAAGATGTTTGAGCACCGCAGGTGCGAAAACTCATGCACAGAGACTGTGGAGACCACGGGAGGCTGACACACTCTAAAAGCCTGTCCGGTGGATGAACCCGGCATTATCCGGGCAGCGAGACAGAACGCATTAATGGGAGAGCGCATTGGCGGCAAACAAAGCCAGCACCAGTATAGCGCTCACGACCAGAGCAAAAAAGAGACGTAAAATAAGCAGAGAAGTAGATATTTTTAAGCGCTTCCGTGCTGGAACCTGTCTCTGTGTCTTCATATCGATCCTCATCGTTTCTGTCAGCCCAATCCTCGACTATAATCGGGCGCTGCATGGCACGATATTCACCACAAGCCGAGATTGCTTGTATGCTATCCTTCATCACAAGCAGAAACGATGTATGGATCGAATCCTAACATGCTATCTTTTGACTGGCCTTTTCTTCTTACACACCTCACATTCGCACATCGCACGCAACTTTTCGTACGTATAAATGCCCGTTTTATGCCCATCCTCCCAGATAGGTGTCAGGCCATAGCGGCCCACTGGCTCAATATTCACCAGTGTCGTCTCCTCAGGAGTTAAGGTCTTCTTGCTCGCCAGCACACCCGGTTGTCCACCCTCACCGGCGCACCACGCACAGGGACAGGCCCAGCGTAACAACTCCCAATCGTGCATGCTCTCATGCTCATCGCTCCATGATAAGTACAAAGTGCGCTTCTCCTCATCCAAAAAAAACGAGGTCGGCGTAGGATGACTATACTGCGACATAGGAAATCCCCCTTAATATATACACACACGTCTGAACATCGACGATACTATATCTGATCATATCCACACCTCATTATATGCCTTATCGACAGCATACGCTACTCCACCCATAACCATCCGTAGGAGCCACCCTTCACGGGCAACACCGCTTCAATACGAGCCCTCTCGACGAATACGGTAGGTGCGTGCCGAGGTCGCAACCGCTTTCCTGTTCCTCGTACCACCATCTCGCTCCAAGGTGCTCTAACGCCCTCTGGCATGATGGGGACGGATGAGCGTATCACGAGATGCAACTCATTCGCATGATCGCCACTCTCTAACGCTTGTTCCGCCTCTCCTGGTGGACCTTCGGGGGATATTTTGTGTACGACTCCACCGTAGAACGGTGGCCGCTACGTTGGTTTTGCCGATCCCCCCGTTCAGAGCAATACCGCTTCAAGAGCGAGAATTTAGGCGGTGTTGCCCGTGGAGGGTGGTTGCTACGATAGCACAAGAACAGAGTGCTTTAGCTGAATTGATTACTTCGTTACTCGTTTCGGTTTTCTTGCGTTGTACGAGATAGATACATCTTCGGGGGGATTTATATGCTTGAATTATTACTTATTGGTGGTGTTATTGGTAGTTGTATCATTGTATTGTGCTGCGCATTAATTGCTGTACAGATACAAAAGCGTGGTCTGGAGCGGCTTCAGCATCAGCAAGCGGCCTGGGAATGTGCTCAGGATACCCATAAAAAACAATGGGAAGAGCGTCAGGATAAATTGCTCTCTCAGCTGGAAAATGAGCTCAATGCCCATCTGGAGCAGCTTCAGAAAGAGACCGAGCAACGTCTGATGCTCGAGGCGGATCGCGTGAAATATGAATTATCCCATGTGCCACGCGTTGAGGATACACCATTGCCTGCCAGAACGCAGGATACAAAAGGGATAATGACGCCGCATACAACTGTCCCATTGCTGTCACGCAGCCTGCGTGGGGCAAATCTCAGCGGCTATGATCTTTCGTATCGCTATCTCCACGGCGCGGATCTGCGTAACGTCGATCTGGCGAATAGCAATTTGTTCATGGCTGATCTGAGCGGAGCCTGCTTACGTGGTGCCAGCCTGATCGGAGCTGATCTGTCGGCCGCCAACTGCGTTAATACCGACTTTACCGGCGCAGATCTCACTGGCGCGAATTTGCTGGTGACTGATTTAAATGATGCGGTCCTCGTTGGTGCCACATTGCAAGAAGTCCATAATCTGAGCAACGAACAGATCCACATCGCCATCGTGGATAGCACAACACGGCTTGATAGTGACATCGACATCACCTTACCGCGCATCCCACGCATCTCGCTGGCCTAGATCCCTATAACATGCAGGGAGTGCAGAGGGACGGTCAGTCCCTCTGCCGAGGCATGGGAATGCGCTCCAATCCTTGCTCTTTTCTCTCCCTGTATGTTATAGGGAGTGCAGAGGGACTGGCCGTTCCTCTGCCGAGGCATGGGGATGCGCTCTAATCCTTGCTCTTTTCTCTCCCTGTATGTTATAGGGAGTGCAGAGGGACGGTCAGTCCCTCTGCCGAGGCATGGGGATGCGCTCTAATCCTTGCTCTTTTCTCTCCCTGTATGTTATAGGGAGTGCAGAGGGATTAGCCGTTCCTCTGCCGAGGCATGGGAATGCGCTCTAATCCTTGCTCTTTTCTCTCCCTGTATGTTATAGGGAGTGCAGAGGGACGGTCAGTCCCTCTGCCGGGGTGTGGGGTGTTCCCCACCCTTTCTCTTTTCTCTCCCCCGCCGAAGGCGGTAATAAATAAAGAGAACCAAAAAGCCCTGAAAATCACGCTGGATTGCAGACTGAATCAAGGCAATTATGTTATACTACAGGATGCACGCTACCACAAAATTTATTTTATTGAGGGAACAGAACGTATGTCACAAGAACATCCTCTGCCATTAGCTGGAAAAGTTGCCCTGGTCACGGGAAGTAGTCAGGGTATTGGTCGAGCCATAGCCCAACGCTTAGCCCAGATGGGTGCAGATATAGTGATCAATTATCGCAGCAATGCACAGGCAGCGGAGGCTGCTAAAGCGGAGATAGAGGCATTGGGGCGACGATGTATCGCGGTTCAAGCTGATGTCAGTCAGGAAGAAGATGTACTGCGTCTCTTCGCTGAAATTAGCAGTACGCTTGGTCCTGTGGCTATCCTTGTCAATAATGCTGGCACAACGCGCGATAAGCTGATAATTCAGATGTCGCTCAACGATTTCGAGCATGTGATTGATACCAATCTCCGCTCCGCTTTTCTCTGTACGAAGGCCGCTCTGCGTGGCATGATGAAGGCGCGCTGGGGTCGTGTGATCAATATTGCCTCCGTCGCAGGTCTGATGGGTCCCGCTGGACAGGCGAATTATGGTGCCTCTAAGGCTGCTGTGCTCTCGCTGACGTTGAGTACCGCCCGCGAAATGGCAAGCCGCAATATTACGGCCAATGCCCTTGCGCCCGGCTTTATTCCTACCGAATTAACCTCTATTGTCACTGAGCCCCAGCGCAAATATATGCTGGACTCCACCCCATTGGGCCGCTTTGGAACAACCGATGAAGTCGCCGCTGCAGCCGCATTCCTGTGCTCCCCTGAGGCTGGCTATATCACCGGGCAGATCCTCAGTATCGATGGCGGCATGTCGATACATATTTAAATACACTATTTATCTCACTTCAAGTGAAATTTTTACCTGCTGCTCAAGCTAAAAGTTAGTGAAACAAGTTACCGCTGAAAATGATCTAACTCTTTAACAAACAGTTTGGTTAAGGAGGGCTTACGCTATATTATGGGTCTAATTGAAACTGATGAAACGAATCTATTCACTTTTGAGTCGTTCGCGGCTCATGAGTTTTACACAGACGTGAACCGGGCACTTGTCAAACAAACGCTGGCACATCTGCGCACACAAGAGGGCGACAAACCTCTGACCATCGTCGATATGGCATGTGGAACGGGAGCCGTCACACGTCTCATCGCGGAAGAATTAGTCAGACAGGGTCATTCAGCACAACTCAGGCTGGTCGGAGTAGATCCCTCGGCAGAGGCTTTGCGCCTCGCCCAGAAGGGCATGGATGAACTCCATCTTCCCGCTAATATCACCAGTGATTTTATTCAGGGTGAGTCAGAGGATCTCCCCAACCTCGTCCATGATGTCGATGCCGCATTCTTCTGTAATGCGATCCACCTCGTCCCAGACAAAGTCGCCGCCTTCAAACAAGTATCCGCTATTTTAGCGCCACAGGGTATTTTCGGCTGCAACAGCGCATTCTACGACGGAACCTACGTTCCTGGCACCGAGCGCTTCTACCGCCTCTGGACACGTCGTGCCGTGGGCTGGCTAAAAAAAGAGCATCCCGAGGCTCACCTGTCCCGTGAAGCGAAAGCAATGGCTATGCAATGGCTCAATCCAGATCAATATATCCAGGCGCTCAAGGAAAACGGCTTCACCACCGTCGAAACCCAGAGCACCAATATTGAGATCTCACTCGATGGCTGGCGTGATCTCGGTCAATACTGGCTCTTCATCGAAGGTGCCTTACCAGGTGTCCCGCTGGCGGATGGCGCACGTGCGCTAGAGATAGCCGTCTATCAGGCTGGCGAAGAACTTGGATTGAATGCCATTCCTCGCACCTGGTTGCAGATGGTCGCCATCAAGCAATAAGGTTCAGCCAGTATACGATCCAGTGAATATGGGCCCGGGCAACCTATGGGAAAGCTTTTCTATCCCTGCAAGCTTCCTATGGGCTGCCCGGGCCCATATATCCCTCTCCCTCACAGAGTGTTCAATCCCCCAAATCTTCTGCATCTTCCCGCATGACTTTTCGCACCTACAGCAACGATCGTTATGGGGTAACAAGATTGCCAGGGGAAAACCGACGCGAAGCGCTTCGCATCGGTTTTCCCCTGGCAATCTTGTCACTCCGACCTGGTCTTCTGGAAGCATTTTCGTTCTTCACAGACTCTTGTCCATCCTGGCGGCTCTCTGTTAGAAGAACATGCTGAACGTGTCGAGAGAGCGGCGATGGCGTGAACTCCTTTCCTCGGAGACTGCCCTCTTTTTACATGCGCTTTTGATAGGCCCTCATCGCAAAGATGTAGGCCACCACCAGAATGCCGACGCACCAGGCAAGCGCCACCCAGATATCATTCGACACGGGCTGCCCAGCCAGTAACGCACGGATGCTGTTCACGATCGCCGTCACAGGTTGATTTTCGGCAAAGACCCGGACGATAAACGGCATCGACTTCGTTGGTACAAACGCTGAGCTGATAAAGGGTAGGAAGATCAGCGGGTACGAAAAGGCAGTTGCGCCTTCCATCGTTTTTGCAGCCAGTCCGGCAATCACTGCTACCCAGGTTAACGCCAGCGTAAACAACGTGAGAATACCGACGACGGCCAGCCACGGCAGGATGCCCGCCGACGAGCGAAAGCCCATAATCAATGCGACGAGAATGATGACCGCCAGCGAAATCGCATTGGAGACCAGCGAGGTCAGCACATGCCCCCACAGCAGGGTAGAAGAGGCAATTGGCATGGAGCGGAAGCGTTCAATGATCCCCTTTTGCACATCGTTGAATAAACGATATGCTGTATAAGCTACTGCGCTTGCAATGGCGATCAGCAAGATCCCAGGTAACAAGTAATCCACATAATTGCCGGTCCCGGTTTGAATGGCACCGCCGAAGACATAGACGAAGAGCAGCATCATCGCAATGGGCGTGATCGTGACCGTGAAGATGGTGTCAACGCTGCGGAAAATGTGGCGCATTGAACGGCCAAGCATCACACTGATATCGCTGAAAAAGTGGTTTTGTACCTTGGTTCCTGAGTAGGTACCCTGTCTCGTTTCAATGTTCTGTATCGTTGCCATTTATGCTACCTCTTTTTTACCAATGATGGCCAGGAAGATCTCTTCTAAGGTCAATTGTTTTTCTACATACTCCACCTTTGCTGGCGGGAACAGCTTCTTGAGCTCCGCGAGCGTGCCGCTGGCGATAATCTTGCCCTCATGGAGAATGGCAATGCGATCAGCCAACTGCTCCGCCTCGTCCAGGTACTGGGTGGTCAAGAGGATGGTGACGCCCCCATCAGCCAACTCCTTCACTACTTTCCACACCTCGATGCGGGCCTCAGGGTCCAGCCCGGTCGTTGGCTCATCCAAGAAAATGATTGGCGGCGCTCCCACCAGGCTCATCGCGATGTCCAGCCTACGGCGCATCCCACCGGAATACGTTGACGCTTTACGCTTGGCGGCATCAGTTAAGCCGAAGCGGATTAACAAATCGTCGGCCACTTGGTGTGGCTGTTTGAGATGTCGGAGTTGGGCAATCATGATTAGGTTCTCTCGCCCAGTCAACAACTCATCCACTGCGGCAAATTGTCCAGTCAGACTGATGGATTGCCGCACGAGATCGGGTTGTGATGCCACATCAAAGCCGTTGACGAAGGCCTGCCCTTTATCCTGCTTGAGCAGTGTGGTAAGAATTTTAACCAGCGTGGTCTTGCCTGCCCCATTGGACCCAAGCAGGGCAAAAATGCTGCCCTGCTCCACGCTGAAATTCACTCCTTTTAAAACATCAAGCTTCTTGTAGGATTTTTGAATATCCTTTACCTGAATAGCAATGTTTGGCACAATCTTCTCCTTATGCTAGAACCGTTACGTCCGAAACATCGACTCCCAAGCCTTTGAGCGCGGCATAGGTGAGCTTATCCATCAGCGCGCCGTTAAAGCGAATGGATTCGACAGCACGCTTCATCGACCAGATCCCTACCGGGCGGAACGACACATTTTTAAGAGTCGCACCCTGAAACGAGGCATTCTTGAGTAATGGCAGGTCAAACTGGACGCCGATAAAGGTCAATCCATCAAAGCGCTGTCCAGTCAGGTCGGCAGAGTGGAAGTCCACGCCGATAAAGGTACAGTGTTCAAAGGTAGTTTTGCTCAGATCTGTCTTCGTCAATTTTGCATCGGTCAGTTGGGAGCCACTGAAGTGTGCTCCAGCCAGCCCCGCCGCATCGAATTTGGTGCGCACCAGGGTAGCTTCACTGAAGTTGGCATTTGTCAGATCCAGGCTGGTGAAGTCGCAATCGGTCAGATTGGCGTTGGTAAAATTGGCTTCCCGGACGTCGCTGCCCCGAAACGAACTCCCGGTCAGGTCTGCGCCCGTAAAGTCCGAGCCACGCAATGCGCTTCCTTGAAAGCTGCCATTCTGCGCAGTCACGCCCACAAAGTCGCTCTGTGGTAGATTGCTCCCACTCAAGTTTACGCCGTTGACAGAGTTGGTCAATTTCTCATTCATAACAATACTTTTCCTTTTCGTATACATGTCAAGCTGGTGATGGTGTGAGTCAGAGGCTCCCCTCTGACATTTCCGTCCTCACAAGCCCGAGGCATAATCATCGTTTTCCTCAAGTGAAAGGAGAACGAGCCCAAGGCTTTGAATTTTCAGGAGGACTCGATAGAGAGCCGCTTGATCGGGCAGTGATCCGTGCAACACGGTTCTACCGGAAGTCTCGATCAAAAGAGTGAGCGGCTCAAACCATTCTTGCCAGGACGGGTCCAGCTCTCCCTTAATAGTGATACTGCATCGCATCTTCAGTTCCATCCTCCTTTCGTTTGGGATGGTTGAAGTATAGAACCCCATCGGGTGAGTTGTGATCGCCCGATGGGGTGGTTGTAGAGGGGTGAAAGCAGAAGTAGAAAAGTTAGAGCAAGGACAAACGCCGGGCGACTTCGCCAGCTTCGACTCGATTGTGGACATCGAGCTTGCGGTAAAGGCTTTGAACATGGGTTTTCACGGTATTGAGCGAGATTATCAGCGCATCTGCGATCTCCGGATTGGAGCGTCCAACGACCAGCAGGCGTAGAACGCGCAACTCCTGCTCACTGAGGAGTTCCAGGAGTAATAGATCCTCCTTGGATACCTCCTGGCGTGGCTGAACTTCCACGCCCTGGGAAAAACCTCGCAAGAGGGTGCGTACGAAGGCAAGTAGAGAGGGATCACGCAGTTCTGGTAGGAGTATTCTGAGCAGCGCTTCCATAGCAGAGCCTTCATCCAGAAAAATGCGTTGAAAATTCTGTGGTTGAGCCAGTTTCAAGGCTTGAAGAAGCGAGGACCTGGCTTGAGCGTGTTCGCGTTGGGAAAAATGAGCCAGAGCCTCCAAAATTTGGATTTCTAGCACGCTCCGCTGGCGTCCCTGAGCCTGAGCTTTCTCTTTCCAGGGAAGCAGTCCTTCCAATGCCGCCTTCTCCCTCTTTTGGGCAATGCACACACGCGCCAGGAGCAGTGCTTCTTCTTGTTGATGCAAGAGTGGCAGATTTGGTGTCTGTTCGAGTGGTAGGGAACCAGCTATGTGCTCCCTGGCCTGAGTCCATTGCTCTACGGCGGCTAGATCTCCTTGTGCCAGTTGTATCTGTACTCGATAGGCGCGTATGGTGCTCAAAGACCAGGGAAAGCGCGCATGCTTTTCCCACCTCAAAAGCAGATCTAGAGCCTGGGCAGGTTCTCCAGACGCATACAGCAGACGAGCTTGGACAAGTGCTCCCGATGCCAGCACATGGATCTCTTCCTCTGGCTTTTTTCTCAACCCCAGCGCTTGAGACAGATACTGCCGCGCTTCTGCCAGTTCATTGCGTTCATACAAAAGCTGAGCAAGACAATAATAAGCCCAAGAGTTGTAGAACGGCTCACTTTCTCCTGTTTCCAGACGAAATTGCTGTTGGGCAATCTCTTGATCCTCATCGATATGGCCCATCGCTTGATGGTAGTAGTGCGAGGCTCCACGCAGCTCGCCTTTTTCTAGGCACACCTTACTCAAGAAAAGGGATGTCGCGAAGGCGCCAGAGGAATGATCGCCTTGGCGTTTTACCCGCTCGTACCCCTCGAGAAGGTACTGTTGGGCCACCTGTATCTCACCCGTAAGCAAGGCCTCGAGACCCCTGCTCACAAAATTATCAGGATACAAGAGACTGCGCTCTGTCAGGAGTGGTTGGGCCTGTTTGTTCAACGTAAACAGACGCCTGAGGTCTTCTTGCAGCCAGGCAAAGCCAGCGGAAAGTTGCAGGGCCTCCCCTTGCTTTTCCCGTTGCTCTTTGGCCTCAAAGCCCTGCTCTGCCCACTGAAGAAGCTGCCTCGCACGCGTCAACGTCGCAGATGAACGCCGATCTGTCGTCAGGATCAGGGCGCGTGCAAAGAGAAAACTGAGTTCTGGTTGAGCTTGCAGCACTTTATCTGGAAGGCGCTTCAGCCAGGAACAGAGCAAATGATACTCATTGCGGAAGCTGTTGGGAACCACAAAACGCTCGATCAACACGGTTGCACGCTCAAAATCCTCACTTCTGAGAGATGCTTCAATCGCTTCGGGGAGCATGCGCTGCTGCTCATACCACTGACTGGCTTTGCAGTGCAGCCCACGCACTGTGGTTGCGCCCAGGCGACGACGGGCCTCGTACTGCATGGCTTGCGCCCACAGAACATGATAACGATACCACTGCCGGTTCTCATCGAGGGGTTGGAGAAAGAGATTGGCCCGTTCCACCTGTTCAAGCAGAAGATCACTATCCTCTCTGCCTGTCAGAGCATCGCAAAGCGAGGCGCTCAAGCGGTCGAGCCCGCTGGTCTGTAACAAGAAGTCTTGTAACGCTTCAGGTAGACTTGCGAGCACTTCTTCGAGCAGATAATCGAGCAAGAAGCGTTGATTGCCGCTGAGAGTTTGCACATAGGCGGACGGATTGGCGTGTTTCTGGAGCACGAGTCCCGCCAGGTGCAGGCTGGCAACCCACCCTTCAGTACGTGCTTGCAGCAGCTCGATATCTTTTTCCGAGAGAGTGATTCCCATGTACCGGATAAGAAAATCCTGCGTTTCTTCTTGGGTAAAGCGCAATTCGGTCGTGCGAACCTCTCCCAGGTGCCCACGCACACGAAGACGGGCAAGAGGAAGATCGGGATCGGTGCGACTAGCCAGCAGAAGATGCACATGCGGCGGCAGATGCTCCAGCCAGAAAGTCAGCGCTAAGTGAATCTTGGGTTCATTGATGACGTGATAATCATCCAGGATGAGCAGGATGGGTGAGGTTTCCACATGCGGTTCGGCCAGTTCATTGAGCAAGGCTGTCAAACTGGTTGCCAGAGGCGCAGACGTTTGCAAGAGAGTGAGCGCGCGTGCTCCGATTTCTGGCCTGCAGAGGCGCAATGCTTCAATCAGCGAGATCCAGAAGCGTGTTGGATCATTGTCCATCTCCTCCAGAGGAAGCCAGGCCACGATTTGGGGGTGTCTGTGCGCCCATGTCGCAAGCAAGGTGGTCTTGCCCCAACCGGCGGCGGCTGAAAGCAGGGTGAGCGGGCGAGTGAGGGCATCATCGATAGCTGCGAGCAAGCGATCTCGTACCACGAGCGTGGCAGGTAAATGAGGAGGAGAGAGTCTGGTCGTCACCATCGCCATTTCCAGGCCGAGGCTCTGCTCGGTCGCTGTGGATGCGATCTCTTTCTCACTCTGGGCGGCCGGAGAGGAGACGGGTGATTGTTCTTGGAGGGTCTGAGCTACCTCTTCTAAACGCGTGAGCGTCACAGCCTCGCTCCGTCCGAGATAGCGCTTCTGAGTCTGAGCAGTGTTGGTATGGTAGGCATACCAGTAACCCGCTCCGCGAGCGCGCTGCTCTTTATACACGTTGAGTTGTCCGCACTGGCCCTGGAAAGAGAAAGAGGGATGCTCTGTTAACCAGGCAAACCACGACTCCTCGGTTCCCGACTCAATCCACAGGAGGACGTGGTCAGCAGTCTGGAGTTGGTAGGCGTGACGTTCAGGGAACCAGGTCAGGGTGGCGGCGGGCGCTTTTGGCATGTGTTTGTTTTTGCTCCAAAAAATATGTACCTCCCAACCTCCCAACAAGGATGAGTATAGCACGGAAAAGAAGCTAGAAGCAAGGAAATGGTCAGCACATCCAAACCCTCGCGTCCTATTTTCAGGTTTGGATGTGCTGACCATTTCCAGAGCGAAAGGGAAGAGAAAACGATCGTTTTCCTTTCCCCTTTTCGCACACAAAAATCGCTGGCATTTTTACCCGAAAGCGGGTAAAATAACCCCACCAAATGAGGTTTTCATTCCCATCATCCACGAAGTGAGGAACAAGCATGCCGGGATAGACGTTTGCCTATCTCCGCGTTTCCAAATTAGACCAGGATCTGGAGAAGAAAGAATAAGCTCGATATACAGCTTCGTCAAAGTTCATTTGAAGGGACCAGAGCACTACAGTGCTCAAAGAAGAATTGCGCCGAGTGCCTGTATGCATGGGAGCTGCATACAGGCACTCGGCTGCGTAACCCTGGCTCATGGGCGGATGTGATGAAAGAAGCGCTTGTTTGGAATGATCTTCTCCTCTTACTATAGACAATACACAAGCAGTTACATAAATACAGGCTAAACATGCTTCCCTGTTGACGTTATAAGCATAAACTGGTATCATAAACATACTGGGAATTTTCACGGCAAATTCGGTGCTGAGGTGAAATTAATGCAAGAGGCACATACGTGGCGCAAACTGTTAGGAAAAATCATTAGCGACACGAAAGAAAAGCAACACTTACTCGACACCTTAAAAATCACACCAATTACACTGACACGTTGGGCCAGTGGAGAGTCTGATCCACGGCAACAAAATCTACACCAGTTAATCCATGCCTTGCCGTCAAAATATCAGGAACAATTTCGCAAACTGGTGAAGGAGGAAAAAGGGACTGGTTCGGCCACAACAAACATGCAAGAGCATTCACAGAAAGAGATCGATGCGGAATTTTATGCCCGTGTCCTGGCAGCGCGTGCATTTGCAAATGCGAATTTACATTTCTGGTCAACCTGTCATCTCATCCTGCAACAGGCGATTGGACAACTCGATGCTGAGCGACGGGGCATGTCGATCTGGGTGGTACGCTGCATGCCTCCTTCGGGCCATTATCACAAGGTACGGAGCCTGCGTGAAAGTGTGGGGCTGGGCACGCCGCCCTGGATGGGAAATCTCGAACAAGAAGCGATGTTTCTGGGAGCCGAGTCCCTGGCGGGCAATGTCGTTACATTATTTCGGCCCGGTGTGGTACAAAACCTGGAGAAGGAACAGAATCTCGTCCCAGCCGCACGTACTGCGTATGAGAAAAGTGTTGCCATTTATCCTATTCTCTATGGCGGTCGCGTGGCCGGTGCGCTGCTTGTATCCAGTGTCGAGTTTGACTATTTCCTGTCAAGTGCACGCACAAATCTGATTCAGCAATACGCCGATCTGATTGCGCTGGCATTCGAGCCGGAAGATTTTTATGCGCCCGAAGAGATTGCTCTGTGCGTGATGCCCAGCCAGCAAGAACAAGAAAAACATTTCAAGCATTTTAACCGTATGGTTGCTCAAACAATGCTTGAAGCTTCGGCAAACAACCATCCGGTGGATCATCTGCAGGCCGAGATGTTAGTATGGAAGCAATTAGAGGAAAAATTCTTAGCATTGCCGGGCGAGGATCATAACTGAGGATGGGCAATACAAGCGCATCCGCAAGAGCGGAAAAGGAGATGAATTACGAAACGGAGCATACTTTCCGACAATTTTGACACGGTCATCGCGCCTTACTGGACCCAGACCTGTATCGGGACAGGTTCATTGAGTGTGTCCGATGCGGCGTTGCAAATGTGTCTGGCTGCCACTGCTCGCGGTCAGTATGCCGATGCACAGATTGACGATTATTCTCAACTGGCTCGTTCCGCTTTTCCCTGGCGACCACCATTGCGTATGGAGATACGCGCACACGCCTCTCATGTCGCTGCTACCCCACAGAGTACCATCCACAGCAAGGATATCTTGCGTGGTACCGCTGGCTTTGGCTTCTGGAACTATCCCTTCTCGGTGCGTGGGGATATTTTAACGCTGCCTGAGGCGGTCTGGTTCTTTTATGCCGCGCCACCCTCCAATATGGCCCTGGTGCCAGGAGTGCCAGGCTGGGGATGGAAAGCCCAGGTGGTACATGCCATGCGCCCCGGAGCCTTGTTCTCCGCTCTTCCCACCGCCCTGGCTACAGGTTGGGGCTGGTTGAGCCATGATTCTCGGCCCGCTGCCCGCTGGCTGCAACGCCTGAGTGGAGCACAGGAAGCACTGATAGACGCCGACCTCACGACTACTCATACCTATGCCCTTACCTGGCATCCTGACAATGTGCTCTTTGAAGTTGATGGCAGAGAGATCCTCCGCGCCAACAATCCTCCGACCCGCGCCCTGGGCTTTGTCGCCTGGTTAGATAATCAATACGCCATTGCCACCCCGCAAGGCGCTCTCCGCTTTGGAGCCACGCCCACCGAGGCGCAATGGCTGTCTATAGATCATCTCACCATCGAGCCATACTAAACCATGCTTAAAGTGCTTTATCCGCCAGGGGCAAGACTTCATCAATAATGCCGTACTCCAGAGCCTCCTGAGCACTCAGGAAAAAATCGCGCTCGGTATCATGGCGAATACGCTCCATGGACTGGCCCGTATGGGTTTGAATGATGCTATTGATGACATCACGCGTATAGAGGATCTCACGGGCATGGATATCAATATCCGTCGCCTGCCCACCAATACCACCAGAGATCAACGGTTGATGCAGATGGATACGCGCATTGGGCAATGAACGCCGCCGCCCTTTATCCCCTGCCAGCAACAAAATGGTCCCAAAACTCGCCGCATGGCCCACACAGGTCGTCGCGATAGGACAGGGCAGGGAGCGCATCGTATCATAGATGGCGAGTCCCGCCGAAATCACGCCTCCCGGCGAACTGATATAGAGATTAATTTCGCGCTCCGTGCTTTCAGACGCCAGGAAGAGCAACTGCGCCACGATCAAATTTGCCATGGTATCCTCAACCTGACCATTGACCATAATGATGCGCTCTTTCAGCAAGCGAGAATAAATGTCATAGGAACGCTCACCGCGACCGGTGCTCTCCAATACTGTGGGAACTAATACATTCGAGATCATGTTCTTTTCTCCTTTTTCAGACTCATCAATATTTACAGTCAGGCCTGCACATCCTGACGCACAAAGTAATAATGAACAAAGGAACCATGTTTTGAGGTCCGCTCATCCAGCACGCTGACCAGAATCCAGCCTTCTTTTCCTAACCCGTTCAACTGCTCGGCCTCTGGTAGCGCCTCAATCTCGGTATTAATCTTCAACACATGATAGGCCCAATTGGTGGTCTGCAACGGAAACTGCTCATACACCGTGGGAATTGGTAAGGATGAGCGCTCATCTGAACCAGCGGACTGAATGGTACGATGGAAAGACATCATATTCATTGCTACTGCTCTCTTTCTTTGTCTTTTTTCTATCGTTATACTTATCTACTAAAGAAAAGTCGCTATCCGTAGTGATTATCGCTACGCGCTCCTTGCTACCCCTTGAATATAACAGGCTTATAGCCTATACTGATAGGGTCTAGCTATGCTGTTAGCATAGGTCATTTTTAAAGCCATGCTTTAAGCATAGGTGCGCAGCGCTTTAAGCCTGTGTTGCATCTAATATCGTTTTCGCAGAACAGAATGCAAACGGGTAATCGAAAAGAGGAATAATCTAAATGGCTGATTTACAAGAGACACTGGGACAGGTGGTACGTCAGGAACGACAATATCGCAATCTCACGATCAAAGATCTGGGCGAGAAGGCGGGGCTGTCAGAGATCTATGTCGGTGAGATCGAACGGGGACAGAAATATCCATCGGCGAAGGTACTGGAGAGCCTGGCACAGGCCCTGGGCCTGGATCTGGCGGAACTATTGGAGTTGATGGCTGAAGCAATTCGGCGTGAGCGTGAGCCAGAATATACCAGCGTCATTGGCTTTACCTTGCCTACAACCACAGGACAACCACGCCGCACCGTCGTCAAGCGCATCGTGAATATGTTGAATGAGGGAGACGTCGAAAGTGTCGCTAACTTCAGCGCCTTTCTGCTCTCTCAGCACACTATGCCCTAATACACAGATATGCAGGCAAAGAGAGAAAGCAATGCAGAACATGAGCACTTCTCATAGCTTGAGTTTGTTTTCCATGCTCTCCACGATCTCTGTGCATGAGTTTTCGCACCTGCGGTGCTCAAACATCTTTTTAGTATGTGATGGAGAAAAGGTTCTTCGAACTTTTTCTCCATCACATACTAAAAAGGGCGCAGGCGCGCACGCGCCTGCCAGCCAGGGAGCAGCAAGATCCAGCTGGGAGTGGGAGGCTGGCACTTTGATAGGGTATTAACTGGCAATGGCTGTTCTGATTCTATGTTTCGCGCGCCACTGCGCCAGCCAGACGGTAGTGAGACGATACAAAAAGATGAAGAAGAAGAGATAGATCGCGCCTTCAAGATATCCCCCCAGCACGTCGGTGAACCAGTGGTCGCCTTCCAGAATACGTGAGTAGCCAATGAAGAGAATGTCATACACGGCATAGATCTGGAACGGTAACAGGAACCAGCGATAGCGCCACTCACGCACCGGACGGGTAAAGCTCAGATAGAGCAGGAAGCCATAATAGGCCATATCATGCTCGGTATGTCCTGAGGGGAAAGTGGGGAAAGGCACCAGCGATCCCGCAACATGTACTGGCTCGGTATGGGGATTGGGACGCGGTCGCGCCACCAGATCATCCGCCAACACATTCAAGCCCGCCGAACTCATCACTGTGACAATCAAGAAAAAAGCCGACTGCAGCCAGGTTAGCGGCGACTTATGGCGCAATTTCGCAATCAATGCCAGCACCAACAAACCGACCAGCCAGATACCAAGGGCAATCTCTGATGGAACAGGATTATTCATAATGCTGGGAAACACGACGAGCGCCATCAGGAAGGCCGGTAATTGCATATGCTGGATGGTTTGCGTCACCGACAAATCAACTGGATAGGGTTTGGGATGACTGTGCACAATAAAACAGACGACGACAAACACAAGTAATGCCAGCAACCACACGATATATTCGATACGGTACCACTTCCTGGCATAGCTCCGCGCTTCACCACCGGCCGTCGTCTGAGCCGTTGGCTGCTGTATGCCCTGGGGATGGTTAGTTGAACGCATACTAAATCCTCATTCTGTCTAAAATGGATAAGTACAAGCACTTGTTGCATAGAATACGTTTTGCTAAGCTTAACAGGATACAACAGTGATCAAAAACTTATGAAAAATAATCTCTACCAGCATTCTCAGCTTCACTACAGCGCGCCGCCAAACAAAGATTACAGTTTCTTCATCAAAGAAAAAAGAGGGTTCAAACCTCTCACAACGAATCTATGGCTCACCGCCTGCTAGAATACAATGTGCTGGCTGCCAGGAAATTTAAATGCCTCATCTATTCGATTGTCATCTTCTTGAAAAAGGATAGTATCAATCTTACATCCCCTACATCATGTATAATAATGAGGGAAGTGAGATCATCCAATTTCATTTTCATATCATCAAGCTCTGGGAATTGCCCACAGCAACCTTATTCGAGAAGTAACTACTCAGGTTCCCTGAGTTGCGGATGCATGCGGCATGTTGTTCTATGGATCGAGTTGTGCTATACTAGCTCAGCTACCTGACAGAGCATGCTCGTCAGTGGCTTTCTCCGTATTGTTGCATAGTATGGAAGGAGGGATGGTTCTGTATGAATGATGTTCTCCGCGCATTGACAACGCACTGATTCTCCGGGTCACAGAAACACACCAATTGGTACTGCCTGGAGAAATGCAGTCGATGAGCAGGTATTTTGCGCTCCTGCACTCTCATTTTCTGCTCCCCACAAAGGGTAGATCTTCCTGGTGATGCATGATACACCAGGTGATGCATCATGCCCCGGAGAGAGTAATCGTTCAAAAAAAATCACTTGTGAGAGGAACCATCCTTTGAATCAACTGAAATACGGAACCATTTCTCATCAAGGCTTGCCCTACAATAACCCCTTCAGTGTGGAGAAAATAGAGGCGGTCATCGACCTTCTCGGTCTCACTGATCAAGCAGTCGTTCTCGATATCGGCACAGGAAGGGCTGAGCTACCTATCCGCCTGGTCGAGCGCTACCAGGTCAAAGCGCTGGGTCTGGAACTCAATTCGTCATATGTTCAGGAAGCGCTAGAACAAACTGCTAGACGTATTCCTCTCGGCAGGCTCGAACTCCGAGCGTGTGATGCACAGACGTTCGAGTCCGAGCCGGATTCATTTGACCTGGTGAGTTGCCTGGGTGCCTGCCATGTCTATGGCGGTTTTCGGCCAACGCTGGAGCGTCTGGCGCACTATGTCCGTCCGGGTGGATACGTGCTTGTGGGAGACGGCTACTGGAAGCAGGAACCGTCCTTAGAGTATCTGGCAGCATTAGAGACGACGCGCGCCGAGTTGCAAACGCACGCGGAAAATGTGACGACGGGTGTTTCATTGGGTCTCATGCCGATGTATGCCTGTGTGTGTAATGAAGACGAATGGGACCGTTTCGAGTGGCTCCGTATGTATGAGCGCTTTGCCTACCGCAAGCCCGATGATCCTGGTCTGCCAGATCTTATCGCGCAGCTTCACTCCTGGCGCGACATCTACCTGCGCTGGGGGCGTGACACGCTGGGATTCGGATTGTATCTGTTTCAAAAATAGCTTTCATATACCTTACTAAAAAGCAATCAGAGCCTCAGTAGTTGACCAATTGCTGAGGCTCTAATTGCTTCTGCTCATGCCCCAGAGGGCCTGCAAAAAGATGCACCTTGTCCGTTCCCTGGATAAGGCTGGATAAGGCTGATACACTACAAGTATGACGGAAGAAGAAGCGAGACACTTGAGACAAGAGAGCGCGGACCTTAAACAGGAAGTATTAGTAGATATGTTGCAGTCATCTCTGCAAATACGCTTTCCCGCCCTTTTACCAGTGCTGGAGGAACACATCCAGACCCCTCTGGCGGATGAAGTATTGAGAACCCTGGCAATCACAATTGGGATGGTCGCAAAAACAGAAGACGAAGCCCGGCAACTGCTTCTCAAAGCATGGCATTCCCAATAAGCAACCCTGGCATGATTGCCTCCGTTTATGCTGAAAGCAATCATGCTGCTAAGATCCTGTTACAGTTGGTTACAGTCGGGGATCAACCGGCTCGCTTTCCAGGGCCAGGACACCGAAGACGCATTCGTGGACACGCCGCAGTGGCTCCCTCTGGACAAAACGTTCCAGTGCTTCAATACCCAGAGCAAATTCGCGTAAGGCGAGCGAGCGCTTGGCACTCAGTTTGCGCCAGCGTAAACGTGTCAAATTTTCAGGAACATCATATTCAGGCCCATAAATGATGCGCAAATATTCTGCGCCACGACACTTGACCGCCGGTTGCAAGATACCGTGTTTGCCATTCGCGATAAAATCAAGTGGCTTGACAACCATACCTTCACCACCATGGCTGGTAACATGCTGCCACCATTCAATTCCATTGCGCACACTTGCAGGATCATCGACCTCTACCGTCAGATAGGGAGTTGCTAATAATAAGCGCTCATCGGCACGGCAAATTTCGGCCAATGTCTCCATATGCCAGTGATGATCCTTGTCGATATGTACCTGTCCCTCGGTGGCTAACAGATGGAAAGGTGCCAGTTTAAGATCGTCAACACTTGCAACGGGCCAGCAATACTGGCGATAAGCTTCAACATAGCGTTGCGCCAATGTCTGATGTTGCTGATACGTTTGCAATACTTCCGTAACATCGATTCCCTGCTGGCTCGCCTGCGTCAGAGCTGACACAGCCTGATCCAATGAAACGCGGGATGCTGCGCCAACTGCGGCATATTGCTTCAAGACCAGGGATTGTGCCTTAACCGACCAGGGCAATAATTCACAATCCAGACACACCCAATCCGTCTGCAAACGCTCCCAGAAATTCGTGGCATCCAGCGCGGCGTGAACACGCTGCAAGAGCACCTTTTCAAGTTCCAGATCATCGAAGAAACGGCGGCCCGTGCGTGTATAGCAAATACCGATCCCTTCGCCAATTACGCCAAACCGTCGCTGGGCCGCTTGCTCATCCCGGCAGACAATCACCACCGCTCGCGATCCCATATGCTTGACTTCGCAAATAACCTGCTTGATCCCCTCAGCACGATAATAGGCAAAAGCCTCTTCAGGATACTCGAGCAATCCAGGTGCCTGACTGGTTTCACTGGGCGACATCGTCGGTGGAAGATAGATTAACCATTTTGGATTGGTCGCAAAACGGCTCATCACCTCTAATGCGGCAATAGAATTCTCTTCGCGAATGGTGATTTGCTGCCGCAGGCGTGTATTCACTAACATCTTGCCAGTCACATCTGCGACATCCAATATATCATCATGCTGCTGCTGGGCAGTCAGCGTGGCCGGTTCACTATTCACCGCCAGAGGACGAATTGGATCAGCGTAGACACGCTGTGCCGGAACCGCCACCAGTTGTTTTTCTGGATAGCGCAGCGCCGTTAAATGACCACCAAAGACACAGCCTGTATCAATATTGATGGTATTATTCAACCAGGTTGGTTGAGGGATCGGCGTATGCCCATAAACTACCATGGCTCGTCCACGATAGTCGCTGGCCCAATTATAGCGCACAGGCAAACCAAATTCATCGGTCTCGCCAGTTGTTTCGCCATACAGACAAAACTCGCGCACAGCGCGTGAGCCACGACCATGCATCGACTCTAGCAAGCCTGCATGTGCCACAACCAGTGCCCCATTATCCAACACGTAATGACTGGTAAGGCTATCCAGAAAAGCTATTACACGTTTTGTAAAGGAAACCGGTTCCTGGGCAAGCTGTTCCAGGCTCTCCACAATACCATACTTTAACGTGACATCTTTCCCTTTGAGCTTACGCAGCAACTTGATATCGTGATTACCCGGAACGCACAAAGCCGTTCCAGCCGCAACTGTGTCCATGACCAGGCGTAACACCTCAGGTGTCGCCGGGCCTCGATCCACAAGATCACCCAGAAAAATTACTTTGCGCCCCTCAGGATGGGTAAGTTGATAGCGAGGCTCGTCCTGTTCTTGAATAGAAAGTGTATAGCCCAGTTGCTGCAATAATGCGCGCACTTCAACAAAGCACCCATGGATATCCCCGATCAGGTCAAATGGCCCATGTTCGGATTTGAGATTGCTCCATAATGGCTCGCGCTCAATCTCAACCTCCGCTACCTGTTCGGGTGATGAGAGCACATAAATATGATGAAAGCCCTCTGACTTTAGCAGACGCAATGAACGGCGCAAGTGCAAGATCTGATTGCGCACCACATGCGGCCCAAATTGTCGATCTGAACGCTCACGGTTGCGCTCATGGCAGAGCTTCTCGGGCAGATTAAACACAATCGTAGTAGCCAGACAATGATACTGCTTCGCCAGTGTTAGCAACCTTTTGCGATCCTCCGGCTGAACATTAGTCGCATCAATGACCGTTAAGCGCCCTGCCGCCAGACGTTTCGCCGCAATAAAGTTCAAAACGGCAAACGCATCAGGCGTGGCAGATTGATCATTCTCATCATCAGAGACCAGTCCACGACACACATCGGATGAAAGCACTTCGGTAGCTTTGAAATGGGTACGCGCAAAGGTAGATTTCCCCGAGCCAGATGGGCCGATCAAGATAACCAATGAAAGTTCAGGAACAGTAATCTTCATGCATTTTCCTCCTTGATCGCGCTACTTCGAGCAAAGATGCCCATTTGAGAGGGCGCGCCTACCCCGGCATCCTCAGGTCCTATCGGGACAAAGCTGACGGTATAGCCGAACTGCCGGGCAATCTGCTGTGCCCAGGACTGAAACTGCTCTCGCGTCCACTCAAAGCGATGATCTTGATGCCGAAATGTACCGGCATGCAGGGTCTCATATTTGACGTTATATTCGGCATTGGGCGTTGTAATGACTACCGTCTCTGGATGGGCAAACTCGAATAGCACACGCGCAAAAGCCGACAGGCGAGATTGATCCAGATGTTCAATCACCTCGACGACGGCCGCGCCATCATAGCCCTCAAGGCGCTTATCGCGATAGGTGAGCGCGCCATGAATCAAAGTAATGCGCTCACGCTGGCGAGGTGGGAGACGATCAAGATGCAGACGTTTCTGAGCAATTTCCAATGCCTTATACGATACATCCAGGCCCAGAATATGCTCGAAGCTCTTCTCCTGCAGCAACATTTTGAGCAAGCGTCCCTCGCCACATCCCAGATCCAGTACACGCTTCGCCCCATGCTCTTTCAAGACTTCCAATGCCGCCTGCAAACGCTGCTCATGCAAATTGGGAAGCTTCTTCTCCATGGCTATCTCTGGAACGGCACCGATCTCAACAGTCTCAGTAGATTCCTCTACTTCAGTGGTTGGTAGCACTTCAGCCTCAGCCTCAACCTCAGCCTCCTCGACACCAACCTCTTCAGCAATCAGGCGCTCCAACGCATCATTGACCAGCGTGCGTTTATGATGCAAATAAGCAAAAGCAATCTGCACGCGCTCGGGATGTTTCTCCAGCCATCCCTGTCCACGCCGCAATAACTTATCGACTTCATCATCGCCAATCCAGTAATGCTTGGAATTATCCAGCACTGGGATCAAGACATAGAGATGCGTCAATAGCTCGCTCAAACGGCGTTCAGCGCTAAGCGTTACGGTGAAATAGGGACTCTGACCCCACTCGGGATGCTTTTCATCAAGCGCATGTTGTACCACTTCAACATGATAGCCCAATGGCTCGAACAAACGACGCAACCAATCCTCACCCTTGCGACACGGGATAGCCGCAAGTTGCGCCTGCAGTGGAAGCGCTGTCGTCACAAGCGTAGGCCGTTGAGCACAGCGGCCATTGAGAGCCGAACTAAACACCTCAGCCATGGCAACGCTCAAAAACGATGAAGCAACATAGGGGCGATCGTTGACATATTGATCTAACGAAATTGCCTTCCCTTTGCCGCGCACCATCTGAATCGTATCCACATCAAGCAGGAGAGCTGCCGTACAACGCTCTACCGTCGCCTCGGGATAAAAGACATGGGCGCGCCCAAAATTCAAGGAGAATGTTTGTAAATGCGTGGGATTTTTATGCAGCAAATATCCCAGATCGGTGGCGGGCTGATGTGTTGTGGAAATCGTCAATAACATAGATAATCCTTACCCATTTCTGCCAGTAATATACCCATGGTTTTCGCGGAAAGCTGTGGCGTCTGGCGCCACTATGCGCCTCCGTAGGTCACGATCAGATCCGTCGCATATCCTAGCAGAAAACCAATCAATAAGCCCCACATGACAATTTCAGGCGACCTGAAGCGCCTGGCCTGACCAAGCAGTTCGGCCACGACATAGACAATCGCGCCAGCAGCCAGAGCGAGAAACAGAATGAACATCTGGGGCGAATTGAAGATGATGCCAATGATGGTTCCCAGGAAAGTTGGTCCTCCACCGATTAATCCTAAGAGGGCAATGAATTTCCAGGAAACACGCTGACCACTCAAAGGGCCAGCAATGCCAAATCCCTCGGTCATATTATGCAGACCAAAACCAACAATCAGCACAATGGCGAGTTGAAGCGCCCCGGTCGCCGCAGATTGCCCGATGGCGAGCCCTTCAGAGAAGTTATGGAGGCCAATCCCGGTGGCGATGAGCAAGGCAAGCGTGGCGGGAGTGTGCTCTCCCAGCGCAGATGAAGACGCCGCATTTGCTGCGTTCACAGAAGAGGAAGAGGAGATGGGATCACCCGCAGCCTGAACAGGGACCACAGGAGAAGCCGTATGCGTGCGCATCCGTCCAAAGACCAGACGATTAAAATAGACGAGCCCCACCGAGCCCAGTCCCATACCGAGAACGAGCAGAATAACATTCAACAAGAAGGGGCCAATTGCGGTATGATGTGCTTGTACCGCACGCAGAGAGGCATTGATGGGATCGCTGGCTTTGCTCACAACATCAAAAAACAAGAACAGAAGAATGCCAGTGGCAAGCATGTTCAAAAAATATTTGACCGACAGTGGAAGTTGCTTGAGAAAAACCAGGGGCAAACCCAGAAAAATCGTCGCTCCAGCGAACGCGCCCAATAGAATGATTGTTCCAGTAGACAAGGAGTATCCTTTCAGAGACGAATGCACTTTCCATTCGACTCATTTGCTAACAATATATCGAACTCCCATCCCCATCAGGTTCTTACTGTTTGACCTGCTGGCAGGCGCTTGCGCGCCTGCGCCCTTTTTAGTGTGTGATGGAGAAAAGGTTCTTCGAACCTTTTCTCCATCACACACTAAAAACTGTTTTGAGCACCTTGGTGCGAAAACTCATGCACAGAGATCGTGGAGAGCATGGGAGTCTGACACATTCTAAGCTATTAAAGCCAATCTCTAACTTATGTATCAGGATATTAGGGTATACTAATCCTTTTTGTCAAGAGCTACCTGCGCCTTTTTTTCGCCTCGACCAGACAAAATCAATCCTCCATTTCAACCAGCCCATAGAATAAATCACCTCAATAAGGGACCGGCATCACCTATCAGATGGAAGGCAGCCCAGAAGTAGGGATGGATGTGGTAGGGTTGAGATGAGGCACGCGCACGCGCCAGAAACATCCGTTGGGCGTAAGCAAGGGCAGCCGCTTTGGGTACTCCATGCAGTAATGCCTGGTAGAAGAGTTGCATAAGCTCGGCACTACTGGCATCATCTACTTTCCAGAGCGTAGGTAGCAAGGAGGCGGCCCCGGCATAGAGAAAACCTCTGCCCAGGCCGATAACTTCGTCCACACCGCCCACAACGGCCCGGCCAGTCTCACAGGCGCTCAATACTAAGAGCGAGCAATGCGATAAGTCCAGGTTAAAGACTTCAATGGAACTGAGTTGACGATCAGCCAGTTGGATATGCGAGAAGTTTGGCGCATCCAGTCGAAACAGGCCGTGAGCCGCGATATGCACAATAGAACTCAGCGGAGCACGTTGCCAGAGCAGTTCAGCGGTCGCATCCTCATCAAGCGCACAGGCAACCCCTAATTGACGGCTTACCATTTCCGCCTCCTGTAATGCATAGTCCAGACGGCCACCATCCGAGAGGCCCATGATTAAGGCGTGTTGGGGAGAGAGGGAATGAGCATAGTTGGCCCGCCCACGCTTCCGACAAATATCTAACAATGCAGCGGCTGGCAGATAGGAAATCTCGCAATGCTCAATCATAAATTGCTGACCATTGTGCAGACAATGAAAGGGAAAATAGTGTAACAGGCCGTAAGGCACGACAATCAAATGGCGTGCTGGACGTAAGAGATCTTCGATTGGTTGCAACAAAAGATCATAGAAACGCTTGAGTAATCCCAGGCTGTTCTCTTGTAATCCCAGGAATGCAGTGGCCTGCTCCGCTGTATTGGCGGCTCGACCAGACAGATCCAGATTGGTACGCCAGAGCGAATAGAGTCGCTCAAGCTTAGCAACCGCCCCGGGTACAGTGCGCAGCGTGACACCGCCCTGAGCCGTAATCGGAAAAATATAGAGATCTTGATCGGTCAGATAATATTCAATCAGCAAGGCTCGTGGCTCTAATTGAGTGGATAATTCGGGGGCCTGGGAATTGGTCTCATTGCTCCTGGGACGCGCTATCGACGAGCCAGCCGAGCGCAGTTGGATCTGCTCAAATAGTTGCTCTATACGTCGTTCGCGCTTCTGCATCTCCTGCCGCGCCGTTGTGGGATCTACCGAGCGGATGCGCATGATAGCGGTATCGCTGAGATTGGCTTCATCTTCCGTATGATAGACGATCGAGCTAAACCAGGCCTGCTCCTCACGTGCCGTCACCAGGGCATCCAGGATATCCTCGCTCACACGATCATCGGGATGCAAACGGATATCGAGATTGTGGCGCAGATAGTCACCAACGACGCGGGATTTAGCCTTTTCCACATACCCAAAGGCTTTCTCCACCTCAGCACGGCGCAACGCCAGGATGATTGCGCGATGATAGAGATCACCTTTGTTCTCTAAAAAGCTGGTGCGAGCATCCAATATTAAACGACTCTGGACCTCTTCTATGCCCTCGATAGCCTGCTCATAATACGCTCCCGCCTCCTGCAACTGACCACAACGCTCGGCCAATTGTCCCAGGACATCGAAACAGCGATACTTTAAATCCAACAATTCCTGTTCCTGGGCCAGATACAGGGCCTGAGCACAGAGATCCTGCGCCAGAGGAACAGCATCTCGTGCCGCCGCGATCCTTCCCTGCAAAAGGATGGCCTGGGCTAAACGTGGCAAATCCTCTTGTTCGGCGAATATATCAGCCACATATTCGGCTTCACGTGCACTGGCATCGATTTGCTGATCCGCAAAGTAGAGTTCAGCTCGTTGTAAACGCGCCAGCGTCGCCAATTTGCTATAGCCTCCCTCTTCAAGCAGGCTGCTGGCCTCCCGCAACATCGCCTCGGAACCACGCAAATCATCCAGAAGGATTGCCGCCGCCGCCTGCTGCATCAATGAACGCGCTAGATAGTGGCGCTGCGCACGGTCAACACGGAAATATTCGACCGTCTCGACAGCCAGATCATAGGCCTCTTGAGCGCGATTTAAGCGTACCAGACAGGAACACATCTGCTGCGCAACCTCGTTAGCGGCAAAGTCGATGCCATGCTGGACAAAACGCTCACGACACTGATTGTAGAGCAGCAAAGCCTCACTATAGTGTCCCTGAGTAGCATTGATATCCGCCATATTCAATTCTTCGCGCGCCACAGAGATCTCTTCAGCCTCTCCATAGCGGGCAAAGGTGCGCCGCGCCGCCTCATGCAATTTCACCGCCTCGCGGAACTTACCCTGCGCAGCTAATGTCAATGCCTTATTCCCCTGGGCACGCGCCAGATACAGATCCACTCCCTCGCCATAGGCGGTATAGGTCTCCAGGGCACGGTCAAAGAGATGCAACGCCTGCTCATATTGCCCCAACTCGAAATGAATAATCGCCGCATTAACATCAATCTGGCCCGCACGCAATAGTTTTCCATGGCGCTTAAAAATCTCATGTGCCCGCTCAGCGTCCTGCAGAGCCTCGGTCGTTCGATTAAGTCCCAGGCAGGCATTAATGCGTCCAAAACGCGTACGCGCCCAGCTTACCTCATCCTCAAGCTGTAGAAATTCATCGCCCGCCGCATCAAAAAACGGCAAGGATTCCTCGAAGCGATTGATTCTGCGCAAGGCATCCCCCCGCGCCATCAATCCCAATGCATGATAGTAGGTATTTTTGGTAAGATCACCAATTAGCAATAAATAGCCAGAGAACGTTAATGAACGGTCAACATTGGTATTCCAACTGCGATCAGCCTCGTTTTTGAGCGTATACATCAGGCGGTCTAAAGCGGCGTCACTGAAGAGGGGCACATGCGCTTGCAGGAGCTGCCGGCCTTGCTCCTCATGCATATCAAGTAATGCGGTCACAAGATCTTGCGGAGTCATATTATTCTTATCTATCTGATGAGCGATGCCCTATTCAAGAAATATGAATATACGAGCAATGGAAAATCAAGAGTGCTAAGGATCTCGCGCTGGTGTCGCGAGATCCTTACGACAACTGTTAGAGTACTAGCTTGATGCAGGTGGCTGGATGGAGAGAGGCTCAATTATGATGATGCCTTCAGGTAAGTGCAGTTCCAGGCTATAACTGGCTGGAAGAAGATCAGCAAAGATGACATTGCCTAATTCATCGATATGTTGGCTCTGTACAATTTCTTTTCCATTCATTAACTGCACCAGTATTCCCTGCAATGTTGCAATTCCCTGGCCCTGACGACTGACCAGGCCAATTAATTGCATACTATCCCGCCGCTTCAGACTACTTTCAAGCTGTAACGAGATCGAGACATCTTCTGCCCGATAATCACGCGGCCAGTCCGCTCCGGGTTGCGCTGAACCACGTTGATAGCTGAAGCCCGGAGCAGGTGGTACCAGCCAGGCTGCTATACGCCGTGCCCCCGCCCTGACCTGCTCCCGCACATGCTCAAGCGTCTGCCCGGCCTCCGGTACCGGATGGTAGGTAGCACGCGCTGTCGATTGGACACCATCTTGCATGGACGCGACGGGCACGCGCTCCATTACCCATGCATCCATCGCCAGAAAGTCATTCAGCGTCGCCAATTCGGCACAACAGAGCACGCACATCCCCAGATGCGTCTGAATAGCCGTAACCATATCGTTGCTCAGAAGACCTAATTGATATTCTCCCAGCAATTGATTGGACGGGCAATCCCAGCGGTAGAGCTTGTTTGTAAGCTGACCTTCCATACGCCGGTATTGCACCAGACGAGACGAACAGCTTTGACAGCGCTCAAGGTGCTCTTCAAGCGCGGGCCGCACTTTTTCACCCTCAAGATAGGCGACGAATTCTTCATCGCGGATAGCACCTGGTTCACTACACTCCATGAGCGTTTCCTCTATATCAACGTCGGATACAGGTTCGATAGACATGTCCCTCCCCCAACGGAGTCGTCCTACTTAGCAGTAACACGAAAGGGAGCGACGCAGCGATACAAGCACATTATCCTATATCCCCGCTTGCCCCCGACAAAGTCTCCCCCTGTTGTGTACCGTACCATATTCTAACAGCTTAATACCTACGTTTACCTATGCACTCAACCCGGGCCAGTAGGCCCTTGTCTGGTTCTCCTTCAGAATAAACGCGCCTCTTCCAGCTTTTCGGACGCGTTGTTGCCCATTATTTATAGAAGAAGGCCTGCAAGCGACGATTGCGACGCAGACGCTCCAACACATTGCGCTTAATACGATAAACATCATCCACCGATGCGAACATCAGTGGATGCTGGTTGCTGATCTCCCCGGGCTTCATCCCATGCACATACGCTGCATAGATCAGCGTACGCTCTTCCTCGCCAGGCACTTCTTCAAGAATAAGTTTCCAGAGATCCTGAGCGGATAGCTGGGAAACAACGTCATCTGCGGGATCATCACTGGCTGGCTCTTGCTCAATCGCTTCCAGCGTTTCCTCGTATTGACGCGCCTGTCGGATACGCACTTCGTCTGCCACCACACTATGCACACACATCTTGAGATATTTCAAGATGGCGGCCAACGCATCAAAATGGTCCATTTTGGCCGGAGTAAGTGCCTGAGCAAATTTCGCAAAGGCAGCATTCACCAGCGGCGCACTACCATCCTGCCCTAAAATTGGGGTCGCACTCTGGTGTTGTGTCACCCAGGTCAGAACCAGGGGTGCATATTGTTGATAAATAGCAGCCCAGGCCACATCATCACGCGTGATAATGGCCCGGCGGAAGAGTTCAAGGCAGAAACGATCATTGGATGCGCTCTGCTTCAAAAACTTATTGGTCTCCTCTGAACAACAACGAGCCAGTTCCATGACAGAAAGTAGCTCAATTTGTGGTGCGCTATCACCTTGTCCTCTCATATAGGGCGATGAACCAGACGGCTGAGAGAGGTTGTGAGACTCCATCGACAATAGCTCCCTGCTTCCAGACTACTACATACTTCTCGGCTACAGACGGCTCAACGAGTCTATGCATACCACATCAAACAAAGAATGACGCAAGTCCTCGTTTGATCACAAGGCAAGCCTTGAATTATTTCCTTCATTATCGCACGTTTAAGAATGTATAGCTACTCAATTCAAAGCTTTTACATGAGTGATCCCGGGCTTTTGAAACAAACGTTCGCTACAATGGGAGTGCAGAGGGCGAAGCCTTCTGCCGGGGTGTGGGGTGTCCCCACATACTTCTTTTCCCCTTTTTGCCCGCCGCCTGCGGCGGCGCGAGGAAAAAGAAAAAGGACAGGGGACACCCCTGTAACCCCGGCAAGGGGCTAGCCGCCCCTTGCAACCCCGCTTGTAGAGCGGATTGAAGCCGATCGAACATCTATTAGAAAAATTCGGGATCACTCATGAAGCTTTTATTCGTAATCACAGCGATCAACAGACAGGCAGACGGGATGAGTACGAGAAAATAGCTATAAAATGTGTTAGATTAGTAGAGATACATTCACTATTACGGTCAAAGAGTAGGCAATTCTCCTTATTCTGGTAAATTTTTACCATATAATGCGTGCTTTATGCTATGCTTGTATAATCTGTATCATCTCCTGTATCATCTTCATATAAAAGGGCTCTTTATCCTTCGGGGTGATTGAGGAAGGGAATAGTTGCGAGGACTGTCATGCCCCCGGCATGCCTGCCATCGCGCTCCGTCTGGGGCTGCCGCCCCTGCACCCCACTTTCACTCTAAAGGATGGAGACCCTATAAAAGACCATAAAGATGAACAATGATAAGAGACGGAGCAAAAGGCTATGCCATCACAACGAGGGATAGCGCCACTGGGAAGATTGTAAATACTCACCTGATATTGGTTTGATGTGGACGAGGTTCTCTGAATTTCAACAGACGCGAATTTTCCATAATCACTGCTCGCTAAATTAGGACCTGGATGAAAATAAAAAGAACCTCCGTCGTTAATGTCTCCCCAGAATAAAAATTCTGCCAGGCTGGTAGGGCAATACACCCCAACCGCACCTTGTTGCATACATGTATTCGTGGATATAAGTCCCGCTCTACCCATTGCGAAACATCCAGATTTTGTAGCCACACTTCATTTGTCACAAAGCCAAGGCGACCACCCAGAATTTGGTTAGTAAAAATCTGGGTAAATACTCCTGAAGCGCCGAGCCACCCAGTTAACGCATAACAATGACCTGTATTTGATCCTGAGGAAGTACAATTGTACGAAATAGTAGTTGATTCTGCACTTGCTGTGATAGAATGAGTAAATGGCATAACAAGAGAAAACAAAAGTACCAAAAATACAAGGCCAACGCGCAATTCCACACTTGGAGGAGTATCCAAAGACCTGGAAGAACTTTGTGTCAGATAAGCCATAAAAAACACTTTCCTCTTTCTTAAATTTCTATTGTTAATTGCATTTCGAAACCAACCGAATATTCGGATGTGCTAATACAGTCTTTTACTATAATAGCTTCTATCATCATCTTCATACCTTATGTTTCGTATTAACAATTAATAATTAATTTATACAATATATGATTAGTAATTTGTTAATAAAGTTATTAAAAAACTGTTAAAATATATTTGATGGATGATGTGCGTGCCCAGATGGTCGGGCAGATGCATCATGAGGTGAAGGATGATGAGTTGATCCGCCGCTTGTTGGTCGCCTATCTGACATCCGGTTCGGTGCAGCAGGCATCCATGCAGCCCCCCCTCTCGGTGGAGACGCTGGAGATGGCAGAGGAGACACGGACGCTCATTCGGCAAGGGATGGCGTTGACGGGTGCGGGAGATCTGTTATCCTATCTACTGGCAGCAGCGGAACGAGATGCGCGACAGTTGAACAGCTAGGAACGACGTCATGATACAACGCGCTATGTCGCCCTTCTCACCTCACAGTTGGCCCATATCAAGCAGTTAGAAACGTCGTACGAGCGGTTTCGTCGTGCCGTCTATGCCATCATGCAATGGAATAAGGAGCATCGTCCGCTGGAGCGATGGTATATTACCACCCTGTCCATCCAGAAACTCGTCGGGGGGGCGGAGGGACTCGATTAAAGCGTTCCAGGATGCCCATCAGGAGGAGACCGAGGCCCATCACCAGGAGATAGAGATCACGGTCTCAGCCAATCGCAAATCGGAAGCGATCCAGAACATGATTGTCATACCAGAAAATTCGATGGACTTTCCATGGGGGTAGCCTGTGGAAGAACAGCAAGTGGAGCTAAGAGACCAGTGGCGGGCGTGTCCATAGTTGACCCAGGTGCGCTTCAGCTTCATGTTGCTGCTTGAGGCCAGCTCAATAGACTTCGAGCCTGCCGCCGAGCCGAAGTACCAGCCTGCATTCACATCATGATGCTCCGCCAGGACCTGACTCAGGCTCTCACGATCTCCGGTGACGATATTGATCACACCCGCTGGGATATCTGAGGTCTCGAAGAGCTGATAGCAGTCGGTAGCGCTCAGACTTAAAAGTAGCCTCGCAAGTCACCGACCAATTAAATCTGGGCGCGACCTCCGCCACCGAGGCCGCTGAACAACTTGAGCAGGTCGTCCAGGAATTGCGCTCAGTCATTGGGAAGCAAAAATAACAAAGATGCAGTATACTCTTTAAGAATGTGCCAAATCCCCATGGTCATCACGGTCACTGGGCATGATTTTTCGCACTTATGGTGCTCAAACATCTTTGTAGCGTGTGGTGGTGAAAAAGTGCTTCGAACTTTTTCACCACCACACGCTACAAAGGCGCAGGAGCTTGCGCTCCTGCCGGGGTGCGGAACGTTCTCGCTCTTCCCTCTACCCGCCAAAGGCGGCAATAAAGAAATAAATGGATGGTGATAAGACATGAAATTGATTGGAAAAATCAAACAATTGCAAATCCAGCGCTTTGGGATCAAGCGCGGAGAGAAACCACATCGCTATTACGATCCCGGTGCGCTTGAGATCGTGCCCAGATTGCTTCTTACTCCTACTGGTGTTCTAGGGTGTTGCTGAGGATAATACAACCTTTGTTGACGTTCACAATGCGCTCCATCCCACAACCCATAATCATGGCAAGGGCAATGATATCTCGCTCAATTTTACGGCCCACTATGCCACGATGCGCCATGAGTATGGGGATCATATCTACGATGGTGTGGCGGGCGAGAATATTTTGATTGAGACGGATCAGACCTATCAATTAGCCGCGCTCGGCTCCCATCTGATTATCAAAAATGCTCAGACGCAGCAGTTGCTCTATCTTTCAGAACTGAGTGTGGCCGAGCCTTGCCTGGAATTCAGTACCTTTGCCTTGCATCGGGAAGAGGTTCCGGCGAGTGCAGATATCAAACAGACGCTGCAATTTCTCTCCCACGGGCGGCGCGGCTTTTATGCGCGCCAACTAGAAGCCAGCGCAGCTAAACACTTTATCTATTGTGGCGATGAAGTGTTTCTTGAAGAGGATGCGCGAGAAGACAGCCTTTGACGGCCTCTCCCATGAGGAGGCCGCTGCTCGCAGGCAAGCAGGTAGGCGTTCACGCGCCAGTTTCACTTTTTAGCATGTGTCGGACACCCAGTACCATCGAGATCTTGTTGCTCACTTGCGCCCTTTTAAGTGTGTGGTGGAGAAACCGGGGTGCAGGGGCGGCAGCCCCGGATCCCAGGTTAAGGGTTGCACCTGTTGACACTCCCTGGCATAAATGCACAGGGATTCTTCCTTCATCCATGAGACTTGCCCATCAGTCTCACAACTGAAAGGTAGCGGTCCACATGTCCAGAAGCGTTGCGCAAACCGAGGTTTGCAGGTTTCCGAGTGCCCCTCGGTACCAACCACTTGTTCTTGTGGTGCATGAAGCCCAACCAACCGTGAGGTGGGTATCGTGCCTCATCGTCTTCAGACGAATCTTTTTGCAATGGCTTCATTTCATACAGGAGAGTATACAAAATGTTTTAATGGTTGTCAATCAGGAAGAGCCATTCATCCCTGCCATGAATGGACAGGGCTTTCTGGCTCGTTTCCTGTAAAAACCGCCTACCAAACAGAAAAGGGCAAAATGCGCAGCAATTTCATCTCAAAGTTTCCATACTGGAGTGGGACGCAGGCGTTTCGTTACACTTGCGCCTCTAACTCTTCTACAGTCCGGGAGATCAACTGCACCACATACTCAAGCATACCCGTGTCAAAGGCAAAGCTTGCTCCAGCCGCCTCATAGAGTTCAGGTACCGTTCTTGTCGCACCCAGAGAGAGCGCGAAACGATACTGGCGGATCGCTGTCTGAGGATCGTGGAGATAGTTGTCCCAGATCTGCAAAGCGCCTAACGCGGCAAAGGCGTATTCGATGAAGTAGAACGGAAGGCAATAGTAGTGCAGCACCCCCTGCCAACGACTTCCACATTCTCTCTCCAGGCCGCTCCAGTCGATTGCTGGTTGATAGCGTTGCGAGAGTTCTGCCCACTTCTGCCGGCACTGCTCTGGATCCATTCCCTGTTTGGGGTGATCGTAAACCCAGTGCTGGAAGGCATCGCCGATAACAATGATTGGCAAGTAGCTTGTCAGCATATTCTCCAGGTGCTGGATGCGCAGGCGGGCCGCCTCCTGTTCTGTACAAAGGCCGGCCTGGTGAAGATGCATGGCCCCAATAAATTCCATACTGGTTGATGCAACCTCGCCAAACTCTAGTGGTATGGCCTCCTCTTTTCGCTGGTGAATGTAAGGCAGAGGGATGGTCTCAAAGACGTGGAAGGCATGCCCCATTTCGTGAAAGATCAACGGCACAACGTCGGTAATCGAATTCACGTGCCCAAAAATGAAAGGACGGCGCCTGACCTCTAGCGGCAGATTGTAGCCATCGTCCGCTTTGTTTGGGCGCTCCTCCAGATCGAAAAGCTGCTCCTGGAGCATGGTCTCAAAGTAGCTTCTCAGTTGGGGATCGATCCGCTGAAAAACAGGGATGCACTGCCGCAGCAATCCAGCGACATCAGAGATATGGCGCGGTGCCTCGCGCGCCCGTGGATCGACCTGCATATCCCAGGGGCGCAATTTCTCCACACCGAGCAGCTTCCGGCGTTTCTCGTAGAGATGGCTGGCTGCTGGCACGATAACCTGCTCAACAGCCCTGTGGAATGCCTTGCAATCATCCGGGGTATAATCAAAGCGCAGCAATTGTCGCCAGCGATAATCGCGGTAGTTCTCATAACCGGCGTTGCGCGCAATCTGCTGGCGCAAATGTATCTTTTTCATCCAGAGTGCATCGAGCTTTTCGCGATCTTCAGCTTCACGCTCCGCAATAGCACGCCAGGCTCGTTCTCGTTGTGTGCGATCAGGATGAAACAGGACATTTTCCACGGTGGTTTTTGGTATCTCTTCCCCGTCCCACGTGATCATTTGTGCCCCGCCAATCTGGTAGTATTCGTCATCCAGAGCCTTGTCTTCATTCAACAGTGGCAGATTCTCTTCGCGGTAAAGCGCCGCCTCCGCGCGTAGATTACGCAGCGGAAGCGCAAACCCCTCCGGCTCCAGTCGGCTGGCCAGCAGACGCTCTTTGATCTGCTGATCCAGCGCCTGCTGTGGAGTAGAGACTTCTTCCATGAAGCGCTGCTTGCGCCGGGGACGCTCCTCGTCCGCCGTGTTCGTTGTGCAGGCGATATCCAGGCGCATCATCGTCTCATTGACGAGTGCGCTCAAATCCGACCATTGGACCATCCAGGGCTGGAGCGTTTCCGATGCAAGAGGACTCTCCAGTAACTCCCGGTACCAGGGTTCAATCTCTGCCCAGCTTAAACGTTCAAACGCTTCGCTCGTCTGGGGAAGTGATGTGAACATACAGGAAACCTTTCTTTTCAATAAGGATGGGAAAGGCTACGAACGCTTTCCCCTTTCTCAAGATTGAGGACAATGTTTCACGTTTGCTGGCTCGTTTGATCAGGATGGTCAGGGCTATTCGCCAAATGGAACCCAGATATTTTTGACCTGCGTGGCTTCGCGCAGGAATTCTTCCCCTTCGCCCTGCACACGATCCAACCAGTGGCGGGCGTGTCCATAGTTGACCCAGGTGCGCTTCATGTTGCTGCTTGAGGCCAGTTCAATAGACTTCGAGCCTGCCGCCGAGCCGAAGTACCAGACAGCATTCACATCATGATGCTCCGCCAGGATCTGACTCAGGCTCTCCCGATCTCCAGTGACAATATTGATCACGCCCGCCGGGATATCCGAGGTCTCGAAGAGCTGATAGCAGTCGGTGGCGCTCAGAGGTGCGCCAGGAGATGGCAGAACCACGACGGTATTTCCCATGGCGATAGCTGGCGCGACCAGCGAGAGAAAGCCAAGCAATGGATATTCATCTGGACAGGCAATGCCGATCACGCCGATGGCTTCTTTGAGGGCCAGCGTCACACCCCGCAGCGGCGGACGATGCACACTTCCTTCGTACTTATCAGTCCAGGCGGCATAGCTGAAGAGGCGCGAGAGGCTGACCTGCACTTCATGAAACGCATCCGCGTAGCTACGTCCTGTCTGCGCGACGATTCTGTGCGCAAACTCGACTTCGCGGGCCGCCAGGTTCTCAGCCAGATAAAAGAGGATCTGGGCACGATTATGCGCGCTCCCCGTGGCCCAGGCGCTGGCCTTATGCGCCGCCTCGACCGCGTTACGGATATCTTTCCGATTTCCTTCTCCAACTTCCCCCAGCACACGACCATCCACAGAGGTTATCGTCAGGCTATAGCCCGAGTCGGGACGTGCCTGCTTACCGTCAATGAATAACTTGGGGGTCCGATCAATCGCAGGCAGTGCTTCGGTTGTCGCCTCCTGTATCTCATTAAGGATTGAAACATCCTGTACGTCCATCGCCTCTTCTTGTGCGTTGTCAGCCTTCAGAGATGCCTTTGCAGTGTTAGATTGCCATGCAGGTTTGAGATACTCGTAGAGCCCTTCTTTTCCGCCCTCACGACCATAGCCGCTCTCACGATAGCCACCGAAACCACAGGAGGCATCAAAGAGATTGGTACAGTTTATCCAGACACTGCCAGCTTTGACCTTTGGCGCGATATCGAGTGCCAGATTGATGTTATCGCTCCAGATACTGGCAGCCAGGCCATAACGGGTATTGTTGGCAAGCTCAATCGCTTCGGCGGGCGTGCGAAAGGTCATCGCGACCAGCACAGGGCCAAAGATTTCAATCTGCGCCAGCGTGGAGGCCGGGGAAACATTGGTTAAAAGCGTCGGCGGAAAGAATGAACCACTCGCAGGACAGATGGATGACGGTTGCCACGCCTCAGCACCCTCGGCTATCCCTTGAGCCACCAGATGCGCGATCTCATCCCGCTGAGCTGGCGAGATCAGCGCGCCAATATCCATCGTCTTATCCAGAGGATCACCGATGCGCAGATTCTCCATGCGTGCACGTAGCTTGCTCAGCAAACGATCAGTGATATTCTCCTGGACCAGCAGGCGTGAACCGGCACAACAGACCTGTCCTTGATTGAACCAGATGGCATCGACGACGCCTTCAACGACACTATCGAGATCGGCATCGTCAAAAACAATAAAGGGAGATTTGCCGCCCAGTTCCAGCGAGAGCTTTTTACCAGAGCCCGCAGTTGTACGGCGAATGCTCCGACCCACATCCGTCGAGCCGGTAAAGGCGATCTTATTGACATCGGGATGCTTGACCAGCGCGTCTCCAGCCTTGCTCGCCTCGCCAGTCACGATATTGATCACACCAGCCGGCAGGCCCACCTCCTGAACAATTTCAGCGAACTTGAGCGCCGAGAGAGAGGTATAGCGGGCAGGCTTCAGGACAACAGTATTGCCCATTGCAAGCGCGGGAGCAATCTTCCAGGCCAACATCAGGAGTGGGAAATTCCAGGGAATGATCTGTCCCACAACGCCGACAGGTTGGTAATCCGCCAGTTCACTCTCCATCAATTGCGCCCAGCCCGCATGATAGTAAAAGTGGCGCGCCACCAGAGGAATATCGATATCGCGAGTCTCGCGGATCGTCTTGCCATTATCCAGTGACTCCAGCACTGCCAGCAGGCGAGCATGCTTCTGAATGTGACGGGCGAGCGCATACATATAGCGCGCCCGTCCATGTCCTGGCGTCTTACTCCAGGAAGGAAAAGCCTGCCGCGCCGCCGCCACAGCGGCATCCACATCAGCCGCATCGGCCGAGGCAATCTGTGTCAGAGCCTTGCTGGTCGCAGGATTACTGCTCTCAAAATACTGTTCTTGCAGCGGCTTGACCCATTGATTGTTGATAAATAACTGGAACGGCTGCCGCGCTTGAATCCAGTTCAAGGCCAGCGAAGACGCTTCCGGGGCCGGACCATACTCCATCGTTTCAAAAATGTCCATCACACTCATCTTGCAGCTCCTCAACTAGACCAAAGGATTTTCGTACGCGGCGGCATACTGCCCCGTCACAAAGTGAGCCAGTTGGCGCTCGATATCTGAAAGCAGACCGCTGGCACCAAAGCGGAATAGATGATTATTCAGCCACTCGTTACCCAACTCCTCTTTGATCAACGCCAACCAATCCAACGACGCTTTGGCGGTACGGATACCACCGGCGGGCTTAAAACCAACCTTGTAGCCGGTCTGCTCATAATAATCGCGTACTGCGCGCACCATCACCAGACCTACTGGTAGGGTCGCATTCACCGGCTCTTTGCCCGTTGAAGTCTTGATAAAATCGGCACCGGCCATCATACAGACCAGACTCGCCATCCCGACATTGCGCAACGTCGCCAGTTCATGGGTCGCCAGGATGGTCTTCAGATGCGCCTCACCACAGGCCGCACGATAGGCCTGCACCTCCGCATACAGCTCCTGCCAGTTACCGGTCAGAACATGCTGGCGCGAAATCACGATATCGATCTCACGGGCACCTGCCTTGACAGAGGCGGTAATTTCTTGCAACTTCTGCTCAAACGCATTCAGGCCAGCCGGGAAGCCGGTCGAAACAGCGGCCACAGGAATCAAGGTCCCCTGTAACGCCTCAACCGAGGTAGCGACAAATTGATGATAGACACAGACCGCGCCAACCGTGAGCTGCTCAAAGCCCAGAGCATCCAGGATCTCCTGGCGCACAGGCTGACGTGCCTTGGCACAGAGACGGCGCACATTGCCCGGCGTATCATCGCCTGCCAGGGTGGTCAGATCGATACAGGTAATCGCTCGCAACAGCCAGGCCGCCTGCCATTCTTTTTTGACCGTTCGGCGAGCAGGCAGAGCGGCCGCACGCCGCTCAATCGCACTACGATTGCTATGGACGCGGTTGACCCAGCCCATATCGAGCGGCATACCCGGATTGCGGGGTAGGGCCGCGTTCTCAGACGGCTGTGTGCCATCATCCGAGGCGGTACGCGATGTTATCGTGGTCATGAAACTTTATCCTCTTTAAGAGGTATCGATGATGCATCGTTGCACGCATCTCTGGCAAAGAGTTGGCGGTTAGCGTCGAGCATCCACCAGAGCTGCCCAGGTCGCGCCATGGGTCTCTAAAGCCTGTAAAATAGCCAGCGTACTCAATGTCTCACGAATACCCAGTTCTTGTTCTTCCACGCTCACCACGGACTCGCCGAGGGAGCGACGCATATTAAAAAGCAGCCATCCCAGCCAGGTGCCCATAAAACCATAGACAGCATCCTGACCCGCATCCTCAATCACTCCTCCCGCCTCCACATAGTCATCCAGCACCGCCGAAAAAGCAGTCTCATCCGGCGTACCAGCCACAATGCCACTCCAGTACAACGCCACACTCATTAATTCCATGGTTGGATTAATCAAGCCAGCGGCCTCCCAATCGATCAACCAGGGAGTTGTGGCATCTTGCCAGAGCACATTCTTTTGATCCAGATCCCGATGACTCACCACCACCCGTTGTCCCAGAGACAGACCTGCCTGCTCATAATTCCTGGTCCACTGCAACAAATGAGGCAGAGCTGAACGCACGCGATAGGTCCAGGGAAGCTCTAGCTCGGATGCCTGGAAGGTCAATGCATCCCAATCCTCATCATTAAAATGTCCCCACTCCAATGGTTCAAAGGAGGAAATGTCAAGGTGCAGCGCATGGATACGGGCCAGAATGATACCCATCTGACGGGCACGCTCTGGATCTATCGAGGATACAGGCAATGTCACGCCATCCACCCATGGATAGACCAGAAGCGACAACTGATCGAGAGAGTATAGCACATCCCCTTGCTTATCTGGCAGAGCCGCAACGGCAGGAATACCCTCAGCAGCCAGAGCGGCGGCAATCTGCTCGGAGAGACGATACGCATCCTGGATACCCGGCTTACGCATAATCTCTGCATGCAATTCTTTTACCGCAAAGCGTCCCCGGGATGTTGTGATCTTCCACATACGATGCAACAAACCACCACTAACCGCCTGAGGCTGCTCAGTAGGCTCGCCTAAACCACCCAGAGCACAGAGACGTGCAACCTGTATTGTATCCACTATCTACACCAACCTACTCTTTTTTCTTATTATCCTTACTTACAATGAGGCTACAAACAAGACAATTTTATCATCTTTTTCATTCATGCGAATACCCCTGTATGCCTATACAAGGCATACAATTCTCAGGAACAAGAACCGTACACCGATTCCCAGTAATGCGGGAAAGCGCGCAGCGCCAACGTAGCGGCCCTCGTTCTACGGGGGAATTAAACGACCAATGCGCACCGTGCTATGACCCAACCCCGTTACCTGCGCCTCCATCGCTCTCTGGCGTCTTCGGGCGAGGTTCCGGTACGACTCCACCGTAGAACGGTGGCCGCTACGGGGCTTCTGGCTACCGCCGAAGGCCACAATGTGGCTAGAGGTGTCGACAGGTAGGGCATAAAGCGTTATACTGAAACTGGCCTGAGAGGATAGATGATGGTATCTCCCAGGCAGAATAGAAAGGTGTCTGTGGTGAGCGAAATCCCTGAATCATTAGAATGGAACTCTATCCTTGGTGTCGCGCCCGATCTCAATATCCGCGCCGCGCTCCCAAATTTAAATCAACAAGGCGTGATTGCCTATACCGATGGAGCCTGTCTGAAAAATCCTGGTGGACCCGCCGGTTGGAGCGCTCTCCACTGGGCCGCCGCCGATGCGACAGGTGAGACGATTCCAGAACATGCTGCTTGCCTCGAAGCTTATGGGCATATTCCTAAGGCCAAAACCACCACCAACAACCGGGCCGAAATCTCAGCTGTTCTGGCCGTTCTCTCCATCGCACCGCCCGCTCTGCCACTCACCATTTATAGCGATAGCGAATACACCATCAAGGTTGCCACCGGCAAATATCAGATGAAGGCCAATCCCGACCTGTGGGCCATTTATCGCAAGATGCTAAGCTATAGGAAAACACCACCCCACTTCATCTGGGTGCAGGGACATGCCGGCCAGCGCCATAATGAACGCGCCGACTATCTCGCCGGATTGGGAGCCTGGAATGGCAATCGTTCAGCCTTCGACAAATGGCAAGTCTCTCAGGCACCCGAAGCCCGTAGCGGAAGCGCGCCAGGACAGATGTCGAAACTGCGCCTGCAAGTCAATAACCTCAATATCTTTTTCGCAGCCATCGATGTGAATAGCGGACGCGTCAGCCAGCAAGAACGTCAGTTTATCGAAGACATGGCGAAACGGATGCAAAAGAACACCTTTGCCCCCTCAGAAAAGCAAAGCAACTGGATCACTCAGCTCGGAGCCAAGTACAAAGTCTAATCTCTGTTTGCCGTGCTCTCCCAGCATGGCAAGTTTGACAATGTACAAATTAACTACAATTTAGCTCCTGGCGCTTCCGACAACTCAACAGGGCTAAATTGTCCCTATTCCCGACTATTTTTCTTCACAGAAATATCCCATACTTACTATAACCTCAGTTCACCGACGAAATGCTTGCACAGGCCAGGCATCACAGTATCATGAAGTCAGAGTTGCTTCAGAATACCGGGCATGCTTATTTTTTCTGGAAAGAACATATCTTTTAAGCTGATACTACCAGAGAAAACCTATCCTCTGGGCATGCTTGCCAGGCAAAACCAGAGCAATTTATACACCATCACCACTCGAGAACAAGACATGCTCTCGCTTTATACAAAAAAGCAACCAGGCAATAAAAAACTGTCGATTTTAGCTCAGGAGGTGTTCATTGAGATTTCCAGGCTTCAGAGATCTTCCAAGTGCAAGTAGATTTAATGACCGCACATCTGGTCCTACAGTTGACATCGACGCCAGGCTTACTGCTCAATTAGACAGAGGGGCATTTCCTGAAGCAGAACTAACTGCGCTACGTGAGCTAACAGAGAAGCAACGCGACGACGCAAAAGCGAAAGCCAAACTCTATCGCCCGATGGAGACACGTGAAACAAAAAGACAATTACCTGAACGGCTGGATCGAGCCCTGGCAGGCGATTACCTCAAAGAAATTGCCACCCTCACCATCAATAAAGCCGATAAAGCCATAGAAAGCATCAAGCAAAGATGTGAAAATATCCAACAGGAAATAACGGACGCAAGGACAGAGTTAACAAGACTTACAGATCTCTACGCAAGAGATAAATTTAGTCGCACTCCAGACACAGAAGAACTAAAAAGCCGTATCAGCAGGGTAGAAAATAACATTGTAAGTCTGGAAAAAGATTATCGCGTGTTAGAGGAAAATTTAAAGGCCGTCTCTGATATTCGTTCGACCGAGATAGCGCATCTCGAGGATGTATTTGTGGATGTGGCGAACAAAGAAGTCTATCAACAGAGCATTACTACCAATTTTGAAAGAATTGCTGCCTGGTTGGAAAGAAGACAAATCACCAATGATAATTTGCAGAAAAACATCGACAATGTCAAAAAGGGCCAGAACTATTGGATGAATGGTGATGAAAAAACATTCTTCCAGAGTCTCAATAGCCATTATATGGAAACACAAGCCCCACAACCAGATAAGATTCCACTTTTTGATAAGGACCTCGGGCATACATACAGCGCTGAGCACCACCTCGATGACACAACCCTGGCAACCAGAAAAGTGACGCTGGATACCCAATATGCAGACACGACGACAAGATGGGACGCACGTAATACGACCGCCATTGAAACAACAGAAAATGTAGAGAAACAAATTTATGTTGGTCACCTCAGTGATGCAACGATACTGCGGGCACAGGATGTTGCCCAGCAATTGATGTCAAGACCAACTTTTGCTCTACAGCATGCAAAAAGAAATAAAAAAACGGCCGAGTATCTAAAATTTGTCATCCAGACGCCACGACAAAGCCTGCCAGAACTGCAACAAAAGCTATCCATGAAAAAGATTGAACCACACGAAGAAGCCTATCTGCGCGAAGCCGAAAATAAACAAGATCTTTATCTGGTAAAAGATATGGGAAGAAATATCGCCATCGAAGTATTCAAAAGCAAGATGAACGATCCTATTCATGCGGAGCGTCTGGCAAATATCCGTAGGGATGAAGAGCGTTGCATGGTTTTACATAATAAGCTCTACGAAACCCTCGTCCAACTAGAACATGACCCCATGACACAGGCAGATCGGATCAACGAGCACATCAATAATTTACAAAGACAATCCCAGGATCTCTTACGGGACAAAGTAGCGTTCCATAATGACAATGTAGAGACAGCCAATGCCATCCAACAAGGTGTGCGTGACTTTATTCATCACCGCTTTTATCAGGATCTGATCACCGGTAAATTTAGAAGTATGGAGCAAGCTATCAAGTCCTGGGCAAACTATGGACAAAATATAGGACAAACACTCGCCACGCTAGGCGTAGGATTAACCTCAACCTCACTCACCAATGATGCCCTGAGTAAATTAATAGGCAACGCTATAGGTTCAGTAGGGACCCACTCATAATTGCCCCGACCCATAGTGATGGGTTTTTCCCCACACTGGGAGCCTTGCAATGGGAGTGCAGAGGGCGAAGCCTTCTGCCGGGGTGTGGGTATCCCCCAATACGGTTCAAATAAGCCATTGATAAACAAAAAGGGAGGGGAATTCGTACCGCAGGGGAGAGGATAGAGCGTCGGGCAGCGATGTAGGTGCGTGCCAAGGCCGCAGCCGATTAGTTGAACCGTATTGGGGGATACCCACACCCCGGCAAGGGGCTCGCTGCCCCTTGCAACCCCGCTTGTAGAGCGGATTGAAGTGGATCGAACATCCGCTCGAAAAATTCGGGATAACTCATGAACATAAACCAGCCCTGCCTACAGGCGAGCATCAGAATCATGCAAGGACAAGGCGTTTGGCCTGAATGACGCTATGCTTGCTGCGTTTACCTTCAACGGTCAACTCTACCCCTTCAGCCAGTTCTTCGATAGCACTGGGGATATCAGCAACGTGATGGCCTTCGCGGGTAAAGACCGTCGTTTTATTGTTGACAACAATCGCGACCGGCGCGATTTCGTCCGTGGTCTTGCGAATCGTTCCCGCGATGACATAGGTACCTGGCAGCCGGGGATTGGGCACCTTGCCGGTGACAGTGACTTTTTTACCATCTTGCACTAATGCATCCAGCATATCGGGTAATGTCTGACGAATCTCTTCTTCATGCTTCTGATCTTTTTCGGAACCATTTTCGCTATGTAGCTCGGATGCTGGTAGTGACTCGACGGCTACCGTATGTTGCTGCGAAGATGTTGCAGACACATTATCGTCTGTCTGGTGTGAACGCTGGAATAAACCATGGTGTAAACGCTGGCCGGGTGTTTCTGTTGCGTCATGCTCATCCGCCCCTTTATCCTCATGGCGATTGGGATCGTGCTGGAATAACTCATCGCTATACGTCCTGGGAATAGCCACGGGCAGAGCCTCAGGTAGTGTGTCGATCTGATAGGTGATGAAAACCTGATCGAGCCCCTCTTTATCTAAATGCTCGATCTTTTTATAATCCTGGGCACTAAGATAATCTTTGAGCTTCACCGCACTGCCATCCACCTGCAATGGGGCACTGGCGGGAACCTTGATACGTAAATGCGCGCCCTTGAAGTATTCCGTCGTGGTATTGTCCGGCTTCTGGCGGAGCAGAAGCGAGGAGAGTTGTTGGATGGTGGAGAGAGGTGTACCGGCAGTGATCACACAGACATCTACCTGACCATCATCCACATACGCATCGGGCGTGATGCGCTCGACCCTGGCATAGCGTCGTGTATTGCCCAGCACCACCTGTAAGGCCTCACCTTTCCAGAGAGAGGCATCCTGCTCACCAGCCTGGATCTCAATCGGGAACGCATGCTGCCTGGGAAGTTCTTTGACGGCCGCAGCACCAACCGCGAAAGGTCCAATGTTATATTTTAAAGGCTTGGAAACGCCGCCCATGACTGCAGCATCCAGACCAATACCGGCCATCAGCAGGAAATGATGGCGAACTTTGCTGCTGGTAAGCGCAGCCTTTTTGCCTGCCTTCGCAATCTCAACTGGCTGCTCCTGACCAGGAAATTGGATGGCATGAATGGCGATACGTACCACATCCACCGTACGCACATCGCTATCGATCAATGTTAAGGCTGCCTTGACAGGATCATTGGGAATGCCCACTTCGCCCGCCCAGACATTCGCAGTCCCACCCGGGATCAAGCCGACCGTGGGACGTTTTCCCTTCACACTCATTACTCCGTTCACCACCTGATTCAGCGTACCATCCCCGCCATAGGCAATCACCAGATTCTTCTTTTCTTCCGCCGCCTGCGCCGCCATCGCCATCACATGCTTCCCATATTCTTTCAAAGCCACCTCGGTTTTCCAACCACCGGCATAAAGGACCGCCAGAATCTCTTGTAATTTAGCGGTATTCTCTCCCGTCCTGGGATTAATCAGGAACGATGCTTTCTTATGTGACATAGCGTAACCCCTTCATGATAGCATACGTTTTCATGCTCAATTTAACACAATGTTAATATGCATTTCTCATGGAGATACGCAATAACGCACGGTTCAGTTTCAATCCTGATATTTAGAGATTTTAAACGAGATTTTGAACAGACAAAAGGCCCACCCCTCAGATAGAGTGATGAGCCTTTTGTCTGTCGCCTGTGCCCGCGAACAAAAAATGATGATGTTTTTGAGGAACGCCCCAAATGCCGCCTCATAGGTGCGAACGTAAGGCTTTTCAGGCGGGATTGCAAAGGGCGGCCAGCCCTTTGCCGGGGTTTGGGGTGTCCCCAAATACCTTTTTTTCTTCTTTTCTTCGCCGCCGCACGCGGCGGCGAGAGGGAGGTGAGAGACCGGGGCACAGCCCCGGACCCCAGGTTAAGGGTGCAACCCTTAACAATCCCGCTTCTATTCGCACCTAAGGGGGGAACACCCCCAACTCCGGTCAGGGGCTTGCCACCTCTGGCAATCCTGCTTAGCTTACCTGGATGATTTGACGAGTGCTTTGACGGCTTCGACGATATGATGGGCACTAATACCGGCGGCTTCAAGCAGTTGGGCTGAGGTGCCGGATGTGGGCATGGACTCAACTGCCAGCTTGACAACCTGTGGCAAGGGTGCATCGATCTGGGTGAAGGCTTCCAGGACGGCTTCTCCTAATCCACCTTCGGGCCAGTGATCCTCGACGGTGATGATCTTGCCGCCAGCCTCTTGCGCAGCTGCAAACAATGTCTCTTCATCGATGGGTTTGATCGAGTAGGCGTCGATGACGCGGATGTTGATGCCTTCGCCCTTGAGTTGCTCATAGGCAGACAGCGCTTCGTGCAGGGTAATTCCTGCAGCGACAACTGTCGCTTTATCCTTGTCGGATTGGCGGACTACTTTACTGCCACCAATGGAGAATTTTTCGTCGGGACTATAGATGACGGGTGTCTTTTCACGCGTGGTGCGAATATATAAGATACCACTATGCTCGGCCATCTCAGCGACTAACTGGGCGGTCTGATTGGGATCGCTGGGATAGAGTACGGTGCTATCGTATACGGCACGCATCATTGCCAGATCCTCAAGTGCCATTTGCGAGGGTCCATCTTCGCCAATCGAGACGCCAGCATGGGAACCTGAGAGGCGAATATTGGCGCGTGAGATGGCTGCCATACGAATAAAATCATAGGCACGTGAGAAGAAGGCGGCAAAGGTAGAGGCAAAGGTAATTTTGCCACGCACCTGCATTCCGATGGCAAAGGCGACCATCTGCTGCTCCGCAATATACTGCTCAAAGTAACGCTCGGGATAAGCCTTGGCGAATTCATTGGCATAGGTCGAGTTGCTGACCTCGCCATCCATCGCCACCACATCAGGATTCGCAGCACCCAGGGCCAGCAGGGCATCACCATAAGCTTTACGGGTCGCTTCCTTAGTGTTTAACTCATAACGAGGTAGTTCAAGTGGCCTGGCAGGAGGCTCGGGAGCGACCTTACCAGCAGCAGGCTGCTGAACCGGGAAGACCATACTGCGTACCTGCGGATTCAACTCTTTGATGGCTTCTTCGGCCTGCTCAGGACTCAAGGCCTTCCCATGCCAACCATCCTTATTCTCTACCAGCGAAACGCCTTTGCCTTTCAGGGTTTTGGCGATAATAAAGGTTGGGCGATCTGTTGTATCGGCAGCCTGACGGTACGCCTGATCGATCTCATCATAGTTATGTCCATCGATCACAATCGTATTCCAGCCAAACGCCTTACCACGAGCTGCATACGCCTCGGTATCCCAACCCAGTTCAGTCTCGCCGCGCTGGCCCAGGCGATTACAATCCAGAATCGCGACCAGATTATTCAACTTGTAGTGTTGTGCCAGATGGAACGCCTCATAGATCGAACCTTCCGCGCTCTCACTATCCCCCATCAGCACCCAGACCTTATACGGCAGCTTATCCAGATACTTACCGCAAGCTGCGATACCCACACCATCTGGCAAGCCCTGGCCCAGCGAACCAGTTGCCACATCCACCCAGGGCAGTTCAGGCGTGGGATGTCCTTCCAGACGGCTACCAAACTTACGGAGTGTCAACAACTCCTCATCCGAGACGGCACCCACCGCTTTATAAATAGAATAAAGCAAGGGAGAGGCGTGACCTTTAGAGAAAATCAAATGATCATTGTTAGGATTCTTCGGATCATTAAAATCATAGTGGAGATGGCTCAACACCAGCACCGACATCAAATCAGCCGCTGACATTGAGGAGGTGGGATGGCCGGAACCGGCTGCTGTAGTACAGCGAATACTGTCTACTCGTAACTGCTGCGCAAGATTTGTCCATTGTTGTGTCTGTGAAGTAACTTCTGTCGTAGTCATAACACTCCTTAACTATATGCGCTTCGTGTGTTAGCCTGGCGCTTTCATACTTTCTCGCCTTCTCAGATAGCCGCTCATAGAGGCCGGATGTTCTTATGCGGCAATAGCACAAAACAGGCGGTCAGGCTGTCCTATCCAGGAAGCAGGAAATATCAACTACCTATCATTACTGTAAGCATCGCAACAAAACATCTATCATTGTCTGCAAGCAGATCTTATCCACCTTATCCCTGCGAGCCACACCCACCAGGCAGATCAGCCAGGATACTATCTTCGATAATACCGTCACGACATCATCTAACACGAATTGACATAGCGCATTGGTTTCAGAGTTACAGGTTATCTGACACAACCTTGTCAGAATAGAACAATTATGACGTCCTGATACCCTTGAAATGAACAGAGAGTTTCGCTAGCGAAGCGCGCAATTGGCGCATCTCCGCTTCCCCGAGGATCGACTGATAGTCAGCTTCAATCTCGCGCCAGACCGCATAGGCATGCTGAAGAAATTCCCAGCCTCGATCAGTAAAAAAGACCAGCGAAGCCCGCCGATCAGAGGGATCAGCTTTGCGCTCGATATATCGCTGATCCTCAAGGTCCGTTACTAACTGACCCATCGACTGCTTGGTTATACCAGCGCGCTCAGCCAGTACCGTAATGCGATTCCCCTCCACATCGAGGTGAGAAAGCAACTGAATATGCGCCAGCGTCAGACCCTGATGCCCCCGCTCCTGAAGCATCGCAATCGCCTGCTGATTAAACTGCCGATACACCTGTTGCAACAGACGCCCGATATGGATCTGTCGCATCAGATGGAGATCCTCAATCCCATGCTCATCAAAATTCATCATATACACCTTTTTCCTTCTTTTCTTCGCCGCCGCGTGCGGCGGCGTGAGGGAGGGAAGAGGCCGGGGCACAGCCCCGGACCCCAGGTTAAGGGTTGCACCCTTCACAATCCCGCTCTGTTCGCGCCTATGGGGGGAACACCTTACATTCCTTTTTATTGATGTAGTTTGGCGGCCAGCACATTGTATTGCACGAACGTTGCCGGGACGGTCATGGCTGGATGTAACACATCCCGAAACAGGCTCGCCATTGGTTCTCCCTTGATGTGTGTAGCCAGAGCCGCTTCATCGGCATAGGCGGAAACATGCACAAAGCTGGTGGGCCGCTCTTGCTGCTGCATCGCGATATAAAGCAGGGTTTCAGGCTCGCGATCTTTCGTCTGGGCAACCGTTGTACGGATCACATCCTGTGCCGCCTCCAGAGCATCCTGACGGATTTCGTAGCGTGCCAGGCGAACGATGGGCAGGGTATCAACCAGAGGCAGCTTGCCATCAACCACAGTGTATTGTGAAAAGCTCACCGGAACGGTCATCGCTGGATGCAACACATCCCGAAACAGGCTCGCCATTGGTTCTCCCTTGATATGCGTGGCAAGGGCCGCCTCATTGGCATACGCGGAAAAATGAAGCAGGTTAGTTGGCTGACCTTGCTCTTGCAATGCTATATAGAGAAGAGTTCCCGGCTCACGATCCTTTGTCTGAGCAACTGTCGCATTAATCACATCTTTCGCAGCCTCAAGCTTAGCAGGGTCTAGTGTGTACTGTGTAAGACGATAAATAGCCATCGTTTTCTTCCTTCTAGTATCTTTCCTTTCAGAGGAAAGATACAATTCATCATAAATTAGTAAGCTTACCTGTCTATATTGTAAGCCAGACTTACTAATTTGTCAAGAGAAAAGTATTTGATCTGATAGAAAGAGGCAAAAGGGGATACAATATACAGTCCTCACTGTAAAGGATGAGGTCTTCTGTGGGTCTCGCCTTGATGGGGAAGCAGAAAGAAGAATGGCAGAGGGAGATAGAGGAGCGCGCTGAAAATAGGTCTCTCTACGCTCGATATCTCCCTCTGACAATGGGAAATGGCTGTGTGAAAGACTAGCGGCCTGCCTTTGGAGCAAGCGCATAGAACAGCAATCCAGCCAGCACAAAGAACATCACCAACATCAAGCCCATGATGGGATCGATCACGCCGGTAATCGGAATCTGGAAAATCGCCGCCGACAAGAGGAACAGCAACCAGACCCCACCCAAAATAGGGAAAACGTATAGCCAGTTAAAGCGCGCGCGGGGATTGGGTTCACGGACAACTACTTCATAGTCTGAATCAAGTGGCTCCATATCATACCTTTCCATCATGTCCCGCCCAGATGCGCGTACATCGACGCCCATTAGCAGGACATGTAAGTATTTCTTACATCGTATTATAAGCGTTCACATTCCAGCAACGCAACATCTCGCACTCCTCTCCTACCTCTCTCTAAGCAATATGTGGAGCGTGTTTTTGTACCATGCGCGCATGGTACAAAAACACGCTCCACATAAAAAAAAGCCTTTAACGGCCAAAGCTACAGAGATCTAAGAGAGAGATTTCGCGGGAGTCAGAATAGGCGACGGTGAGGATATTATCTAAGAGCGCGTGTGCAGGAAGAGAACGACGTTTGTTAAAATGGCGACGCAATTCAAATGCGTTCACCTGATAGGTCGCGCCATCAGAGGCGGCAGCCAGGTGTCCTTCAGCAATGGCACTACAAACATCAGCAAGAGTCGGGACATAGTCGGACATAAGACTCCTCCCCTACAAATAAACTGCGGCGTGTTCTACAATCAACTCAACAACGAATGAAATAAAGAGAGATGACCTCCTAATTAAGCACGAAGAGAAGCGCTGTAGGGTTTCACTTTTCAGCCTGGCAAGGAGAAGGATAGCACTCCATCCGTCCTTGCCTGTTTTGCCGCTCCTCTCGATCCGGTATCTGCCTGTGTTTACTCGTCATCCTCTTGCTCGGATTTATCGTTAGGATCGTCTATTACAGCGTCATCATCCAATAAACCCTTCATAGGATCAATATACATCACTCGACGGATCAGGTCAATCTGTTTGATGACATCTTTGATGGCAGGGATCAAAACTTGTTTCCCAGTAGGACTCTTGAGGACATAGACATCATTGCCAGCAGTCGTCCAGATGTCGGTGATAACACCAACTTCTTGATTATTCAGCAGTAAGACTTGCAAGCCCAGGATATCGTGCTGATAGTAGGAGTCGGGCGGGAGGGTTGCCAGTTGCTCGGTAGGAATACAGACATCGCGACCGCGCAGTGTCTCAGCAGTATTGGTATCATTAACGCCCGCGAATTTCAGGAGCAACATATCGCCTTTATGGGGGCGTACGGCTCGGATGGTATAACGTTTGTAATCAGGGGCCAGATAGATGGCCTTCAAAGAAGCGAAGCGATCAGGTACATCGCTCAACGAGAAGACCTTCACCTCGCCGCGTATACCAAAAGGGGCCACTATTTTGCCGATAGTAGCCCATTCTGTCGTGTTTTTCATGTGCACGTGCTCTCTTATTGGCCGCCACGGCACCGGCAGAGGACTGCACGCTTACTCAGATCAAGTAAGTGGCCTGCCCGATGTAGCAACGGTCTGTCTTGCGAGTGGGTTTATCGCAATACGTTATTGAATCTCAAGTGAGGTATGACGACCTTCACGAGTACCACCGGCACGCATCAGTGTACGCATAGCTTTAGCAACACGCCCCTGGCGACCAATTACTTTCCCAAAGTCATCAGCCCCCACATGCAATTCCAACACGAGCGCATTGCGGTCATTGCGTATTTCGCGTACCTGGACAGCCGAAGGGTCATCCACCAGCGACTGAGCTATATACTCAATCAATTTCCGCATAGAGTATCCTTACTTTTGGTTTCAGAAAGAATACGATGAAGCCTTGTCTGTATTATGCCTGTTCAGCAGGAGCAGCTTTAGCAGCAGCCTTTTCCTGTGTGAAACGATCCAGGATACCGGCGCGTTTGAGGAGCGAAGTAACGGACTCCGTGGGTTGCGCACCATTTCTCAGCCAACCAAGAGCTTTCTCTTCGTCGATATGGATAGCGGAAGGCTCGACGCGTGGGTTGTACCAGCCAATGTTCTCAATGATGCGACCATCACGAGGAGAACGAGCATCTGCAATCACGACACGATAGCTTGGGGCTTTCTTCATGCCCGTACGTTTTAAACGAATTTTGACAGCCATATTTTGTTAATTCCACCTCTGCCCCACACAAAGGGGGCTATATTTTTAGCAGTGCCACATTTTTGCATAGCACATAATAGTGCCCCTAAATTACGGCGTGATTAGGATAACACGCAAGACCGTAAATGTCAATTGCGCCAACCTAATCCTTAAACCCATTAGAGACAGCCATCAATAAAAACGTAGGCATTGCACATCTTTCATCATAGATGTATCGATCAAATGGATATGGGGCTTCGAGAGTTGGGAATAGGACGATGAACGGGCAAACGCACCTCGGTTGCGACCTCGGGCCGCACCTACATTTCCCATCATGAGATTTATTTCATATATTTTGTCATATTAGATGTTTTTAGTTCCATGATGTGCTATGAAGAAACGAAGATATCTCTGCAAAGACATAGATGATGAGCACATAAAAGGCGAGCTGAGGCTCTATATTCCGTACATTTCTGTTCATTAGAGCTTGCTGCTTGCTAGCATTTGAGGTACACTTCGACTGCAAATATGCGCTGACAGAGTTGTCCTATGGCGCAATAAAAAGTAAGGGATGGAGCCGCTAATGAGGCAATTGAAGAGGGCTTATTATATGCGTCGCACAAAAATCGTTTGCACGATCGGTCCCGCGACCGAGAGTGAAGAACGGCTCGAACAATTAATACGAGCAGGCATGAATGTAGCGCGCTTAAATTTTTCCCACGGAGCCCATGATGTACACGCGGCCGTTATCGAACGCGTGCGTAAAATTTCTGAGCGATTGGGTATGCCGGTCGCTATCTTACAAGATTTACAGGGGCCGAAGATCCGCGTGGGCGCACTGCAACAGCCAGTGTCGCTGGTGGATGGCTCGACCGTGACCATTACGACACGCACAGTCACAGGAACAAGTCAACTTATTCCAACAACATATCAGAATTTACCCCAGGATGTAAAAATTGGGGACCGCATTCTGCTGGATGATGGTCTGATGGAACTGCGCGTGCTGGAGTTTAATGATACCGATGTGCAGTGTCTGGTGATCAATGGCGGGTTGCTGAAACAACATAAGGGTATTAATTTGCCCGGCGTGAATGTGAGCGCGCCTTCTCTGACGGAGAAAGATCTTGAGGATCTGCGCTTTGGCGTGGCAAATGATGTAGACTATGTGGCGTTGAGCTTTGTACGTGCCGCTAAAGATGTCATTGAAGCAAAAGAACATATTAAAGCCTTACAGGCTGAATATCATACCGGTGGGAGACAGGAACCGATCCCACTGATCGCGAAACTGGAAAAGCCGGAGGCGGTCCAGAATCTGGACGAAATTCTAGCGGTGGTGGATGGTGCGATGGTGGCACGTGGCGATCTGGGCGTCGAGATGGCCCCGGAACAGGTGCCGTTGATTCAAAAGCATATTATTACGCGCTGTAATGAGCTGGGCTTGCCCGTGATTACTGCAACGCAGATGCTTGAGTCGATGATTACCAATCCACGCCCGACCCGCGCTGAAGTCAATGACGTCGCAAACGCCGTTTTGGATGGGACGGATGCCGTGATGCTGAGCGCAGAAACATCGGTGGGAGCCTTTCCGATTGAGGCGGTAGCGATGATGGGCCGGATCGCACGCGAGATCGAGCTGAATGGCAATACAGCCATCCTGCCACATTGCGAGCGCTTGAGTCAGGAACATGCCGTCAGTCACGCAGCCCGTGCTCTGGCTGAAGAAGCCAGTGTCAAAGCTATCGTGGTCTTTACCCGTTCGGGTCTCTCGGCACATCTCATCTCAAAAGATCGGCCGCTGACTCCTATTTTTGCCTATACACCATCGATTCATGTCTATCGCAGATTGGCACTCTGGTGGGGTATCTCGTCCCACACTATTCCTTTAAGTGGGACAACCGATGAACTGATTTCGGTGGTCGAACAACGTTTACTGGATGATAATTTGATGCAGAAACGCGATAATGTCGTCATCATGGGCGGGTTACCAATCGCCAGTGAGGTACGCACAAACTTTGTCAAATTACATTGTGTCGGGAGCGGGAAGTAGATAAAATATCTATCTTGCCGGATACCCGATACTCCAGCATATATGCTATACTTTGGAAAGAATACCAAAAATTTCTTGCGGCGGATAACAACGTAGTTACCCGCCGCATGTCATTGCAATGAAGCCCAACATACATTATCTACATTTGCGTTGGTATTCTTCACAGCTAGAGAGATGGAGTAATATAAGCAATGACGACTCAAGCACAAAAGGCCATTCCTCTGCCTCAGGTAGAGGCACGTGTCCCTATCCCCAGGCAAAACTTACGTGTACCAGGTCCAACCCCTGTCCCTCAACAAGTCCTGGACGCACAGGCAGCCCCACTGATCAATCACCGTGGTCCTGAGTTCTCCGCGATCATGAAGAGAGTCACACCACGTCTCCAATACTTTTTCCAGACTACATCCCCCGTCCTCACCTATCCCGCATCTGGTACCGGTGGCCAGGAATGTGCTCTGGTCAACGTCTTTTCACCCGGCGACCATGTTGTCGCGATCATCATCGGCAACTTCGGCACTCGCCTGGCGAAAATTGCCACTGCTTTTGGCTTAAATGTGACAAAGATCGAATTCGCCTGGGGCGAGGCGGCAGACCCGAATGTGGTTGAGTCTCGCCTGAAAGAGATCTCAGATTATCGCGGAGTCTTAATCACCCATAACGAGACATCAACTGGTGTGACCAACGATGTCAAAACGCTAGCCGAGATTGTGCGCCGCGCCAATCCCGATGCCCTGATCGTGGTGGATGCCGTGAGTTCGCTGAGCAGCCTGCCCCTGGAAATGGACCCCTGGGATCTGGACGTGGTCTTCACCGGCTCACAAAAAGGATGGATGATTCCTCCAGGTATTATGATGATCGCCGCCAGCGAACGCGCCTGGGAAGCCCATAAAACCTCGAAACTACCACGTTTCTACTGGGATTGGTCCTCGACCCGTAAGAACCTTGAGGCATCCTGGCAACATCCCACAACTCCGCCCGTCTCCCTCTTCTATGCCCTGGATGAGGCCCTGGAGATGATGATTGCCGAAGGTCGTGAGGAGATCTTTGCTCGCCACGTGAAGGCTGGAGAATATGTTCGTGGCCGCGCCCAGGCAATGGGATTAAAATTGCTCTCAACCGATCCACGCTATGCGTCAAATACGGTTACCGCGATCAGGACGCCAGCAGGTATCGAAACCAAAGCCATCTTAAAGAAACTACGTGAAGAAGACCAAATCGTTCTCGCTGATGGACAGGATCACATGAAGGGCAAAATGTTCCGTGTGGGCCATCTGGGATACTTCACCCAAACTGATCTGGAACAGGCCATGGATGCCGTTGAAACACGCCTTCACGAGCTTGGTTACCAGGCATAATGCATACAACTAGAGGAGAGAATCCTATGGCAGAAGTACGTGATGAGGTAGTGCACGTTGATCCAGCGGTCGAGGCCGTGAAGATTTTGATTACTGATCGCATTGCGCATGAAGGCGTTGATCTGTTGCGCGCCCAATTGCCCGATGCTCAGATTGATGAGCGTCCAGGACTGAAACCTGAACAGCTGAAGGCGATTATTGGCGCGTATCAGGCTTTAATTGTGCGCAGCGAAACCCAGGTGACCGCCGATGTATTGGCTGAGGCGACCAATCTGAAGATTGTGGGGCGCGCAGGCGTGGGCGTTGATAACATTGATACCGGGGCCGCGACACGGCAGGGTATTATTGTGGTGAATTCCCCTACCGGCAATATTGTCGCCGCCGCCGAACATACGATTGCGATGCTGATGTCGCTGGCCCGCCACGTGCCAGCCGCCGATGCCAGCATGAAAGCCCATAAGTGGGAGAAGAGCCGCTTCCTGGGTATTGAGGTACGCAATAAGGTATTGGGCGTGATTGGCCTTGGGAAGGTCGGCATGAATGTCGCGAAACGTGCACAGGGACTGGAGATGCAGACGATTGCGTTTGATCCTTTTGTCTCGCCCGAGCAAGCACGCAAATCCAATGTCGAGATGATGAGCCTGGAAGATGTGCTACGTAAAGCGGATTTCGTGACCCTGCATACCTCTCTGACCAGTGGTCCTAACGGGACACGTGGCCTGATCGGTGAGCATGAGCTGAGCATCATGAAGCCTGGTGCACGCTTAATCAACTGCGCACGCGGTGGCTTGATCGAGGAAGAGGCTCTGCTGAAAGCCCTCGATGAGGGCCATATCGCAGGGGCCGCGCTGGATGTATTTAGTCAGGAACCCATTCGCGATAACGCGTTATTGCAACGCCTGGTCAGCCATGAGCGGATCATTGCAACACCGCATCTGGGTGCCTCAACCGAAGAGGCACAGGTTGGCGTCGCCACCGATGTCGCGGACCAGGTTGTCTCTGTCATTCGAGGCGGCTTCCCACGAGCTGCTGTCAATGCGCCTTTGATCCTGCCGGAGACACTCAAGATCTTGCAACCCTATATGACCCTGGTTGAGAAATTGGGTCGCATCTATACCCAGTTGCAACCCGAGCCTCTGCATAAAATCGAGTTGACCTATAGCGGTGAGATCGCCAGCTATGACCTGCGTCCCCTGCAAGCGGCTCTGGTCAAAGGATTGCTGGAATCGGTATCCGAAGCTCATGTCAATATGATCAATGCCCAGGTGCTGGCGAAAGAATGGGGCATCGAGATTGTCGAGCGCAAATCAACTACACCCGCCGAATTTGCTAATCAGGTCACCCTGCGCGTCGTTACAGAGGGAGAGGATCAGGCTGCCAGTGAGGATCAGATCAGCGTGCTGAGCGGTACCGTGATGCATGATGAGCCACGGATCGTCCAGGTTGGTCCTTACTGGACCGAGTTTGTGCCAGAAGGTCCCATCCTCTTCTGCCGCAATATCGACCAGCCAGGCATGATTGGTATCGTTGGCACCGTCCTGGGCAAAGCCGGGGTGAATATCCGCCATATGGATGTCGGACCCAGCGTACGCAAAGCCCGCTCATACGACGCCCAGCGCGCCAGCGAATCCGCCCTGATGGTTATCTCTGTCGATAATCCCATTCCCGGTTGGGCCATTGACGAGATCAATCAGGCTGGCGATATCTTTAATGTCAAAATGGTCACGCTCTAAATCCAGACACAACTCAGACACACGGACAAAGGAAGCTCGGACCCTCATATGAGAGACCGAGCTTCCTTTGTCTGTAATCCACCTTATAAATTTGCGTGATGCGGGTACCCCTTGGTTTACCTATGGGGAGGAACATCACGCGCTTCTTTCTCTGCTGTATTCATACCCGTCTCTCCTGTGGAGACGATGCATATATTTCGGGTGAATATCAACTTTCCCTACACGAAATGAAGGGCGATGACGAATCGCAATCCGTCCCTGAAAGGTTCCTTTGGGAGTGATGGCCTTGACCACATCCCCCGTTCGGTATCCCAAATACGACCCCTTGCGCTCTTTGTGCTGTTTTGGGAACCCGTACGTATCAGTCACACACATCTTGCGTCTGCCGTGTCCTGTCGCCTTGATCAAGAGGGGTTTCACCTTCTTGATGTCTAAGGCATCAGGAGTACTTTTCGCCACGCAGGCGGCATCGATCCAGTGCGCTTTGGGCAGTTCTCTGATGGTTCGGTTGTATTTCGTCAAACCACCCGACCCACACTCGACCGGCAAGCCCGTCGCCTTGAGTCGCTCAAAAAGTGCGCTGCCTAAGCGAAGAGGTCGCCCTCTCCGCTCGGCTTCAAAACCGTGCGTGAGACTTGTCGCCTCACACGGCTCCTCAATACTGCAGTCAATTGTCATTGACACACTCCGTTCCATGTTT
>NZ_BIXY01000041.1 GCF_008326305.1 Dictyobacter arantiisoli | reverse complement strand
GGACTTTCCCCTTTACAACGGACGGATTCAAATGTTCCCGAGGGAGATTGGTTGGCAGCTTTGGGTTATTCTGCTCTCGCTGCCTGATTGTTCAAAAGTGTCACGTGGTTTTGAACCATGCCTAACAATTAATAACAGTACCATTGGAAATATTCTATTGAACAAATCTATACACCTCTGTACATCCTATTCAGCTCATCCATAAAATAACAGATCAGAATCGCTTGTACCTGGTGAAATGATCTCTTAACCATTGACTATACACAGGTCCTCACGTACAATAGTAGTACCAACCTGTGTCTCCTTGTATACACAGTTGGTACATCCGACGTGTTGTATGCGCGGGCCTAAAACATGCTATAGCAAGAGGTATGTATCAATCTATCGTGCATGAGGGCGAGAATATTGATATCTGTCATCAGAGTTTGCGCACAGCGGGTAGCCAGCGACCATACAGGCCTGTTCAGAATCATGTAGTTCGTAACAGTGTAACCAAGAAGCATCGAGCGATTCGTTAAACCTGTAGAAATCGTAGAACGAAGACAGTGAGAGGCTACGACTTGATGTCTGTAGCTCCGGCTAATTCTAAATTTTCGTTGGCATCAGCCATGCAACAACATGGCGTAAACTGCTAAGGAGGAACGACTGTGGGAATGTTACGGGTGATGTCACGGCGCGGCGACGACCGTCTTGCATGGGATGAACAGAAAATTCAGGCAGGTGACCACGAAGCATTGGCTGCTGTCCGTGAGGCAGAGCGCATTTTTGAACAGGAACGCAGCAAAGGTGCCACAGCATTTCGCGTCGCCGATGGAAAACCGATACAACGTATTGATAAATTCGATGCCACGGCGGAACAGATAGTTTTAGTACCACGAGTCGTCGGCGGATGAACGTCGCGTCCCTGGCCATTTCTATCCTGTGTTGGATGATCATAGCGCTGGCGGTTACACCGGTCTTATGGCTGTTTCTGCTCCCATATGTGAAGGGGTGGTCACGCTCTGAACGGCAAGCCGCTAACCTCTTGCGGGATATGCTGACTCCAGAACAACTCCGTCAACTGCTCTGGCGCGGCTATTTGGAGATACCAAGCCCCACCGAGCCCAGGCGTACATATCGCGTACCAAAGAGCAAGGGCTATGTACAGGTCATTGAAAATGGTCGTGCCATTATGCGCCTGTGCCTGCAGCCAGTAGAGTATCTTCCCGATGCGGATGTTGTGGTACTTCACAAGCTCATGATAGAGGCCAATGAAGAAATCTACTTAGAAAAGGCCAACAAGTACACCTGCCACGATTAATCTATGAGAGTCCCCGCCATCCTGGCCTATGAATTTTCGCACCTACGGTGCTCAAACCAATTTTTATTGTATGTTGCTGTAAATATGCATAGCACATTTACAGCAACATACAATAAAAAGAGCGCAAGTGCTTACGCGCCTGCCAGCAAGTCAGCAGTAAGATCCCGATGATCCTGGGATTCCGACACATTCTACGTGTGCGGAGTAAGGTTTGCCAATATACTACCTTTCGTCATCGCTTTCTTCTATTTGGATAATCTGGCGATGTCCATTCTGCTTGACGCAGGCGTGAGGGCTTCCATCCAGAGGTGCATGACACAGGGGACAGACGGAGCGACCCGCTGAGATCACAACCTGCAAGGAGATGGACAAATCTTGTGCTTGCTGTTGCGTAAAGGCAAATGCAAGGCTATCATTGCTACGCATCATCTCATCCAGATCCTGCTCATTCTCCAGCAGTACATCTAATGGAATGATACTTAAAGAAAGTAACGCGTCCTGCTCATCAAAACTCAGGCGCATTTGTCCCACTTGCATATCGTAGGTAGGATAACGTGGAAAATCAGCTGGCATGGCCTCTATAGCAGGCAGTGCGCCAGCACGTGCCTCTGTCCGTAATATCTGGCCCTCGCTAATCAAGGCCAATGCGTGATCAATCGCCTCAGCTAACCCGGCTAGCTGCTCTTTTTCCATCCACAGTAGCGCTGATCCACCCTCACCGCGCAAGAAAAGATGGAAGCGCCGTTGTCCGGGTTGACCCACCGCTTCCACGCCCAATAACGATACAGAACCCAGGTCTATACTCATTATGCACCTCATGCTATTTCACTATCATCTGCAATGCCGCTGGCTCATAGAGAATAGGGAGAAGTCCGCTCTATTTATAGGACTATGATGCGTATGTAGCAAGCATCAATAGCCACGAGCCGGATCATAGCGATTATGCAGCGGTTCGCCTGCGCGATATTTGCGCAGGTTAGCAGCAAATAGTTCGGTCAGACGCCGATCATATTGTAAGCTATCACCTGAAATGTGGGGAGTAAGAATGACATTTGGTAATGAGAAGAGAGGGCTATCGGCTGGCAATGGCTCCTGTTGAGTTACATCCAATCCGGCACCTGCAAGCCATCCTTCGCGCAAAGCCCGGATCAGTTGTGGCTCATCAATAATGCCTCCCCGCGCTACGTTTACCAGATACGCGTGGGGCCGTAGCGCACGCAATTCAGGCTCACCAATCAATTTCTCTGTCGTAGGCGTTAATGGTACTGCCAGGACCACATAGTCGCTCTGGCGCAACATCTCATGTAAACGTGTCATAGGATAGAGCTGATCAATATCAGGATCATGGGCACCCTCCTCGACCGTACGCCGTGTCCCTATCACATGCATCCCAAAAGCTCTCCCCAATTGCGCGATACGCCGTCCGATACTGCCAAGTCCAATGATACCCAGTGTCTGACCATCCAGTTCACGACCGCCTAGCTTATACCAGTTCGCGCTCGCCGGCCAGACATGGCGTTCCTGCAAACGCACCATCTCAGGCCAGCTCCGATTAAACATCAACATACTCCCAAAGACATATTCACCAATGGTGGTGGCATGAATACCCACCGCAGTCGTCACCATCACCTCAGATGGAGCATCAAGGATACCCGTCGGGCGCAATCCATCCACGCCCGCTCCGGATGCCTGTAACCAGCGTAGATGAGGCGCTAACTCTCGCCAGTTCTGAGGAACCCAATAGGAACAAAGGATTTCAGCCTCTTGTAGTCGCGCCAGAAACTCCTCGGTATTGGTAAGACAGACAATGTCTGCCTGAGCAGCCTCACGCAAAATCTCTTGCGATGCCGCCGTAAATTGAAAAGTACTTAAAATTCTCCGCTGATCGGGCATAGAACCTCCTTATCGGGCTGAACAAAGGGCCAGAGCCATCGACCTTACTATTATAAGCGCCAGGACTTTTTTTCACTATCACAGCCGCCAAATCTGCCAGCCTTTATACTCTAGCAGAAAAAGTGTAGAACAAGCAAGAAGGAAGCTTGTTCTTGCTTATTTGCCGCCTAAGGCGGGGAGAGATGAGAGAAGGTGGGGAACACCTCACACCCCGGCAGGGGGGACTTCTCTCCCCTGCTAGCGCAACCCCTTTCGACGCACGCTGCTCTGAAACTCTGGTAAAACAGGTGCTGACGTGGTATCAATACAGAGAGAAAAGTCTTGCGCCTGAGCAATCAGGAAAGCGTTCTAGTAGTGGATAGAAAAAACCAAGCATGAATACAACAACATTGCCAACTATTCTTATCAATATGCCCATGGCTGAAACTATTATTACGGATGGCTTGCTGGAACAGTTCCAGCAGCAGTTTCCAGGCTATCAACTACACGTGGTATCCGCCAGAGCTACACATGAGATTCCCACCGATATCTGGCAACACACAGAGATTCTGGCGACGCTAGGGCACCTGCTGCCAGATCCAGAACAGGCTCCTCGGCTCCGCTGGGTACATCTACACTCAGCTGGTGCTGATGTCGCAACCAGACAACCACTCTACAAAACTGATGTTATTTTCACGACCAGTAGTGGAGTTCACTCTATCAATATTGCTGAATTTGTCCTGGCTGCTATCCTCTCCTGGTATCATGAGTTTGCACGCATGTACCAAGGTCAGCAACAAAAAAACTGGATAGAGATGCAGCATTTTCAGATTGATGAGCTCCATGGAAAAACGCTCGGTATCGTGGGCTATGGCAGTATCGGTCGTGAAATAGCCCGGCAGGCGCGGGCCTTTGGCACACGTATCCTCGCCACACAGCGTAATACAGATCATCGGGATCACGGCTTTCTCTTTCCTGGTATTGGAGATCCAGAAGGCACCATTCCCGAACGCTATTATCCCATTGAACAACTTCATGCGTTACTCCAGGAGAGCGATATCGTCGTCGCAGCAGTACCACTGACAGATAGTACGAGACAGCTATTCAATGAGGCTGCGTTCAAGGCCATGAAGCGACATGCCTATTTTATCAATATTGCCCGTGGCGAGGTGTGCGACGAAAACGCGCTGATCCAGGCTCTCAGTGAGCAATGGATCGCTGGCGCAACCCTGGATGTCTTTGAACAGGAACCTTTGCCCGCCGAGAGTCCCCTCTGGAGTCTACCCAATGTCTTTCTAACCCCACATATCAGCGGTTGGACACCTCACTATACGCAACGGACACTGGCAATCTTTACGGAAAATCTACGCCGCTATCAGGCTCACGCGCCACAAACAATGTACAATTTGGTCGACAAACAACACGGCTACTAAAAAATTAGATGGGAATATATCTTGTTGGATATATTCCCACTCATTAAACTGATCATATCGGCATGATATGCAGAATGCAATAAAAAGATCACAAGCTTCCTTATCTTTCGCTGAAAAACTCTCTTTCTCTGGCGTGTATCTTCCCTCTAGCTAAACAAAATAATAGGCTGAATTGGCTTGCAGTGAGCGTTCACACCTATAAGCTTAACGAATATTCTCCCTGCTTCTGTCTTGTTCGTTTCGCATACGAATAAGTGTATCTACTGTTGCAACAATCTCTCCCCCTGTGCTATAATCCGACTGGTATTATTGAGAGGAAAAAGATGGGACGATAAGGGAACAAAGGATGAAACAAAAGCCGCCTACCCCTACTATCTTGAGTACACTGGGGGCCTTGAGCGGAATGGGCTTTACAATAGCCATCCCCATTGCCCTTGGAGCCATTGCAGGACATCTACTGGATGGCTATCTTCATACCGGTGAATTGTTTATACTTCTTGGGCTGCTGCTTGGCCTGATTTCGGGGTTTTATGGAGCATACCGTTTATACAAAAGCGTCTTTCATTAGGCCAAACGGTCCCCCCTGGTACATCGAATAAGATTAGCAGAGCCCGGCTTATAGGGAGGACAGCCGAGTGAATCTGTGGAAACTTCCCAACATATCCATTGCACCAGATATCATTATTCCTGGAACATGGATTACTAACACTCTGCTATGTACGTGGATATCTATTATTATTTTGTTGGTCGTATTCTACTTTGGAATACGCCGACAAGACCTGGTCCCGAGCGGATTACAGAATGCCATTGAATGGGTGGTTGAGTTTCTACAGAATCTCATTGAAGGTGTGGCAGGCAAAGAGAAGGGAAAGAAATTTTTCCCCCTCGTAGCTACATTCTTTATCTTCATTTTATTCTGTAATTTACTTGACATTATCCCTGGCATTGATACGATTGGTACGATTGATGTTACCAGCAAATCGGTCGGAGCAGTCCATGGTCCGCTCCTCTGGGGTGCCGCATCTAACCAGCTTATCCCCTGGTTGCGCCCTGCGACAACCGATCTGAACCTGACGCTCGCAATGGCATTGGTGTCAGTGGTAGCCACACAGATTGTCAGCTTCTCGATGCTTGGCTTTAAAGATCAGATCAGTAAATATCTGAACTTCAAAGCGATCAAAGAGAAAGGCGGCATGGGATTTGTCGACTTCCTGGTCGGCATCTTAGAGATTATCAGTGAGTTCGGTCGTTTGATTTCTTTCTCCTTCCGTCTCTTTGGTAATGTCTTTGCAGGTAGCGTGCTGCTGGCAGTCTTCGCCTATCTGTTACCAGTTGTGGCAGACATCGTCTTCATTCCATTCGAACTGTTCGTCGCGGTTATCCAGGCGTTTGTGTTTGCCTTCTTAACCCTGCTCTTTATGCAAGTGGGCACCACCAGCCATTCCCATTCCGATGAGAATGTGCATGAGGCGGTCCATGAGTATGAGGAGAACGCTGCTACTGCCCATTAATGGGCGGTGGCAACACTGAGCTTGCTACGCGCAGATTTTTTTCTGCGATTGCATAAAAACAAAATTCATCAAAAATAAAACAAGCATTTATCCTTAAGGAGGATTTTACATCATGCAACAACTCGCAGCTGCACTCGCCATCGGTATTGGCGCCATCGGACCTGGTCTTGCCATCGGTATTCTTGCCGCTAAAGCAATGGAAGCTATTGGTCGCAACCCAGAAGCAGCTCCTGTCATTCAGACTAACATGATCCTGGCTATCGTGTTCGCTGAAGCTATTGCTATTTACGCTCTGGTAGTCGCTCTGCTGATCAAATTCATCTAAGTAATACCTGTTCGTACCGTAATGTGGAGACGTAGTGCGTCCATTCTGTGACTTCTCCTCCTCTGGTTTATCAAGATAAACCAGGGGTAGAAACAGACGATGCCGCGTCTCCGTGTTACGTGCGGAGTGTTCATGTATTACTTGTGACGAAAGGAAGCGCTATCGTGCAAATAACATTCACACTGGCTTCAGCCGCCATGGCCGCAGAGTCAACTGGCGGTATTGGAGCACTCGGTATTAACGCAGCCGCCTTCTTATCGCAGCTCGTTAGCTTTCTTATCGTCTTCTTTGTCCTTGGGAAATACGTTCTGCCCGTTGTTCAGCGCACGCTGGCAAAACGGCAGGCATTGATCCGAGAAGGCATCGAAAACGCTGAGAAGGCCAAGCGCGATCTCGCCGAGGCAACCAACAATGCCGAGCGTATCATTCTTGACGCCAAACGTCAGGCTCAGGATAGCATCGAACGGGCGACAAAGAACGCCGCACAGGTTGCTCAACAGATTGAAACCGAGGCACGTGAGCGTGCTGAGAAGATCAGTCAGCAACAGATTGCTCGCATCCAGCAAGAGGCCAATCGTGCTCGCCTGGAGTTGAGCCGCGATGTTATCAATCTTTCCATCGATGCCGCTAGCAAAGTTATCAGCCGGTCAGTTGATAGCAAAGACAACCGTCGTTTAGTCGAAGAGTTTGTCACGGCTAATGACCAGGCGAGGAATAACTAATGCTAAAAGGAGCGATTGCACGTCGCTATGCAGAAGCGATTTTCGAAATTGCGCGCAAGCAGAACACGATTGATCGCAGCCTGGATGATGTAAAAAACATCGCCGAGGTCTTTGGCAATCGTAGCCTGGCTTATTTGTTGCGCGAACCTAAAGTTCCTGCACAGCGCAAAGAGACAGCGTTACGCCAGACTCTGGCCGATAAAGTGCTGCCCACGTCGCTCAACCTTGCCCTGCTGATCGTCCAGCGCGAACTGGTCGATGTCATGCCAAACATTGCCACCGAGTTTGAAAACCTTGTGCTTGACTATCGCAATCAGGCAGTCGCAAAGGTAACGACAGCAGCGCAGTTAGACGAGGCACAGAGTGCCATCGTAAAAAGAGCGCTTGAGCAGAGAACGGGCAAAAACATTGTGATCCAGACTCGGGTAGACCCGAGCATTTTAGGCGGGGTTGTGGCCCGGGTGGGAAATCAAATTATTGATGGTAGTATTCGCAATCGCCTGCATGTCTTGCAGCAACAATTGATCTCGAATATTAGCGCCAGTGATAATGATTTGACTTCTGAAGATTTCAACCAGCCCGTGGCTACGGTTTAAGAACCACACCTGCAAGCAGTACTTTCTCGATCTCAGGTCCAGGTGTGACGGATCGGGAAGCGCATACAGTAGACCCCCGTAGACAGTCCACCTGATCTTTGACAAACAGATGAAAAACAAGTAACAAGCCACCAGGAAGAAAACTAGGAGGAACGCGATGGCATCTTGGGCTGATGAAATCAGTGCCATCATAGAGAAAAACATCGCAGGCTTCGGCACAGAAACCACCTCGACCGCGAGTGTGGGTACCGTTATCGCGGTACAAGACGGTGTCGCCCGTGTATACGGCCTGCAAGATGTACAATATCTTGAGTTGGTAGAATTTCCCCGTACAGGACTCTTTGGCATGGCCTTTAACCTCGAAGAGGAAGCGGTCAGTTGCCCAATCCTGGGTGATTATACACAGATTCGTGAAGATGACGAGGTTCGCACCACCGGTCGAATCATTCAAGTGCCCGTAGGCGATGCTCTACTGGGTCGCGTCATCAATCCCCTCGGTGAGCCACTCGATGAGCGTGGCCCGATTAGCACCGATAAGTTCCGTCCGATTGAACGTGTGGCCCCGGGCGTTATTACCCGCCTCTCGGTGAGTCAGCCAGTTCAGACCGGTATCAAGGCTATCGATAGCATGATTCCGATTGGCCGTGGTCAGCGTGAGTTGATTATCGGTGACCGCCAGACTGGTAAGACGGCTGTCGCTATCGACACCATCATTAACCAGAAGGGCAAAAATCTGCTCTGTATTTACGTCGCTATTGGTCAGAAAAACTCTTCAATCGCGCGTACTCGCGCCATCCTGGAAGAGCATGGCGCGATGGAATACACGATTATCGTTGCTTCTAGCGCTTCTGATCCCGCTCCTTTGAAATATATCGCCCCTTACGCTGGTTGCGCAATTGGTGAGGAATTCATGGAGTCCGGTCGCGATGCTCTGATCGTTTATGATGATCTGACCAAGCACGCTGAAGCGTACCGTAACATTTCCTTGATCATTCGCCGCCCTCCAGGACGTGAAGCCTATCCTGGTGACGTGTTCTATCTGCACTCTCGCTTGCTGGAACGCGCTGCCCGCTTGAATGAAAATTACGGCGGTGGCTCACTGACCGCACTGCCAATCATTGAAACCAAAGCGAACGACGTGTCGGCTTACATTCCAACTAACCTGATTTCGATTACCGATGGTCAGATCTTCCTGGAAAGTGACCTCTTCAATGCTGGTCAGCGCCCTGCTCTGAACACTGGTATCTCGGTCTCTCGCGTCGGTAGTAGCGCGCAGACTAAAGGTATGAGCCAGGTATCTGGTACCTTGCGTCTGGATCTGGCACAGTTCAGAGAGCTGGAAGCTTTCTCGCAGTTCGCCTCGGATCTGGATAAAGCGACCAAGTCACAGATTGACCGTGGCCGTCATATCCTGGAAATCCTGAAGCAGCCTCAGTATCAGCCGGTTTCGGTTGTACGCCAGGTTATCATTATGTACGCGGCAACAAATGGTTATATCGATGAGGTACCTCTGGGCCAGGTAGGCGCATGGGAGTCCGGTCTGTATCGTTTCCTGGATGCTAACTATCAGGATCTACAGAACGAGATTATCGAGACTTCAATCACGGGCCGCAGCAAAATGAGCGCTGACCAACTGAAGAAGTTGGGTGCCGCCATCGAAGATTATCAGAAAACGTCCGCACCACGCGAAGAAGAAAAGCGCTAGGAGGCAGATAGATGCCATCACTCCGAGAAATTCGGCAGCGCATACGATCAGTTAAAAATACGGCAAAAATCACCAAAGCTATGCAAATGGTGGCGAGTAGCAAGATGCGTCGGTCACAGGAGCGAGTGGAACAATCTCGCCCCTATGCCGATCAGATTCGCGAACTCACCGCCCGCCTGGCTGCGGCTGCGGCATCGGGTAATGACGATATGGCAGAAGATTTGGCCCTGTTGAAGCAACGTCCGGTCAGAAATATTGGCATTGTGCTGATTTCCCCGGATCGCGGTCTGTGCGGTGCCTTACCCTCGAATATTAATCGTCACGCTGCCCATACAGCGCAAGATGAGATCCACAATCTCGAAGCTCAGGGACGCCATCCTGGCGTCAGCTATATCGCGGTCGGCAAAAAAGGACGTGATTTCGTGTTACGTACTGAACAAAATCTGATCGCTGAGTTTACTGATTACGGTGACCATCCCGCTATGGACGATGCAACAGCTATGGCTCATGTGGCCGTGGATGCCTTCCTGAAAGGGGAGGTGGATGTTGTCTATCTGGTCTATGCCAAGTATGTCAATACTGTAACGCAGACACCAACAACGGTACAGTTACTACCAGTACAGCCACCTGAACACGAAGAGACAGCACAAGAACACGAAACAAATGAAGAGTATATCTACGAACCAAACGAGCAGGAACTCTTCAAAGCTTTGCTGCCACGTTACGTCGATGTGCAAATCTATCAGGCTCTACTTGAGAACATCGCCAGCCAGTATGCCGCACAGATGATCTCAATGAAAAACGCGACTGATAATGCCAACGAACTGGTTCAGGATCTCAACTTGACCTATAATAAAGCACGTCAGGCCGCTATCACGACCCAAATTCTTGAGGTGGTGTCTGGCGCTGCGGCACTCTAGTGAGATACATGCGCAAGGGGGAGGAAAAACACCCCTGCGATGGAGAAATACATGACAGTTACACAAACACGCACGAAGGGAAAAATCGTGCAGGTGCTGGGTGCTGTGGTAGACGTCGAGTTTCCCCCAGACCAGCTACCAGAAATTTATAATCTGGTGGTGACACGCCCGGCAGGTCTTGAAGAAGACCTTGCTCTGGAAGTTGAACAACACCTGGGTAACAACTGGGTGCGCTGCGTTGCTATGGGCCCGACTGACGGCCTGCAGCGCGGAACAGACGCCTTTGATACCGGTGCTCCTATCAGCGTTCCCGTCGGACCAAAGACCCTGGGTCGTATCTTTAACGTGCTTGGTCACGCTATCGATAACAAACCTGAGGTTGAGGATGCTCCCTATTATCCCATTCATCGTCATGCCCCAACTCTGGAAGATCAGTCTTCAAACGTTGAGGTCTTCGAGACTGGTATTAAAGTTATCGACCTGATCTGCCCTTTCATGAAGGGTGGTAAGATTGGTACCTTCGGCGGTGCTGGAGTCGGTAAGACGGTTATCATTCAGGAACTCATTAACAATATTGCGAAAGGCCATGGCGGTTATAGCGTCTTCGCAGGTGTAGGTGAGCGTACCCGTGAGGGTAACGACCTGTATCATGAAATGCAGGAAGCCAAAGTTATTGACCGCCTGGCAATGGTCTTCGGTCAGATGAACGAGCCTCCCGGATCTCGCCTGCGCGTGGCACTGAGCGGTCTGTCGATTGCTGAGTACTTCCGCGATGAAGAGCATAAGGACGTTCTGCTGTTTATCGACAACATTTTCCGTTTCACACAGGCTGGTGCTGAGGTTTCCGCTCTGCTAGGTCGTATGCCTTCCGCTGTGGGTTATCAGCCAAACCTGGCTGAGGAAATGGGTGAATTGCAGGAGCGCATCACGTCAACGAAAGCGGGTTCGATTACCTCGATGCAGGCCGTTTATGTACCTGCTGACGACTACACCGATCCCGCACCTGCGACGACCTTTGCTCACCTGGACTCAACTATCCTGCTGGAGCGCTCAATCTCGCAGAAAGGTATCTACCCTGCGGTAGATCCACTGACATCCACCAGCCGTATCCTTGATCCTCAGGTAGTAGGCGATGAGCATTATAATGTTGCTCGTGGCGTACAGACTGTCTTACAGCGCTACAAAGAGTTGCAAGATATCATTGCGATCCTGGGTGTGGACGAGCTGTCTGACGATGATAAGCTGCTGGTTGCTCGCGCTCGTAAATTAGAGCGCTTCTGCGGACAGCCATTCACCGTTGCGGAAATCTTTACTGGCCTGCCCGGCAAATATGTGAAGTTGGCAGACACTATTCGTAGCTTCAAAGCTATTCTGGATGGCGAAGTTGACCACATCCCCGAGAACCACTTCTTGTCGAAAGGCGCTATTGAAGATGTCATCTCGGCCTACGAAGCCAGCCAGAAGAAGGGTTAAATGATGGCGACACGCAATACACTGCATGTCGAGGTAGTCACCGCTGAGCATGAATTGTACAATGGCGAGGCCGAGATCGTGGATGCTCCAGGATCTGAGGGACAACTCGGCATTTTACCGGAGCATGCTCCGTTGCTCGCGCTGTTGGGGGCTGGCCCTCTTGAAATCAAATTGCACGGCGAAGATGAGATTATCTTTGTCTCAGGCGGTTTCTTAGAGGTCTCCAACAACCGCGTCACGGTCCTGGCGGATACAGCTGAAAAAGCGGAAGAGATTGATCAGGCACGCGCTGAAACAGCGCGCCGCCGTGCTGAACAGAGTCTGCAAGATGCACGAACGCGTTCTGAGCGGGCGGAAATCGAAGCAGCCCTGCAACGAGCCATCTTCCGTCTGAAGGCCGTAGAGCTGGCACGCACCAGACGCCGTCGCTAGGCAATACTTCGATATGCCAGGCAACTGACAGAAGTTCACAAAGAGTGAGAGGGTGGATAGGATGTATTTAATCCTGTCCGCCCTCTCTTCTTATTTATTCATGCGTTTTCACACGCAAGGCGCACCTGTATGGAAGCGCGCTCGTGCTTAGAAGTCGCCGCTGGAGCCGCCACCAAAGCCACCATCTCCACCACCTCCACCAAATCCTCCGTCACCACCACCGAAACCACTATCTCCACCGCCTCCTCCGAAATCTCCGCTTGCTCCTCCTCCAAAGTCTCCGCCATTATCTCCCCCAAAGCCACCATCTCCACCATTCCCAAAATCTCCGCTGGAACCGCCACCAAAGCCTTCATCTTGATCGCGGTCGCGCTCGCCGGCATTCTTTCCCAATTCATAGCCAAACAAGCCACCTGCAGCAGCACCAAGTCCACCTGCCGCCAGAGGATTCATGCCCTGATTCTGAGGTGGATACGGTCCCTGATAGTTGGGGGGATAGTTTCCTTGATAGTTCGGCGGGTAATTGCCCTGATAATTCGGGGGATAGTTTCCCTGGTTTTGATTGAAAGGCCCTCCCTGATTATAGGGCTGCTGACCAAAGCCCGCTGAACGGTTGAATAAGCCGCGACGACGGGCACGGGTACGCGCAAAGGCGATAGCACCAATAATGAGCAGAGCTATCAATCCCACACAACACAAAGTACTGCCAAACGAGCGCCCTGCTCCACCACCTACCCCTGGCAGAAATGAAGATGCAGAGCTTCCACCTAGCGCGTCATGAAGAGAATTAATAGCTGCTATTGTAGCGCCAGTATAATCTCTACTGCCACCACGGTTTACTGCATTTAAAAAGGCATTCGTAGCGTCTTGAAACTGACCACGGGAGAGTCCGGTATTCTTGCCTCCCGTAATCGCTACGTGGTGGCTATTAAATGCCAGCACAATCAAGTTGGAGTTACGGCTCGCAGATTGTTTGGCCTGCTGATCAAAGGCCGCATTCGATAAACTGCTTGTAATGCTGTAAATATCGATCGGCTTTGATAACGATGAAGCAGCATTCTGTACCTGGGACCGATTGAGCACATTCGCACTATCATAAATGTTGACGGAAGCGGCAAATGCTGCGGTGGCTGTAAACACAAGCAGACAGAAGGCTACAAATGCCGCCATACCCCCCTTGCGCACCATCCCCATCATGGATTCCGAAAGTTTGTTGTCCATTATCATCCTTCCTCATGGCAACGTATTTGAAATAGAGTACTGGCTGGCCTCATCCAGACTGCAAACTATTTCAAACTCTTTGCACCTATGCTTTGCCAGTATAAACGTACTGGTTGTATCGCTATCAAATCTTATTGATACTCCTCTAACTGTTATACGTAGTAGGTGGGCAGAGGGTTAGGAGCAATAAGATTCTATAAACCCATTAGCAAAGATAACCATAGTATACTCAGCAATTTATCTATTAGTGGTGAGTATGAAAATATTCAATTACTTCAGCCGCTATACTCAGGAACACGAAATAGGCATACAAACAGTTACAGGGCAATTGCCCGCATAGTTGCGCTATGCTTCCATGCCATGGCATGCTACAATGAGGTCGTAAACCATTGTTTGAGCATATATTATCGTGGAGTATAGTAGCAACATGAGTACGACATCATCGGGGCATAAACGCCCTTTTGTTCTGATTATTATGGATGGCTGGGGACTTAATCCTCGCCAGGAGGGGAACGCCATCGCGCTTGCCCGCACTCCCCATCTCGATAAGATTGCACGGGAATGGCCTCACACAGCAGTACGCACCTCAGGTGCAGCGGTCGGTTTACCAGATGGTCAGATGGGCAATTCAGAGGTGGGTCATCAGAACCTTGGCGCGGGTAAACGGGTGCTTCAGGACTATACACGTGTCAGCGAATCGATTCAAGATGGGAGCTTTTTCGAGAACCCGGCCTTCCTGAGGGCTATCGAACATGTCAAAAAGAATCAATCTCAACTTCACATTTGTGGATTGCTTGGCAATGGTGGCGTCCATGCACATGAGACACATCTGGAAGCTCTGCTCCGCCTGGCCGCAACCCACAATATAGAAAAGATCTTCATTCATGCTTTTACCGATGGTCGTGATTCCTCACCAACGGGCGGCCTGGAATTTATGCAACGCCTGGAGACACGAGCTCGCGAAATTGGCGGTGAACATCCCGCTAAAGTCGCCACAGTAACGGGTCGCTACTATGCAATGGACCGCGACAATCGCTGGGAGCGCACCGGCGCAACCTATTTCGCGATGACACGCGGCGAGGCCCAACAGCAGGCTGTTTCTGCCCTGGCAGCCATCCAACAAAGCTATGACAACAAGGTCACCGACGAATTTATTTTACCAACCGTCATCATGGAAGAGGGACATCCCGTCGGCACGGTACAGGCTGGTGATGCCGTTATCCACTATAACTTCCGGCCAGATCGCGCCCGCCAGTTGACAAAGGCTTTTGTGATGGAAGAATTGCCTCCTCAAGCAGAAGGCAAGTTTGAACGCGGCCCCCGTCTCAAAGATTTAATCTATGTGATGATGACACAGTATGAAGAGGGCCTGGATGCTGAGGTAGCCTATCGCGCCGATGAGGTCGAGATGCCATTGGCACGCGTTATCGCTGAGCAGGGCATGACTCAATTCCATACTGCGGAAACAGAAAAATACGCTCATGTCACCTTCTTTATCAATGGACGGCGTGAGGTTCCTTTCCAGGGCGAGGACCGTATCCTCGTGCCTTCACCCAAAGTACCCACCTATGATCTGCAACCAGAGATGAGCGCAAAAGGGATCACAGATACCGCCGTTGAGCAGATCCGTAGTGGGAAATATGATCTGATCATTATGAACTATGCCAATGCAGATATGGTCGGGCATACAGGCATTATCGAGGCAACCATTAAAGCCGTCGAGACTGTGGACACCTGTGTTGGGCGGATCATCGAAGCTACACTGGCTGTCGGCGGGAGCGCCGTAATCACAGCTGACCATGGAAACGCCGAACAGTTAATCGAATATGATACCGGCAAACCTTTCACGGCTCATACCACCTTCCCGGTGCCGTTATACTTCATCTCACCACAGTTTGCACAGGTCAAATTGCGCAGTGATGGTATTCTGGCCGATGTCTCACCCACAATCCTCCAGGTTATGCGCATCCCGCAACCAAAAGATATGCAGGGAAGAACCCTGATCTTACCATAGGACAGGCCCGCATTCATACAGCCAGAATACAAGTACCAGGGCGGCTCACAAGCGACGAAAGTATGTGGGCTGCCCTTTCCATAGTGAGGCGAATATTAACCAATACGCTCGATATTTGCCAGTGGAATGACATAGAAAGAACCGTCAACCGCACGTAAACGTACCGCTCGCGCCCGCAGATTAGAAGCAAACGTTTGCTCATACACAAAAAAGTAGTCGATACGTCCTACCAGTCCCAGACACTCACCAGCCGCAACACGCACCAATGATCCCAACGCCAGGGTCGTATCAGGTATCATGGCCCGCCAACCCTTCTCTATCTCAACCAGAGGAATCGAAATGACCAGTTCAGGATAGATATGGTGAGACAGGAGCGTTATGCCTGAAAGTAAGCCTATTGATCCCTGGTAGTGGTGTAACAAATTCAAAGTACGCGGGGGCATGATAACCGAACCTATGCCTTCAGTTAATAGTATGGTGAGAGGAGGGAGTTGACTCTGAGCCAGTTCTGGATTGGATGTTTTCAACAATTGGAGATAATCAGCACGCAGGAAACCTTCTAAATCGCGGAGAGCGATACTGCTGGCGATCACGCCCACCACCCCGGAAGCCAATGCCTGATGTAACAGACGTAATGTTAAGGGGCCCGGCACCACAAGAATTGCGCCCGGCGGGATAGCACGTGTCGTATTGTAGCGATCAGGCGCCTGCCATATCGTTAAAATTCCTGCTACCTGATTGCCTGCACCCAGCACGCCTTGCAGGAAGGCAGCATGGCTCTCAATGACGACACCACCGCGGGCCGTAAAACCTACTACGCGTCCATGCAAACCCGCAGGAATATTTTGAGGGGGAAAGGAGGCAACAGCAGCAGCAGGCAAGATTGGAGAAGAGGAGTGCGCCAACAACCTCTTCTCCTCTTCTTTAAAATGTTGCAGTGATGCCAGACGAAGCACAGGCTGGTCAGGCACCACTTCCTGACCATGATAGACTAATGGGATACCCTTGACCTGATAGCCTCCGGGCCAACGCTCTCGCTTCAAAAGCTGTCGTGGGATTACAGGCCACCCTGACGCATAAGTCATGGCGGGAACCTCCCAGCTATGTTTCGCTTCCCAGTTACGCCCCCAGTGCCTGTGACCATTGCAGCAAGCGTGCCTGCCTCTCAGTGTCATCCGCTGGCAGAGCTAACGGACGACCGCGCGCATCGATAATCAGTCCAATCAGACCGCCATCGATCTCTTCAGCTGCGCGAGCGCGCTCACCGGGTCCAAGCCCAACATCGACCGTTGGGGCCGGGAATAATGTAAGCAGAGCCTGCTCGTTGGGTTGCAGTGGAATCACTTCAACTGAACCACCCATGACGTCAACGCTAATTTGTCTGCCATTACTATATTCTACCCCCACCCTCACAGCCAGTTGCCCCAGTTGTACATTCCCAAAGGGAATGACACAGGTACCCAGGCGATGAGAGACGGCGTCATTTTCGTTTACCTGCACAGCCATAACCGGCGCGACCGTTGCAACTGCCCCTAATTGTGAGATCAACATCGTGCTATCTACTACCAGGGATGTCACACCACGCGGCTGTAATGCATCCAATAACATCATTGCTACCTGCCCATACCTGGGAGCATGAGCCAGTACACCACCAGTTGCAAGAATTAAATCAGTATCGGGCAATGCTAGATGGCTACTCTTACGCGCCTGCTCCACAGTAAGCGAGATCGCTTCACGCGCAAAGGCTTGTATCAAAGCTAGCTCGCGTGAATCTGTCGGCAACGTCTGTGGATGCAACATATGTTTTAGCACAAATTGCCGCACTTCATCCTCAGAAATGCTAAAAGGCAACCAGCGGGTGACGCGTTGTAAGCCAGCGCGCTGCAAAACATCGCCGATATTAGATCCAACGCCCAGAGCAGTATTGACCATCGGAATAAATTCGCCCTTTTCACCTGCCACCATCAACGCTGTCGTACCGCCGCCAACATCTACCGCCGTCACATTCATTGCATAGTGTTGAGCCAGAAAACGCACCAGACTGCTCAGTGAGGTTGCAGAAGGGACAGGACTGGCAGGAGACCAGTTGCGCACATGTTGATAACCAGGGACGTGCTGCAAGCCCTCATGCTCTTGTAGAGAACCGATAGCCGCACTGACGGCACCTACCTGAGCCGCATTGGTTAAAGGCTCGATACGCGTCACGTCAGCCACACTCTGTAGCATCCGGCGCACAGCTTCAACATATTGAGGAGCGCCCGCATAGATAACAGAATAACGTTTCGCCGCCCCATCCGCTTCAGTCGTTCCCTGCGTTGTATCCCGAGCGGCGTTCACCAGCAATTGACAGGCTTCTTGTAAAGGGGCCGGGCCAGCGGGACCATCGGCAACACCCATAATGACGGCTGCCTGAGGCTGTAATTCATGTAATTGTCCTGCTTGCCGTTCCCACTCCAGAGCGAGGCGCTCAGGGGTCCAGGCAGCCTTTTGAGCCATAGCATCAGCAGGCCCGTTGATCGCCCCGGCAGGAGTCGTAACTGCTACGTAGGAGGGAGAAGGCACCGTTTGAACCTGCGCATACAAGCCCGCAACAGCCTGGGCCGAGAGGCTTTCTAATTCGGGGGTCACAGCCCCTAGAAGCGCCACCCGGAGAGGATCACCAGCACTGATAGTGGCTACAAAAATATCAACGCCATCCCCATTTGGTTGCTCAGGCGAAATAATCTGTTTATCCGCCACAAAACGACGTCCAGTCACATTTTCAATGACATTAATCGCTTGAATAATGCCCTCGGTGAGATCTTCCTGGGGGGGCTTAATCGTGGATGGCGCTTCTCCGCGTGCCATTAAACGATACTGGCCCTCAACCAGACCAAATAGTGAGACCTTGGTAAATACAGCCCCACAATCAGCGACCAGTAGAGAAACAAGGGTCGCTGAATTCTGTGCCTGTGCTGGACCCTGTCCACCCTCTGGATAGGGTTGTGTATACATGTACGGTATCCTTCTTCTCTCAGATTAACGAGAAATCCACTCGCGTATCATGTCAAACATATTACGTTTCCTGGTGTTTTTCTGATCGCCAGCATTATCAGGAGTTGATGATGCTGCGGATGCATTCGTCATTGCATTGCCTCCGAAAGGAGACGTACCACTCATCGTGGGGTTCCCGTTCATGGAAAGATTATTCCCCATTGAGTTGTTTCCACCAATCGAAGCATTCGCACCCAATGCAGAGTTCATCTGGCCCTGGGCATTACCAGGATAATTTGTGCCATAGGTACCAGACATGCTGTTCCCTGCACCATAATTCTGTGGGAAAACGCCGCTCATCCCTGAAGGAGTGTTGGGCATGGCACCAGCATTGGGAAGCCCATTCAAATTGGCTTGGTCTGACAGCCCATAGCCATTTGCCTGCCCTATCTGCTCATAGGCGTTGCCCTGTCCTGACAGATCTGGCTGACCCATTTGACCGTAACCATAGGCGGGATTCCCCTGAGCTAGCAATTCATATCCATATGATGGATCGCTTTGTGCTGGCTGCCCGTAACTGTTCGCCTGTCCCGCTAGATTGGGCTGACCCATCTGACCATAGGCATTCGCCTGTTGTCCTGACTGACCCATCTGACCATAGGCATTCGCCTGTTGTCCTGACTGACCCATCTGACCATAGGCATTCGCCTGTTGTCCTGACTGACCCATCTGACCATAGGCATTCGCCTGGGCTGCGCTACTGTTTTGTTCTTGTTGCGCATCTGGATAATTAGGGACCGCTGAGGCTACGCCTAACATGGATGCAAACACATTGGCTGCCAGTTCACTACTTTCAGTAGGATTAGCTTCCCCACGTGGCCGACTGGGAACACGGATATTCTCTCCACGGGGCGGAATCGGGCTGGCAGCAGGGCGCCCGCCGGGGGTCATTCCAGGTTGAGGAGCCGACATGCCAGCTTGCTGATCACGTAACCACGAAGGAAGCGCATTTGCATCAATTAAAGATGAGGCAGCAAAGGGGCCACCTGCCTGGGGCGGTGCCGCATTGACTGGTGGAGTTTGCATCGGCGGCTGTCCGGTATTGGCTCCAGCAGGCCAGGCAGGTGCCGCCTGACCCATGCCAGGCCACCCGGTATTCTGCGCAGGCGCTGCATTGGCAGTTAATTTTGGATACTGACCGGAATTCTGTCCCCCTTCACGTAACCATTGAGGGATTGCATCAACCTCCAAAAGAGAAGAGGCAGAGAAACCTGTTTGCCCGACAAGAGGGACACCCTGTCCCGTTTGTGCCGGTTGCATGCTCCCAGTGTTAGAGGACTGCTCATTCTGGGATTGCATCCATGATGGCAACGACTCTTGATCAATCAGATCGCGTGCCGCCAAACCATTGCTCAATGATGAAACCGGCGGTGAGGCAAGCGGAGCGGATGGGGTTACTTGCTGTGGAGCAGAATTTGTATTTGTATTTACAGGTGCAGGTACCACACCAGGTCGAATGCCAGAAGGTTGCTGTAGCGTCTTCATCCAATCTGGAAGACTATCTGGCTGTACCAGACTGGCAGCAGAAAGATTACCCGGTTCTGAATCTACTGGAGTATTATTCGCAGCTTGCTTCCCTTCTTTCATCCAGGAAGGCAATGAATTTTCATCAACCAGCGATTGGGCAGGAATACTCGTAGGAGCCGCAGCATCTCCACTGTAGACCTGATCGGAAAAACTAGCGGGACGTGCAGAGGTAGCGGGATTAGCGGAGGTATTATCACGCTGATCACCACGCTCGGCACGCATCCAATTTGGGAGCGATCCTTCTTCGATAAGATCGGCCGGCGAGAAACTCACTGAATTATTGGTAGGGGGGGCAGGACGTTCTCCTGCACGCAACGACTCCAGCCAGGCAGGCAGTTCTGGTTGGTCCTGATACCCTGCTTTAGCGGCCGAACCGTTTTCTGACATGCCAGCGAGCGGCGTACCACACGACTGACAAAATGCGCCAGCGGGGGTCATCTTTCCACAACGGTTACACTTGATCACTTTTGCTCCTCACTTTCGCCAGGCCTCGTTCTTGGCAGTGTATCACTCTTTCTCCAGCTTGACAACGATAATGATGTATAAGATAAGACATGTTGATATGATACAATACGCACAGTATTAGTTATTCCAAAAGTACTATATAGCGGGAGTCACCTGGCACTCCTGCTAGATTTTTTACTTTACCACCCCACTCCGCCGCGATCTCGACGGAGGACTAAAAATCACGCAAGACGCAATTTGTGAGGGTTTAGGGATCAATGACAATCGCGTGGTAAGCATTCATTTAATGAAACGTATCGACCCACTACATCCTCACCTCTATGTCGAGTTGGAGGCGGTTCTCGACTGGCACTTTGACAAAGAATATGTTCTTCTTACAGAACGAACATTACATAACGAACAGCGACAAAGGCTTTTTATTTCTCCTCATTCAATCACACCTGGACAGCAAGCACAATACCCTGAACAAACAAACTTTGTGTGGGCAGTACAGGATGTTTCTCTCACAAAGTGTCAGCCTCCCAATACCAGCGGGATCTTGCTGCTCCTTGGCTGGCAGGCGCGTGCGCGCCTGCGCCCTTTTTATTATGTGATGTAGAAAAGGTTCTTCGAACCTTTTCTACATCACATAATAAAAATCTGTTTGAGCACCGCAGGTGCGAAAACTCATGTTTAGTGTGTGGTGCAGGCGCGCCTGCGCCTGCCAGCAGGTGAGCAGCAAGATCCCGCTGGTGATGGGAATCAAACACTTTGTCACAGGCACGGTCAAGCATCAATATATCCATATATTCTAAATTCTGAAAAGGGAGCCCAAAAACCTGATGAACTATTCGACTTGTCTTTCTATTACGCCTTCTTTAAGATAGAACCGATGACAACTGAATTCTGTAACAAAAATCCAGGAAAATTTTAACGAGGTACTAGTGTATGCCACATTTATTTCATAACCTGGCTGCGATCCCTGTGATAGAGCCTGGAGAGGTTTCGAAAAAGAGCACACTCGCTACAGGATCAAATAAAACGGGTCAGCGCCTGCTGCTGGGCCTCTTTTTGAGTAGCGCTATCGGTGGGTTGGCATATCAACGACGCTCGCTCAGTCGTAGCGGTATGCTTGGAGCAATAGGTACAGGTACAACAACCTTTGGATTGGGTGGTTGGTCCTGGGGACTTTCCTTGATCTTTTTCTTTGTCTCTTCCACTCTCTTCTCTCATTTTCGAGCTGCTGAGAAAGAAAAAACGGCGGCCGATAAATTTAGTAAGGGTTCACAGCGTGATCTGGCGCAGGTTGCGGCCAATGGAGGCGTGGCAAGCGGCATGGCTCTGGCATATCGTCTCAGTCATAATGAAACCTGGCGCTCTACGTTTGAAGCTGGCTTTCTAGGTGCAATGGCAACTGCCAACGCCGATACCTGGGCGACCGAATTAGGAGTGCTCAGCCAACAGGCCCCACGTTTGATCACTACCGGTCAGGTAACGACAGCCGGAACATCAGGTGGCGTCAGTCCATTGGGAGCCAGCGCCGCCGCTGCAGGAGCATTGGCTGAAGGGCTGATCTTTACATTGCTCAACCAGCAACCCGCACTACTTCTGCCACTCATCTCCCTTGTCAGTGGCTTTGCAGGCAGTCTGCTGGATAGCCTGCTTGGAGCGACTGTTCAGGCAATGTATTATTGTCCGGTGTGTCAAAAAGAGACAGAGAAACACATCCACAATTGTGGCACACCCACAACCTATCTACGAGGCATCCGTTGGATGGATAATGATATGGTTAATCTGCTGGCTACGCTCGGCGGAAGTAGTCTGGCTATGATCTTACGGTTACCCTTTCGCCCCAGGAAAACACGTTCATAATAAAGAAACATACAACGAGGATGAGAAAGAATGAATATGGTAAAAAAGAGACAGAAATTAATCAGACCCCAATGGCAACCAGGCAAGGCAGCCCTGGTAGGCACGCTCGCGACTCTCACCTACAGCCTTGCAATGGAAGGCGATAAATTCCTGATCGGCAACCGCTTTAGCGATGTTCGCTTCATCCAGGGATTAATCGAGGGGAAAAAACGCACTCCGAAAATCACGGCTCTGTCATGGGCGCTGCACTTCTTCAATGGCGTTGCGCTGGCCGAGTTGTATGGCGCGGTACTAAAACGTTACTTGCCAGGACCGGATTGGCTAAAAGGGGCGATCTTTGGGGAAATGTTTATTGTCAGTGCCTGGTGGCTAACCCCCTTTGCCGACAAACATCATCCTTTAATCAAAAACCAGGAACTACCGCAGCTCGCCAATTGGACCTCTTTCTGGCAAAATATTGTGCGCCATCTGGTCTTTGGTCTGACCCTGGGTCTCCTCTACAAAGACGAAAAATAACCACAAACACAATGGCAGAAATAATTTCAGCTCAACTGCATGTAATGGAATGTGTACATGTAGTTGAGCTGAAATATCTTGCAGAGCAGCGTGCTCTTCTGAAGGACAAACCAGAAGAATATCTTGCTTAGAACAATTTATGAAACCATTCATGGATCAAGGGCAGACGATAACGAGGATGCAACCAGGCCATGACCAATAACCAGATCCATGCGATAAAGAAGGTCCACCATAGAATACGCAACAACAGCCCCAGACCAAAGGATGTGAACCATCCTAACAGAGGAATCCACGATAAGGTCATATCAAGCATACTCACAGCGAAAATGAGTAACGAAAGTGTGCCAAAGATAAGGACTGATTGCAAAGCATGCCAACGCACATTCTGATTCTTCTCAATCAACAACAGCACAATCCCCGATACCCAGAACAACGAATATGCCAGCACACGCTCGATGCGCTCATTCAAACCAAGCGTCGTCATTCTATGCATCATTCAATGCCTCACAGTTCTACAGATTAAGGACCTCTCTCCGGGCCCTCTTCATCTCTGAATCATTATCTCTACAGCTATATACGCAAAAGTGGGAAGCGTGTTGCATGTCCGGCAATATTCTTTCTAGCAACTACGCTTCTTGTTTCAAGATAGCTCGATGTGTGCATAGCAAACATTGCACAGTTTTTTTGTCTGCAAGATCACAGACAAACGTAGCAATGTTTGCTATGCTAAACAGAGAACAATCAAAATAGTCATGGACTTGCAACCAATTGGAAACGTTAAGCGTTTCATCTTATGGGATCATTGGGGATAGGGCCAGAGAGGATTATGAAGAATCTCATGCATTTTACGCTGTGTAGGAGAAAAGTATGGAGCCAATAAAGAAACAAGCTGAAATGCTCCTTCATATAGAGTACAATGTTGCCAATGAAAAATATTGAAGAACTCGGCTACCTACAAAATGTAGTATAAAAAAAATACCATTCGCATAAAAATGGGGCAAGGGTCCCCAGAAAGCATTGTGACAGGGTGTATATATTGGACCAACAGAAGCAATAGCTACCAATATTCACATCTTTACCCCTGACATCCGAGAAGGATTGAATTGATGAATGAAGGGCATATGCAAGTCGAAAATACGCAAGCAGAAAATAAACAAGCACTAAATAAGGCTGATCGTATACGGCATCTCATCCGCTATCTGACTGGCCTGATGACAGGATTAGTGGGAATATCTGATATGCTATCGGCGATTGTTCCTCGTTTCTCGTGGAGCTTTTTTCTCGGAGCATGGCCGATTGTCAATCACCGTGTACCGGCACAAACCTTTACTGTGGTTGTCGGTTTCTTCCTGATCATTCTCTCCTATGGATTAATGCGCGGCAAAAAGCATGCCTGGAATATTACGCTTATACTGCTCTTGCTATCGGCGTTACTGCATATTCAACGTAGTGGTTCTGTACTGGCAACGGTGATTGCTTTAACCCTGGCGATTACGCTCTATTCGCTCTCTCGCTTTTTCAAAGCAAAAAGCGATCCTCCGTCGGTACGCCGAGGCTATATCGCGCTGGGCCTGGGCCTGGGTATTGTCGTTTTCTATACCATTGGCGGCTTTCTCGCGCTCTACGATGACTTTGAGCCATGGATTGACCGGGTTGGCATCCATGGCATCATTTTGCGTATGCTGGAACATGGCTACCTGCGCATCCCTCACACGACACAGGCGTTTTTCTTTCAGCATGCCCTGCCGGTTCTCTGCATCAGTGGTATTCTCTATGGTATGGCACATATTTTTCGCCCGGTGGCTGCTGCCCTCTTGCCAGATACAATCACTCGCAATAAGGTCAATGACATTGTACGCATGTATGGGACGAACTCGATTAGCTATTTTGCACTGGGTAGCGAGAAAACATTCTTTTTCTCAGACTCTGGTCGCTCGGTAATCAGTTATGTGCTGCAAGGCAGTACCGCGGTCGTGGCCGGTGATCCCATTGGTCCCGAGGATGAATTAGCACTTGTGATCAAGCAATTCGTGGATTTCTGTCATGAGCAGGACTGGTCAATTGTCTTCTGGCAAATCCGTGATAAGGCGGCGGCACTCTATCGTCAGGCGGGCTTCCATCTCTTAAAGATTGGTGAAGATGCGATTATTGACGCACAAAATTTCACGCTCAAGGGCGGCGCCATGGCAAATGTGCGCTCAAGTGCCAAACGCGCTGAGAAAGATGGCTTGCATGTCGTCTTTTATCGTGGACAGGTCGCCGATAGTGAACAAGTGCATCAAATGGCATTGATTTCACAGCATTGGCTAGCCGAAAAGGGTGGTTCAGAGATGAGCTTTAGCCTGGGTCGCTTCGACGCTCAGGGTGATCCTCAACAGATGTATGCCCTGGCCGTGGATCAGCAGAATAAGGTTCATGCATTTGTCTCGTTCATTCCCATTTACGGCCGCCTGGGCTGGGGATTAGATTTGATGCGCCGCGCTGAACAATGCGCCCCTGGCACGATGGAACTCTTGCTGGCTCGCTCTATTGAACATCTCAAAGGCAGCGGCGCTCAGACAATTAGCCTTGGTCTGGCACCTCTGAGCAATGCTAACGAAGATGATGAGACATTCCTGGGCACCAGCATCGATTTCTTAACTGATCGCTTTGGCAACCCCAGCAAAAACCAATCTCTGTTTAACTTTAAGAAGAAGTTTCAACCCACCTGGGAAAGCCGCTATCTGGTCTACTCAGATGCCCTGAAGCTCCCCAAAATCGGCTGGGCCCTCTACAATGCCCATCAGACCGATGCCTCCCTGGTCAGCATGGTGCGTCAGACGCTCTCTGAGTTACAGCACCAACATATCGAGGCCAAAAATACGCTCAACGCCATGGAAACTGTCAAAGCCTGAACAGGCTATTGGCGTGTGGGGGAAATCCCCCACACGCTCTCCCCGACGCCTCCCCCAACGCTCTCTCCCATGCCTCGACATCATTCCTGGGGTACGGATGAGCATATCGTACGTGAACGGGAAAGCGCACCTCGGTTGCGACCTTGGCACGCACCTACGTTTTCCGTCATTTGTGGTTTTCCCCACATTCATTGTATTGAAAGGTATTGACCACGAGGATTCGGGCCTTCTTTGGTTGGGGTGATGCACATATGTTGTTGTCACAAATAATAAAACTGCCTTATAATAAACATGGTATCTACATGTATTTTCGATTTATTATCCTGAGGAGGCATAAATCTTATGGTTATTGGCGCGCTCTCTTTGGATCAAGTCACCATTGGAGCTTTTTTCGGCTTCTTGCTGTCATTGCCCATCGCGCTCTTCCTGGTCTTCTGGCTCAGTGCTGTGAAAAAACGCTCTGCGGTTATCCTGGGTGGATTCGCTGGCACTTTGATCGCGTTTCTTGTTATACTGGCATGGGCGGGGACATTGATTCGATCCCAACCTATTGAGGGTGCGAATGGCGCATCCGCATTCTTTGGCGGCGTCCTGCTCTGCGCAGCGGCAGGGCTGGTCGGTGGTATTGTCGTTGATCTACTCGTGGCGCGCCGCAATAGCCGCGATTACCGTAGACAACTCTCACACGAATAATGGTTATTGGCGATGTTCTATCTTTTGCATGGTGAAAACGAGTTCACGAGCCGTGAACACTTGAAAAAATTACGCACGCAAGGCGATTTTGGGTTTAACGAGGATAGCTATCCGGGCGCTGAGACAAGCCTGAAGACTATCCTGATGAGCAGTGATACGTTGCCATTTTTAAGTGAGCAGCGCTTGATTGTCATTGATGGTCTACCCAAAAAGAAGCGTGGCGAAGGCACCGCAACGGCAGAAGATACGACTAAAGGCGGCAAGGCGAAAAAAGGCAAAAAGAGTAGCAAATCCGCCACTGGTCGCGCTGGCTTTGAAAAGGAGCTGGCGGAATACATCGCCACTATGCCAGATACCACGGTGATGATTGTGGTAGTTGATGAGGCGCTTGAAAGCAGTAGCGCCCTCTTAAAGGCCGCAGAAGCCCATGGGAAAGTCATTCAGAGTACCCTTCCCAAAGGGGCGGCTCTGGAAAAATGGATTCAAAATCGGGCCAAAGCGACCGGGGCGCAGATCACGCCAGATGCCGTCGGCTTGCTGGCGAACTTTATCGGCAACAATCTCCGCCTGTTATCCAACGAAATTGATAAGCTGGCAATGTATGTCGGGCCAGGTGCCACCATCAATGTTGGGGATGTACGCCAGCTTTCAGCACAGGTACAGGAGGCGCGCATCTTCGATCTGACCGATGCCTTATCCCAACGTAATCGCAAGCAAGCCCTGAATATCTTACATGACCTGCTAGCGGATGGTGAGCCGCCACTCAAACTAATCAGTACCATTACGTCCCAGGTACGTTCACTACTCCTGGTAAAAGAACTCGCACAAAAAGGGATGCGCGGTGGTCAAATTGCTTCGACGCTGGGTATCGCACCTTTTGTTGCAGATAAAGCTTTACGCCAGGTTGGCAATTTCAGTATCCCACAACTCGAAAATGCCTATCATCAGCTTCTGAGCACCGATGCCTCCCTGAAACGCAGCCTGTTAACGCCTGAACTGGCTCTTGATCTGCTGGTCGTTAATTTCGGCATGTGATCCTATCCCCGCGTTCCATAGAAAGTCTTCTCAAGCTACTTGACAGATAGCCAGGCATTTGCACACAATGAGGAACACAAAACCTGCCACGTCATCTGCGGCAACGACGTGCAATCTATGAGGGAAAGTTTTTCAGTATGCAACTATCTTCACTACAACACGCCCTGCTTGAGCGTATTCAACAACAAGGTGCTATCACATTTGAAGAATATATGCGTATGGCACTCTATGAACCTGGCGCTGGCTATTATGTGACCGGACAGGCAAAGATGGGCTGGGAAGGTGACTATTATACCAGCACGGATATTGCTGATTTCTTTGCCCACTGTATGGGACGTCAGCTTCAGCAGATGTGGGAGTCATTGGGAAAACCCGCCCACTTTGGGGTACTTGAACAGGGCGCGGGACGGGGCGACCTCGCAAAAGAGGTTCAACAGTGGGCCAGTACAGCCGCTCCGGAATTTCATGCCGCCCTGGACTATCGTCTGGCGGACATCACCTTCGGACAGGACGCACTCTCCATCCGTACAGACGATTTCATTCCCAGCGTGATTTTATCTAATGAACTCGTCGATGCCTTCCCAGTGCATATTGTGGAGAAGCAAGACGAGGCGCTCCACGAGGTCTATGTCACAATCCAGAATGGACGTTTGGCCGAAACACTTCAGCCGCTAGAGGATGGTCCTCTACTGGCATATTTTGAGCGCTTTCACATTCCCTGGCAGACCTTTCCCAGTGGTTGGCGAGCCGAAGTAAATCTGGATGCTATAACATGGATGGAACGTACCAGTCAGTTGCTGTTGGGCCCCAATCCTAAACGAAAACGACGCGGCTTTATCATCGCTATCGACTATGGGGATAGCGCCAGAGAGCTCTATTCAACCGAGCGCTATCGTGGAACCCTGGCCAGCTACTATCAGCATCAATTTTCCGAACGCCCCCTGGCTCGACCGGGCGAGCAGGATATTACCGCTCATGTGAATTTTACAGCGTTACTCGATGCCGGTCGCCAACAGGGATTACGCCTGCACAAATACACGACTCAACGTAAATGGCTGATGGAAACCGGTATTTATGAAGAATTAGAACAGGTCCATCAACAACACTTTGGCATCATTGATCAAAATCGTGCCAGCGATCAAGGACAGGTAGCCTTGCTGCAATGGTATAATCTACGCCAACGTGTCTCGGCGCTGACCGATCCGCGTGGCATGGGAGACTTCAAAGTGCTTATCCTCAAACGCTAGTACCCGCTTTGTGGCTATCAATTATCCTCTTGTTAAGAACCAGAGCGCAACTTGGGCCAAACAGAAGGAGGATTACATGCTACGAAAAAGAATCGCGCCAGGACCAGGGCAGGAATCGGTATGGGACTATCCTCGCCCGCCGCGCTTAGAGGATAGTCAGAAACTGATTCAAATTGTGTTGAATGGCATTGAGATTGCCCATACACAGCACGCGAAACGTGTCCTGGAGACGAGCCAGCCGCCAACCTATTATATTCCGCCTGAAGATGTGAAAATGGAATACTTTATCCCCAGCCACAAGCATACCTATTGCGAATGGAAAGGGACAGCCTCCTATTACACTATTACGGTAGGAGATATATCGATCCCAGATGCGGCCTGGTACTATCAACATCCAAGTCAGGGATATGAAGCGCTGTCCGGCTATATTGCGGTCTATCCCAGTCAGATGGATGCCTGCTATGTAGCTGGCGAGAAAGTCCAATCACAAGCAGGCAATTTCTATGGAGGCTGGATCACCAGTGATATCGTGGGCCCATTCAAAGGGGGAGCGGGCACTATGGGCTGGTAACAGGCAAAATCCCCAATTGGTACTGATAACAATCAGAAGTTGAGGATGACGATAGAATCGGATAAAAACAAGCGTATACCTCTTGTCAGGTCTTCGCCACAGGGCCAGCGTGCGACCGTTACGCACGACAAGAGGTACCGCCTTCACTAAGGGAGATTATTTCTTATTTCTGGCATTCTCATCATGGTATTGTCTGCCACGCCAGTCAACCCCACGTCGGGTCAGGACACGCCATGTGGATTGGCCCAGGATACCTTCAAAGAGGGCTCCGGCCAGTGGATGTGTGAGGGCATAGTACCAGGGAACATGAAACTGCTGGTTGAGCCAGACACGATATGTCAACAAAGGCACCCATTCTAATCCCGTCGCAACTGCCACTTCACGAGCAGTAATCCCTCCAGCATGGCGTTTACTCCGTGTCAATTTTGCCAGCAAAGGCAAGAGAAAGGGCACAATTGAGATCATCGGCAATCCAAACAGCTGCACCAGCACAAAAGCGATGCCGCCCCGATTTCCCAGATACGAATTCTTGCGCCATCCTCGCCAGATATCAGATAAACCATGATACATATGCACATGCAGGAGTCCGCTGCTATCCACAAAACGCAGGCGGTAATGGTTTGATTTCACCAGTGCAGCTAAATCTCGATCATCCAACAGGGTCGCACGCATCTCAGGACGCGCATAGCCGCCAAGTTGTTCATAAACCGCACGCCGAATCAAGATATACTGACCATTGGCGATTGCGACCGGACTGGCTGGATCATTGACCAGACGCGGAGGATACAGCATACCAATACCTAGAAACGCCATCGGCATCAAGACGCGATCCCAAAACGTTGGCAACTCTTGCTCCGAACCTAATGAGAAGAGATCAGCATGCTCTTCAAGAGCCTGAGTGATAGCTGAGCGCAAGGCATTGGGCGCATGCCAGGTATCGGCATCGCTAAAGAGGAACCACTCTCCCTTTGCCTCCTGTACGCCGCAATGTATCGCGTGTGGCTTACCAGCCCAACCAGCAGGCAACTCATCCTCTAAATGCAAGACACGCAGGCGTTGTCCCTGAGGATGCCTCTGCTGCAACTCCTCTAAAATGACCCCTGTCCGATCAGTTGAGCCATCATCCACTACTATAATTTCATAACGGGTGTAATCTTGTTCTAATAAGGATTGCACGCTCCGTCGTATATTTTGTTCCTCATTGCGAGCAGGCATAATAATCGAAACAACCGGCAATGATGAGAGCATTTGAGTGGCTTGTAAAGAGATGGTGGAAGTAACATCTTGCTTGAGTGGAGGAAGAATCTGCAACCGGTCCTCTTGCCGGGGTGCGGTACGCCGCCAGAGAATGCTATAGAATCCAGCAATACCAATTACATGGGACCACAAAAGAAAGCGCGGCAAGGATTGCCGCCAGAACCATTTTTTCATATCATCACACTTTTGCAAAAAATCAGTTTCCATCTATTATAATCAAAAGACAGAGGGAGGACAAATCATCTGAAACAGACCGGATGAGATGAACTGGCATGTCAGAGCATTGCGACCACCTGTTTTACTGGTGTACAATCTTAAATACCCATGACGCGTCGCGGTACTCTTCCGGGGTACCCAATTATGACGCGCGTCATCCCGCAGTAAGAGAAAAGTGCGCACAGACAAAGGCCGCACGCATATTTCCACGGGAGCGCGCACACAATAAAGAGAATGTATGCAACAAAGAAGATTGCTTGTATTACCAATAGCGCTGCTCTTGAGCTTTCTGGCCTATTTCACCATCTCAGCAATCCAGCCATTGCCAGCGGCTCAGGCTCATGCGTTTGTTATCGGCTCCGATCCAGTCGATGGTTCAACCATTGGCAAAGTTCCGAGTCAGGTAAGCATTTTTTTTAATGCACCTATCAGTGCTATGAGCCATGCCCATATTTACTCGATCCAAAATGGCAATCTGGTGGAGGTTACTGCCAGCTACAGCGCTATTTCGCCATCCAATTCCCGGGAACTCATCACATCACTGAAGACGCCCGCTACTCAACCAGAGGGTAGTTATGAGGTCCTTTGGACCGCGATTGCAAACAATGATGGAAATACTAGTTATGGAATTATTGGCTTCGATGTCGGCTATTCCGGAACAGGAGCCTCGGGTGTCGCCACGCTCGGTCCATCGAGTAGCAACAATCTAAACGGCATTCATAAGCTGGATACAACAGCACTGCTCTCCATTGCCTGGGAGTTGTTAGCCAGCGCCGCATTAACGTTCTGGATTGGCATTCTCGTGGTTGAACAATTGCTCCTATCAGCCGGTCGTGGTTCGGGAATTTTTCCGCAAGTGCGCAAACATTCCCATATAATCGAGTGGCTCTGTCTCTCCATATTACTATGTGGAGAATGTATCGCTATTATTCTGCGGATGGTTCGCTTCGCGCAAGCCACTCCAGGCCAAAGTCTCGGACAACTCCTGCACATCATCCCGGACACAACCTATGGCATCATCTGGTTCCTGCGTATATTATTGATTATCACTGCGATGGTTTTCCTGCGTCTGACTCCACATAATAAAGATGTGGTACCAGTATCCGAACCGGAACCAATGACCAATTTTGAACGCCTGACAACCCAGGAGCTAAAAATCAATAACCATAGAAGAACCAGGCAACTAATCGAAACACCGTTACCGGAACCAGCAACGCCCAGGCGGCATACCGCTATCTGGATGGCTCTGATTGGACTGATCATACTGACCTATGTCTTGACCAGTTCTGTCATATCGGTATTAAACCCACCCATTAGCGCCATTGTCTTTGACTGGTTTTATCTGGCAGCCCAGGGCGTCTGGTTAGGCGGCTTTGCCTATCTCGCCTATCTCCTGCTCCCTCTGCTGACGGGGGTTGAACTGGAATATAACACTGAAACCCTGACTTCTTTACTGCGCCGACTCACGCCACTCTTAATGGTTGGGCTGGGCATCCAGATTGTTAGTGAACTTTTTATCAGTGAAGCCAGTATGCACCGCTGGCAAGATTTCATCAATGATCCATATGGCCGCACATTACTGGTCCAGATCGTTGCTACCTTGCTGGCAGTTGGCCTCAGCATGTATTCCTTATGTGTGCTGCGACCCCGACTGACTCATCAGGCACTGCTGCTTCCAGTCGTCAAGGCGGATTTGCCAGCCAGGCGTACCCGCCAGTCCAGGCTTAGCAGTACAGGTCGTCAGCTCAAGATAAGCACCAAGTTGCTGACCGTTTGTGGTGCCATTATGCTGCTCTGCCTGGCCCTACAGTCCTTTTACACGCCGCCCATTAACTTTCCCAATATCAACTATAGCAATGTGCAGACAAGTCCAAAAAACAATGTGATTACCGCGCAAACCCAACAGATGGGCGATCTCACAGTTACCGTGCAAGTCATGCCAGGCCGCGTAGGCTATGACCACACAGTGATCGTCATCATCAATAACAACAAAGGACAACCGGTGACCGATGCCCAGGTAACCCTTACCACGAATATGCAACTGATGGACATGGGAACAACTCATGCCAGTATCAATGGTGGCAACCCGGTCTATATCACAACCTTCGCGAAAAAGGATGCCTTTAGCATGGCCGGATTATGGCAAATTAAAGTAGGCATTCAACGTCCAAAACAATCCTTACTTGAGGAGACCTACAATATCGTCCTGACAGCCTAGTACTCTGTTACTCTTCATTTGAAGGGGTGGGAGAGAGAATGGGGCACAGCCCAATACGGTTCACATAAAAGGAATGATAAACAAAAAAGGAGGGGAATTCGTACTGCGGGGAGCGATGTAGGTGCGTGCCAGGTATGTGAACCGTATTGGGGCACAGCCCCAGACCCCAGTCAAGGGGCTTGCTGCCCCTTGCATCCCCGCTTTTCAAATGAAGAGTAACGCAATACTAGTCTACTGGAGGAGTAGAGGCTTGTTGATATTCCTGTGCCAGTTCAGCATAGTGTTGTGCACTGAGAAACAACATAGTGCGCTCATTATCTGTAAGCTTGCGGATGACCCGTACAGGCACGCCCACAGCCAGAGAGTGTTCCTCAACGTGTTTGTGTTCACTGACCAGTGCATTGGCTCCTATGATCGTCTCAGCGCCAATTGAGGCATGGGATAGCACTGTGGCATGCATGCCCACCAGTACCCGCTCACCCAGGGTGGCGCCATGCACCACAGCATTGTGTCCAATCGTACACTCCGCACCGATGGTTAAGGGAGCATCGGCATCCACATGCAGGGTACAGTTATCCTGTATATTGCTCTGACGACCAACGACAATTGGCGCGCTATCTCCACGCAAAACCGCGTTATACCAGATGCTCACTCCCTCATGAAGGGTGACATTTCCAATCACCATCGCACCAGGAGCAATAAAAACATTCTCCGCAATGGTGGGCCAGACTCCTTTGTAAGGCAATACGGGCATACTCTCTCCTATTCAAGCATGAATTTTCGCGCAATTGGCAGCGAATATCAGTGCCAGGCATTGGTTACAACAAACATAAGATTCGCCGGACGCTCAGCCATGCGCCGCATCAAATAGGGATACCAATGCGAACCATAAGGAACATAGACACGCATATTATACCCTTCTTTGACCAGTTTTCCCTGCAAATCACGGCGTATACCGTAAAGCATCTGGAATTCAAATGACTTTTTGCTGATTCCGTGCTCGCGTACAAACGCACAGGCCGCATCAATCATCGCTTCATCATGAGTGGCAATAGCTGGAAAATTGCCGCGTGCCAGCAAAATTTTCATGAGCTGTACATAGTTTTGATCGACATCCGCCTTCTCTTGATAGGCGATATCAGGTTCCTCTTTGTATGCACCCTTCACCAGGCGTATCCGCATGCCCTGCCCGACAAGTTGCTCAATATCCTGGCGACTCCGATAGAGATAGGATTGAATAACGGTACCTACTTGCGGATATTGTTTCTGCGCCTCTCGTACAATCGCACAGGTCTGTTCTGTATAGGTACTAGCCTCCATATCCACACAGACAAATACATTGTGTTGCTGACCAACCGACAATAATAGAGCCAGATTTTCCTCACACACGGCACGCCCGATATCCAATCCCAACGCGGTCAATTTCACAGATATATTCGCAGCAATACTGGTTTTCGTGATCAATTCAATCGCAGAACAATATGCACGTACAGCCGCCTTCGCTTCCTCCTGCGTTGAAACATTCTCACCAAGCAAGTCTAGCGCCACCTGGATGCCACGATCATTCAGCAAACGGGTCGCATATGCAGCATCATCCAGAATTTCGCCAGCTACAAAACGGCGTGACACGTTGCGGGTCAATTTATTTTGAACCACGAAGTCACGAAGGCGAGGATTTTGAGCCAGGTACAGCAGTGTATCTTTAAGCATCATTATCACCCTTTCAATGAGGCAAAAAGAAGACGCTATAAACAACATCTTGAAGATTGTTTACCAGTGCATTACCAGGCGAATAAGTTTGTCCCACAAACGATCTGGTAACATCAGACGCAAGAACATCAAGGCGCTCGCACTAAAAGGCACACCATAGCGCGCACGCGGTTTTGGATCAGCCAGAATGCGCAGGACCGTATCGGAAAACTTCTGGATAGGAAAGCCTTTTTTGCTGGATCGTTGCGCTGATTTCTTAGCCATCGTCAACAAGCGTTCATAAGGATTGTGCTCGTCAATGCCAATATGCCCAAAGGAACGCTCAAGGCTTGTCAGCCAGATACCAGTTGGACTGGAGGCAGGCTCAATCAGGACAACCTTGACTCCAAAGGGGGCCAGTTCCAGGCGCAACGCATCGCTTAGCGCCTCAAGAGCATATTTACTGGCAGAATAGAGGCCGGTCACAGGAATAGACATCTTCCCCGAAATGCTACTAACAGAGATGATTGTGCCCCGGGCCGCTTTGAGCAGCGGAAGTAAGGTCTGTATAACACCGACATGCGCAATCACGTTGATTTCAAACTGCGCCCGTAGATCATCCAGTGACAGCAGTTCAATGGGTCCTCCATAGGCAGTACCAGCATTATTGAGCAGCGCATCCAGACATGGGACAGCCTCAGGAGAAACAGAGCGCAGGACATCCTCTACATCGCGAGCCAGGCGAGCCACCTGTTCGCTTTGTGTAATATCACAGATAAAAAGAGAAATATTACTCTGGCAGTGGCGCTGCTCTGCCTCTTGAAGCAGGGCAACACGATCACTTTCTTTACGCACTGTCGCAAACACATGCCAGCCTTGCTCGGCTAAAACGAAGGCAGTATAACGACCAAAGCCACTTGAACAGCCAGTAATAACAATTGATTTTTGTGCCATAATTTATATTCCTTCAGGACCAATACGACTCCACAAACCCAGCCGTGTTAACTCACAACGCGCCTCGAAACCAAATAGCTCAGGGTCCATCTCCCGTCCATGACGAATAACCAATCCACGTAACATCTCAATGAACTCTGCTTTAGAAGCTAGATCGCGTTCAAAAGGGATATGTTGCGCTAAATGCTCGATGGCCTGCCTGTTATACCATTGATCGGATGTCTCGGTCATAGAATGAAAGATGTATCCTTCTTTTCGCCAAACCTATGCGTTCACTATTACAAAGTGTTTGATTCCCATGGTCTTCGCCATCCTGGTGCATGAGTTTTCGCACCTGCGGTGCTCAAAACTGTTTTTAGTGTGTGGTGTAGAAAAGGTGCATAGCACCTTTTCTACACCACACACTAAAAAGGGCGCAGGCGCGCACGCGCCTGCCAGCCAGGGAGCAGCAAGATCCCGATGATACAGGGAGTCTGACACATTCTTAGCAGAAAAATCCATGTGCCAGAGTATTCTCTATTTATTGTAACGCACAGAGAAGTAAGCTGCAATGAAACCGCATATACATCGAATACGTCAGAAAATTATCGCTAGATGCATGGTAACATCAAAAATAAATACGGGTAAATGAAAAAGAAGAAAAGATCCTTTTCTGGCACAAGTTGGTGCAGTATGAAGATGAGCGGATTATATATAGCCATTTTGCCCTAAAGCAAACAGCAAAACTTGATCAAATACAAAGTTAAGTGTTACTGTGATGGAGTGCCAGATTAAATTGACACAATGAGAAGTAAGTGCACTGAAGAATTTATATTAAGGTAGGCGAGGAAATGTTCTGTACCTATTGTAAAGCAGCACGTTTGGCGAATGAGGCACCATGCCCTAACTGCGGAGCCCCGTCTCCACTCCTGGACAATTCCCAACAGGCTGGCTGGGGCACAGGAGCGCCTGGTGGATCACCCTGGGGCGGACCCGCTATGCCCAACAGTCCACAAACCGGGGGACAGTGGGAACAACAAACCCCTCAAATGTCTTTTAATAACAATGCACCGGCCTATAAAAGCACAGGCGATGCCTGGCAGCAACCTTTCGAGCAACAGAGTCCGACATCTTCCTGGCAGCAGCCTTTCGAGCAGCAGAATCCTATGCCATCCTGGCAGCAGCCTTCCGAGCAGCAGAATCCTATGCCATCCTGGCAACAGCCTTCCGAGCAATGGAATAACCAGTATCCAGGGCAAGAATCCGCACAACAAATGAATAATCAGAGTATGCTTCCCGCACCCTATCAAGGTGGAATGGAACTTCAGCCCGTTGGAAGACAATCAACGATTTCACTACAACTGGTTCCTCAACATGCGGTTGAACATTTGCTGCCAGCCAACCCGGAAATGCCGGATATTGTCCATGTCGCCCCGATGTATACCAAGCCTCGACCTATTGTCCCCAAACGTCGGGTTATCAGTGGATTATTCAGCGTCATCATTGTGGCACTCTTACTTTGTAGTGCTGCCGGTTACTATGCCAAAGCCAGCGGGACCTGGGACAATATACTCAACTTTTATAATGGAAAACCAGTATCAAATCTCCAGACCAACACTCAAAACATTCCAGATCCGCCAGCACGCGATCTGAAAAAGGATTATGGAGCGGGAGACCAGGTTATTCAAGCTGCCGCGCTAACGGACCGTGTTGATAAAAGCAACCTGCCGATCCAATCGGTGACAATCTTTCAACCCGGGCAGAAATTTTATCTCACATTCAGTGCTCAGCCGCCCAAAGGAACACAGGGACACGTTACCACCAAATGGTATACTAACGGCAAATTTTACGAGCCAATTACCTATCCTGATGTTATCAAATATGATCCAGCCAATGTCGATAATTTTGTGATAGCGATGTCTTTTCCCAACACACTTTCGGGATCAGTTGAGATTTATTGGAACAACACCTTCGCCCAACGCCTTTACTTCGCGGTACGATAAAAGCCTACCAGAGCGTAACAGGATGACAAACATCATCTGGCACAAAACAGGGTTCCCCGGTATCTAATGGGGAACCCTGTTTTGTGCCAGGAAGTAGCGTATGCTACGCATTATTTACATTGGGTCTCGACTTGAACGTCGCCAAAAACCTTCACCTGACAGGCCAGACGCACGTTAGGATTCTTCTTCAAGTCGCTACGTAACCAGAACTTCTCCATAAAAGAGAGCTCGCTGATATTGGCGGGCGGCGAGACGGCGACGCGATCAGTACCGCAAAAACCATTACCGTGGCAATTCGCAAACTTATATACCCCACAATAAATGGGCACATCGTTCTCTAGCGCCGGATAACGAACAGTATCTCCTTCGGGCACGTCCACCCGTACATTTTCGCGTACATATGTAATGGTTGGCACGATTCTATCCTCCGAAATAGCTGATAGCTTATTTATACAGCATTGCTTGATTATGCTTTGTCAGAATATAGCACAGAAGGGAAAGAGCGTGCAACAAAATAAACAGCATTCCAATCAGCCAGGAGAGCAAGCGGAAGCGCCAGAAACCTGTTATCTGTCAGTTAATTTGAGTCTCCCACCAATTTGGTCATTCTGATAGTGCAGAGCCAGGGCATTGGTCAAGTCACCGTGACAACAGGTGACAAGCCAGCAATCACGATAGCCAAAACGTGATGAGCCATCACGTCTTTCGTGATGGTCTGGTCTCCCCGACTCCATTGCACTGCGGGACCGAAGATGGCCCAACTGATGACCAACGCCGTGGTTTCTCCTGTTTCCTGGCAGACGGGCACCGACAATGGGACCTGCTTCAGCCAGTTCAGGAGGACCTCCTGGAGTTCTTGCTGCAAAGCGACCTCGAAGAACGGCACAAACTGCCTATCAGCTGGCTTGAGGTGATACTGCCAGAGGGCAAGAAAATCGAACACGGCGAGAATAAGCAGGTGCAAGGTGCTCCTCTGCAAGGTGGATGTGGTGGAAAACTGGCTCTCCAACACGTGGTGAAACTTCTCGCGCATCCAGACTTCTAAAAGGGCATATTTGTCTTCAAAGTGAGCATAAAAGGTAGCCCGGTTGACTGTTGCGCGTTCTGTGATTTCTTGCACTGAAATAGAGTGAATGGTGTGTCGTTCCTCAAGCAATGAGATGAATGCTTGCAGCAACAACTGACGGGTCCGTTTGACCCGTGGATCATTCTCATTCGCTGGTGTAGCCATGTTCTCTCTTCCCCTGATGATGTCCTCATCCCCCTCTGAAAAGCAACAGTTGCCCTCTGGTGTTGTCTAAACAACGATCCGACCGCTTTGCTGATTGCTTTCCATTCAGAGGTAGTTTACTATTCCTCCTGTGTAGTATACACGAAAGTGTTGATTAGATAACAGTGTTGTCTATCCACCATCCTTCTGTTCACTCCAGAGATGCAGTAGCCATCAAATGCAGGGGCACCTATCCCGAGAGCACACAAAGATGGAGGAAGGACTATCGAAATGCAAGCAATCGTCAATACGCAATCTCTCTCTTGGAGGTAATTTTCATGATCGTCATTACAACTCCCACTGGCCTGATCGGTCATCAAGTTCTGAATAACCTGCTCAATAGCGACGAGCAGATCCGCGTGATCGTGCGCGATCCTTCCCGTCTGTCCCCGCGCGAACGCGAGCGCGTCGAAGTCGTGCAGGGATCGCACGGCGACCTCGACGTCGTCAGCAGGGCGTTTGCAGGTGCAGACAGCGTCTTCTGGGTGGTGCCCCCAGATCCCCATGCCGAGAGCGTCGAGGCCGCCTATGTGGACTTCAGCCGACTGGCGTGTGACGCCTTCAAGCGCCAGGGGGTCAAGCGGGTGGTTGGCGTCTCGGCCTTCGGTCGTGGGGCAGCCGTGTCCGGGAACGCTGGCTATGTCACGGCATCGCTGGCTATGGACGACCTGATCGCAAGCACGGGGGTCAGTTACCGTGCTCTGACAATGCCCACATTCATGGATAACCTGCTCCGTCAGGTCGAGTCGATCAAGAACCAGGGGATGTTCTTCGACATGCTATCCGGGGACCTCAAGCAGCCAACCTGCGCCACCTGCGACATCGCCACCGTTGCCGCCAGACTGCTGCTCGATCACACCTGGAGTGGAGTCGAAAGTGTCCCGGTGCTCGGTCCTGAGGACCTCTCCTACAACGACATGGCACAGATCATGTCCGAGGTGTTGGGCAGGCCAGTGCGCTTCCAGCAGATCACCAGTGAGGCCATGAAGGCCACGCTGACCGGATTCGGGATGTCCGACGCTATGGCGCAAGGTATGGTCGATATGATTGCGGCCTATGATCAGGGACTCGCCACCGCCGAGCCACGCACCCCCGAGTCCACCACTCCCACGAGCTTCCGCCAGTGGTGCGAAGAAGTGCTCAGGCCAGCTATCCTGGCCTGAGCACCCTGAACCATGAAATTGGGAGCAATTTCATGGTTCAGGGTGCTCCCATAGGGGCATGGCTTATTTTAGCGGTATTGTCCCGCCCGTAGGCCATGCCTCCCACAACATCCGTGTCGGGGAACATTCCAGAGCGTTGGGGTGAGAGAATCGTACGAGCAAGGGTGCTTTCTCGTATTTAAGCGGTATTGGCCGCATGCGGTGTGCCTGTGGGCACAGCACCTGTGGCAGTGAGACTGATAGGAACATTTTGATGCAGAGTAGTCGATCCAGGGATGCCTCCAGAGACCGCCAGCGTCGCTGCAAATCCCGCGCCTGTACTTTGCGCCGGTATCTGTACAGACACTGTGAGGGTAGCGCTTTGTCCGGCTGCCAGGGTGCCCTGTAACGAGCTGATTGTCACCCAACTCGCATTGCTTCCATTCACAGCAATTGCCCACTGTAACGGTGTATTGCCAGCGTTCGTCAGCACTAATGTCTGAGATGCTGGTTGTGTACCAGCGCTGAATGTAAAATTCAAGGCCGTCGGCTTCACATTCAACACCGGATTGGATGATATGGGAGCAGCCGCCACAAGCAATGAAATAGCTATTTGTTGCTTGATACCACTGGATGTAAGAAAACTGATCGTTCCTTGATAGGAACCAGGAGGTAAGTTTTGATCAATAATCGTCACTGTTGCCGTTAACTGCTCCCCTGCTGCTAGTGATCCCTGTGCAGGAGTCACCTGTAGCCACTTCCTCTGATCGATAGTACTCGCCATGGCATTCCAATTCACCATCGCTCCCCCGGTATTTTGTAAGGTGATATTCTGCCCGGTTGGCACTTTCCCTGCGACCATTGAAAAATTCAACGTTGCGACAGACGCGACAAGATTGCCTGGCTTTGATACACTCATTGAGACATTCACCAGCCCATGCATCGCCCCATCAAAATGAATCGTACTTTGATACGATCCAACCGCGAGATGAGTAGAATGAGCGCTCACGATGACTGTTTCACTCCCACCGGCTGCCAGGGTGTCATGATCAGGTGATAGGGATAACCAGTTCGTAGAATCACCACTGGAAATGCTACTCGACCACACCCCGCTTTGTTGTCCATTATTATGGATGGTGATAAACTGGTCATTCGGGTCCTGGCTATTGCTCGCAGTGTAGGTTAACGCAGTAGTCGATACCGCCAGAGATGCGGGGCCAGGCGTAACCGACATGGTGACTGGAAGGATTACTGTTGGCCCATCGCCCCCTGCTTGCGTAAAAATCAAATGACCGGCATAGGAATGTGAACTTAAAGTCCCACGATCAACCGAAACCATTACATTTTGGCTGCCAGAAAAACTTCCCTGCGCCGGGGTCACCGCCAGCCAGGATTGATCACTGCTCACTTTCCAGGAGACCTGTCCACCTCCTGCATTTGCCAGAGTCACAGACTGGCTGGAAACGATCCCAGGCGCGGCGCCAGGAAAACTACAAACAGTCTGCGAAATCTGCAAGGAAGGCGACAGCAAAGAGGCAGTCAGCACCGTCAGTCGGGTGACAGCATCCACCTCATGGGTGCTATCTACCGCATGTATCAAATGGCTACCCACTTGCCAATCGGCAGATACTGGTATCTGTACAGAAAATTTCCCCTGCGCGTCTGTCCATGCAACCACTGGCTTCCCCTGTTCATTGCGCACGAGTAGCTGATTATCCCGATAAAAAGAAAGCTGATCGTGGAGAACAAAGCCGCGTCCGGTCAATGTAAAAACATCATTGACCCGTACCTTATCAGGTGAGACTTGAATGACAGCGGTCGCGCTGGTAGGGCGCTTTCCAACCAATGCAAAGGCAATCAAGCTGGCCGCCAGCAACATAAAAATGCAGGATAAGGTCAGGAGTGATGAGACTGCCCGTGGGGATAGGGCGAAATGTGGTCGCCAGCGAGGCTGTGGCTGATGAGCCAGAGCCCGTTCGCGTTCGCGTAAAGCCTCACGTTGAGCCTTGAGTTCTTCTGTGGGCGGAAACACGATATAATTGGGGTCCTGTTGTATCCTCAGGAGTTGTTCTTTCTCCTCTGTGGGGGAACGTTGGGCCAGCATCATACTCGATTGATACGGCTGGTCTTCTGGGTGTAGACCAAATGTATGGCCCGCACGATGGGAAGAAGCCGATGAGAGAGCGTCTGGACGTGCCTTCTCAGCTAATTCTCGTCCACAATAATAACAAATCTGAGCATCAGCACGCTGTATAGCCTGACAATAAACACAACGTCTGGTATTCATAACGCTCCATTCCAGTCGGAAATTTTATTTACTCGCTCAACCCATTGGCATCAATGACAGAACTATTTCTACTAAAGAAAGACGTTTCTGTCACAATATTCCCAAATAGGGTTACATCCTGTGCTTCCACTAAAGCAATAAACAGTAACGTATGCTTCCTTTTCAAGGTATAACCGCGCTTGGAGTACTGCTGGGACTGGTACCAATGGTCATATTTACTACACTGCCAGACACCGTTAATGAAGTACTACTTGTAAAGGTTACGTTCGACACATCCGTTCCGGCTACAGTTACGGTGTATACTCCCATAGGCACATTAGAAAGCGTCAAGTTGCCCTGGCTATCCGTGATACCACTGGCTACTATATTGCCTGCACTATCAGATAACGTCACATTCGCCCCCGCAAACGGCATCGGTGTAGTACATAGTACGGCATCACAGGAGTTCACCGTCAAATTGACAGTTGCTCCTACAACATTGACTGTAATTGGAATCGTTGGTGTATTACTGACGCTGGCGCCACCACTACCGGTAGAAGAGAATATGATTGTATCATTATATGAACCAATCTGAAGGCTAGTAGCATCCACACTGACCCCTAAAGAACTGCCATGCCCATTATCGCTTCCCGCATTGCCACCTAAATTGAGCCAGCTATTATTTGCCTGGGCCTTCCAGGTGACGGGTAAAGAACAATTACCAGTCATATTCAACAATATATTTTGCATATTGCTAACTTGCCCTTGCGTAACTGTAAAATTGAGACTTGAGGCATTACTTTGTAGCGAACAAGGAGCCATCACAAGCATATCAACCACTAGCGCCTGCGGACTTCCCTGTACGATAGCCCCCATATTATCGGTAGCCGAGATTTTTATAGTGGTATGGACATCTCCAGGTGCAAGACCAACCAGCGATGGACTCACCACAAGCGTAGAGGATTGACCGCTGGTCGTAAAAGTTCCATTGTTCGCGGATAGATTTAACCAACCAGCAGATGTATCATAGCTCGCCTGCCAGGTCACCGGCCAGTTACAATTGCCAGAAGCCGTAATGGCAACTTGTATAGGTGTAGGATTAGATTGCTGCCCCTGGGTCGCGGTAAAGGCCAGGGTACTGGCTGAAGGTAGGGTTAGCGCGCAGGGTGCCTCTACGGTCAGATGAATAGCAATGGTTTGTGGGCTTCCACCAGCCGGATTCCCGTTGATATCAACTCCGCTCAAAGCAATACTTCCACTATAACTCCCTGCAGTTAAACCAGCCGTACTGACATTCACCACCAGACTTCCTGTTTGTCCAGGTGCAATCACATTTTGAGACTGTAATACGTTTAACCAGGAATCGAGAGGGCTCGTACTGATATTCCAGATTAAAGCACTGGCCCCGGTATTTGTCAGCGTGATCGTTTGTCCCGGAGGATTCATCTGGCCCTGTGTCACGCTAAAATTGAGATTAAGAGGTGATGCTCCAATGATAGGTGCACCCGGCGGCGGTGGATTTTGTACCACGAGCAGGACAGACACCGTTTGCGTGCTTTGCGCCACAGTGATTGTAATGGTGCCCGAATAGGTTCCCACACCGAGACCAACTGGATTAACCGTCACTGTTGAAGTGGCCGGAGCAGAACCTTTCAATTGACCACTGGCAGGCGCAATAGCCAGCCAGCGCGCTGAGGAGGTGGCGTTCCAGTTGACACTCCCAGAACAACTTGCATTCCCCATCAAACTCAATACCTGGTTACCAATACTGGCCTGACCAGCCAGCGCATTAAACGTAAGCATTCCTGTGCTGACCGTCAATCCACAACGCGGCTGCACGGTCAGCGTGATAGTCACCAGTTGGGGACTATTCAATGCGCTTTGCCCGGACTGAGTAACAAAGGTCAAAACACTGGTATAGGTTCCGGGTAATAGCGCGGCACTATGAACCACAAGAGGAATGTTGACCGTTGAGCCCGGCACAACCTTCCCGGATGTCACCTCTGGATGTAACCAACTTGTGGTGGTGATCAGGCTTTGCAAATAGGAGTTCGAATCAGAGGTAGATCGAGGTGCCTGATTACTAATTGTCCAATAGAGAGCCTTGGTACCGGGATTGGTCATAACCAGGGATTGACTATGTGGATCACTCAATCCATCGACGGCAGTGAAAGACATCAATGCAGGTGAAATACTCATCACGGCACCGGCATTGGCTGGTAGCGCCAGGACTTGCATTTGTATAATAAGGACTTGCGGCTCACTTACATTAGAGAAGAATGTGATCTTCCCTTGATAATTGCCAGGCTTCAGATAGGTGCGGTCGGCAGCAATTTGAATTTCTTGATGATCACTAAACATGCCATTATTGGGAGAAAGCAGCAACCATGCATCACTACTACTGGCAGACCAATTAATAGTGCCACCTCCGCTGTTATCCAACCTGATCGTTTGAAACGAATTTGCTCCCTGATATTGTGGTCCCAGGTTCACAGCATTAGATTGCAATTCTAAATGGCCCGGGCGCGTTGAACCCACGCCAACAACTAGCATAGCACTGGCCGTATAGCGTGTGCGTTCATCTTCAGCGACAATGGTATGTCCGCCCGGCTCCCAACCATCCTCCACCAATAACACCACGTCCTTTGCGCCCAGAGCATTCACCTGGACAATATTGCTCACATTTTGTAAGCTTACCTGTTCCTGAATATCATGTGAAATCGCAACGGAAGAGGACGTAGGAAAATTGCGTAGCCGTAGCGTAACCAGATCCCCATGGTTGGCAAAACGAGTTGAGAGCGTCAAGGTTGGAGCCATCGTGACAGTTCCTGCCGGTTTACCCTGTGCGAGGAACGAAATCATCGCGGCATCGGCAATCAGAGCAATAACAGCCAGAAGAGAAATACACAACAAAAGGACGCGAAAACTCTTCTGAGGCTCATGCTTCACACCTTCCCACACAATTGCCAGACGCTCCCTGAATGCGCGCTGTATATCCTCATCTTCTATCTTTCTGGATTCCGCACTCGACGGGAATTGGCGTGACTGCAATGGATCATAATTGTTGATCCACGCATCCTTCTCTTCATCGGTTTCCGTGCTATGAAGCCAGGGCCAGAGATCAGGCAAATGTTCATCGAGAGGTTTACGTAACACCGGCTGCGTAGCAAAGGCAGAGCCAGGTAGAGGATTGGTGCTCGCACGTTGAATCTCAGCCGAAATATCACATAATGGAGTCAGACGCGATGCACGAGGCCCACGTCCATTTTGGCCTGCCTCTGGATCTGATTCGGCAATCAAACGAGCAGCATCATTTAAGCGTTGCAACGATGTATCAAGTTCAGGTGCATAATCAACAGGAAAGTTATTCTGTTCAGCGTCCCGGGGGAAAATATCCTTATCGACATCAGCGATAGGAAAATCATTCTGTTCAATATCCTGGGAATTTTTATTCTCATCGGCATAAGCAATAACCATCAGAACCGTCGCAGACGAAAGATCAGACTGACTCAGGTTTGTTTGGTCTATTGTTATGATCGACGGATCAGCAGGAGCTAGAGCATGTTCGAAAGCGGGAGCATCCACTACATCCTCTGCAGCGACTGCTTCCTCAAGATAACTCTGCTCACCTGCTTGATCATGGCTATGATGATGTTGTTGTAAATGTAAAAGGCACAGCTCACAAAAAATAGCAGAAACGCTACAAGGTCTATTGCAACGTAAACATTGATTCATCGTTAGACTCTTCTCAAAATACACAACCAAATCTATACATGCCAACATCTCGAAATTCGTCCCACATCACTCCCCTGCTGCTTACAGGCTGGCAATACTCCCACACAACCATACACTTTAAAATCGTTGGATACGGTAACCATACACAGAGAGATTAACAAACTGACGGGATAAGCATCATGTGAAATAACTTGATAGCTATTTTTATACATAAAATGAACGCTCACCTTTAGAATGGAGCGCTCACAAATCAGAAAATAGAGGGCTACGTATATAATAGGAAATATAAATAGAAAAATACTATTCCTCTTGAGGAGGTTTAGTATTATAAATTATAAACAATTTTCAAGATCCCCAATGCTCATATCTTCTTTCTATAGCCATAAAGGGTATGTTCTCATTATGACTATAAGACAGGTAGCAACGAAAGAGATCAGTAAAAAGGATCGTAGCGGTAAAGATCCTTTTACTGCTACGATCCTTTTTACAAAGTATTTGATTCCCATCACCATCGGGATCTTGCTGCTGACTCACTGGCAGGCGCTTGCGCGCCTGCGCCCTTTTTAGGATGTGGTGCAGGAAAGGTGCACAGCACCTTTCCTGCACCACATCCTAAAAACTGTTTTGAGCACCGTAGGTGCGAAAACTCATGCGCCAGCATGGCGAAGATCATGGGTATCAAACATCCACCTTGTGAGTGAGAGAACACGAGGTTAGCGCAAAACTGCGCCAAAATCCTCATGCAAGAGACGGATAATACGCTCTTGCAATTCATTGGCCTCAGTATCCTTCAGGGTACGATTGGTGGCCTGGTAAACAAGCGTGTACGTCAGGTTCTTTTTGCCAGCTGGAATTGGATCGCCAGTATAGACATCGAAGAGTGTAACTGAACGTAACAGTTCACCACCGTGACGCGCAATCTGCTCCTGAATGGTCTGGGCAGGGATCTTCTGGTCCACTACCAGAGCCAGATCACGTGTCAGTTCCTGGTGGCGTGAGATCGGTTGGTAAGCAATCTGAGTCGGGATCACCGCATAGATTTGTTCCAGATCCAGTTCTGCCAGGTAAGCACGATAGGGTAAATCGTAGCGCTGCTGCACCAATGGATGAACCTCACCAATCACACCGACGGGAATATAGTTGATCTCGCCAGCAGCATCTTCCTGTCCCAGTTCCACCAGGGCTGTACGGCCAGGATGGAAGGTTGGATGCTGCGTTGACGCGAAGCGATAATGGGTGATCTTCAAACCTTCCAGTAATGTCTCAATGACACCCTTGAGATCATAGAAATCCGCTGCATGGGATAATTCAGGCAACCAGGTATTTTCAGCCGGACCACACAGGGCGACGCCAATGGTACGCCGCTCTTCCGGTAACTGCTGCTTATCCTCACCTGGCAGATAACGACGTCCCAGCTCGAAGAAGCGCAAGCCAGCTTTATTATGCTTACTGTTTTCCTGAACAGTCTCTAACAAATTGCTCAGCAAGGTCAGGCGCATCACATCCATATCAGAGCTCAATGGATTGACCAACGTCACGGCAGGAATGGAGCGTATGTCAAAATCCGCACTATCCGTCACGACATTGGATGCCGCCAGTGTAGCTTGAGTCTGTGCAACCGAACGACCTGAAACCTGGAGCAGGGCAGTCGCGGAGGCACCATCAACCTGTGCCAGCACCTTCGCCATACGGGTCCGACTGGTCAGGGTGTAGGTAATAATCTCATTCAAGCCAGCGCCAACCGCGAGAGAACGCACCTCCTGCTCACGCTCAAACCAGCGATCCTGGCTTAACGCAGGCAATGGACCATCAGGAATGGTACTTGGAATGCGATCATAGCCAATTAAGCGAATCACCTCTTCGACCAGATCGGCACTTTCTTTGACATCTGAACGATAGGTTGGTACCGTCACCTGCATAGACTTGCCATCCTCAGAAGCTACAACCGTGAAATGAAGCGCGGTTAGAGCATCAATAGCCTCACTCTGGGTCACTTTCATTGAGGTATACCACTCAACATCCTCGACGGAGAAGTCCAGCATCCGCGCTTGCGCTGGCTGAGGATAATGATCGACGATACCAGGATGGACATTTCCGCCCGCCAATTCAGCAAGCAGTTGTGCAGCCCGATTCGCGCCCGCCAGGGTTAGCTCCGGGTCCAGCCCCTTCTCAAAATGCGTGGAGGCATCTGTGCGCAAGCCCAACAGCGTCGAAGTACGGCGAACATTGCCTGCTTTGAAGTTTGCCGCTTCCAATAAGACCGATGTCGTCTTTGCGCTGATCTCGCTGACCGCACCACCCATAACACCAGCAATAGCCGTAGGACCATTGATATCAGTGATCAGCAACATAGAAGGAGACAGTTTCCGCTTCACATCATCAAGCGTCGTCAAGACCTCACCCTCATGGGCGCGGCGCACAATCACATGGTGTTCTGGCACCAAATCATAGTCGAAACCATGGAGGGGCTGACCAAACTCTAGCAAGACATAATTGGTAATATCCACCACATTATTAATGGGACGCATGCCAGCGGCCAGCAAGCGCTGTGCCATCCAATTGGGTGAAGGAGCCACCTGCACATTGCTTATCACGCGAGCGGTATAACGAGGGCAAAGCTCGCTATCCTCAACGGTAACCCGTACCAGTTCCTTGGTAGGTGTGCCCTGCTCCTGTACGTGTGGCTGTGGGATACGCAGCGGCTGCTTCGTTAAGGCTGCAACCTCACGGGCAATCCCAATAATTGAAGAAAGATCACCGCGATGGGCCTTAATCGAAAAATCGAAGACCACCTCACCCAACAGATTCACCAGCGGCTGACCTAACTCCGTAGCAGGCTCCAGAATATAGATACCGGAATGATCATTGCCCATCCCAAGCTCGCTTGGTGAGCACAGCATACCCTGTGAGACATACCCAAACTTGCGTGTCTCGCTGATCGTAATATCCCCGACCTGTGCACCCGGCAAAGCCAGTGGTACCTTATCGCCCAATTTAATGTTGGGCGCGCCACAAATTACATTGATCTGTTCACTACCAGTATTAATCTTCGTATAATTCAGGTGGTCTGAGCCTTCCACCTTCTCCAGATGATCAATCTGGGCAGTAATAATTTTATCGCCCCAGGTGGCACCGATATATTCAATGCCCTCCACCTCTAAACCAGCCATTGTTAACGTATGCGCTAATTCTTCAGGCGACAGGCTAATATCCACATAATCCTTGAGCCAGCTCAAAGGAACTCTCATTGCGTCTTCTCCTTCATGCGTGGGAACGCCACGCACCCATACACTTCAATCAGGCCACTACAACTGGCGTAAGAAGCGTAAATCATTGCCGGAGAAGAGACGTATTTCTCCGATACCATATTTTAACATCGCAATCCGCTCGACACCCATACCGAAGGCAAAGCCGCGATATTTTTTAGGATCATAGCCAACATTGCGCAAGACCTGGGGATGTACCATACCAGAACCTAAGATCTCCAGCCAGCCGCTATATTTGCAAGAACGGCATCCCTTCCCATCACACAAACCGCAGCTAATATCCATCTCGGCGCTGGGTTCCGTGAACGGGAAATAGCTACCACGGAAGCGTACACGGCGCTCCGGGCCAAACATCTCATGTGCGAAGCGCTCCAGACAGCCTTTGAGATCCGCCATCGTACACACTTCATCGATCAGCAAGCCCTCAATCTGATGGAACATCGCCTCATGGGTCGCATCGATATCCTCATTGCGATAGACCTTACCCGGCACCACCACGCGCACAGGAGGCTCTGACTGCTCCATCGTACGGATCTGCATCGGCGAGGTCTGAGTACGCAACAGGATCTGTTCAGGGGACACCCAGAAGGTATCTTGCATATCGCGGGCAGGATGATCGGTAGGAATATTCAATCCCTGGAAGTTATGATAATCGTCTTCAACTTCCAGGCCCTGTACCACACTGAAGCCCATGCGAGCAAAAATCTCAGTCACCTCAAGGATCGTACGTGAAAGGGGATGCATCTTCCCAACAGGAAGGGCGCGGCCAGGCAAGGTCACATCAATACGCTCTCTCTCCAGGGCCAGCAGCAATTCGCGCTGCTTCAACTCCTCGCGCTTCTCCTGTAAATGACGCTCCAACGCAGTCTTTACCGCGTTGATCCTTTGCCCCACCACCGGGCGCTCTTCTTTCGTAAGCTTTGGCATCACAGAAGAGAGACTCTTCAACTCGCCACGATTGCGTCCCAGATAACGGGTATCCCATTCTTCTAAATCAGCAGATGAGTTAATCGGCTCCAATTCCTCGAGTGCCCGCACGCGCAGCGCATCGAGTTGACCGAGCAACTGTTCGAGTTGTCCAACCATAACAACCTCCAAAAAATCAAAAAACCGACATTCGTCAACAGGGACGAAGTTGTCGGTATAGCAAGCTCCGTGGTACCACCCGTATTGAATACTCTCAGTCAATGCATCGCATCATCAACGCACAACCACCCGGCACGCAAAAGAGCCAGTCAGTATTCCACTCGGTTTGTCCAATAACGGTGACATACCGGGGCTGTCTACTCTATGAATGAATACACTTCAACAGCCAGCTCTAGGGTGAACTTCAACGGGCGGCGGCGTAAAAAGGCTTACAGTCGATGACCTTTTCTCCCTGAACGCTTGAGAACGTCTACTCTCCCCATCAACGCTTTTCACTGCACAATGCAGCATATTTATCTACCGTAAAGTTTAGCATACTGCTCCACAAAAGTCTAGCAGCCAGTGACAAATTCGGGGATCAAACGCGCCTCATTGGATGTGAATTACCAGCGTGAAAAATTTCAGCAAAAAAATGCTTGACTTGATTTTTCTTTTCTGCTATACTCCTATCTGTTCCCTACAAGAACAGCGGGGTGTAGCGCAGCCCGGTAGCGCACTACAATGGGGTTGTAGTGGTCGGAGGTTCAAATCCTCTCACCCCGACTAAATGACAAGGCTGGAAGTATCGCCATAAACGAGCTTCCAGCCTTGCTTTATACCACTACTCAAAAAAACACTACAGAACAAAAAAACAACAATGCAATACTTGCAAACGCTTACGATCAAGATCAATGTTAGACCAACGCAAAGCTAGCAGCTCACCCCGACGCATACCTGTTACAACCGCCGTTGCAAGCAAGACTTCCAGGCGATGCCCCCGAATATGCTTCATCAACACATGCGTTTGCTCTACCGTTAATGGCACAACCTCACGACTTACTATGCTAGGAGGAGTCACCAGGTCGCACACATTTCTTGACACCATTCCCCAACGTACCGCATTATTTAACGCCAGGTGCAACACACCATGAATATCATGCACAACCTTAGATGAAAGCATACCATCAAGCTTTTTTGAATAGAAGGCTTGCACTTGCTGAGGAGTAAGCTTTTGTAACCATATCTCGCCCAGGTCAGCGACCACATACCCAATAAGCTTTTTATAATTGACATAAGTACCAATACGAAGCTTGCTCTTGTGAACATTCTCTAACCAATCCACTAAATACTCACCGAGTTTTTGCCGAGTCCCTGTAGCTAAAGTCCCCTTCTCAAGTTCTCGCAGAGCCTCATTCTTTTTCTTAATAGCGTCTTGTTTTTTCTCAAAGTAAAACTTTTTGCGCTTACCAGGAGCAATCGAAACCGCCGCTACCCAACGATCACGACTTGCATCAAAGTACACCGAACCCTCATTATGACCACGACTTTTTTCTCTGCCATACACAACCTCCCCTAAGCAAGTACTTGCTCACGTTCTTTCAACCAAGTATGAAGGAAATCAAGGTACACACGTCTCATTCCTCTTACTTTGATTGAAGGCATCCCTTCAAAGTAAATGTAGTTATAAACCGTCTGCCGACACACGCCCAGGTGCTCAGCAACATCAGCAACAGACAATACAAATTTTTGTGTAGGTGCAACACCCCCTAGCTTGTCCATTGTTGGAGGGCAAGGCGAAGCGATGCAGCGAACTGGACAGGTGGAGGTTTCTGTCCATGGTCGTGAAGCAAAGCCAGAGCGTGTGCAAATTGGAGGCCAGGCGGTCACGGTGTTCCAAACGGAGATCACTTTGTAGATCTAACGCGATGGAAGACATGACTGGATCAGATCGTCATGCTTAAAGAGGAGGGAATTGTCTTTTTTTGGGACAGCTTTCCCGACTGATTTCGCCCACTCCAAACCTGTCGTGTGGAAATTGGATCGAACAGGACCATGCTTAGAGGAAAAAGGACTCCTCACAACTCCATGTGAGATATTTTTTACGAGGGAGGAACATGCGCCTCAAGCCGAGACTTTTTGGTAAGCATGTGAAAGGGATTCTCACTGGTTATTTTCTGATCCTTGCTTCAAGATCTGGGTCTTGACATTTGCTAGACCAGTCACTATACTGGTGATAGTAGTTAGACCAGTCGGTACAGGAGGATCTCTTGGAGACAGAAGGAACACGGACACGCATCATTGCTACGACTGTTGAACTGATGGAGGCACAGGGCTATCATGCGACCGGCTTGAACCAAATCCTCCATCTGAGCGCAACGCCGAAAGGCTCGCTCTATCATCACTTTTCTGGGGGAAAAGAAGAGTTGGCGGCAGAAGCGGTTTCAGCAGCAGGGCAAGCTTTTACACACGAGCTTGATGCCATCATTGTGGAAGGCACTGATTTGGGCATGGCGCTCTCTCTTCTCATCTCCTTCTTTCGCGAGCGCCTCCAGACATCCAATTTTCAAAAAGGCTGTCCGCTGGCTACAGTCACATTAGAGATGGCAGCCACCAGTGATCTCATACAGCATGCCTCTCGCGCTGGCTACCATGCCTGGCTGACACGCCTGGAACACTTGCTGATTGCCTCAGGCTGCGAACCAGCGCGCGCTCCTGCGAGAGCACTCTTTGCGCTCTCCGCAATTGAAGGGGCGCTCTTACTCTGTCAAGCCGAGCGCAGTACACACCCCTTAGAACAGGTGGTGGAAGAGCTCCGGCTTCTTTTCGAAGGAGACACCAAAGCACGATGAACCTATCTGACCATACTCCACGACAGAAAGCTTCCGTCACTGATTCCACGCAGATAACGGACATGCAGATGATTGCTCATCATGTCTGGCAGTTGAGCAACTGTTTTCCAGCAAACCTCTTCAATGTCTATCTCATTGAGGATGTGCTCATTGACGCAGCCACACGCTGGGATGCTTCCAGTCTGCTCAAACAACTGGCAAACATCCCCCTTTCGCAGGTGGCACTGACCCATTGCCACCCCGATCATCAGGGAGCCGTCAAGCAGATCTGCACCACCCGCGGCATCCCACTTGCCTGTCCTGAAGCGGACATCGCGAGCATGGAGGGACATGCTCCCATGGTCCCCAGGACTGCCGCCATTAAAATAATGCAACTGGGGTTCGCCGGGCCAGCGTATTCAGTCCAACGAAGCCTGCATGATGGTGACGAAATAGCTGGATTTCGCGTTATCCATATGCCCGGACATACTCCTGGCCATGTGATGTACTTTCGTGAGTCCGACCGGGTGGCGATTGTGGGAGACGTGTTGCGCAATAACCATCCTCTCACGGGCAAAATTGGCCTGTATGAGCCGCCGGCCGTCTTTACGCTGGATCCTGAAGAGAACCGCTGCTCTATTCGTAAACTTGCACAATTACATCCAGCTCTCGTCTGCTTTGGTCATGGGCCAGTGCTCCACGATATGGAACAACTTGATCGATTTGTTGACCGACTCCCGTCATAAGTAAAATGTCAATAGAGATAAGAAAGTACATCTCATGATTTTTTAGTCAAAGTTCATACCCACCTTGTAATGTAGCAACGATGTAGTAACGCTTCATTATTTGTTCTTTTTATTGGTAAAACCTGAAGTTGACATGCTATGCCCTTAACAGAAAATGCATCCGTTTATAGTGGATGATGGATAGCAGAAATCTGTAAATTACATTATACTATACTAGTATGTGGGATGTGGCGATCTTCCTATTTCCAGGAACTGTATTAAGGAGGAAACAATGGTATTACCAGAATATCCAAAGATGAGCGTTGAAGACTATCTCATCCTTGATCGTAATAGCCATGATGCGCGCTATGAGTATTTTGAGGGGCAGTTGCGCATGCTGGCAGGTGGAAGTACCTATCATTCAGCTATTATCGCCAATTTGACGATTCTCCTTGGTACGTCCTTAAGAGGTGGTCCATGTTGGATTTATAATTCGGATATCCGGCTCCAACTGGCTGAAGATCGCTATGTGCACCCGGACATCACCGTGAGTTGCAACCCGGATGATCACGAGCTTGAGGATATGCTTCGTTATCCTTGCCTCGTGGTCGAAGTGCTTTCCCCAACTACTGAGGGCATTGATAGAGGTAGAAAGTCTATTTACTATCAAGAGTGCGCGACGATACAAGAATATGTGCTGGTTGATTCCTTGAGTATGCGCGTTGAGGTGTATCAGCGCGAGGATACTGGCTGGAAACTTTATACCTATGGTCCAGAGAGCACGGTTACACTGGATGGTCTCGACATCCAGTTCGCTATTGAGGAGATTTATCGAGGTATGAAGTTGGATGGCAAGCGGGCGAGACGGAAATAAAGGGCCAGGAGTTGATGTTCGAGCTGTCCGATCTGTAGAAGATGTTGACAGGTCGGGCATCTCGATTGTGACTCTGAACGATTACCAGACGGGGAGGCGGTCCATGACGGCTTTGTACCAGACGGTACGCATGTCGGAGCCAGCTACGATGAGCGTGATCCAGATGCCAAGTATGGTTCCAATGATCCATAAAAAGGTCATCAGGAGATTGACATTCGCAGTTCCCAGAAGGTTCCAAAGGGTCAAAAAAAATCCAGCCAGGAGATTATGACTGGCGCTGGCAAAGAACGACGTACGGATCGAGGGCAGTTGCAATAGCAGTCCTAACATGGCGACGGTAGCCAGTGCGCTGGCAAAGAGCATCTCCAGCCAGGAGGGACGATAGGAGAGAAATGATCGAGAGACCTGCACCTGGGATTCAGATTGCTGGACGCTCAGCGCGACACGGCGCATCACATTTGCGGTCAAATCTTCAGGCTCACGAATCATCTCAGTAGTAGCTAAAGCTTGATCAATCTCCATAAATAAAAAATAAGTGCGCGAACAATCACCGCAGGTAGAGAGATGCTTTTCTAAAGTACGTATTTTTTCCAAACTAAGTTGTTTATCAGTATAGAGTTGTATTTGACGTGTGGCCTGGGAACAGTGCATGCTAACCTCTTGATTTCCACTCTTGATCAAACGCCTCAAGACGCTCTTTCAAAAGGTTACGAGCGCGAAATAAATGTGTCTTGATCGTGCCAATGGGCATTGTCAAGATTTCAGCCATTTCTTCATAGGTCATTTCCTGCAAATGTCTTAGTACCAGTACAATACGATATTTTGCAGGCAATGTCGATATATGCTCACGGACAAGGGCCTGTCGATCACGTACTTCTAATTCCGTACCAACACGCTCATCGTTCTCTATCGTCTTGGCTTGAATAGCCGCTTGCAATGCATTATCTCGCTTCCGCAGATCCAGTTGCTTTAAAGCGCAGTTATAGGCGATGCGATAAAGCCAGGTCGAAAATTGAGCATCACCTCGGAAGGAAGATAATCCCTGCCATGCCGCGAAAAATGTTTCTTGAGTGACTTCATTTGTCTCTTCATATTGCTGCAGCATACGATAAACAAGGTTAAATACACGACGCTGGTGACGTTCCACCAGTAAGGCAAACGCATCCTGGTTACCGGCTTTACTGGCTGTAACCAACGCGATATCATCCTGCTCAACAGACGCAGAAGTTATGTTTGCAAGAGACATTCCCATACTATGTGGTGGCTGCAATAGATACTCACTCATCATGCTACATTAGAGAACAGATCTAAAAAAAATGTTTCATCAATTTGACGAAACATATATCCAGGCTAAACGTATCTTATCATAACAGAAACCATTTCGTATAAAGAGGTAGCCCGAAATGTCATACAACGTCTTAGCACTCTTACTGGGGTGGCTGATCGCCCTGATTCTCTTTTTAGGATTCATTGCTCTGATCCGTTACATTCAACATCGGGAACGCATGGCAATGATCACACATGGCATTCCTCCTGTCCGCCAGCGCCGCAATCGTGGCATATTACGGGCAGGCTTGATTATTATGATGGTGGGCATATCATTGACAGTTGGGCTTTATCCACTCGGATTTGTGCTGCCAACAGCCTTTACGGCCACGCCGCTCCATCTAGGCCCCTGGCTTCTTCCAGGGCTCATTCCCTTTGGTGTTGGTCTGGCCCTGACCAGCAGTTATTATTTAGAGCAAAGCTCGCAAAGTGAAAGTGAGGAACAAAAACATCACAATCCAAAGGAGATCGTGGATGAAAAAGTCATTTCATTCAAGGAACATCGGTCAAAAGAACAGGGCAAGGACTGAATTTAACCTCTTTCGTAAAAACTGCTTAAAAAAACGCTTGACAGAAAAGCCGGTCAGTGATATTATCCTTCTTGCGCCAGACGGAATGTCTGAAGCGCTTCTATAGCGAAAGCAGTGGAAGAACCTGAACAACTGAAGAGTGGTAAGGAAACAGATAAAACAATAAGCCAGTCAATTGCTTTGACGAGCTTGCCATAACAGTGCATTAAATGTTGTCTGTAGAGATGACGTTTTTATAAAAATTGGATGGCGAGTTTGATCCTGGCTCAGGATAAACGCTGGCGGCGTGCCTAACACATGCAAGTCGAACGCTCTTCGCAAGAAGAGAGTGGCGGACGGGTGAGGAACACGTGGGCTATCTACCCCCTGGTGAGGAATACCGGCGAGAAATCGCCGACAATACCGCATACGCTCGTAAGAGCAAAGCTCGCAAGAGCGCCAGAGGATGAGCCTGCGCCCGATTAGTTGGTTGGTGGGGTAATGGCCTACCAAGACGGCGATCGGTAGCTGGTCTGAGAGGACGATCAGCCACACTGGGATTGAGAACGGCCCAGACTCCTACGGGGGGCAGCAGTGAGGAATTTTCGTCAATGGGGGCAACCCTGAACGAGCAACGCCG
>NZ_BIXY01000040.1 GCF_008326305.1 Dictyobacter arantiisoli | reverse complement strand
GTCTGCTGATCCGCTGGGAGAAGCGCCCGCGTTCCTATCAGACCTTGTTGTGCTTGGCTTGTGCGCTCATTTGCTTTCAACAATGTGATCGCGTTTCCTCCTTGTAGGTTTTCGGATAAGTTCTTAGGGGTCGGAATCACTAGCGTTTCTGGGCTAAATCAGTTTAATAAGGTTCCCACTGATCAAGCCTCAAGTTTGATTATACAGGCAACTGATCGCAGTAGCAATATGGTTGATCGATTGACGCGTAGTATCGGTGTGACCTTGACGCAGGACAATCTGAATGGAAATGTGCTTGCCATGCAAGCTATTATCGAGCAAGCACAAAATCAGTTTCAACCAGTGTCGTTGCTGCTCTATGCTTTTGCCTCTTTGATTGGCTGCGTTGGCTTGCTCACGCTGATTAATCTGTTGACAACGTCGGTCTTAGAACGCAGTCGCGAGATTGGCATCTGGCGTTCAATGGGAGCCACGGGGCGCAATGTTGCAGGCGTATTCTGGATTGAGGGTGCGTCGCTCTCGATATTGGCCTGGGTTCTTGGGGTCTTGTTGGGTATCCCCGCAGCCTATGGATTTGTGTACTTTCTGAATCGTGTCCTATTATCAGTTTCCTTCGCCTTTGATCCTCTGGTGATTGTTGAGATGTTCGTGGTCATTATGGGTATCATGTCTATTGCCAGTATTGGGCCTGCGTTGAATGCCGCTCATCTGCGCATTGCCGATATCCTGCGCTATGAATAAAAAATATAAGGCAAGGTTCAAATGGATGTGACAGTTGTGAACGATGGAAACACCCACAAATAAATCCTGAAGCCGCTCAGGAGGCCCTCTCAGGATTTATTTTTCACAGTGTGGGTTGTTCAAAGTTGTCACATTGATCTGAGCTCATTCTGAACCATGCCTAAGGAGAAATAAGATATGTTTATCGCACCTTCAAAGCTTCGTCATCCGTTTGCTCTGACTACCAGTCTGTTATGTGTGATGATTCTGCTTGTGCTGTGTAGTTGTGGCACTCCCCATAAAACCTATAATTATGAAAATTTTACAAAGAATCTATCAGGGACTGGGACGCAAGCGGGCGAGGAGTTCTACACCTTCAATTCAGGCGCTTCATTTTCGCTCAAGTGGACTTCCCTGGCCGCTAGCGACTCAACTGAATCTTCCGCCTCGCCTGTGAGCATCTACGCGGATCTGAGAGGGCCATACGCGACAATGGATGCTATGAAGAAGGCGATGACACCGCAAGGCGTGACTGGAACCATCGTCAAGTCGATGCCTGTGATTCAAACAGATGATTGGACGAATAAAACGTACCAATATGACTTTCAGTTGGATAAAAACCTGAAAGCCGGATTCTACATCTTGTCTCAGAAGGTGAATAGCGCTCATGCAACCTTGACATATAATAGCGAAATCAGAATTGGTGCATAGAGAAGAGTCGCGCGTTGGCCTGCGTGGGTCTGGCTCTCACCGCGTCACGCCTGCACATCCGCGAACTGTTGCGCTACGAGTAATCTTGGAAAGGAGCTTACGACAGCGAGGTCTCATTGCCTCATACAGAGATCGTGGAGGCAATGGCCAGGGCATGGGTTCAACGTCTTCGCGAACGGAAATATCTCAGATGGAGCAATAAACGCTATGAGCACAAAGAGGAAACAGGCACTTCAACGAAAATCAACCGCCTCCCTATCGGCGCAAAGGCCTACTATGAAGAGAGCCAGGGACAGATAATAAGCTGAGCAATTATCTGTCCCTGGCTCTCTTTCTATGTCTGCTTGCAAGCTTAACGCTGGGCAGCGACTTCAGCGTAGACTGGCGTGCACCAGTCGAGATATTTGGGATTACGTCCGCGGACGATGTCAATGTAGAGGTTCTGGAGCTTCTGGCTGATCGGTCCTACTTGCCCGTTCCCTACGGGATTATGATCCACTTCGATGACCGGAGCAATCTGAGCGCCGGTGCCACAAAGTAAGATTTCGTCTGCTGTATAGAGTTCGGTACGGTCGATCTGGCGTTCGTGTACAGTGAGTCCCAGTTCGTTTTTCGCTAACTGAATGACGGTCTCACGGGTGATACCCAACAGGATGTTTTCTGAAGGTGCCGGGGTGATGATCTCTCCATTATGAATCAAGAAGATGTTTTCCGCGCTACCTTCGGAGACGTGTCCGTCATGATTGAGCATGATAGCCTCGTCAAAGCCGTTCTGGAGGGCTTCCGTTTTGGCAAAGGCGGCATTGACATAACTGCCAGTGACTTTGGCACGTGCAGGAATGGCGTTATCATCAATACGTCTCCAGGATGAGACACCGCAGCGTAGGCCGCCAGTGCTTACGTAATCACCTAGAGGCTCGGAGGTGAGGATATAGTCATCAGTAAGGCCGTTCAGACGGACGCCAATGATCTCGTTGCTCTTATAGGCTACCGGGCGCTGGTACACATCTTCGTGTTGATCGTTGCGTTTGACCAACTCCACGCTGCTGGCGATGAGTTCATCAACCGAATAGGGCAGGCTCATACGCAGGATCTTGCAGGAATTGAGCAGGCGCTGATAGTGCTCACGCAGACGGAATAAATAGACCTGTTTGGTCTCGGCATTCCAGTAACCGCGAATGCCTTCAAACACACCGGTTCCGTAGGCAAACGCGTGGGTACGTACTGAAATGAAACCACGCTCGGCTGGAAGGTATTCACCGTTCATGTAAAGTATTTTTGCGTCCATTATTTTTGTGGATAAGCCGCACTGTTGCTACTTATCGTCTCCTCCTTCTCCAATGTTGTGATCGAGTGCTAGAAGATGTATTAAAACCTCATGGATATATATCTGCAATGACCTGATGATAACGCCTACGAGACATTTATACAATGTGAGGATTATCTATAAAAGTTGCGGTTCCTCGTACTCCCGCCTGGAAAGCGTACTGATGGGATAAGCTTTCACCATTAGAGGATCTTTTTGCCCAGGGCTGAGAGTGTGAGCTCAACGGCAAGTTGAGCGGTGGCGTTTTCGCGATCCAAAATAGAGTTGACTTCTACAACGTCCATTGAGACCAGACGTGCGCTTTCCGCAAGCATTTCCATGGCAAAATGGGCCTCACGATAGCTGAGTCCTCCCCGTACCGGGGTGCCAACACCGGGGGCCTCCTTGGGATCGAGGGAGTCGAGGTCCAGGCTGAGATGGATCGGACCATTATCCGCCCCTGCGATCTCAATCGCTTGCTGCATAACGGTGGCGATGCCGCGCCGATCAATATCCGACATGGTGAAGACGTGGATATGCTGTTCTCGTAGCAGCCTTTGTTCACCTTCATCCAGATCGCGTGCGCCCAGGATAACGATTTTGTTCTTATCAATTTTGGGAGCCCAGCCGCATACATTGACCAGTTGCTCTTCTCCTAAACCAGCGAGGGCAGCCAGGATCATGCCGTGAATATTGCCGGAAGGGGTAGTGGATTCGATATTGAAATCGGCATGGGCATCTACCCAGATGACTCCCAGGTTTTTATGCTTGGATGCTACTCCGCTGATTGATCCCAATGCCATGCTATGGTCACCACCCAGGATTAAAGGAAATTCTTGCTCGGCCAGGGCATCTGATACAGTGTGGGCCAGATCTTCGGCCAGTTTTGTGATTGGCTCAAGATATTTTAAGCGGGGATTGCCGGTGGGCTGGTTTTCAGGCAGGGGAACATCGAGATTCCCGACATCATTGACTGTATGACCAAGCCTGTGTAGTTGATCGTTTAAGCCTGCGTAGCGGATAGCTCGTGGTCCGATGTCAACGCCACGACGGTCTGCACCTAAATCAATGGGTGCTCCTATAACACGAATGCGCATAAAAGTGTATACCTCGACTCCCCTTCAAACACAGATAAATACTGTACTCAGATACAATGCCATAAAACCGCCTCGCTGTATAGCGATAGAGGTGTTCTTTTCCATTATATGCACTGCTCAGTAAATTTGTCTATGCTCTCCTCTGCTGCTGTAGTAGATACTTTTTACATAATTTTGTGAGCTACAACAGGATGAAGCGCGCTGGCGAGCCGCTCGCCAGGCGTGTTGAAAGTCCCTGTCTGTCCACAGGCAAACCGTGTTCAGGTGATTGGATGACCAGGAATGGCTGTGTATCGCCTGGGGGATACGTGCCTGCGTGGAAGAGGCTCTTTTCGCCAGAAAATACGATAATACATGGAATTATATCCTGTAAAAAATAAAACTCTTATTTTAGCCGTGATAGTTTTCGTTACTATAAGTTGTTTTGTGAATAATAATTTTATTATATATCGTCTGAGAAGCGAGATAATTATGGACTTGTTGACTTGATAGTATTTAAGGATTGATGCTATACTGTAGGTTATATGGACTATACGCGAGCCCGCCCGGATGGGCGGGTTTTTACCGTTACCAGGTATCTTATTATCGGGAACTTAGCATGTGGTGAGAGGGAAGCAATGATGCTTTTCATGCGACGTAGCAGCCTGACTTTTCGGGTCAGGTAAGAGGAGGTTCCGTTTATTATGGTTGTCGATTTTGTGAGTCCTTATGCTGTGGCCGTCGCGCAATTTGATGAGGCGGCTGATCGTCTGGGATTATCGCAGGCGATGCGTACAATTCTCCGGGCTCCTAAACGCGAGCTTAGCGTGAATTTTCCTGTACGCTTAGACAATGGCGATGTCCAGGTTTTTACTGGCTATCGAGTACAGCATAACATTAATCGTGGTCCGGCCAAGGGAGGCATTCGTTTTAGTCCTCAAGTGTCTCTCGATGAGGTGCGGGCTCTGGCAATGTGGATGACGTGGAAATGTGCGGTCGTGAATATTCCTTTTGGTGGTGCGAAGGGGGGGGTAATCTGTGATCCCCATCAGATGTCGCGCGGCGAGATTGAGCGCCTCAGCCGTCGTTATGCGACCGAGATTTCCATTCTGATGGGTCCCAATAGTGACATTCCCGCTCCTGATATGAATACCAACCCACAGATTATGGCCTGGATGATGGATACCTATTCAATGCATCAGGGTTATTCGGTCCCGGCGGCGATTACGGGGAAGCCACTGGCAATCGGCGGGAGCGAAGGACGTCTGGAGGCGACTGCACGCGGAGTACTGGTAGTGACGAAGGCCGCTATGCGCCATCTCGGTATGGTTCCTGAACAGTCCTCGGTGGTGATCCAGGGCTTTGGAAACGTCGGTGGTATCAGTGCCCGTTTGTTGCATGAACTGGGCTGTAAGGTGATTGGATTAAGTGATGTCAGTGGTGGTGTGTATAATCCTCATGGTATCGATGTTCCAACGGCAATGCGTTTTTCACGGGAACATGGTAATCTACGCGGCCTGCCTGGCGTCGAGCCAGTCTCGAATGCCGAGTTGCTGGAACTGCCCTGTGATATCCTCATTCCGGCAGCCCTTGAGAATCAGATTACGGGTGCGAATGCGGCCCGTGTACAGGCCCGTGTGGTCATTGAAGCCGCCAACGGTCCAACAACCACTGAGGCCGATCATATCCTCAATGAGAATGGGGTCCTGGTGATACCGGACATTCTGGCGAATGCGGGTGGTGTGACGGTGAGTTACTTTGAATGGGTCCAGGATCTTCAGCATTTCTTCTGGTCAGAAGCTGAGATCAATCAGCGCCTGGATGCCATTATGTCTCGTTCATTTGAGGCAGTGCTACAAAAGTCGCAGGAGCAAGAGACCAATTTGCGTATGGGCGCGTATCTGTTAGCTGTGAGTCGTGTGGCTGAAGCTACCGAGTTGCGGGGCATTTATCCGTAAGCATTTGATGAAGCCGCCAGGCTACTGTATCATTGAACGAATGTTTTTTTCCGTAGTCATATTCATATTATTGAATTCTTTAGTAAGAGGCCAACCATGCGATGTTACATGGCTGGCCTCTGCTGTGAGGTTAGTTGGATGGCTCAACATCCAGAATCTTGAGCCAGACATCTGGTTTGCTGTCGTTTTCGGCTGAGCTGAGACGAAAGATCACATCAACCTCGTTGACATTCTGGAAGCGGGCTATCTCGCTGGCCCCACGTGTATAGATACCATTGGGCAGTATCTCTTGTCTGGAAGGCTGCTGTGCTGTTTGCGGGTCACTTCCTTTTTGCGGGACTGCCAGGCGCATGAGCATATTCTGTCGATTGGGGCCGCTGGCCCGCGCATTGAGCAGGCGCAGACGTTCTATCGCGAAGAGTGGCTCTGGATTCCCTGCCCCAAATGGAGCGAGCTGGCGTAGCTCCTTATACGTTTTATAATCAAGCTTGCTCATTTGTGTGATGGTCAGATCTACCATGCGGGGAGTAAGGGGCGGCGCGGTTTCGCTACTTTCCTGTTCGGTGACAATGCCAGTGGGATCTGGCATATTACTGCCATCGATCAAGGCTGTGGTGGCCCCATCATTTTTCTGCCAGCGTAAGAGATGGGCACGCAATGTTTCAACGCGCTCACTGAGAATAGTAAATCCAGCTGCCTGCTTATGACCGCCATAGCGCTCCAGTTGCGAACTAAAGTCCCGTAGCGCCTCAATGATATTAAAGCCCTTCTGACTCCGCGCTGATCCTCTGCTGGTCTGTCTTTCTGGATCATCACTGAGGACGAGGACCGGTTTATCCAGCTCTTCGGCCATCTTGCCTGCTACCAGACCGATAATACCCTCGTGCCAGTTTTCACCATGGACCAGGACTACGGCGTCATTGGGATAATTGCTGGCCTGTTCGCGCACCGTATTTACCAAAACTTCAGTCTCTTGCTGACGCTGGATGTTCAGTTGCTTAAGCTCTTCCGCGATCCGCTCTGCTTCAGCGCTATCATCAGTCACCAGCAGCTCAAAGGCAATACTGGCCTCCTTCATCCGCCCGGCAGCGTTAATACAGGGCGCGATACCAAAGGCGATATCGCGCTCACGAATCTTGCCCGGTTGCAGATTGGCGTTACGGATCAAGGCCTGGAGGCCAGGTTTGCGGGTAGCATTTAAGCGTTCTAATCCCAACCGTACATAAGTATGGTTTTCACCCAGCAAGGGAGCGATATCTGCAATTGTGCCGATGGCAACCAGATCGAGCAGTTCCATTTCCTCCTCTGTGGGCCGTTTATATGCCCGATAGAGAGCCTGTGCTAGCTTAAAGGCTATACCGACACCACACAGGTTGCGCTCGCCGTAATTGCAGTCTGGACGCCAGGGATTGACCATGGCATACGCCTTTGGTAATTCCGTTGGTGGATGGTGATGGTCAGTAATAATGATATCTATGCCCAGGCTATTCGCCAGTTCTACCTGACTGACATCCGAGCTAGCGCAATCGGTCGTGATAATCAATCTGGTTCCACGTTTTTTGAATATTTCGATAGCGTTGTCGTTGAGTCCACAGCCATTTTTGAGGCGATTGGGAATGTAATGATCCAGTTCGGCAGTGGGATGTTTAAGCTGACGTAATACGCGATAGAGCAGGGCCGAAGAGGTCACGCCATCTGCATCATAGTCCCCATAGACAGTAATATGTTCTTCTTGTTCGATAGCTTGCAGTATACGTGCAACGGCACGTGGCATATCAATCAATGTCAGGGGATCGCGTGTGTCCTCATAGCTGGCAGCAATGAAAGCCTGCATTTCTTTTATGTCGTGTATGCCTCGATTGGCAAGTAATTGTGCCTGGATCGGGGTAATATTTGTATGTTTTAGTTCCGCAAAAAAGGCGTCGTCAAGTCTGGGCTTTATTTCCCATGTGGCCGCCAGATGAGATGATAATTCCACGTGTCTCTTTCCTTACTGGTAACTCAGGCAATGGTCGTTATTCTGGTAGCAGGCGCATAAAGACCTCGTTGCCCAGCAGACGTCCACGGTCACTCAAGCGTAGCCAGCCATCTTCATATTCTAATAAGCCCGCCTCTTCGACGCGTTGCAGGCGGTTGCCCACAAATTGTGCAAATGTTTCTTTGAAGCGCGTTTCAAAGGTGGGGAGATGGATTCCCATCGCGGTGCGCAGGCCGAGAAACGCTGTCTCGGACATGGCCTGTGCATGCTCCACGATTTCGCTTTCAACCTCCGGCAGGCGACCGCTTTTGAGCGTTTTGATATAAGTGGCGGGCTCGCGTTCGTTTGAAAAACGCCGATTGGCAAAACTGGAGGCCGCGCCCGTACCCATGCCGATATAAGGCAGATTTTGCCAGTAGGTAAGATTATGCTGGCTATGATAGCCGGGGAGCGCCCAGTTAGAAATTTCATAATTGACATAGCCAGCCTGCCGCAACAGCTCGTCCGCGTACTCATACATATCTGCGCAGAGATCTTCATCGCCGGGAATGATACGTCCCTCTTTAAACCAATCCATAAAAGGCGTACCCTCTTCGACGATCAGTGAATAGAGTGAAAGATGTTCGGGTCGCAGATCGAGAGCCTGCTTGAGTGTCTCTTGCCAATGCTGCATGGTCTGCTCTGGTAATCCAAACATAAAATCTAGATTGATAGATGAGAAGCCAGCGGCACGTGCGAAGCGAACGGCCTGGACGATCTCTGCTGGCGAATGAATACGGCCTAGCGTTTTGAGCAATTTTGCATCCATGCTCTGCGCGCCCATACTCAAACGATTGATACCCACTTTGCGAATGCCCTGGAGTTGTTCCTGATTGAGTGTACCTGGATTGGCCTCCATGGTGATCTCTGCATTTTCGTCAACCGCGAAAGATTGGAAGCAGGCGGTAAGTATACGCGTGATCTGATTGACATTTAACAGGCTTGGAGTACCCCCGCCCAGAAAGATTGTGCGTGAACGGCGTTTACGTCCATCTTCATGTTGCGCCTGCTGACCGGCCAACGCTATTTCGGTGAGCAGGGCCCGGACATAGGGCTCTCGCAGTGGGAGCATGCCCGCAAAGGTATTGAAATCACAATAGAAACAACGGGTATGACAAAATGGAACATGGAGGTAGAGAGAAGCTGTTTCCAGGAGGTCCTGAATTGGTTCAGTCATCTGTAAAAGAGATTGAGGTACGCGTGGCTGTTGTTGTATCTGTGTTTCGATGGACGTCATGGGTGTTATTTTATCCCTTAATTGTATGCCTGATGGGTGTGCCTAAAATGGATAGAGAGCATTTTTCCGCACCTGCTGCGTAGGCATGAGCGCTACGGGATCAGATCGATTGGTCAGTCCCTGGTTTGCAGTGCGCTGACCAATCTATCCGTCATTTATAAGATGCTTCGAAAAATGCTCCTACAACATGGATAACAAAGTTGTGTTTACTGACCTGTTGTACTACCGATCTGAGGTGTCGGGGTCGTTGGCGGTGATTGAGGAATCCAGCTCGGCACGTTGGAGGCATCAAACAACATGGTCGAATCGGGATCACTGAACTTCACGCCATGAACCTTCTGGACTTCGATCCAATACTTCAGGGCATTCCCTTGCAGGGATTTCAATGTGGCGCTGTCAATCGCGTGTGATGGGTCAATATTTTCGATCTGTACAATGTGGAATGTCCCGTTTTCTGACAGCACTGGACTGAGCTCATTCGCTGTACGGGCAGGATCAGAGATCCAGCTATCCACAGTGGCGGCTGTATTGGCACCATCACTCAACATATATTGACCAGGAGCTAACCAACCAAGCTCACCACCCTTGGTTTTCGTGTTACTATCCAGGGATTGAGCTTTGGCGAGCGCATTGAAGTCGCCATTGGCTTTGAGTTGCTTTAAGATATTTGCAGCCGCTGACTGTGTGCTCAATGTGATGTCACGCGCCTGAACCTGACGTGTTGGCGAAGTAATCTGCGAAGCCAGATAGTTCTGCATATTATTGCGGCGCTGAATCAGGGTCATCATCGACTGTAAATCCGCATCACTGACATTGGAGTTCTGCAGGAAACCGTTGTAGGTTGTGCCTCGGGGCAAGTTTGCCTTCACTGCATTCAAGGCTTGATTGACCGAGTTACTGGTAGGATTAACCTTATTCTGAATGGCTGTGCTTTGTTTGGACAGCCAGTTACGAATGACAATATCTTCCTGCAGCCATTGCACGCTCTCGGTACCAATTTGCGATTGGGTAAAGAGCTGTTCCTGAAGTTGGTCGGTCTGATTGAGGGAAGCATACTGACTGTCGTAATTTGATTTGATTTTCTGATCACTGGTCTGCTGTGTTTTTGCTGCGGTAAGCTGATTCTGGAGGTCAGTGAGCTGATTCGAATTCTTTGGAAGAGCTTTGATCTGTGTCGTCAGATCATTCACCTTCTTCGTATCGGCATCCACCACTTTTTGCTGATCCGTTGATTTTGTCTTTATGCTTGCTTCCTGGGCCAGGGTGCCATTGCGCCCTTTAAAGGTATTCTCTGCGATCTGACCTTTGAGGGCTACCAGTTTACGGTAATCAGATTGGGGAATGGTTTGGCCGTTGACATTTGCAACCGACAAATTCGGAATGATAATGTTGAAATTGATCCAGAATGCGGCGATTACGACAATGATGAGGAACGTAATGAAGCCAATAAATGTCCAGACACCCAGACGTTGAAGCTGTGTCTTTTGAGCACGGCTCAGGTGGCCTCCCCAGCCAAAAATAAGGGGCTGACCATCGCGCCGGGCTTCAACATGCGCCGTTTGCTTGTTATTGTATTTGCTTCGGGCAGAACGCGTGGTGCCTTTACCTTCAGGCCGACGCGCCGTTTGATTTTTCATCAAAACCTCCAACGTGGATATCCCTGGCTTGTGCCATCAGGAAAACCCTCTCCCCGGCACGGGTTGCACGATACACACAAATAGGGTGGTTGCGGTCGCTTCACGCTTCTGCTTGTTGTACATGTCAACACCTCGCAGAAGAGTTGCCTGGAAACGGATCGCGTGTATCGGTGTCAGTTTGTCCTATGGATTGAGAACTATCTTCTCGCTACAAATAAAAACTGAATTTCCGTGCTACAGAGTATTGAGCAGGTCGGACCCCGAAGGATCTGGAGCGGAACCTTGTATAGTTCACTGCTCCAGATCCCTCATCAGCTACAAGCAGGGAGTAACAATAGGGTATTACATCCCACGCATATGTTCTGCAGTATAGGGGAGCAGGGCCATAAAGCGGGCCTGCTTGATTGCAGTGCTCAAACCACGCTGATGCTTGGCGCAGGTGCCCGTCTTGCGGCGAGGCTCGATCTTTCCACGATCAGAAATGTATCGTTTCACGAAGCGGCTTGCATCTTTGTAGTCGATTTCTCGTACGTGGTCGTGGCAAAATTGACAAATTTTGCGGCGAGAAGAGCGCTCGCCACGCTCACGTCGCTCACGACGTGGACCTGATGGTCTCTGCACAGTCTTTCTCCTTCAATCTAGAAGGGGTGATCCTCTAAATCTCCAAGGTCATCGGCCACGTTATAGGAATCGCTACCGGAGCTAGTATTGCTCGGTTGTTGATTCTTAGGTGTCAGCATTTCCATGTCATTGATGACCACATCGATAGCAGTGCGGCTAACACCATCTTTATCGGTATAGCGGCGCTGATCCAGGCGGCCCTCAACAAACACTTTTTGACCTTTTTTCAGGTAGTTGTTACACGTCTCTGCCAGTTGACTCCAGGCAACGATATTAAACCAATCTGTCTCGCGCTCGCCGCTAGCAGATTTGCCACGACGGGTCACGGCCAACGAAAATTTCGTTACGGCAGTACCGTTGGTTGTGTAGCTCATATCAGGATCTTTTCCGAGATTCCCGATCAGCATAATTTTGTTCATGACTCAAAATCCTTTCGACGTGTTGTACAACCTCAACCTGATGCAGAGAGATTTCATCGAATGCACCCAAACGTCTCATTTTTCAGCATTCTGGAACGGCAATGCCGACCAATTATGCCTGAACCTGCTCTTCGTTGCTGGTCGCAACAGGGGCAGCGGTCTCGTCGGTTGCGGGAGCAGCAGCCTCTTCAGCCGGGTTTTCTTCGGCTACTGGCTCTGCTGAAGCTTCTTCTGCAGATGGTGTCTCCGTTGCTTCAGGAGCCTTTTCGGCTGCTTCAGCAGCGGCGGCGGCAGCGGCAGCACGTGCTTCGCGCTCTTCGCGCTCTTTCTGGACGGCTTTGGGATCGCGTTTGCGAACCATTTCGCGCAGAACAATCTCCGAAACCTTCAGGGTACGTTCGATTTCAATCACGGTCTCAGGAGTCAGAACCATATCAAGGAACACATAAATTCCATCGCGGTGGCGGTCAATGGGATAAGCCAGACGGCGACGTCCCCACTGATTAACCTTTACAATGTGACCTTCATGTTTAGCGACGATCTGTTCGATACGATCTAATACTGATCGTGTCTCCTCTTCGCTGGCTTCTGGACTGAAGACTACGCCTAATTCGTAATCTCGACTCATGAAGCCACCTCCTTCCTCTGGGTGTGCTCGTGGTCAGAGAACTTTCTGCCCGAGCAGGTGGAGCATCAATACATACTTGATGCTAAACTCAGATGCCGCTAGTAAGTTTATTTTACCTATTTGCGGCCTCAGTAAAAAAATCGTCCCACGATATTCGTGGGTGGCAGTGATGCTCCCTCTCGCTTGTGGGCAAGCCAAACGAGCGGATTGATATAAACATAAAATCTGTCCGCTAGCCTGTGGAAGCCATCAATACCACGCATTATAGCACTGTTCCCCATGTCTGACAATAGAGCCGAGGTGTACAACTTTACTACTGTTTTCTATGGTCCTATTCTTTTTATACTGGCACAAGTTGGTAATCTGGAAATGCTCGCCTTTCTTTGCCCTAAAACATGACTATCTTCCTACTTTTAAAAACGTACAAAACGTAGGTGTGGGCCGACGTCGGCCCACACCTACGTTTCCTGTTACATATATGGGTAGAAGAGTATGTGTTTATTGGTGGAGGGCGGAAAGAAGGGGGCTAGAAAGAGGCGCTGTCTGCGTTTGCTTTATTGACAGGGTATACACAATAGCTCATACTATTGTCAGGATATTATTGAGTATATTTCCATACAGAAACAGCGCCTTCGTTCGCGGAGCGACGCAAGCGGTAACCTGGCATAGATAGACGAACGCTGAATTGATAGCAGCGTGAGAAAAATTCAGAGAAATCTTTCGATAAGGAGCAGCTGCGATGCCTGCGGTGAATACATTGGCAATCTATCCTGTGCGTGATGTGTCAGTTTTGCGGAGGCAGGTCAGGGCACGTCGCCTGACCTTTTTTCTGCTGGTAGTGTTGGGCTGCTCTCTGGAGCTCTGCTATCTGGCACTGTACCCCTGGCTGGCTGGCCGTGGGGCGAAGGTTGATCCACTGCGACATGATTGGGAGCAGTTCTGGCCGGGGCTGACATGGGCCTATCAGCGTCTCGATTGGATTCCTTATGTAAACTTATCGTGGTTTCCCTGGCACGGCCTGCTGTATGGACATCTGTATCCATTGCTTGTCCTGTTAGGTGCATCTCTTTTCTGTATCTGGCTGGCGGTATTGGCTGGAAATTGGGCTGGTCGGCGTATTCTTATTCGTTCGACGCTTTATCTGGGCCCGCTCTTCGGCTTGATTCTGTTCTTTAGTATCCTCTTTGCGGTGACAATGGTCATTGCCCCGCTCTCCCTCAACGAGTTGACGCGTACCATGTTGGTCTCAGGTCTCTATGGTCGGATGGTCGAATTCTATTATCTCAATCCTTATATCGCGCATAGTGCACTGCTGGCACATGATCCTGTACAAATTCTGCTGAACTACTTGCCCGCCCAGCCATCTTTTACGCCCGGCAGTGTAGGACCGCTATGGATGGATCTGAGTATATTGATTGCACTGATCTCGCGTTCTGATCCCGCCCAGATGATTCTATCCTGGCGTGTATTGGCCCTGGGAGTGCATATATTTAATGCCATTTTGCTCTGGAATTTCACCTCCAACCAGAAGCCACTGCAACGTCTTGGCGTGACGCTGAGCTACGCCTGGAATCCCCTGGTTCTCCTGGTCGGTGTTGCACTGGTCCATCCAGAGATCTTGTTGGTCTCTTTTCTCTTGTTAGCGCTGTTCTGTTTGCAGCGCGGAGCCAACGTTTTGAGCTGGGTTTGTGCTTTGTTGGCCTTTCTGGTCTGTCCCTATGCTTTGATCATCTTGCCGCTCTTATTTGTCTTCGCGTTGCGCCGTGCCAGCTTGCAAGGCTGTGGCTGGTTCTTCCTTTGTGCCCTGGGCATGCTGGTTGTCACCGTTCTGGTCATTTTTCTGGCTTACATTCCCTATTGGAAGGGCTGGGGAGTGATAGGTATCCTCTTAAACCTGCGCGACATCTTCTGGCAAGCACATGCCATCAACTCTCTGGATGCCGCCATTCTGAACATGCCTGTCCATCTACCCGCCAACTTATCCTGGCTCATCCTGCCCCAGAACTGGTCCTTAGGAGCCCTGACAATTATCGGTTGTTATCTCTTCTTCTCTCTCTGGTTCGCCAATAGTATCGAGACGATGCTGCAATGTTGCGGCTGGTTATTGCTGCTCTGGGCTATCTTGCAGCCGTTATACTGGCCCTGTTATCTCTTCGTACCCATCGTATTGGCCCTCAGTTCAGCGAGTCGCAAAACAGCATGGGGTGCGCTACTGCTTATGCTGGGAGCATTAGCGAGCTATTACTTCTGGCAGTGGCCCGATGTCTGGACCGGACAGGGGCTGGCTGTAATTGGCATCCCCTGCCTGCTCTGGGGTTGGTGTATCTTCTTTTATGCCACCTGGCAAATGGCGCTTGGTCGCTCAAATCAACCTCTGGAAGATGATAACAATAGCCCTACCTTTCCCATCGAACATCCCCCCTGGGCCTCTCGTCCTTATTAAGAGAGGGTGCAGCGATTTTCCCTCTGCTATGGCCCTTGCTGATTGAGGATGGGTATGTTATAATACACGCCGCGTGCGGGGGATTTTTCTTGAAAAAGGCTTCTCTTCGCCTTTGATAGATGTGCTGGTAGATTGAAGGGTTTTCAATCATTTTCTACGTCCTTTTTCCTACTGTTGATAGGTCCTTAATGGTGCTTGTGACAGAGGGTGAGACGCTAGAAGTTGCACAAATAAACGTTGCCCTGCCCATAAGGAAAGAAAGAGCTATGCCAAAGCAGAAGTTAAAAACACACAAAGCTATGGCCAAGCGCGTCAAAGTGACCGCTGGCGGTAAAGTCTTGCGTCGTAAAATTGCTATCAACCACTTGCGCCGCAATAAGTCGCCTCAGGCTGTTCGTTCCATGGACAAGTTGTTTCCGCTGGCTACTGCCGATACACGCCGTCTGAAACGCTTGTTACCTTACGCATTCTAAGTTGTAGTTGAGATTGATAAAGGATTAAGGAAAGAACATGCCAAGAGTAAAACGTGGAGTAACTTCCCACAAAAAACATAAAAAGATAATGCAACTTGCGGAAGGCCACCGTGGTACGCGCCGTAATGTGTTCCGCCCCGCTCATGAGTCAGTCATGCGCTCAATGGCGTACATGTACCGTGACCGCCGTAACCGCAAACGCGACATGCGCCGTCTGTGGATTATCCGTATCAATGCTGCTGCTCGTATGCATGGTGTGAGCTATAGCCAGTTGATGAATGCTTTGCACGTTGCTAATATTGATGTTGATCGCAAGATTCTGGCCGAGTTGGCTGTCAATGATATCGCCGCCTTTGGTACACTTGTGAAAACAGCTCTGGATGCTGCCAAAGCATAGTAGCATTTTCATACGTAAAGGACCCGCCTGTCCGTTGTGATAGGGTGGGTCCTTTGTTTTTTTTTGAGGAATGTATGACTCTCATTACCAGTCCCTCTAATTCACGCATTAGCAAGCTCCAAACATTACATACGTCGCGTGGGCGCAAAAAAAGTGGCCTTTTCTTGATGGAGGGTCCGCATTTACTTGAGGCTTTACTGAATGCTCAGCTCTGGCCCACTGAAATCTATTACGAGCCTGCTTTGCTGCAACGTACCTCTGAAGGAGCCGCACTGCTGGAACGCTTGCTGCTTCTGATAACGATTCATCCTGCTACGCAACTGATTGAAGTGAGCGAGCGTGTAATTGAGGCTCTGGGCGAAGCTCAAACCTCTCAGGGTGTGGTTAGCGTCCTGACGTTGGAGACATTAGCGTGTGCTCAGATACAGGCTCGACGTCCTCAAGTGCAACGCCCCTGCCTGCTGATTTTGGATGATCTGGCTGATCCAGGGAATATGGGAACTATCCTGCGTACCGCCCTGGCGGCTGATGTGGAGCGGGTTGTGTTGACCGCTCATTGTGTTGATCATTATAGTCCCAAGGTGGTGCGTGCAGCCGCTGGTGCGCATGTGGCGTTGCCTGTAGAGGCCCATGTAACATGGGATGAAATTGCTGAGCACATAACTGCGCATTGCGCAGGCCAGCCGCGTGTCTTCTTGGCGGAGGCTGGTAGTGATCAAATGTATTTTGCTCAGGATCTGACGCAGCCTTTTGCTTTAATCGTTGGTAACGAGGCCCATGGCCCTTCTGCGCAGGCCCATGCCCTGGCGACGCTCTCAGTGAGCATTCCACTGGCAAATGACGTGGAGTCATTGAATGTGGCGATGGCAACTGGAATTATCCTCTATGAGACTGTACGTCAGAATGCGCATGTTCATTAGCTATTCACCAATTTTGGTGAATAGCTAATGAACATGCGGAGGCTTGATTGGCGTCAGGAAAGCGTTTTGTTATTATGGCTATCTGGTTTCTCTTGCTCAGTTTTGGGCACGCCGGTTCTGGCATAATCGGCGGTTGATGCGGGAAAGGTGGGATGGCCGATGGGCGCATGGTGCCCATGATAAAGGGGCACCTTATTGAGTATTGGATTGTCAGGATTAAAGATGTCATTGACTGTCAATGGGATGCCTTTGCTGTGATTCGTCCTGGGAACAACATAATAGGTCTGGTTGTAGCGCAATTTGAAGATTTCTACCGAGAGTCGGAGATGATCTACCTGGTGTGCCAGTCCTTCAACTGTATGGGATGCCTCACGAGTTCTGGTACTATTGCGTTGCGTGGATGTTGTAGATTCCTGCATGATCTGTATCACGATACGGGATGATTGCAGTTGCTGAAGCGACATCGCATTGATGTTTTCGATTTCACGGGCCTGCTGTTCTACTGCGCCGGAGACAGCTTCAAGCGCGCATCTCGCCTCTTTGCTGAGACGGATGCCAAGGTGACTTTCTTTTTCTATGGTGCGCATGGCTGTAGTTATGTTGCCAGCCTCCTCACAGATATCGCGTACGAGATGGGTGATTAACGTTGCCTGGTCCTTGGTACGTTCGGATAGTCGTCGGATGTCGGAGGCTATGGCACCAAAGCCCTGGTTACTTTCTCCTGCTATAGCGGATTGAATGGCTGCGTCCAGGGCCAGCCGGTTAGTCTGATGGGCAATGCCGGAAATAATCTCAATGATTTCATCGATATGCCGCGCGTGTTCGTCCAGTAGCTGCGCTTTGCCACAGACAGTCTGGACGTGAGTATTGATGCGCTCCATGCCGCTCACAATCTTTTCAGTTGCTTTATCTCCTCGCTGGACCTCCTGACGTGCGTCGCGCGCCACCTCATAGAGAACCTGGGCTCGCTCGGTTACTGCACGGCTTGAGATTGCCATTGTCTCAATTTCAGCACTGGCCTTACTCATCTGTTGCAATTGAATGTTGTTGCTATCTACCGTCTCTGCCAGATAGTCCAAAACGCCACTAGAGGAGATGGCGACCTTATGCGCTACCTCTTTGATACGCACTACCACGCTTCCTAATTCTTCGATAATATAGTTAAAGGTGTCTGCCAGTATACCTACTGAGGTATCACTAACTCCGGTCTGGATACTCAAATCTCCATCCGCGATCCCCCGCACCTCCGAAACCAGACGCGCAATATGTCCTTGCGTAACGTCACTCTGCGTTTGCATCTCTTCGATTACGACCATGATACTATTGAGCATCTTATTGATTGAAGCAGCCACGAGTGAAATTTCATCATGTGCTGTAATAGGAGCACGAGCATGGAGATCACCTTGTGCGACTCTCCGCGTCAGGAGCGTTATTTGTTGTAGTGGTAGCATGATGGAGCGATATGTGGTTGTGCCAATAATCACTACCAGCATAATAATGCCGAAAAAGGCCATGACGACCATAAAGGCGATCTCATTGGTGCGCGTTGGAGTAGTAGCGATCATACGTGTATTGATTTGATCCATGATATTGACAATCTCGTCCCATTTCGTGGCGAGAATGGTATAAGCACTATTGGCGCTGGCAATCAATGGATGGGCTCTGGCTAGCGGCATTTTTTGTTTAAGGGCCGCAATAGCAAGCGCCTGAGCTGCTTGATAATCGGGCCAGAGCACATACGAGATTTGATCTAGATCCTGCTGTTGTTGCAAGGGAAGTGACGCATCTAGATGATTGGTTCTGAGTATATGTAATGTGTCGCGCATCCGCAGGGATGTAAGCAAGCTATAATTTCGTTTGAAATGATGAAGCGTGGCTTCAAAGAGGCGGTTATTCTCATAGATGTGTTGAATCTTTGCATCATCCGGCGTTCTATCCAGCACGGGCCGGCTTTGATATTGTTCTAAATAAGTGGTTACGAGTAGTGAATTGAGCTCAGATAAGTAACTTCCTGCCGTGGTGGCAGACTTGAATGCGCTAATATTTATGCGAATGATCTGATTACGCTCGGCCTGGGCTCTTAAAAAGGTGAAACCGAGTGTGGAAATAACAATGCCAGGTATGACCGCCGCGAGCAAAAATGCTAGCAAGAGACGGCGGGAAATCTGCATAGTAGATAACAATTTGAACATAGCTAGTTCGGCTCCTCCTCAGACACCAGAACACCTCAACATATCCGCACGGAGCAACATATGCTGCTACCTGACGATGGTAGCAGTTACTATTCAGTCTACCCTTCATTTTTGAAAAACCAAATTTTTATCCATCCATAGCCTTTATTTGCTAATAGCATGTTTTTTGTAATCTTCTCAAGAAAAAACATACAGGGTAGGTGATGTTGCGCGAATGATGGTACTATGATTGCAATGAACACGAACTACCATGTCTGGTGGAAAGGAGCCTTCTTCATGGAACGTCTTTCGGTGGCTGATTGGCCTTTTCAGAAGGTGTTGATTGCGAATCGAGGTGAGATTGCGCTACGGGTGATTCGAGCATGCCGCGAGCTGGGCTTACAGAGCGTGGCCGTCTATAGTGATGTGGATCGGGATGCTTTACATGTGCGTATGGCGGATGAGGCATATGCTATTGGTCCGGCAGCGGCGGCACAGAGCTATTTGAATATTCCACGTTTGCTCGCGGTAGCGCAAGAGGCGGGTGCGCAGGCTATACATCCAGGTTATGGCTTTCTGGCGGAGAATGCAGCGTTTGTGGATGCGTGTCGGCAGGCGGGTTTGATTTTTGTGGGTCCCTCTGCGGCAGCGCAACGTGCGATGGGTGAGAAAACGGCGGCACGGCGTGCTGCCCAGGCGGCTGGCGTACCGATTGTTCCGGGGGCATTGACCGATAATGCGGATGATGATGAGATTCAGGCCAGTGCACAGCGTCTGGGCTATCCTCTCCTGCTAAAGGCTGCGGCAGGTGGTGGTGGAAAAGGGATTCGCCTGGTACGTGAGCCACATGAGTTGCTGGCAGCCTTGCGTAGCGCACGTAGCGAGGCGCAGACTGCCTTTGGTGACAATCGTGTCTATCTGGAGAAGGCGATTATGCCTGCCCGCCATATCGAGGTACAGTTTATCGCCGATGCCCATGGTCATGCGGTCCATCTGGGAGAGCGTGAATGCAGTATTCAGCGCCGCCACCAGAAACTGCTTGAGGAGTCGCCTTCGCCGGTTGTGGATGAGACATTGCGTGCGCAGATGACCACGGCGACACTCAATCTGGTGCACTCTATCGAATATGTCAACGCTGGTACAGCGGAGTTTTTGCTGGGACCCGAGGGCAATTTTTATTTTCTGGAGGTCAATGCACGTATTCAGGTCGAGCATCCAGTCACCGAGTGGTGTACCGAGATTGATCTGGTTCAGGAGCAGTTACGGGTGGCGGCTGGCCTGCCGCTCTCCTTTACACAGGAGGAGGTGCTCTTTCGCGGCACTGCGATTGAGTGTCGCATCTCTGCTGAAGATCCGGCCAATCATTTCTTACCTGCGACCGGAACGATACAGGCATTGCAGGAACCCTCTGGTCCTGGTGTGCGCGTGGATAGTAGTCTCTATGCGGGCCTGCAGATACCACTCTATTACGATCCATTGCTCTCCAAGCTTATCGTCTGGGGAAGGGATCGCACCCAGGCCATCGCACGTCTACGCCGGGCTGTTGAGGAGTATCAAATCGTCGGTGTGCGTACAACCTTGCCCTTTGTTCGCTGGCTCCTGGAGCAGCCACGTTTCCTCGCAGCCGACCTCTCAACCGACTTCATTGCCGAAGAATGGGATGGACATGGACATACTGCAACCATTCCACCAGTCAGTGAGGAATTTACTGCTGAGCAGATCGCAGCCTTATGTGCTGGCCTGTTGTTTCAGGAGCAAAGTCTGCATGAGCAGGCCCGCTATCAATCCACCACGCAGGATGGTACCGAGCAGAGCCGCTGGCGCGATATGAGCCGCAAAGAAGGCTTAAGACGTGTCTGATCCTTGCAGGTAATCTATTGAGTATGGGTGAGGAGGCCGAGATTATCGGCCTCCAGAGGCCAGTAAACAATAATGGCTTTTCCTATGATATCCGCGCGTGGGACAGTTCCCCAGAGCCGCGAGTCGGAACTACTGCCCCGATTATCTCCCATCACAAAGTATTGATTGGCTCCAATCTTACGCGAGCGAAATGAGGGGAATGGATTGGATAGATCATTTTTGTCGATGTACTTTTCATTGAGTTTGTTTCCGTTAATGATGACGGTTTGCTGGAGGATGCTAATTGTATCCCCTGGAATGGCAATGACACGTTTGATATAGTCATCCTGAGGATGCAGGGGATAGTGGAATACGATAATGTCTCCACGTGCTGGCTGATGGAAGAGATAGGATGCTCTACTGACGAGTATCGATTCCTGGTCATGCAGGGTTGGTTCCATGCTGTGCCCACGGATATAAAAATCCTGAACTGTGACGCGAATGATTAAGAGTGATAGACAGACCAGAGCAGTAGTTTCGAGCATCTGATGTAGCCATAGGTGAGTGCGCATTAAACGTGCTATCTGGCTCACGTGTTACTCCTCTATGAGTAGCTTTATTGCATTTCTCTCTCTGTATTGTAGCATGCTCAGGCCTATTATTTCCTGTTCAGTCAAGAGCCTTCTTCAGCTTTTTCTTTCATGGATAGACTTGCCCGGTTGTATATTATCCTTTTCCATCTCTTCTTCCCTGTCGAGAGACAGGATAGGCAGAGATGGAAAAAGGCGGCCGGACAATATCTGGTATTATTTCTCTTCGACTGGTGGTGGCAGTTCAAAGGTCGGTGGTATGGTACCCTGTCGTTCCGCCTGGAGAGCCTTCAGGCGTTCAACCGCCGTGGGTGGTACGAAGCGTCCTCCGAGCGGTGTTGGATGAATTCCCGGTCCATGAAAATCGCTACCTCCCGTGGGAATGAGCCGATACTGGCTGGCTAGCGAGAGCAGGGACTCCTCATCTTTATGGGTATAGGGACCATAGTAGGTCTCTAATCCTACCATGCCAGCTTTTTGCAGGCCAGGTAGCCACGTACGCAATGTTTCCAATCCAGGTGTCGTAAGTGGATGCGCTATAACGGCCAATCCATTAGCGCTATTGATCAGGCGCACAGCATCCTCGGGTAGAATCTTATAGCGTGGCACATAGGCTGGACTTTTGGTCCCGATATATGTGTCAAATGCCTCTCCAATGGATTGTACATAGCCCGCTTCCAGCAATGCTTTGGCGATATGGGGACGACCAACGGAGCCCTGAGCCAGTTCACGTACATGGTCCCAGGAAATTTGAATGCCTTGCTCATTTAACAGTTCAACGATGCGTTGTCCACGCCGTACCCGTGCGTCGCGTAGCGTTTTGAGAATCGCCTGGAATGCCGGACGCTCATACTCTAGAAAATAGCCCAGGACATGAATCTCTCCACCATCGGCATCGGTATTCAGTTCGATCCCAGGAATAAAATCGATTCCTAGTTCACTGGCGGCACCTCTGGCCTCTTCAATCCCCTCGGTACTATCATGATCGGTCAGTGCCAGAGTCTTGAGGCCGGCGGCATGGGCCTGCCGCAAGAGTTCAGTGGGACTATATAAGCCATCGGAGGCTGTTGAATGGGTATGTAAATCAACTATGTTTGTCATCGAGTTGTTTTCTTTCCCCGTATCACGCGCAGATCAGAAATGCTGCGCTCAAATGTAAATAAAAAACTATGGTTGTAATAAACAACATTTGTGTTATCTATTACAACCATAGAGTCAGGCTATCCATGCAGCAAACGACTAGCGTGCGTAATCCACGGAGCGTGTTTCGCGTACCACACAAATCTTGATTTGTCCTGGATAATCCATATCTTCTTCAATTTTATGTGCAATATCACTGGCGAGGCGTCCTGCTGCATATTCATCAACCTCTTCAGGTTTGACGATAATGCGTACTTCACGACCAGCCTGGATAGCAAAGGATTTCTCGACCCCTGTAAATGAGTTTGCGATATGCTCAAGCCCTTCCAGACGTTTGATATAGAGATCAATCGTCTCTCTTCTGGCCCCAGGACGGGCAGCTGAGATGGCATCTGCGGCCTGCACGATCGCAGCCTCTAACGTCTGAGGCTCAGTCTCGGTGGCGTGGTGAGCTACCATGGCATGGACGATCTTCGGTGATTTCCCGAAGCGTTTGGCTATCTCTCCACCAATGATGGCGTGTGGACCTTCCACTTCCTGGTCGATAGCTTTCCCCATATCATGGAGCAAGGCAGCCGTCTTACAGACATTGACATCTGCCCCCAGCTCATGTGCGATAGTCGCAGCCAGGATCGAAACCTCAACCGAGTGCGCCAATACATTTTGTCCGTAACTGGTACGGAAGCGTAAGCGCCCCAGGATCTTGAGCAATTCAGGCTGTAGACCATGTACATTGGCTTCCAAAGCCGCGTTTTCGCCTGCTTCACGTACGATCAAATCCACTTCCTGGCGGGCTTTGGCAACCACATCTTCAATGCGTGCCGGATGGATACGACCATCCATGATTAACTTTGTCAATGCAACTCGTGCAATCTCACGGCGTACCGGATCGAAGCCTGAGAGAATTACTGCCTCAGGAGTATCATCAATGATGAGATCAACGCCGGTTGCAGCTTCGAGTGCGCGGATATTGCGTCCCTCACGTCCAATAATACGACCTTTCATTTCATCATTGGGGAGCGGAACAACTGAAACCACTGCTTCCGCAACCTGATCTGAAGCACAGCGTTGGATGGCGAGCGTAATGATTTCACGTGCCTTGGATTCGGCTTCCTCGCGGGCTTGTTCCTCGATACGGCGGGTGCGTAGTACCGCTTCGGTGCGTACCTGTTGTTCAATGCGGGCAAGAAGGAGTTCTTGTGCCTGGTCTTCGGTCAGTTTTGCAATGCGTTCGAGCTCGGCTGTTTGCTGAAGTTTTATCTGTTCCAGCTCTTCACGGGTTTGATCCAGATTGCGTTCTTTGGTATTGAGCTTCCGTTCACGTTGTTCAAGCGCATCCATTTTGCGCTCAAGGTTCTCTTCTTTTTGTTGAATGCGCCGTTCCTGGCGCTGCAATTCTGTGCGCCGTTCCGCATTATCTCGTTCTATCGCTGTGCGGATCTGGGAGGTCTCATCGCGGGCTTCTCGTAAAGCTATACTCTGCTGTTCTTGTACCTGAAATAAACGCTGCTCGCTCATTTCTTTCAAAGTACGCATTTTTTCTTCATAAGAGGCTTTGTTGCGCGTTAAACCTATGAATATGCCCGCCATCAGAGCTGCACTAGCTCCTACAACCAGAATTGCAAAGATAATGATGGCAAAGGCAGTCGAAATTTGCACGTCGGCCTACCTCCAATGTAAAGGTAATCAGGCCTATAAAGGCTCGAATTAAACTATTTTAATGTACTTGAGTTCATTTTTTATACCATGGGCAATATGCAAAAGTGCACTATGCGCCAAGCATACTATATAAGAGTGTTAACCATACGTCAAGGAGAAAACTAGGATGAAATACAAAATATGTGGTAGAAGTATCCACCTATATTATATATTTCTAGACTTTTTGTCATGAAACGTCATTGCTTTGCGCTGAGCACTATTCTGCATTTCTCAGCTCTCCGTGCGTTGGCTGTCGGCTTCATTGCTGACTCCTTTCCCGATGGGCTACAGAGAACATTGCGTACCTGCGGGCAGATGCTCATCGTCCTATACCCTTTTTAGTAGGTGTTATAGAAAAAAGCTATACACTTTTTCTGCAACACCTACTAAACAATATTTTGAGCGCCCTGGGTGTGAAGACCCATGCACTTGCACTCTTTGTGTGATACCATAGCTCTGATAATGTTTCCATTTTTCAATGAAATACGTTTGCTAGTCTATCGGCAGACGCATTATCTTTTAACGACGACATGACAGGCTTTTCGCCTATCAATTTGATGCGTCAGTGCGGATATCTCTTAAATGTATCAGATTTTTTAGATTTTACATAGCCCAGAGCATTTTAAACATTTGAAAGACCAGGAATGCGAGCAGCGGTGTTGAGAATAACAGATAGCTTTGATGTACCCAGGGATAGCGTCCCAGGCGTGCCATTATCAACCAACCCGGTATGAAGATCAGGGCTGCATATTGTAGAGATGGCAATGGATCATACTGGCTAAAGGCGACCCCTGGCTGATTGGGTACCAGTAAAGCATACACGATAACCAGCGCTCCAAAAACAATCAAAGGCCACTGCGTGGGTGCCAGGCGTTCGCGTCCTTTCCAACTGGCAAACAGCAAGAGGAGCATTGCCAGCAGGATAAGCAGTTCAAAGATGCTGTGAGTGGCGGCAAATGTGTTCAACGAACCACTGACTAACGTATGTAGAGCAGTGAATAATCCTCCTAACAGGGCCGGACGGCTATCTGCATTCGCATGCCAGAAGATCAAAGGATCGTGAAATGGCTTGCGTAATGCAGAGCAATAGATAACCAGCCCCAGAGGGATCAACAGGGAGGCTACCAGCGGTAAGCCCAGAATAAAGCCTGCTTGCTTGTGCTGCTTCCAGCTTTCGCGCAGGATAGATCCTTCCTGGCGGAAAAATTCGCACAGGAAAAGGACAAATAGGAATATCCCTGTGAAGTCGGTCAGGGTGGCTAAACCACCAATACAACCGGCCAGCCACCAGGATTGATGGCGAAGCAGATAGATACTTAAGACCACAAAGAAGAGCAAGAGGGCGCTATTGTAGGCGGTAAAAAAGAATAAGGCGCTGGGAAACAAGGCCAGATAGAGCAGACAGCGTTTCGCTGTTCCAGCATCAAATTCCTCTTCCACCAGACGGAACAGGACCATAAATGCTCCCAGCAAGGCCATATTTGAGATCAGCATGCCGGTGAGTAAGATATCGAGATGCAAGGGAGTGCTGACGAGATGGATCAGTACCGGATAAAGCGGGAAGAGGGCTGTATAGGCTGGATCGGTGTATCCCTGGGTGGTGATAGTCAGATTGCGTATCGCGTCCCAGTGATACCAGTTGTAGAGCAAACTTTGTCCGTTCAGGGCGAAGGTTGAGTTGGTTTGCACAGTAAAAAGGACCCCGCCCAGATAGGTCAAAACAATCAACAGGAGACGTGTCACCAGAAAGGTGGGAAGTACAGCCCGACCAGCTTTCCACCATGCATTGAACATGCCTGACCAGAGTTGTTTCAGGCTAGCGGTATCTTGTACTGATCCGCTCGGGATAGCTGTTGTATCTTGTGCTTGCATACAAGGATAGGCTCCTATGTAAGTAATATACTCTTCAGTCAGATGTGTAGCGTTGTTGGCCGAGATTGAGAGAAAATTTGGATGGCATAAAGTTACCCATAGGTTATTCGTGAATGCTGCGCCCCTTAAGTATACAAGAAAAGCGTTGTTTATGTCATTATTATAAATGAAGGAGTTGCGAATGAGTTCATCACGTCCCTCTCAAACTATGCGTCCGACCCACGTTGTAAGCTGCTTTTTGTTGCGTGAGGATAGTCCTTCACCACGTTTGTTGATTGTGCAACGGAGCCAGCGCGTGGGCAGTTATCATGCGCATTGGGCTGGTATCAGCGGTTTTGTCGAGCCCAATGTGTCGCCTGATGAGCAAGCGTTCGTTGAGATTGGTGAAGAAACAGGTTTGCAGCGCACTCAGGTTCGTATGCTGCGCCGTGGTCAGATTGTTGAATATAGGGACGTGGAACTGGGCCGGCATTGGTCTGTTCATCCTTTCTTGTTTGCTGTTCTGACACCGGAGCAGATCAAGACAGATTGGGAAGCTGTCGACATGCGTTGGATCGAACCCGACGAGTTGACCAATTATGACACAGTTCCCAAACTACAGGAGGCTTATACATCCGCACTCCATGGTGACCGTGTGGTGTGATTTAGCCTATTATTTTCTTCTGTGCTGCAAACATCTATGCTGCAAACGTCTGCTCAGCATAGATGTTTGCAGCGCAGAAGAAAGAAACTTTCCTGAGCGCCCTCGGTGCGATCCGTCTCAAAAGTTTACTTGCCCTGGAACTCGGCGGGCCGTTTCTCAATAAATGCTTGCATCCCTTCGCGCATATCCTGGCTGGAGAAGAGCAAGAAGAAGTTTTTACGCTCCACATCCAGTCCACCTTCCAGAGAGGTTTCAAAGGCAGCCAGGACAGCCTCTTTCGCCAGTCTAGCCGCCAGTGGGGCCTGTTTTGCCACCTTTTGAGCCAGCTTGACTGCTTCTACCAGATGTTCTCCAACCGGGACAACTCGATTGATCAGTCCTAATTGTGCCAGCTCCTGAGCGGGAAGTGTCGCGCCCGTGAGCACCATTTCCATGGTACGATACTTCCCCAGCACGCGTGCCAGGCGCTGTGTCCCGCCCGCGCCAGGGATGATACCCAGTTGAATTTCTGGCTGTCCAAAACGGGCATTTTCGGATGCAACAATCATATCGCAATGGAGGGCTAGCTCGCAGCCACCGCCCAGCGCATAGCCATTTACGGCGGCGATCATCGGAGTATGGATTTTACGAATACGTTGCCAGGCTTCAAAGCCCGCCCCCATCATCTCAATAGGCGTTTTATCCGCCATCTCCTTGATATCCGCGCCAGCGGCAAAAGCCTTATCCCCTGCGCCTGTCAGCACAATACAGCCAATCGCCTCATCGCGATCCATCTCCTCCAGCGCGTTAGCCAGCTCTGAAACCAGTTGGAAATTCAGGGCATTTAATTCTTTAGGACGGTTCAGGATAACGATGCCCACCCGCTGTTCGCGCTCAGTGAGGATGTATGTATACTCAGTCATATCCAGTCACTCCTTATCCTTAAGGCTTTCTTTTGCTAAAGAGTTCTGCGGTTAGTCCTTTATTTATTGTAACATACCATTTTACGTATATGATTTCATGATTAGTAGCAAAGAAAGTAGCTTGATGGATACATTGACAATTTTTGGCGCTTGTGCCGTCTCAGTAATGTTGATCTCATATGCCCTGGAACATCGTGCCCACTGGTGGGTCCTGATCTTTGCCTGTGCCTGTGCCGCATCCTCAACCTATGGCTGGTTGGCAGGAACGTGGCCGTTTGGTGTCGTTGAAGGCATCTGGGCTATCGTTGCCTTTCGGCGTTGGTATCTCCTCCAACGCGGAGATCAAAAAACAGCCTACGATTCCGTCCAATCCTGAGTCCCGACATCGCTGCTCATCCCCCGGTACAATGCTGTACCATTCTCCCCATTCTCTCTTCCATACGTGTAAACGAACCGTAGCTGCTACATAGCTATACGGCGGCCCGAGGTGTAGAAACGGAATGGGAGCCTCACCTATTTAAAATAGATAAAGCTCCCATTCCAGTGTCAGGCCAGTTTTTGCAGGAAGCTGACAACGGTTCTGATGCCATTGAAAAATTGGCTGAGTGCGTATTTTTCGTTGGGGGCGTGTAGATTGTCATCTGGTAACCCGAATCCCATCAGTACAACGGGTACATTGAGAATTTCATCGAAGAGAGCAGCTATCGGGATCGAGCCTCCTTCGCGGAGGTAGACCGGTGATTTGCCGTAGACTTCTTCCAGGGCGGCTGAGGCGGCTTGCATGACCTGTGTATCTGACGCAACGAGTACCCCTTCTCCGCCATGGAGATTGATGACGTTGACCGTGACATCGGTTGGCGCGACTTCCGCCACCGCTTTTTTGAAGAGTTCGAAGACTTCCTGGGACTTCAATTGCAGGTCTGGTGGCAGGCGCAGACTGATTTTTGCTTTAGCAACGGCCGGGATAACCGTCTTGGCTCCTTCTCCCGTGAAGCCTCCAGTGATACCGTGAACCTCCAGGGTTGGACGACTGCTGACACGTTCCAGGGGAGGATATTCTAGCTCACCGGATAATTGTGAGACACCCATTTCATGTAAGAAGGCTTCATGCATATGCAGCGGATCTTGTTCCCAGAATTCTTTTTCTTCGTGTTTCGGTTTCTGGTAGTTGTCAAAGAGACCGGGAATATGAATATGTCCATCCGCATCCTTCAAGCGACTGATGATGATGGCAAGGGCGTGCAATGGATTGGGCGCTACACCTCCATAGGTGCCGGAGTGGAGATCCCCTCTCGCCCCGTGGACTTCAACTTCGGTATAAATGATGCCGCGCAGGCCGGTGATCAGAGCTGGTATCTCTGTTGAGGGCATGTGGGTATCACAAATAAAGGCGGCGTCGCAGCTCAGGCGCTCGGGATATGTTTTGATATAGTGCTCGATGGATTCTCCGCCCGCCTCTTCTTCACCTTCGAGGAGGACTTTGACGTTGATAGGCAGACCCCCATTGACACTCATAAGGGTTTCCAGGGCTTTGAGGACGAGCATCACCTGCCCTTTATCGTCGGCCGCTCCACGACTATAGATGTTGCCGTTGCGAATGGTCGGCTCAAATGGAGCGCTCTCCCATAGTTCGATTGGATCAACCGGCTGGACATCATAGTGTCCATAGATGAGTAATGTCGGCTTTCCTGTTGCCTGCAACCATTCACCATAGACCAGAGGATGTCCCTGGGTTGGGATGAGTTCTGCCTGTTTGATGCCGAGTTGTTTGAGTTGCTCTACTGCGTATTCTGCCGCTCGCAGCACGTCACCGTTATGCTCGGGCGCCGTACTGATACTGGGAATGCGTAGCCAGGCTTTCAAATCCTCCACAAATTGATCTTTATGTCCTGTGATATAGGTTTCGATCTGGGTCATAAGCTCTCCTTCCAGGTTGTTTCATTTTGCTTTATCCTAACAGGGGGGGAGAGAATTGTCCAGTAGTTTCCCGTCTATTCCGGGTCTCCATCGTCATCATATGGATCGGTATCGTCAAATGTTCTCATTTTTGGTTGATTATTACCACTATCTAAAAAGTCCCCCATTGGCCCGTTGGAGGCAATAGAACGCGAACACTGTGCTATAATGCCATAGGAACACTCGTTCTTACTCACCTTTGTAGAGAAACACGATCTGCCTGATTTGTGGAGTAGATAAAATATGCCCATTCGACAACTTGCGCCTGATGTGGCGGCGAAAATTGCTGCGGGAGAAGTGGTAGAGCGGCCAGCCTCCGTTGTAAAAGAATTGATTGAGAACAGTATTGATGCGGGCGCAACCCAGATCCGCGTTGATTTGAGCCATGGTGGTCTACAATTGATCCGCATTACCGACAATGGTTGTGGCATTCCTCCCGATGAGCTTCCTCTTGCTCTGACACGCCATGCAACCAGTAAGGTCTCTATTATTGATGATCTGGAACATATTCACTCGCTGGGTTTCCGGGGTGAGGCGCTGGCAAGTATCGCTGCCGTGGCCGAGGTGACCTTGCAGAGCCGTCCCCGCGCTCTGGATCAGGGCTCCCAGCTAAGCGCGCAAAATGGACAATTCTCAGAGGTGACGGCGGCGGCCTCCCCTGAAGGTACGATTATTACCGTGCGGAACCTGTTCAGCGCCGTTCCAGCGCGCCTCAAGTTTATCAAGAGTCGCAATACCGAGGTGAGTCACTGCCATCATTTGCTTGAGCAGTATGCCCTGGCCTATCCAGAGATCCGTTTTAACGTGTTTAGCGATGGCCGCCAGATTTTCGCGACACCAGGCGATGGTCAGCTCTCCAGCGTGCTGGTCGAGGTATATGGCCTTCAGATCGTGGAACAGATGATTCCGGTGCATAGTGAAGAGCAAACTGATTCCACCTATCCAGTAATAACCGGCTATACCAGCCGCCCGACGGCCTACAAAAGCAATCGCCAGCACATCTCCTTCTTTGTGAATCGCCGTTGGGTCTTGAGCCGTATGCTGACCTCGGCAGTTGAAGGTGCTTATCATTCATTGCTACTCACGGGTCGACATCCTATCGCGGTCATCAATATTCAAATTGATCCATCCGTATTGGACGTCAACGTTCATCCAGCCAAGACAGAGATTCGCTTCTTGAAGGAACGACGGGTTTATGCAGCTATCCTGCGGGCTGTACGTGCGGCCCTGCTTGCGGAGCCAGAGATGCCAGCCTGGGAACCTGGTCCATCGGAGGCTGCCCCGGTGCGCTCTTTTGCGGCTCCAGCCTCCAAGGATAAGCTTGAGAGCCTGGGCAATATTGAGATTGATGAAGAGACGGGTGAGGTCTATCAGACCGGCGGTGGCGATCAGAGCAAGCCTGGCGCAACAGTACCCTCGCAAAATGCTATCCCGAATGACAATCCCTGGATGACCTTTACGGAAGAAGAGACTGGTACCCGACCACCACAACTGGGACGCCTGTGGCAAAGTCATGTGCATGCCGATGAACCTGCTGGTAAAACAGGCCGCCCCGGGAAAAAGCAAGCGGCAGTTTCATCTGCTGAATTTGCATCAGAAGCGGAACTGGCTGGAGAGGTACAGGATGAGTATGCAGAACTTCCGGTTAGTATTCAACCTGCGCGTGAGACGGTGGCGGCGCAGGTACCGCAGCAGACTTCAATGATGCCAGCCGGTGAGCCAGCATTTGGGCAGGCGCTAGATATCGTTGATCCGCGCTCGGCACGCCATCTGCCGAAGCTGCGCGTAGTGGGACAGGTTGCGCAGAGCTATATTGTGACCGAGGGTGAGGGAGGTATGTATTTGATTGATCAGCATGCCGCCCACGAGCGTATCCTGCTGGAGCGCATGGTTGCGACGATGAAGGCCCGCACGCCCCTATCTCAATTGCTGCTGACACCTATGCAGCTAGAATTGTCGCCGCAGGAAGTGGAAGCCATTGAAGAGCATCAGGCTCAGCTAGAGCAGATTGGTTTTAAGCTGGCGGTCGATGATCGTTCTGGCATGTTAGAAGTTCGCGCTGTACCGAGCGTGCTGGTGAAGCAGATGAATGCCCATTCGTTGCATGAGTTGTTAATTGAACTGACCTCGGCGGAGAGCCTGGGTGATACCTCCACCTGGGAGGAGCGCGCGTTGGCGAATGTGGCGTGTAAGGCTGCCATTAAGGCAAACTACTTCCTGACAGTGAGTGAGATGCGTGAGATGCTTGAGCAGTTGGAGCAGACGAAGGCTCCCTTTAGTTGTTGTCATGGTCGACCTACGATGGTGCATTTTGGTTTAACGGCCCTGGCGCGCGCATTTGAGAGGCGTTAAACCACATGCTTGCTGATGTTTTAACGTCTGCCGCCAGCTGGCTGGGTGAGCGTTCAATGCTCACCTATGTAGTGCCCGAAGAGCTGGTGGCTGAATTACAGGTGGGACAATTGGTTGCCGTTCCCTATGGTGAGCGTCTGGTCGAGGGCATTGTCTGGACGACAAGTCTGGATGAGTGGGTGGAGCTTGAGCCAGGGGATGAATTGCGCCCACTCCATACCATCCTGGACCCGTTGCCGGCGCTTCAGCCTTATCAGATGGCACTGGCGCAGTGGTTGGCCGATTATTATGTGACACCACTGGCATATGTGGCGCAGATGATGTTGCCTCCTGGCTTGATGCAGCGCTCGCGTGCGGTACTGCGTCTTGCCGATCATGATGGGAAGATGCTGGATACTGCGTTGCAGGAAGGCTCGCTACAGCTACGTGCCTTGATTGGATTGTTGTTGTCCGAGGGGAGTATTGATGTTGAGCGTGTCAAAGAATTGCTGGGTCCTAAGCAGGCAAAGGCGGTCCTGAAAGAGGCGCGTTCACATGAGCTCTTCCTGCAGAACTCTGAGCTGGATGCGCCCCGTGCCAAAGCTCGCTTTAAACGTGTGGTTCGGCTGCTGGCGAAGGATACTGTGCTGGATGAATGGCGTGCGCGTATGACAATCCTGGCGGAGCGCAACGCTCCTCTGGCTCCTGTCCAGATCATTCCAGATCATATAATGCGTCCCAGGTCGCGCGGAAAAAAGGACGCTCAGAAAACGCTGGTTAATCCCTGGGCCTCGCCGGAAGCGGTGAGCGCGACGGCTACCCTGGAATTGGGGAAGCGGGACAAAGAGAGCTTGCGCGCCCAGCATCAACTGGCGGCAGTTGATCTCTTGCTACACAATTCTGATGAGCAGGTGCACTGGTCGGCCAACGCCTTATGTAAAGCCAGTGGTATGACACAGGCCCAGTTGCAGCAGTTGGTCAAAGAGCAGATCCTGGTGCTTGAGGAGATCGAGGTACGCCGTGATCCTCTCGCTAGCAGGGCGTTGGCCCTGGGGACGACACCTCTGGAACTCACGCCGGATCAGCAGCATGCCGTGAATTGTATCGTAGGTGATGAGTATGATGGACGCCCCATCTTGTTGCATGGTATCACCGGTAGCGGTAAGACAGAGGTCTATTTGCAAGCCCTGGCGGCGATCATCGAGCAGGGTCAGCAGGGAATTATACTGGTGCCGGAGATTGCTCTGACGACGCAGGCCGTGTTGCGTGTGGCCGGACGTTTTCCGGAACGTGTGGCAATTATTCATAGCGAATTAAGTATCGGCGAGCGCTATGATGAGTGGCGACGTATTCGTTCCGGCGAAGTTGATGTCGTGATTGGCTCGCGCTCGGCCCTCTTTGCGCCCCTGCCAAATCCTGGCCTGATCATTATCGACGAGGAGCATGAGGCAGCCTATAAACAGGGTGAACGCCGTCCGACGTATCATGCACGGCATGCTGCATTGATGCTGGGTGAAATTCTGCACATTCCTATCGTCCTGGGCAGTGCCACACCCGCGCTGGAATCCTTTTACCGCGCTCGGCAAGGCATCTATCATCTGGTGGAATTGCGGGGGCGTATCAATGCGAGCCTGCCGCCTGTCGAGGTGGTTGATTTGCGCAACGAATTGCATGCTGGCAATACCAGCATTATCAGTCGACGTTTGCAGGAGGAATTGACGCAGGTATTAGAGCGCCAGCAGCAAGCGATCCTCTTTCTCAATCGTCGTGGCGCTGCCAGTTGTATCCTCTGTCGCGATTGTGGCTATACCGTGATGTGTGATCGTTGTGATATTCCGATGACCTATCATTCAACCGAGCACATATTGCTGTGTCACTATTGTGGGCGTCAGAATAAGGTTGTCCAATTTTGCCCGCAGTGTAAAAGCTCCGGCATTCGCTATTTTGGATTAGGCACAGAGAAGATCCAGGAGACGATTCAGCGCCTCTTTCCGCAGGCACGCCTGTTACGTTGGGATCGGGATACGGCCCGCAATCGTCGGGCCCATGAACAGTTACTGGATAGCTTTGCTAATCGCGAGGCTGATATTTTAATTGGAACCCAGATGATTGCAAAAGGATTGGATCTTCCAGGTGTTACGCTGGTTGGCGTCGTTTCAGCGGATATCGCGCTGGCCCTGCCTGACTATGCAACAACCGAGCGAACCTTTACGCTGCTCACCCAGGTGGCAGGACGTGCTGGACGTGGTACTGAAGCTGGAAAAGTTATCATCCAGACCTTCAATCCACAACATTTTAGCATCGAAACGGCCTCGCATCATGACTATCACAGCTTCTATGAGCTTGAAATTGCCTCGCGGCAACTCTATCGTTATCCGCCATTTCGACATTTTGTCAAATTTACCTATAGTCATGAAAATCAGCAACGCAGCAAGAATGAAGCCATCCAACTCTACGAGCAACTCCATCAATGGATTGAGCGCCTCGGCTTGGAAGATACTGATATCGTCGGACCCGCTCCAGCCCTGATGGAACGCGTGCGCAACAAATACCGCTGGCAACTCATTGCCCGCGGACCAGATCTGCATCGCCTGCTACGCGTCATCGACGCTCCCGACTGGGAAATTGACATTGACCCTGTAAGCACCCTCTAAATCCGCTCATAAAATGAGAAAATGCCGAAAAACGTAGTGCTTTGTCAAAGTTTATTTGAATGGACCAGAGCGGGGATACAAGGGGCGGCAGCCCCATAGGTGCGAACATATATGAGTCATCCCCCGATACCGTTGGGAAACCCTTGCGCGGTGCTCATCTATTTGGAGTGAGTACGCTCAAAAGATGTTTCGTAACAGGGTTTCCCAACGGTATCAAAATCCGGGATGACTCATATTATGTTCCCCAGTCAAGAGCAGGGCATTTCAGTTTTTCCTTTTTGCTTGTTTTTACTCGCCACCTGTGGCGGCTCGGAGGAAGGGAAACCTATTGGGACATGATGTCTCTGTCAAGGAGAAAAAGATGTTGACAAAGCGCGTCAGATCATATGCAATGCGTCATGTTCTAGAGAGAGCAATGATCCTTGATAGCTCAACGGTAGAGCAATCGGCTGTTAACCGATTGGTTGTAGGTTCGAATCCTACCCAAGGAGTTTTTAAAAAGAGTCATCGTCATGATGGCTCTTTTTTGTGTTTTCGAGCCGCTGGAGGAGGGACGGCTAACTGGAATGTTCAGCCAGAGCGACAAGCGTCGAATAGTTCCAGCCAAACGTCAATTCAGCCATGCACAGGAATAGTGCATCCCACGTCGCACCTGTTCCCGTGGAATAGGCGGCTGGCGAGGTATCTTTTCAGACCCTTTTCCATCCGCCCTTCCCCAAACCACGCATGCACGCTTTCCATGCACGTGGCTTTCCAGATGGATTTCCGCCTGATGGCGGCTGGAAGTGACACCGTTTTGGCTTTCGTGCATCTCGCACGCCTCCCGGCTGGCTTCCGTCCATCCTGCGGCCCTTCGCCTTGTCCTGGGCTTTCCCCAGGTCTGACTACTATGACCGCTCCGTGCCCATGAGGCTCGCGCCTTTTAGGGCATCCCGTGTTTCGTCCTGACTGTACGTATCGAGCGCACCGTAGGCAGCCTCTCATTCCTTTTAATGACCTCATTGGCCATCGTCCATCCAGCAGAAGGAACAGTGATCTCCCGTGGCAATCTCTGTTCAGGATGGCATCGACTTCAGATATGATGTCGATGGGAGTGCGCATACTCCTCTAAGAATTGGGCTTTGGGCAGTCTAGCTCTCGCCATAGTGCGCGGATCTTGCAGCTCATCAGCCTACATATCTTCAGCTGATCGCCGCACTCCACAACATGCTATTTTCCCCTTCACCTTTCGGATCCAGGTAGGTTGGGTGATCCAAGTACCTCCTTCTGAGTACTTCCTGGTTGCACCAGGGATACAATCAAGCGCGACACGGCGCACACGGAATGAGCAACGAAATGCACGATCAAAGGAAGTGGCCCTAGACCATTGCCCATCCTATTGCCACAAGCAAGTGCTATGATCAAGATGACTTCAGAAGCCGCATTGCACGATACATCTTGTTTGCATTCATCTCGTTACGCATCCCATGGGAGTCACAGGCTTACATCAAGCATCCAGATCACTACGGGGAGCAACGTGTGCCAGTGCCCACCGCATAATTGTTGCATAGGTTGTATGTGCTGAATAATGCAGGTTCAGGTCATGGCCTGTATTCGGAATAACACGCACTTGCAACTGGGCCTGTGGTGAGTAGAAAGAAGCCTCCTCTTGATAGACCGTCGCAGAGCTTGAGCAATTCACCGCATCGACGCAGGAAAGCAAGTCCTCTTGTCCTACGACTAACAGAACCGGCACATTGATCTGCCTTGAGAGAGTACTTGTGAGTGCAGCTTTAAGGTTGACCAACTCTGATACGGTCATCGTTTGCTTGATCTGATTATTGTACGCAATGACGTTCGCATCGCTGTATGTACCAGGCTTATAGTAGAACGCTGCCTGGATAGAACCTGGTCCATTAGTAAGGTAACCGGAGTCTAGATTCATGCTGGCAAAAGCGGGATCAGAGCTAGCCTCTATAGCGGGAGCGATCGTCGTTACATTGGGATTCTGATCATGCAGTGCACCAGTAAGCACAACGCCATTCACATCGTGATAGGTTGCAGCCTCTGTAAGGGAGACACGGGAACCAAAAGAGTGACCAATCAGGAGTACACGATGGAATTTGGTGTTACCAATGAGACCAGCTTTTAATCGGGATACAATCTGATGCAGGATATAGGTATTCGAAGCCAGATTAACATCAGTGCTCACAGGATGTGAACTCAGACCGATCCCAATGCGATCAATACTGAATGTGCTATAGCCAATACCGGCGGGATTGTAATAGCCAGTAAAATATCGTACAGCCGAATAGTCTTGAGACCCCTGTGGATTCTGAGAGGTACTTGGCCAATCCCAATACTGATAGTCGTATGTAAGGCCTGCAACCAGTAGCTCAACCGTCTGGCTGGCCCCATAACGAGGATTACATAACTCACCATAGATCCTATTGTTGGCCGATTGTCCTGCCGCCAGGGCAAGATTGTTGACGTACATTGATTTGCAAGTACCAGCACCACCATTGTTTGCAGGCGGGGCAGACTGTCCATTCTGTCCAAGGGCAACTGTATCTGCATGGGACTGTCCAATAAAAACTATGAGAGCAAGGAATGTCATCGCAAGCACCACATAAGAGAATAAACGGGTGTAGCGCGCAATACGATTGTAAAATGTATCCATGTAAGTGATTCTCACTACTAAATGCAAAATGCACGTTTTAAATTTATAGCATATAAAAAAAATATAATTATTAGAAAGCTAGATAGCAATATATTGCTATTTGCGTATAAAACCTCCAATCGTTATTCAAAGTATTTTGCTGTTTCAGTATTTACAAACATTATCGACTATGTAAGCAGTTTATCATTAAAATGATGTTTTATCAACCCTACAGTAAATTTTATCAGAATTTTCTATTTTCCCGTTTTGCTTGTTTTACTTGCCGCCTACGGTGGTTCGGAGGAGAGAGAAAATATTGGGGCCCGATGTCTTTGTATTCCGATCGACAACGATGCTTTCGCATCTACCTTCGGTCAGTCGATCGGAAAGGAGATGCACTTCGGGACCACCAAATAGCTCTGAGTCAAGAGGCTGTCGCCTCATCGTTTTCCATTTGACGAGTGTCAGGGGATGCCGAATATAGGTGACAGGGATGCCAGTTCCAGGCTGAATAAGAAAAGAAATGAGATTTTTCAGGATGTACGCTGGAGAAAGTTTTTGATGGCAGGCATGACGATGCTGGCATGGGTATAAAAAGCCATGTGCGATCCGCCTGGGATGGCTAACAGGCGCACGTGTGGTACTTCGCTGGCTAACGCTTCAGCATTCTCAAAGAGGACTTCATCATCAGAGGTGCCGTGAACAACGAGAGTGGGCACTGAGATATTTTTTAAGGGATAGCGCGTGATTTGTCTAAACTGACGCATATCATTTTCATAACCACGCCGACGCTGGCTATAGAGTGTGGCTGTTCGTACCAGATCAGTAGCAGCCGCACCGGCAGGTTGCAGTCCTGCCAGGGGTAAGATAGTATAGATGAAAGGATCAAAGGCTACCAGTTTATTGTACAGTTGTTTTGTGAGACGTTTGAAGAGAGGCAATGTTTGCCAGACCTCTTGCTCTGAATAGTGTTGCGCCACACCACTGACCATAATCAGGCTGCTACAGCGCTCAGGATGGCGTAGCGAGAATTGGATTGCAGATGGGCCGCCGCCGGAAATGCCGACAATCGTGGCCCGTTGAATTCCTAATGTATCCAATAAGGCAGCATAGGCATCGGCCTGCTCTTCTGGTGTTAATCCTGTTTCTAGCGGAGTGCGCAAATAGCCCGGGCGTGAGATTGCCAGATAGGTATAGTGTGGGTCAGAGAGTAGTTGTGTAAAAGCTAATCCCATATCATAGCCACCGGGAGTGCCATGTGCCAATAATACGGCTGGGCCAGATCCAATTTTGCGATATTCGATTGGGCCATGGTTGGTAGAGATCACCTCGCTGCCAGCGATCAGGCGGGCCAGATCCTTACGATGCCATTCCCGATAGGCTGCCGTGTAGCCAATAATACTGCTTGCCAGCAATGATCCAGTCAATAACCAACGTTTACCATGCATATACTCACCTCTTTTGTTTCCCTCAAAAGATATCTGCTAATACCTATACAATACTCTATAAAAGTCAAGATTCTGTATGAGAACTGTCAAAAATCAAACAAAGAGGACATCCTCAAGGTCGAGTTAAACATGATAGAATATTTCCATGGGAATATTCTATGGATTATTTGCGGCTGTTTTTTGGGGCCTGGGCGATTTTCTGGCGCGTACTTCAACTCATCGTATTGGCACTTTACGTACTCTCTGCTATCAGCAATTTGTCGGTCTGGGAGGCCTGACACTCTATTTATTATCCACTGGTGAGTTACAACATGTGTTGACGCATAGTTCCTGGCAGATCTGGTGCTGGGCTGTGCTGGCGGTGCTACTGAATATTGTTAGCTCCTTTGCTCTCTATCGAGCTTTTGAGATAGGGACTTTGACGCTTGTATCGCCGATTGCTTCAAGCTATGCGGCGGTAACAGTGGTACTGGCATTGTTAAGCGGCGAGGTTATGACGGCGCTCCAGGGCCTCGCGGTTGTGCTGGTTTTGCTGGGCGTGATTGTCTGTTCAACGCCTGCTGGACGCAAGCGTGGCTCTTTACGCGCTCTCTTGCACTTACGAGGTGGCGCATTGCAAGGCATTCTTCTGGCCCTGGTGGCTTCTCTGGGCTATGGTTTGACCTTCTGGCTCCTGGGCTTTTTTGTCACTCCTGGCCTTGGGAATCTGACACCGATCTGGTTTATCCGCTTGATGACGCCATGTGTGTTGTTGGTCTGTGCTCCAATCACCAGACAATCCCTGGCCGTCCCACGTGGGAGCGTCTGGTGGCCTTTGCTGGCTACTGGCTTATTCGATACATTGGCATATATCGCGTATACAACTGGTATGTTACAGGGTCAGATCTCGCTTGTCACCATGTTATCCTCACTCTACAGTGCCGTCACGGTCTTGCTGGCCTGGATTTTCTTGCGTGAACGTCTGTATCGCTCGCAATGGCTTGGTATTGTGATTATTTTCCTGGGCATCTTTCTGGTCAATCTGTGATCCGCAATGAAGCGGGACGAGCAGTGATATAATTATGTAAGAAGATATGAATGAAATGTGCTATCGTATAGCTGCCCACGGAGTATTTTGATGCATCAATCGTCTCTCTTCGGTTCTGATGAGACACCTCAGGAAAAACCAACTCCAGTTTCACGCAAGCCAGTCTCAGAGGAGGCATCAGCAGCCAGCGGCGAGCCACTGGCTTCCCGTATGCGCCCTCGCTCTCTCGATGAAATTATCGGGCAGGAGCATTTACTGGGACCTGGTAAGCTGTTACGCCGCATTATTGAATCGGATCGTATTCCTTCGATTATTTTCTGGGGACCTCCTGGGAGTGGCAAGACGACGTTGGCGGAATCGGTGGCACGGTTAACGCATGCGCGTTTTGTGACGCTGAGCGCGGTTTCGGCCGGGGTGGCTGATCTGCGGCGTGTCGTGGATGAGGCCAGTAAGCTGCGACAATTTTCCAAACAGCGCACTATCCTCTTTGTGGATGAGATCCATCGTTTTAATAAGGCGCAGCAGGATGCGGTTTTGCCACATGTTGAGCGCGGAGTGGTCACGCTGATTGGCGCGACGACTGAGAATCCCAGTTTCGAGGTCAATTCAGCCCTGCTGTCGCGTTCCCGGGTCTTCGTGTTACAGGAATTGACCGCTGAACAACTGGTGGCGATTTTGCGGCGCGCGCTTGAAGATAAGGAGCGCGGATTGGAGACATGGAATGTGATGGTAGAGGATACCGTGTTGCATCAGATTGCTGTGTTTGCCAATGGCGATGCTCGGACTGCTTTAAATATCCTGGATCTCGCGGTGCAGGGATGTGGCGAGTTGCGCACTTCCGCTAATCAGGCCGAACCTGTGCAGTTGACGACGGAGATGATCGAGGATGCCATGCAGCATCGTGCCCTGCTCTATGATAAGGGCGGTGATCAGCATTATGATATGATTTCAGCTCTGCATAAGTCGGTCCGTGGCTCTGATCCCGATGGAAGTCTGTACTGGTTGATACGTATGCTTGAGGCAGGCGAAGATCCTTTGTATATCGCTCGTCGCGTGGTGCGTATGGCCGCGGAAGATATTGGATTGGCCGACCCGCAGGCGTTGTCAATCTGTGTCGCAGCCCAGCAGGGAGTTCATTTTGTGGGCATGCCTGAAGCGGGAGTAATCCTGGCTGAGGCTGTGGCCTATCTCGCTGCGGCCCCCAAGAGCAATTCGGTCTATAATGCCTATAATCAGATTCGCGCCGAGATTATTGGCGGTCAGATTGATCCCGTGCCGATGTGGATTCGCAATGCCCCGACTTCTCTCATGAAGAATCTAGGCTATGGTAAAGATTATAAATATGCCCATAACTATTATCAGGATGCGGAGATTACTGATCCAGAGCGTCCACCAGCTGCTAAAGTCCAGGAATATCTCCCTGAACGCTTGCAGGGACGGCATTTCTATGAACCCGGGCGGCAGGGGAAAGAGGCGAGTATCCAAAAGTGGCTGGAGCTCCGGCGTTCCTCACCATCGGACAATACCCACCCGTAGCAACCACTCTTCACGGGCAATACCGCTTCAATAAAGAGAAAATATGAGGAATCGGTAGATATGATGGAAGATGTAGGCACGGCACGAAGCGCAGCGCAGGCCCGTGCTCCGTTCCTCGTACGAGTATCCCGCCCGTAGGCCATTGCCACCCCAACATCCCTCTCAGGGAACAGTGCAGAGCGTTGGGGCGAGAGAGTCGTACGAGCAAGGGGGCATTGACTCGCGCTTACGCTCCGTGCAATGCCCCCTTGCTCTTTTGCTTATCTCTATCGATAGGTTTGAGCAATATTAGTAACGTCTATACAACTTTTTGGAGTAAGATTTATAGACGGCGGCGGCTACCAGGTGCAACGGCACGCAGAATCGCAATCAGGATACACGCACCGATGATCGATACGATGATGCTACCAATCAAGCCAAAGTTGGCATCGGGGATCAACAAGTTAGCAAGGATACCACCAATGAATGCCCCGACCAGACCTACAATGATATCCCCAATGACTCCATAGCCACCACCACGCATGACACGGCTGGCGACGAAACCGGCAATCAGGCCGATAATCAGCCAGATAATAAGACCTGTTGGACTAAAGGCTGCGCCAAGAACCAAAGCTTGTACTAACATGTTCAAATCTCCTTAGTAATTTAATCAACGATACCTTTTGTGTTGTTCGTGATTGGAGCCTTTACTAATCTTCTTCCTAATCACAAATTTATTTATGATCTCCGTGTTTAGTACGATACAAATTTCGAAACAGATGCAGAAAAACGGTAGGTCGATGCATCTATGCGTCGGATGCGGTCTTAGCGGTAAAGTAGGAAACCTGCAATAGCGGCGATGATCAAAATAATGAGGATATTGATGCGACGGCTGAAGGCCATCCCAAATGCTACCAGGCAGATCAGCCAGCTATGCCAGTCTCCGCTCGATGGCTTGCTGATGGTCCAGAAGACGGTCAGGAAGGTGCCAACGACGGCTAGCGAGATGCCACGCATCAGGCCAGGTATCCAGCGCTGATGCTCCAGGCGAGTATAGATGGCTGCGATCAGCAGGACAAAGAAAGGTGGTATTGTGATGGCTATTAATGCCAGCAGGGCTCCGAGAAAGCCATAGCTTAAATAGCCCAGGACGATAACCCATAAACCATTGGGGCCGGGCGTCACCTGCCCAATGGAGAGTGATTCTCCAAAATCTGCTTCAGGTGCCCAGGCACGGGCAGTAAGATCCTGATGCAGACTCGGGAGATTGCTGAAGCCACCAGATGAGAAGATCGTAGCTTTGAAGAAAAGAAAGAAATAAATCATTGGATTAATCATGCTCTTGTATGACAGCTTTCTTTTTGAAGAGAGGACGGGTAAAGCAGAGGATGCCCAGGATGGCGGTAATGCTCAGGGCGACAAAGACGGGCACCTGTAGGAAAATCGCAACGCTACAGAAGATGATCAGTAGCAAACAGAGCAGCAGGTTAAGCGGCCCCTCTTTGTAGGCGAGACGGAGCTGTGGATACGCAAAATTGACGCTTACCAGCAGCATAATTCCAGCCGTGGCGGGCACGACGCCTTTGAGAATGGCTTGTACAGCATGCAGATGTTCTATCTGTTGAAAGCCAGCCGCGATAAAGCAGGTGATCAGTGCGCTGGGAAAGAGGAGACCAAAAAGTGAATAAAAGATACCAGCAGTTCCGCCTAGCTTCTTCCCAATCAGAATAGTAATAGCAATGAGATTAATACCAGGGGCCAGCAGGCAAAGATTCCATAAGTGGGCGAAATCTTCGTTGCTCAGCCAGCTACGTTTCTCGATGAATTCACGCTGGATCAGGAGGACCGTGGTGGCACCGCCACCAAATGATTGCAGACCAATACTGGTCCAGATGAGCAGGAGCTTTTTACTGGTGGGCTTATTTTCTGTCTGTAATACTTGCATGATGCAGCCTTTACTGTGCTAAAGATCGGCAACTATTGCCTGTCTTCCATTTATACATTATTAAATATTGATCTGGCAATGCTGATGGCGGTTCTTCGTGGGAGCGACATAGCGCGCTTTGAGCAGTGCAATGTTATAGAATAGTGGTATGCGAAACGAACTTTTAATCTGGTTTGCCCGCGAAGGGTTACTCTTGACCAATATTCTCTCGTCTGCTGAAGATCCTGAGCAGGATGAGGTTAAAATTTCTGTCCGAGCACCATTGCTAGCATTGAGCCGTGCAAGCCATGATTTTCGTGAGTGTCCTGATCCGGTCCTGTTTGGCTATCCAGATGAAGCGTTGGATATGATGAATCTGGACGATATGCATGAATTTGTGTTGACGTGGTTTGAACGGGCCGTCGTGGCCGGAATGGCCCGCTGCTTTGTTTGCAATCAGGTGCTGGATATGGGCGAGGAGAAGCCGTGGGATGCGGTGTTTGTGCAAAAGGATCTCTATTGCTGGCTGCTTGCTCATTTTGATTGTAAACGCTATCTCGCCCGGGATCTAAAGGGCCGCCATCCTTTTGAAGTATCTGCGCAAGCACCAGAGTTCTTTGATATGCGCATCTAGCACCGTGAATGATTTTGAGCACCTATTATCTATTATCTGCCTTGAGAGGGTTTTATGGATAAGAATCAAGTCGCTGCTTTGCTGGAAGAGATTGCTGTCCTGTTGACATTGAAAGAGGGGAGCAACAGCTTTGAGATCCGAGCTTATGAGAATGCCGCCCGCGCTGTTGGCTCACTGGAAGGCGAGATTGGACAACTGGTCCGCGAGGGAAAATTGAAAGGGACGCCTGGCCTGGGCCCAACGCTGATCAAGCGTATTGAAGAGGCAGTGACGACTGAGCATATCGCTTTTTATGATGAGCTGGTGGCAAATACTCCTCAGGTGAAATTGGATATGCTACGTATTCCAGGTCTGGGCCCCAAGCGTATCAATTTGATCTATCAACAGGTGAATGTAACCAGTCTGGCAGAGCTTGAGCAGGCGTGTAAGGATGATAAGGTGGCTCACCTGCCGGGTTTTGGCAAGAAGACTCAGGATAAGATCTTGCAGGGGCTGGAGTTCGTAAGTCAGCATGCGGATCGCTATTTATATAGCGTCGGTGAGGCGGAGGGCGAGCGTATTCGCGCGGCTCTGGTCGAACAACCGGGCGTGGTAAGGCTCCAGATAGCTGGCAGCCTGCGACGACGGCGTGAGACGGTCAAAGATATCGATATGGTGCTGAGTGTGGATGACCAGGCGGGCAGTGATGTACGACGTGCACTGATGGATTTCTTTACCAGCCAACCATCCGTCAAAGCGATTACGGGCAAGGGCGAAACGAAGTCCAGCGTCATTTTGCAAAGTGGGATCGCCATGGATCTGCGTGTGGTAGGCGATAGCCAGTTTCCCTATACCTTGCATCATTTTACAGGATCACGTGAGCATCATATTCCACTGCGTCGGCGTGCGTTGAGCATGGATATGACGATCAATGATTATGGACTCTTTCAGATGAAGGATGGTCAGGAGACGTTAATCCCCTGCAAAACTGAGGCTGATATCTATGCTGCTTTGCAGATGGATTATGTCGAGCCTGAGTTACGCGAGGATACTGGCGAGATCGATGCAGCAGCCCGCCATGCCCTGCCTACCCTGGTACAGGAGAGCGATCTACGCGGGGTATTGCATGTCCACTCCACCTGGAGTGATGGTCAGAATAGCATCCGTGAGATGGCTGAGGCGTGCATAGCGCGTGGCTATAGCTACATGGGCTTGACCGATCATAGTAAGTTAGCCTCCTATGCTAACGGCCTACATGCAGATGATCTTAAGCGTCAGGGCGAAGAAATTGACAGGTTGAATGAAGAATTCGCTGGACGTTTCCATATTCTGAAAGGGACCGAGTGCGATATTCTGCGTGATGGCACGCTGGATTTTGACGATGAGACCCTTGCCAGTCTGGACTTTGTCGTGGCCTCGATCCACAGCAATTTTAATCTTCCTCAAGCAGAACAGACACAGCGCATGTTGCGGGCTATTGCCAATCCCTACGTCGATATCATTGGACATTCGACCGGGCGCATCCTGTTAGGACGTCCTGGTTATCCTCTGGATCTAGATCAGGTTATTGAGGCAGCGGCCGAACATGGAACGTGTATTGAGATCAATGCACATCCCTCACGACTCGATCTGGATTGGCGCTATGTGCGTAAGGCCCGTGATAAAGGGATCCAGATTCCAATTGATCCAGATGCCCATGCGCTTGTGGGAATAGATGATATGCGCTATGGTATAGGGGTTGCCCGCAAAGGATGGTTACGTGCCAGCGATGTACTCAATACTAAAGATTTTGAAGCGTTAGTGACCTTCTTTCACGTAAGAAGAAGTAAGAAGTAGTTCTCATCAGTCTGCCGATAGTGAGATAGATGAATAGATGGCCTCTGTATAGGGAATGGACTGAGAGGATTTCAGAAAACGATAGCATAACTTTTCATTTGGTCCGGTGCTTATCACAACAGATCTGTTGCCTGTCTGCCAGGATGCCCAGCTTCTGTGGACTAAATAGATGGTTATAACGGAAAGAGGAGGAAGTTAGTTATGGCAAAGCAAACAGTATTAGAAGTGGCTCCACGTACGGTTTTGGGTAAAGGAAACAATCGTCTGCGCAAAGCGGGACTGATCCCGGCCAACATTTATGGACATAAGCAAAACTCAGCTCCCGTTCAGGTTGATGCTGTGACTTTTGATCGTGTTCGCCGTGAACATGGACTGCGCAATATAATTTCCTTGCACCTGCCTGATGCCGCTGCCGAGACAGTGCTGGTACGTCACGTACAACGTGATCCAGTGACCGGGAACATCATTCACATCGACTTTTCGCGCGTCGATGTGCAAGAGAAACTTGAAGTCAAAATTCCTCTGAATTTTGTGGGCGAGGCACCCGGTGTAAAAATCCAGGGTGGCGTGTTATTGCATCTGGTAGAGGCCCTGGGTGTTGAATGTTCCGTATCTGATATCGTCGATACCCTGGATGTGGATATCTCCTCACTGGCTGAATTTGATGATGTACTGCATGCCAGCGATGTAAAGTTGCCAGCCAATTACTCACTGCTCACAGATCCCGCAGAGCCGATTGTTAAGGTGTCTGCTCCACGTCTGGAGGTCCCAGAGATAGTTCCGGCTGCTGAGACCCCTGTAGCTGCTCCTGCCGCCACAACCGAAGAAGGGAAATAAGCGATTTTCCTTAGCAAATGGGATAATAAAAAGTGAGCAACCTCTCTGGTTGCTCACTTTTTATTATTTCAATAGTCAATTTCGAGTGCAGGATTTTTTGATTTATAGCATATATTTCAGGTTACAGCATAAGGATGCACTTTCTATGGTTACATCATAAGCATAGTAGTACATTAGATGATTATATTCCTGGCTTATTGACAAAAAGAGAATTTATCCAGTATACTCTAAACACAGAATTATCACTGTTCTAACGGCATGTTCCTATGCGCTATTTCAGAACATGTAGATGTATTGTGTGTGGTGGAAGCTGCGTCGTGTAAATGGTGCAAGCGCCTATAGAGTGCCTGGCTACTCAGTCCGGGGAAAGGGTTAGTGTGATGTTGTCTGAAGATGATGTGAAACCCGTACCTATGTTAATGTCGGAAGCTGGTCATAAGGGAGGAAGTACGGTACGAGATCGTTATGGTGATGATTACTATCGTCGTATCGGAAAAATGGGAGGCACAACGCTCAGAGAGAAGCGTGGCAGTGAGTATTATCGTAAGATTGCCCAAAAAGGTGGTCAGGCGAACGTGAATAAATACGGTGTCAAACATTTTTCCGCCATGGGGAAGAAGGGTGGTAATACAACCAAGGCTCGCCAGGGGCCGGATTTCTATCGCCGCATCGGCAAATTAGGGGGTTCGGCAAAACGCAATAAGAAAAAAGCAGAAGAACAAGCCCTGGATACTACTGAATAATCAATATCGCTGTTAGCAAATATATATATATGCCCATCCATCATCTGAAAGAGTTTTTAAGCCTTTCAGATGATGGATGGGCGCTTTTTATCTCTGCGGCGCCTATCTTTTTTACGTAGCTTTATACCAGGATATGTCGGGAATGGGATTTTGGGATAAAAGCTAAAGGATATTACATTGAGGGCAATATCGTAAACCGAGAAGGCTCTTTTGAGCACCAATATTTCTTCTACCTGGAGAAATAAACAAAAACTGATGAATTTTAACACTAAATTAACATATCCATAAAGCATAGTTAATTCTCAAATGCTAATTTATGAATACGGCAACGATAGCGAAAGAAGGTCTATATCTGGAATCTTCTTTTTATTTTCTGATCAAATATTTTTCAGAACTCTCATCAGGAGAGTAGGAGTATTTATGTTAAAGAAGTGGCGCATTGCGTTCCTTTTAACTGCTTTGGCAATGCTGAGTGTATTTGTAGTAGCTTGTGGTTCAAGCACTGGTGGTTCAACACCGAGCACTTCGACCCCTACTGTAGCCGCTAAAACCAGCAGCATTAATTGTGCGACAGGGAACCTGGCCACTGGTGGCTCGACCGCTCTGGGACCCCTGGTACAGGATGCTGCAAAGGCTTATCAGGCAGCTTGTTCCGGCGCGACCATCACAACGCAGTTGACAGGCAGTGGCGCTGGCTTAAAAGGGGCTCATGATGGTAGCTTAAACATCGGTAGTTCCGACAATTTCGTCAGTCTGACAAAAAATCCTGAGTACAAAGATTTGACAGACAACCAGGTTGCTGTTGTTATCTTCTCTGTCATTATCAGCAAAGACGTGACTGGTGTCACCAACCTGACATCAGCTCAGATTAAAGATATTTACACTGGTAAAGTAACCAACTGGAAACAGGTTGGTGGCCCAGATCTGGCGATCACTGTGATCAGCCGTGCTTCTGGCTCCGGTACCCGCAACACTTTCGAGAAATACATTCTCGCTACGCCTGAGACCATCTCCGGTGCCAACCATATCACCGCCAAGAGCTCTGGTGATGTTGCCTCGAACGTTGGCAGCAAGTCCGGTGCGATTGCTTATGACACCATCGATTTTGCGACCAAGCATAGCCTGACCACTGTTAGCATCGACGGTGCCGCTCCTACCCAGGACAACGTCAAAACCAACACCTACAAATTCTGGAATATCGAGCACATGTACACCAAAGGTGATGCGACTGGCCTGGCCAAATCCTTCATCGATTATGTCAAGAGTGCTGATGCAGCCAGCCTGCGTCAGAAGGACGGCTTCATGGACCTGAGCGCGGTTAGCGCAGATGCCATTGCAGCCAAGACTCCTGCCGCTGCCAAGTAAGCGGAAACGGAAACGCAACTGCTACCAAGGGGATTTCCCTGGAACAGCCGGCTGACTGTTCCAGGGGATCTCTCACGATTACAGATTGTTTCAAGAGTGTTCCCAACAAGGAGTTGTGCATTGTGGCGGCTAATAGTGTAAATGTAAAGACCGAAAACACGAATACAGCCAGGAGTATCGGAACCCGCCGAGGTCGCTTGAGCGATCAGATTGCACGCGGAATTTTTTTCGTTTGTGCTGTTCTGGTTGTCGTGATTATTTTCGGCGTTTTTGTTTTCCTGGGCATCAACGGATTACAGATGTTCAAGGATCCCGCTGCCAGAAACTTTTTTACCAGTAGCAGCTGGGATCCCTCTGCTGATTCCCCCAGCTATGGTGCGCTTGGCTTCATCCTCGGCTCCGTTGTAACGACCCTGCTCTCCATCATCATTGTGGCGCCTATCGGTTTTGGAATGGCCCTGTATATGACTGAGATGGCCCCCAGATGGGTGAATGCCCTGCTACGCCCGCTCTTAGAGGTGTTTACGGGGGTTCCATCGGTGGTGATTGGTTTCCTGGGTCTGGTCGTCCTGGTTCCCTGGATCGCAAATATCGCGGCTCCTATCGCGCCTTCGGCAGCCAATGCAGGTAACGGTTGGGCTGCGGCCACCTTGATTCTGGTTATTATGATTCTCCCCACGGTTGTCAGCGTCTCCATTGATGCGCTGAGAGCGGTTCCTGATAGTGTGCGCGAGGCCAGTCTGGCACTGGGCTCTACCCGCTGGCAGATGATGAAGGATGCAGTCCTTCCAGCCGCTGCAACCGGGCTGGGTACAGCTATTGTGCTGGGTATGACGCGCGCGATTGGCGAGGCCCTGGCGGTCAGTATGGTGCTGGGTGGTGACATTCACCTGCCAGCTAAACTGTTGACACCGAGTGTGTTATTCCAACCTAATATCAATATCACCAACGCGATTGTGCTCTATTTCAGTGAAGCATCCGGTACCGAGCGCAATGGCTACTTTATGCTCGGCTTTGTGCTCTTGATCATCTCATTCTTGTTCATCTGCGTGAGCCGCTATATTGCGAGTAGGAGTGTATACAAATGAGTGCTCAGCAACAGATCTCGACTTCTGTTGAGAGTGATGAGAGGCAGCGCTTACTGTCGTTAGAGCGTCTGACGCAGCGGCTCCATCTCAAAAACAATATTGCCAGTGGCATTCTCGCGTTAATCACGCTCCTGGGCGCACTGCTGTTTATTCTCATCGTGATCAAGGTTCTCTGGGATGGTATTCCCTATCTTATCAATCCAGACTTTTATGGCAGCACTGGTACGGGGACCGTGGGTCAGCAGATCTTTAATACCCTTTACTTGCTGATTCTCTCTGAGATCATTCTGGTGCCGATTGCACTGGCAGCGGCGATCTACCTGGTGGAATATGCGCGCCAGGGGCCATTAGTGACGGTGATCCATTTCGCGGCTGAGACACTGGCCGGTGTTCCATCGCTGGTACTGGGCCTGTTTGGCTATCTGGTTTTCGCCACTGTCTTACATCTGGGCCTGACACGCCTGACCGGTACTTTAACTCTGCTTTGCCTGAACTTTCCTGTGGCGTTGCGCCTGTTTGAAGACGCCCTGACCTCCGTTGCACGTGAGCAACGTGAAGGCGGATTGGCGTTGGGTTCAACCAAATGGCATATGATTCGGACCGTGGTACTGCCATCGTCGCTGCCCGGTATCATCACCGGCATCGTCCTCTCGGCAGGTAAAGTCATCGCGGAGGCGGCGGCCCTCATTTTCACGATGGGCTCATCCAATCCCTCCAACGTCTATACTTTGAATCCCATGATCAGTACAGATAACCTGACCATTCATATCTGGTATTTAAAGACCGTTGGTGCTGGAACTATTCCTGACAATGTTGCGAATGCTGTTTCAGCGGGATCAGCAGCGTTGCTCATTATCATTTTACTGGTTATCAATATTGGTTCACGCTCAATTGGTCGCCTTATCCAGCGCAAAGTCATGGCTGCCTAGCAGTAAGGCATTGTGAACTGACCTTGATACATGTGTGTGCTAAATGTGGTACCAAACCATGAGAAGTAAGGATCAGATAATGATAAATCTTTCTGCAAATAGCATGTCGGATAATATGACCCTGCCCGAAGGTGCAAGCATCTATTCGCGCAAAGTAGCGAGAAGTGGTCATATTTCCTACGAGGGACGTCCATACTTTATCAGTAAGGCGTTAGCTGGACGGTACATTCGTTTGATTGTTGTCGATGATCGGATGATTGTCGATGCTGCGATTCCACTACATAAAGAATATCCCCTGGTTTAACATGTCCTATTAATAGGGTAGAACTTTAAAGGAGCCGTAATGGAGAAGCAATCTCAGAGACCTGCCTATCTGGCACAAAACGAGGTTGAGATTAATCCTTTGAATAAGACACAGGTTGAGAATTTACCAGAGGTATCAAAAGAGGCCCAACATATGGGCTCATTTGATCCAACGAAGACCTTAAAAACCGATGCCACTACAAAAATAGATGTCCAGCATACCAACTTTTTCTATGGAGCCAAGCAGGCTCTCTATGATGTCTCATTGCCAATTCGTGATCGTCAGGTGACGGCATTGATTGGTCCATCAGGTTGTGGCAAATCGACTTTCCTGCGCACATTGAACCGCATGAACGATCTGGTTCCCGGCGCTCGTGTTGAGGGCCTGGCGAACTTTGATGGCTTTAATATCTACGATCCTAAAACCGATGTTGTGCTGTTACGCCAGCGCATTGGTATGGTCTTTCAGCGTGCAAATACCTTTCCGAAATCCATCTTTGAAAATGTCGCCTACGGCCTGAAAGTACAGGGGAAGCCTCAAAACGTTATCAAGGAGCGCGTAGAGAAGAGCCTGCATGGGGCTGCCCTCTGGGATGAAGTGAAGGATCGTTTGAATACTTCGGCCCTTGGTCTCTCTGGTGGACAGCAGCAGCGTCTGTGTATCGCTCGTGCGCTGGCCGTAGAACCCGAAGTCCTCCTGATGGACGAGCCTTGCTCGGCCCTGGATCCAATCGCGACCCTGAAAATCGAAGAGATGATCACTGAACTGGTCAAAGACTACACGATTGTCATCGTAACTCATAATATGCAACAAGCTTCGCGTGTGTCGCACTTTACTGGCTTTTTCCTGAGTGGTAAGCTGGTTGAAGTGGCCTCGACTGCTGATATTTTTGAGCATCCCCACCATAAAGAAACTGAAGATTATATCAGTGGACGTTTCGGCTAGGATTGAGCAGCAGGCAGGAGGCCGTTGTGGCGCGTAAAATACTCGTTGTGGATGATGAGGCGGTTCTGGTTGAAACGATTGTGTATAATCTAGAGCAATCTGGCTACCAGGTCGTGATGGCTATGGATGGTCTGAGTGCCCTTGAGATCGCCCGCCGTGAGGAACCCGATCTGATCGTGCTCGATATTATGTTGCCGGGCATCGATGGATTGGAGGTCTGTCGTCAACTGCGGCGTGAGCAGCGCACCGCGACCGTACCCATTATTATGCTGACCGCGAAAGGTGATGAGATTGATCGCGTGGTTGGCCTGGAAGTGGGAGCTGATGATTATGTCACCAAACCCTTTGGAAGACGTGAATTGTTGGCTCGTGTTCGTGCCCTGCTTCGTCGCGTCGATTATCCTACCGGCACTGATGGCCGTGCCATCCCATTGGATGATAGCACTGATGGGATGACCCCGCGCCTCCCACGTAATGAACTGACCGCTGGCCCTTTGCGGATAGACCTGGCAGGTCGGCGCGTTATTTGCCGTGAGCAGGAGCTAGAGTTACAGCCCAAGCAATTCGATCTGTTGACCTACTTGATGCGTAACCGGGGAACCGTGTTGACTCGTGATCAACTGCTCCACAATGTCTGGGGCTATGACTATGCGGGTGACACACGGACCGTGGATGTCCATGTGCGCTGGCTCCGTGAGAAGCTCGAAGAAGAACCGGCCAGCCCAAAACTCATCCAGACTGTTCGTGGTGTCGGCTACGTATTCCGCCTTTAAAGCAACCTTCTTTTTCTTTTGATTTTTATAAAGGATGAAAGCATTGGGGACCATGCACAATACACATGATCCTCAATGCTTTCATCCTTTATAAAAATCTTTTTGAGCACAGAGGTGCGAAGATTTTTATATATTATGGTGTTCAGGCTTCTGTTTGTGGCATCTTTTCTGCCTGTGCGGACGCTGGCCTGTCCTTTTCCAATTTTGCCAATCCTTCAGCAATAGCCTCGGCTACGCCTGTTTCAGCTGTCTGACGGGCCACGCGGATAGCATTTTTGATGGCCTTGGCATTGGAGCGTCCGTGTGAAATGATCGCCGATCCATTGACTCCTAGCAGTGGCACACCGCCATATTCAGCATAGTCTAGTTTCTTAAAAACTTTGCGCAAACGTGGTTTGAGGACTGCCGCAGCCAGTTTGGCCCAGATGGTACTGGTCATTTGTTCGCGTATCAATCCCAGGATTGTCTCGGCCAGTCCTTCACTCAATTTGAGTACAATGTTGCCGACAAAGCCATCACAGACCACGATATCGACGGCGTCAGCAGGGATGTCGCGTCCCTCGACATTGCCAATAAAATTGAGGCCTAACAGAGCCGCATCTTTTTTCAGCAATTGGTGAGTTTCGATGACTTGCTGATTGCCTTTGGTCTCTTCTTCGCCATTCGCCAGGAGCCCGACACGAGGCGAGGAAATCTTGAAGATGCGCTCCATATAAATAGAGCCCATCAGGGCAAATTGTTGTAAATATTCAGGTTTGCAGTCCGTGTTTGCTCCCATATCGATAACCATACAGGGGCTATTTTTCGTCGCAAAGACACCACCAAGGGCGGGTCTATCCACACCCGGGATACGCTTAAGGGTAAAGAGGGATGCCGCCATCATCGCGCCACTATTGCCAGCCGAGACTGCTCCCAGTGCCTTCCCATCGCGTACCAGTTGTAATGCCAGCACCATCGATGCGTTTTTCTTGCGTCGGACAGCAGTAGCTGGATGATCATCCATTTCAATAACTTCATCTGTATGGATGATAGGCAGATCGAGTCCCGTGGTATCATGTTTCGCGAGTTCGGCGCGAATGGCCTCTTCCCGTCCAACCAGATAGACCCCGATGCCATATTCACGGGCCGCCTGTACCGCGCCTAAAACGATCTCACCAGGTGCTTTATCGCCACCCATTGCATCAAGGGCCACGCGAATAGGAGCACTTTCGGAAGCACTCATGCTTTTCTTCCCTCCGGCTCTCCGATAGTTTCTTTGACCAGCTCTACCAGCTTGTCGAGGTCAAATGGTTTATAGACGATATGCACTACACCGGCTTCGCGGAAGGCTTGCTCTTCGTTGCTAGCACTCAGGAAGGCGGTTACGACAATTACCGGCACCTGACGTTCAACCGCCATTGCCATCAATTTGAGTTCATCACGCCCATCCAGATAGGGCATCATAAGATCGAGCATGACAAGGTCGGGTTGGTGTTCACGAACCGCGTCATAGAAGCGCAGACTCTGGGTAGTCATAAATGTCTCATATCCCTCGTCTGCCAGGGCTTCGGTGAGAAGATCAGCGATTGTTGGATCATCGTCCATTATAAGAATTTTTTTGGCCATGGAAGCATCATCCCCTCGTCTCTCAAAAACAACATGGCATACAGTGATGGCCCCCTGGACTCATCCAGAGCGTAAGTGTATGGGCCTCTCTGCGCAGATAAGTGTATTATAGCACTACGTGACATGGTGTGTATGTTTCCGTCCTCCAATTTGCGTTTAGAGTAGGACTATGGTTCTTTTTTATTTTCCTATCAGAACAGGATTGCAAAGAGGGAATGCGTGCATAAACGAAAAACGCAGGACAGCGCTTCACACCTCAGATCAAGGACTACGTCCTCGCTCCCTCTGTTATCCTTCATCGTCCAGCCCATCATGCCGCTTTTGAAAGGAGCGCCTTGCGTGAAGATGCAGGTAGTAGGTCATATGAGGTACTATAAAAAGAGTAGGTATGACTTGGCGCGCTCGCGTTTACAATCGAGATCAACATGCGCTATACTAACGTGGAAAAGTCTGCGTTTTGGTTGTGTCTGGAGGAACATCTTTCGTGAAAATCAAATGTAAGCAACAGGATTTGAGCCGTGGTCTCTCTACAGTGAGTCATGCAGTCTCAAGCCGGAGCACGCTCCCAATCCTGGCAAATATTTTATTGTCAACTGAGCAGGGGAGCCTGAAGCTCTCTGCGACAAATCTGGAAATTGGTATTAATTGTCTGATTGATGCTGAGATCATCGAAAATGGCACCACAACGGTGCCTGCGAAGACATTTATTGATCTGGTGAGCAGCTTACGCCAGGATCAGGTAGAGCTGACGGTGGCTGAAGACTCTTATGATGTGAATGTGAAGAGTCCTGGAAGCAATGCCAATATTAAAGGCATGGACCCTTCGGAATTTCCTCTGATCCCCAGTGCAGAAGGCGATGAGGAGCCCATCCTGCTGGATGCCAACTTGCTCAAAGATATGATCGCGCAGGTCGTCTTTGCGGCGGCTGACGATGACTCACGTCCCGTTTTGACGGGTGTGCTGGTCGAGGTGGCGAATGAGCAGGTTTCTTTCGCGGCGGCGGATGCCTTCCGCCTGGCCTTACGTGTCTCTGGTTTGCCCGGACATGTCAGCAGCCATAGCTCCATTTTGATCCCGGCCCGTACCCTGAGCGAACTGGCGCGCATCTTACCCTCCGAGGGAGCTGTTCAGATGGTCGTAACGCCCAACCGCAGCCAGGTGCTCTTCCATACCGAGCATGTTGATCTGGTATCCCGCCTGATCGAAGGGACGTTTCCCAATATTAAAGCGGCTATTCCCCGCGAGCATGCCACACGTGCCGTGATTGAGACCAAAGAGTTTGCAGCGGCTGTGAAGCGCGTTACCCCATTTGCCCGCGATAGCTCCAATATTACCCGCATTAAGATTTCGAGCGGTGGCGATGGTGTTGAAGCTGGTTCGTTAACCCTCGAAGCTACGGCAGAAGATATTGGGAATAACGTCACAACAATTAATGCGGCTGTGGATGGTCCGGACCAAGAGATTATCTTCAACGTGCGCTATCTGACCGATGTCCTGAGCATTCTGGACACACCTGAAGTCGCGCTAGAAGTCACTTCTGCCGCTCGCCCTGGTGTCGTAAAGCCTGTCAGCGCCGCTGATTATACCTATGTCATTATGCCCATGAGTACCAATCGCTAGCATTGTGTGGTCCTGCATCTGGATACAATTTCCTGGATTAGCGTGGGTACTAAGAATAGTTCTATAGGGCGAGGCAGACCCTCGCCCTTTTTCTCTCATTGTTGATCAAATTTTCTCTCCACGGATGGGTGCATGTATCTTTCTCGCCTCACTTTGGCCGATTTTCGCAATTATGAGCAGTTGGAGGTATCCCTGGGACCAGGTTTGTTCCTGTTCCATGGGGAGAATGCGCAGGGTAAGACCAATCTATTAGAAGCTGTCAGTATGCTTGCGACAGGAACCTCGTTTCATGCCTCCAGTGATCGTGAGGTTGTTAGCTGGTCGGCACCAGCCCATGTTGCGCATCTGGATGGGATGTTGCAGCGGCAGGAAGGCCAGGCTCAACTTGAGATTACCTTGCTGGACCCTTCACCTGCACTGATACCCGCTACGGTTGGATCATCGTCATCGGCCCGCAGCATTGAGTTGCCTGCCCATGCGCCTCGCAAGCGCTATAAAGTCAATGGCGCGCCCAAGCGAACCGTCGATTTTATTGGACAGATGAAAGTGGTGATGTTTGCTCCTACCGACTTGCATCTGGTGGATGGAGCCCCCGAGGAGCGGCGTAAGTTTTTGGACCGGGCCTTATGCCAGGTGCGACCGCTCTATAGCGTTGCCCTCATCAAATATCGCAAGCTTGTCACCCAGCGTTCAGCGTTACTGAAACGTGTGCGTGAAAATCAAGAAGATCCACAGATGTTGAACTATCTGGATGAGCAATTGGTGCAGCTCGCCAATCAGATCATCTATGAGCGTGTGCGGATGGTTAAGGCGCTCAATGAGCAGGCCAATCAGTTCCAGCAGGCGATCAGTGGTGGGCGGGAAGAATTGCGTATCATCTACCATCCTTCATTCCAGGTCGATGTTGACTGGAATCCCCTGGAAGCGCCTGGACATTACATGGAGCAGCTACATGCGGTGCGTAAAAAAGAGATTTATCAGGGGGTTTGCTTGCGTGGCCCTCATCGTGATGATCTGGAATTTCGCGTCAATGGCGTCAATATGCTCTCCTATGGCTCGCGGGGCCAGCAGCGCACCGCTGCCCTGGCCGCTAAACTGTCAGAATTAGCTTTTATGCATAATACTACCGGTGACCAACCGATCCTTCTCCTCGATGATGTCTTCAGCGAACTGGATGCTCAGCGTAGAGAATATCTTCTCTGCCAGATTGCCTCATATCAACAGGTCCTGTTGACCGCGACTGAACTCGAAGGTTTTCCCGATGAACTGGCGCGCCGCTTTCGACGCTATCGCGTCTCCAATGGCACTCTCACTGTATCCGAGGAGTATTAGCGAAGATCATGGTGCATGAGTTTTCGCACCTGCGGTGCTCAAACAGATTTTTATTATGTGATGTAGAAAAGGTTCGAAGAACCTTTTCTACATCACATAATAAAAAAGGGCGCAGGCGCGCATGCGCCTGCCAGCAGGTATCCCGATGGTGATGGGAATCAAACACTTTGTCAGATAGTGTTTGATTCCCATCAGAATGCCGATAAAGAAAGGAGAAAGATCAAAGCAGAAGGAGCAAAAGAGATGAGAAGAAGTCAGCATCGCGTCGCCATGACAGGCAAGCGGCCCGCCTATCC
>NZ_BIXY01000039.1:56969-59205 GCF_008326305.1 Dictyobacter arantiisoli | reverse complement strand
GTCTGCTGATCCGCTGGGAGAAGCGCCCGCGTTCCTATCAGACCTTGTTGTGCTTGGCTTGTGCGCTCATTTGCTTTCAACAATGTGATCGCGTTTCCTCCTTGTAGGTTTTCGGATAAGTTCTGAAGGGTGGTTGCTACGGAGGGGGCAGCGCTTGTTTCAATGAAATCTTAGTTGCTTAGCAATGAGAGGTTAGAGAAGGCCACCTCTGTTTTTGCTTGACTGACTGCCATACCGATCTGTCCACCGGTGAGAGTGGTATCTTTCGAGGTACCAATTTTTGTCCCATTCACACTTAAGGTAAAGGTACCATTTTTGTCGGAGACGCTGTAGGTGTTCGGCCAATGGGGTCCTATAAATTCTTTACCGTTAGCTTTGCCATTAGTACCAGCCATGTTATCTTTACTTGGAAAGAGTTGTTGCCAGGGACTTTCACCATTTTTTGTTGTACGATTATCATATTTGTCGAATTCGTAGGTAATATGCGCGCCATTGTTCACTCTAAACATATAGAAGGAGGCTTTATTATTCCCATAGTTTTTACAGTTAAGAACCATTGCATAAAAACTCAAGTTATTCGTGTTACCTGTATCGTAGGTTATATTTGCCATTGTTAAGTTATAGATATAGCTGTTGGGTACTTCATCAATTCCAGGTAAAAGTGCATAGCCAAAGTTATCGCCATCAGGACGAATATGATATGCACCGTTTTTGAAGAAGTAGTCGACTTTGCTAGCAGTATCTTCACCTGTTACCCAGGAGCGGGAAGGGTAGGACAAAGAATCAATGACCAATGATGTTTCTGCAACGGTGGTAGCAGTAGATGCAAATGCTGCAGTAGCGGCAGGGTTGTTTGTCTGTCCTTGCTTACTATTACCAACATTCGCAGTAATGGTATGAGAGTGGCTTTTGGTAGTTAAGGCTGTAGAACTTGTTATCTGAAGCAGATAGTAGCCACTAGAACCCAGCAGCATCAGGAATATCAAAGCAACTAATAAGATAAGCTTGCTCCTGTGCTTTGGCCTGTTGGCCAAGATGCCATTCGAGGATGGTGGTGGTAATGTTCCTGTTTGCGTTTGTGAAATGACAGGCAGGATACCCGTTTTGAACTCCCCTGGTTTGCCAGCAATTGGAATTTTGACCACCTTCACAGCCTGATTGAGCGTGAGCATTCCAGTATTGCTATTATATTGCCCTGCTGCCTGTGTTAACGCGCCAGTTCCAGGATTGTCTAATTGACCCGTGGTCGTGTCTCGTAGGCCATTATAACCTTTGCCACCAAAGAAGTTTCCTGGCGAGTTCGTAGATTTGAAGGGGATGGTAATATCATCTGCCGAATGAGCATACGGAGCTTCGTGTGATAGAGGCTGGTCAGTTGGATTGATATCCTGAGAAAATGAAGCCGCTGAAGAATTGTTTCCAGGTAAAGGATCAATCTGGCTGGCTCCTGATGCTAAATTTAAACGTGGAGGGAAAAGCTGATTGGTAAACTTCACTTTTTTCGGTCGGATTGATTCTTGCTGATGCGATTCCCCTCCGATGGGCGGCTGATTATTTGACATAGCAGATCCCTCTTACGCGGTTTATTTTATTGATACACGTTTTCGGTAGCCTTTAACATCGTTCATTTTCTCTCTGGCATACCACATACCACTACTGATACATAATATGCTATCTTTAATGCTATTGACAATAATATCAAAAGAGTACATGACTAAGGTCATGTCGCTATCCTTGGCGTTTAATTAACAGCAGTTGCGACTGAATAATCTTTAGCATGCCCCATTTCTGCTGCTTAGTCTAAAATCTTCTTGTTAAAATGGATGCTACAACTCTTAAGTTATTCCTACTTAAGAGTTGTAGCATCCATTTTAATGTAAAATCTAATTGATTAATGTACTTAATGAACAATTCATTTGTAAGTCATTCCGCAACTATAATTTTACATTAAACATAGAGTGTTTATTGGGAAACACAAAGGTTATAGTTCTCTACGGTTATCCACTGATTTATAGTCCACACACCACCACAAGCAGAGGCTGTCGTGGTTGGTGCATAGACCATCGTAGACCATACTCTCCATCCGTTGAAAGTATCACTTTCCTGTAAATGGTCACTATTTCTAGTTACCTGTGCACTTAAATTAAAGGTTACGTGGTTGGTGATCTGAAAATCCCCCCAATTGGTACCACAAGTTGGGGAATACCATAAATATATCAAGACTGGATTTCCATTA
>NZ_BIXY01000039.1:0-56870 GCF_008326305.1 Dictyobacter arantiisoli | reverse complement strand
GTCACTATTTCTAGTTACCTGTGCACTTAAATTAAAGGTTACGTGGTTGGTGATCTGAAAATCCCCCCAATTGGTACCACAAGTTGGGGAATACCATAAATATATCAAGACTGGATTTCCATTATAGGTACCTGTCGCACTTTTCACAATGTAAGCAGAAGAATCCCAGCAACCTGAGGTATCAGGTTGTTGGCCATTATAGCTGTTACCCGCATAAGGAATAACACTGCTATTTGATATGTTGTTGTGGTGCCCGGGAATACCACTGGCTGAATGAGCGGAAGCATTAACGGTACTAAGAAACAACACGATCAAACATAACGTAACACTTGAAAATAAGGATAAAATTTTCCTCATTTGACATCCCTTTCAATAAACTGTTGTCATAATTCAGTCGCTTGCGCGGGCAGAGGCACTAGTTACAAAAAATGATGAGTGAGATACCGAGCCCTATTATCTGATCAAATTTCTTTGATTAAAGCTAAACATATATTTGGTTCCCAAATAATACTAAAACTTGGCAACTAAATACATGCCATCTACATATGTATCAGCTATCATCTGAAAAGCCCCAAAAAATAGTAATTGAATAGCTATTGATGGGGCAATAGCTAATAATTTTGAGATCAAAAACGCTCTATAGGGTACCCGAGTAGCACTATATTTAATTGATACAATGTTGTGTAAAATATCTCACAGTCGTAATTCCACATCAAGCACATGATGTTTATTGTGAAACACAAAGCTCATAAGCTTGTCCATCAAAATTCGAAGTGTGATATATCACAAAACCACAAGCATATGCGGTCGTGGTTGGTGCATAGACCATCGTAGACCATACTCTCCATCCCGTGAAATAGTCACTTTCAGTTAAATAATCACTATTTCTAGTTACCTGTGCACTTAAATTAAAGGTTACGTGGTTGGTGATCTGAAAATCCCCCCAATTGGTACCACAAGTTGGGGAATACCATAAATATATCAAGACTGGATTTCCATTATAGGTACCTGTCGCACTTTTCACAATGTAAGCAGAAGAATCCCAGCAACCTGAGGTATCAGGTTGTTGGCCATTATAGCTGTTACCCGCATAAGGAATAACACTGCTATTTGATATGTTGTTGTGGTGCCCGGGAATACCACTGGCTGAATGAGCGGAAGCATTAACGGTACTAAGAAACAACACGATCAAACATAACGTAACACTTGAAAATAAGGATAAAATTTTCCTCATTTGACATCCCTTTCAATAAGGCTAATATATTAATGAAACGGCTTGCTGAATAAAATTGAAATATCGCAGGTCATCCTCCCTAATTGGAATTTTGGGGTTTTTGCAATTTATATCGAAAAATAAATGCAAGCAAGTATTTTATGTACAAGCTAGCTTTAAGCCTGTCTGCAACTAGGGAGTGACAAAAACTAATATTTAATATTTATAAATCAACAAGTTTAAATATATTAACATTGACAATTATGTATTGTCAAGCTTATTGATATTTTAAGTTTTATCTGTTGATAGTTATAGAATATATGGTATCCAGATATAACTGGATTAGGTTATTGTAATCAATGTTTGGAGTTTAAAATAGTAACTAAATATAGTAAAAGAGCCAAATTGAGAACGGCCGTTCATAAGTATTTTATTTAAAGTAATTATGATGGCTTACCTTAGAAAGGTATAATGCGGATGTGCAGTAGGAAGAAGCTGTAGCAATTCAACGAAGGACAAACGAATATAGCATTGTGTTCCTGCTTTTTACCCGCCACAAGGAGCACTGGCGAAGGATGAGCAAGAATAGGCATGTTGGCCTGCCCCGCCGCTCCTAGCTCAAAAATTCGTTGTATTACAATACCTTTGCCTGCGGGATTCTTTCTACATGTTGAGCCACGCTCGGTCAGCAATCAAAAGGCTTGCGTCCTTTTTTGCCTTAAAAGTTTTGTTAATTAGTGGAATAATCATAAAATATATATTTTATGATTTATAAGTATGAAGAGTATTTTATGCACATCACACTAAAAAATTGGGCTCTCCGTCCTTTAGGGGGAACTGATGAGCTTGACCAAACCAGCCAGAACAGGAGAAAGGAGAACAAGAAAGAGGCTCATTCTTCGTTGAACTTGGTAAGAAAACAAACACCACCACGTTCAGGAGAAACAAGCCTTGCCAGATCAGCATACCAAAGAATACGACGAAGGAAAAGCCCTTGAGGAAGGAATTCTCATTCCCCTTGATTTGCCTGAATTCCAGGTCGTGAGCCAAACGTGGCATCACGATGGAAGTGTGAGCGTCAGAGTGATCGCAAAGCAGCAGACAGCGATCTGCCCTCAGTGTCAGGTCTCCTGTGATCGCATTCATGATCGTCGCGATCGTGTCAAGCGCGATCTGATGGTGCGAACCTCTCGTGTGAACCTGATCATGATCAAACGTCGCTTTCGCTGTAGCACCTGTCGCCACACCTTTACGGAGCCGGATAAGGCCTGTGGCCGTCAGAGAAGGACCACAAGGCGATTGCGGGAAACTCTTGGGAAGCACGCGATGACCCAGCCAGTAGAACAGGTGGCAGACACCTTTGCGGTGGGTCCGCGTTTTGTCCGGGAGTGTTTGCACCACCTGAGTACGCCTCTTTTGCAAGCTCGAGGTCTGGATGAGCATGCTCTCGGCCCGTTGCCCACGCCTCGTTTTTTGGGAATTGACGAATTTGCCGTGCGCAAAGGTCATCGCTATGCAACCATTCTCTGTAATCTGGAGCAGCGAGAGGTGATGGAGGTCTGCCTTGGTCGCAAACTCGACGATGTGGTTGCCTTGCTCAACCGGCTGGAGCATCCTGAAAACGTCCAGGCGGTGAGCATGGATATGAGCGCTTCCTTTGCTCCTGCTGTCAGAAAGGCGTTGCCTCAGGTGCAGATTGTGGTGGATCATTTTCATGTCATTCAGCATCTCATGAAAGCCTTTCGCAAAGTCGTTTCCAGTTGGGCTCATAAAAAAGAAGGGTGCATCCTGTTGCATCGCAAACAACATCTGTTCCTATGTGCTAAAGAAGATCTGACGGCAGAACAAGAGCACGAACGGGCTCGCATTGCCACACATCTGCCTGCTCTGGCGCACGCGTGGGAGCTCAAAGAAGCGTTGCGAACCTGGTATGCTCAAGCCACCATGAAAACCGCTGAGGCGCAACTCGATGCCTGGATCATACAGGTCCGGGAAACAGGGCCGGAGCCCATGCGCCAGGCCCTTTCAACCTTTGTCAATTGGAAAGCAGAAATCCTGGCGTTTTTCCGCTTTCTGCCAAATCGTCTCACCAATGGGTTTGTCGAAGGCAAAAATAATCGAACCAAAGCCATGATGCGCCAGGCGTATGGCTATCGTAATTTTCGTAATCTCCGTGTACGTATTCTTCTGGGAGGAACGGTATGAGAATACCTCATCATTTCCCCCCAAAGGACGGAGAACCAAAAATTGAGGGCCGAAGATGCGAAAATTCATGCATCAAGCTTGTGCATGATATCAGCTAACCAGCTTTCGCCAAATTTCCAGGCGCCATAAAAGAGTAGATTGGGCTCGCCGGTAGCTGAGATATTGCCGTGGTGGGTAAGGATAAATTGTTGTAAGCTTTTGGCTGTCACAGATAATGTGTGCAGCGTTTTAATCTCTTGATCTTCCGCTACCCTTTTCTGTACCTCGGTGAGGGGAATGCGCAGGCGTGTTAGGAAGCAGAGTTCGCTGTGCGGCATGGTGAGATCATAGACCAGTCCCAGGCAATATTGCTCCTGAATATCCTGTTCCTGGATGCCGGTCTCTTCCCGAATTTCGCGCCGGATGGCTCTGAAGGGATCAGGTTGTTGAGCAGTGATATCCCGGTCGCGTTCAAAGAAGCCGCCGATGACATGATAGCGTCCCACATAGACATCCACGCCCTGGCGCTGATCGAGCAGGATCACATGGTCGCAGGTCTCAACAACGGAGCAAACGGCGAGAGGATTGCCGAGTTCGCTTCTGGTATGTTGATCCGCGAAGGCACGGGTGCGTGTCGTAACATATTCTTTATAGCTCGTGTCACCCAGAATCAGATGCAGTCGGTCGGATGTGTGCGCTGGTGGGACGGAGAGCAAGCGATACAGGGGAGCATCGAAGAGCAGGCGCTGCTGTTGGGATGCCTGTTGCAGTTGATTTTGCCAATCGCTATCCAGAGCCGCCTGCAACTCTGGAGCGAATTGCAGGCGCTGCTGTGCTTGATACTCTATCTCTAGCTGCTCGGGTCGATAGAGACCACGTGCCAGTACTTCAAATTCAAGCATTGAGATGCTGTACCTCTGCTTTTATTCCCATTCAATCGTCGAAGGTGGCTTCGAAGTGATGTCATAGACAACACGATTGATCTCCGCGATCTCATTGGTCAAACGGTTTGAGATACGTCCCAGCAGTTCATCTGGCAGGCGGGCCCAGTCGGCGGTCATAAAGTCGCCGGTCGTCACGGCGCGTACCGCAACCAGATAGGCATAGGTGCGATAATCGCCCATTACGCCCACACTCTGCACAGGTGTCAGGACCGCAAATGCCTGTCCCAATTCGCGATAGATGCCAGCTTTGCGGATCTCTTCAATCACAATGCGATCCGCCTCGCGCAATACTTTCAGTTTTGGCTCATCGACGGCACCGATCACACGGATCGCCAGACCTGGACCGGGGAAAGGATGACGCCAGACCCACTCTTCAGGCAGTCCCAGGGCCGCACCAATCTCGCGCACCTCATCCTTAAAGAGCATACGGAGTGGCTCAACCAGCTTTAATTTCATCTCGCTGGGCAGACCACCGACATTGTGATGGGATTTAATGCTCTTGGCCGTGGTTGCAGTATCATGACTGGTACTCTCGATTACATCGGGATACAGGGTGCCCTGGGCCAGGAAGGTCACATTCTCCTGTGTCTCGGCCAGGCGAACCGCCTCATCCTCAAAGATGCTAATGAATTCCGCGCCAATAATCTTGCGCTTGCGCTCTGGATCAGACACATTGGCGAGCTTATCCAGGAAACGCTGGCGGGCATCGACCACCACCAGGGGAATGTGCATATGGTTCGCAAAGGTCTCCTCAACCTGCTCACGCTCACCGGCCCGCAGCAATCCCGTATCGACAAAAATACACGTCAGCTGATCGCCAATCGCCTTATGGATCAGCAGGGCCGCCACTGCCGAATCAACGCCGCCTGAGAGTCCACAGATCACATGGTCAGATCCTACCTGCTGACGAATCAGATCCACCGCCTCATCGATCACATGACCGGCTGTCCAACTGGCTTCACAATGGCAGATGCGGAAAAGGAAGTTGCGGATAATCTCTTTTCCCTGTGGCGTATGGGTCACCTCGGGATGAAATTGCAGGCCGATATAGCCTCTGGCATCCCCGATCGCCGCGACAGGATTGCTCTCGGTACGAGCCAGCACCCGGAAGCCTTCTGGAAGCTTATCGACACTATCGCCATGACTCATCCAGGCAGGCAGGCGCAGTACCTCAGGCTGGGAGGCATCGAGATTATCGGTTTGTTGTGGCGTAGCTGAGATACCCTCGAAAATACGGAAAATCTGTTTATCCTCGGCTGCCTCTGGCAACACCTCAATGGTAGCAGGACCATATTCGCGCAAGCCCTGGGTTGGAGCGACATGTCCACCCAACTCTTGTGCCAACAGTTGCATCCCATAGCAAATACCCAGAATAGGGAGTCCGCTATTCAGAATGGCGGGATCACAGAGAGGTGCATCGGCATCATAAACACTGGATGGGCCGCCTGAGAAGATAAAACCTTTAATATCCAGGTGGGCATTTTTTTGCAGGTCTTCCAGCGTTGTATTGGCCGGAACAAGTTCACTATAAACCTGACATTCGCGGATACGACGGGTGATTAAGCGGCTATATTGTGAGCCGTAATCCAGAACAATAATGGCCTCTCGGCGCTCTAAAGCGTGCATGGGGTCCTTTCTCCAAATAGCGCACTGCGCGGGCAAATAGGCTGTGTTGACGGCCAGCGAGGGACGCCTGTACATCATGGCCGTTGCTATAACGATTACAGGCAAGAGAGGCCGTCGGCGCATTGGAGGAGGTATACAAAGATACTCGTGGGTGTTCAGGCACATGTGCACGTGTATCGCTGGCCTGCCAATTATCCACTGCGAACGAGTTCTCATTGCGCTGGTATAAGCATTCAATATTAATGTTAGAGTATATCACAGATCACCGTATCCCATTCAAACAAACCCACCTAGGAGCCGTCATTCACAGGCAATACCACTAAAATAACGAGAATGGATAGTGCAACAACGCGAAAACCCCGAACTCAGACAAGAGATGAACAGACCGGAATTGGTGAGAATGAACAAAAACGTAGGTGCGTCCCGAGGTCGCAACCGAGGTGCGCTTCCCCGTTCACGTACGACCATCTCGCCCCAACGCGCTGTGACGCCCCTGGCATGACAGTTGTGGCAAGGATGAGCCTACGGGGGGGGCTTCCCCGTTCATGTACGACCATCTCGCCCCAACGCGCTGTGACGTCCCTGGCATGACAGTTGTGGTAAGGATGAGCCTACGGGTGCGTTTCTCGTACGTGATGAGGAAAGCGCACCTCGGCTGCGGCCTTGGGACGCACCTACGTTTGTGTTCATTTTATGCGCTATTGGGCATGCTTAGGAGTGATGTAGCGAGAGGAGTGTGGCGGCGGTAATCAGTGGTGCGCGAGCCGCTTCCATACATGTGACACCTTGAGGACCAACCTGAGCACTATGGCGCGTGCCGGCAGGCAAAATCATACAATCCCCAGATGCGAGATTGGCGTAAATAGCATGCCCGTAGACATCCAGCTGATCGGGTAATGTAAAGCGAATTGAACCGCGTACACAATATAAGACTTTATCATAGCTGTGCGTGTGTGGAGTATAGGTATCGCCAGCGGCGTTGGACCATAGATAAGGATTTAATCCAAGCTCATGCATCTTCTGACGCAACTCTTGTTCCTGAGGCGGTGTGGGGCTGTTCCAGCGCGTAATCTGCATGCTAAACTCCTTTTCTTAAGAGAACTGTATTTTTGGATAAGCGTTGCTATCCGCTCAGCTGTGCGAAGGTAGCTGTGCCCATGTGGCTCTGGCTAACTACGTTCGTCTGACCGTGTCGATAGATAAAGGTGTAGACCGATGAAAGTTGCCTTAAGTATAGTGGCGCTCTGTGAACAGGATATGAAAGGATCGCAAAAAAATTGTTAATATCGCACTTTCTTGTGTATAGGTTAACTATTGCTGTTAGGTCCGGAAAGCGGTACAATAGATAGACTATCCTTTGCACGTTGTAGGCTTTCATAAGGAGGGTCCAGGCTATCATGAACACGACAATAGTGGCAGCTGCCTTATATCAGTTGCAACTGATCGATCTTGAATTGGATCGTGTCTCTGCTGAAAAGCAATCTATTTCTACCTCCTTGCAAGGTAGTTCTACATTGCGGAAGCTGCGCGTGGAGTATGAAGCGGCACGGCAACAATTGCTCTCCGGCCAGCAGGCTCAGAAAGATGCTGAATGGACACTGGATGATGTGAATCAGCGTATCGCTAGTCAGGAGCGTCGGCTCTATGGTGGCACAATCCAGAATAGCAAAGAATTACAGGTGCTCCAGCATGAGTTGCAGAATCTCCATGCTCAACAAAATCGCCAGGAAGAGCGTTTGCTAGAAGTGATGGATATGGCTGAGTCCCTGGCTGAGACTGCGGAACAGAAGGCTGTTGCCTTACAAAAGGCTGAAGAGCTCTGGAAGCAGGAGCAAGAGACTCTGCAAGCGCGCCGTGATCAGGCGGATGCGCGTGAGCAGGATTTTCAGACCAAACGCCAGCAGGCCGTTGCCAAATTAGATCCCACTCTGGTTAAGCGCTATGAAACGATGCGCCGTACCAAGCAAGGGAGAGCCGTATCAAAAGTTGACCAAAACTCCTGCCAATGGTGCCGTGTTATCCTGACACCAAGCGAGTTACAATTAGTACGTATCAGCCCCGAATTGCAGACCTGCACAAACTGTGGACGTATCCTCTATTATGAGCGCTAACATGAGCGCTAATTTGTGTTTGCGCTTAACAAGTAAACGCAAATAATTTCCAATCACTACAGGCCATATATTTATAGCTATGTATTAAAAGCAGAGCAATGGAGCGGCTCACAGCACAGAAACGTTAGCTGGCTGTGTATACGTCAATGAAGACGTAGTACCATTCCATGCCCGTTACCAGTTCTTCTCTCCTGATTTTTGAGCTTCTTCGAGCCGGTTCTCATTCCACCTTCAGAACTATGGAAACAATATGTGATACACTGCTATTAAAGAATACCCCCACTGCTCTACGCGACATCACATCATGATATATAAATATATCATGGTATATGTCGGTGTCTGATATCAGATCATTTGCTCGGTGAGGTAGCTGTTTTGATGAGGATGGCATACACGAAACGCACGGCGTGGGCGTCTTGTGCTTGTGGATGGATGGGGAAGGGTTGGAAAATAGGTTTTTGTATGGCGTGTAATCTGCTGGCGTTCCTGACTATGTAACCTGCCAGTCTTGTGAAACGTATTTATTGCGTATCTTTCAAATTTTTCGTTCTACCCCTGAATGGGCTCAGAGGGTTTAGGGAGACGGCAGCCCCACACCTTCCCTCTTCCTTCTTCTCCCCTGACGCCGAAGGCGGCAAACAAAGAGAATTGGAAAGTTCTGCACACAGAGCCAATAGCAGTAGACGAAAAATCGGTATGCGTGTAATATGGAGATACTTATAACGTGTTCAATATCCGGTCTCTTGTAAGAGCATCCTCTTTGGATGTCTCGACAGACGAAGAAAGCAGGTCTGAACCGATGGATGCTCAGGCTACATATATGTACCAGAATCCTGATGACCAGGGTTCGCGAGGTCCAAAAAGACCAGATAGTGGCGGAAATGGGAACACCCCGGGTGGCCCACGTGAGGGCGGCAATGTTTCCTCTATCATTTTTCGCGTCATCATCATTGCAGTGGTGCTGATTGTAGGGATTTATCTCTTCCAGCTATTTACGCAGAGCAATGGTGGGGTCAGCGCCGACACTATTGAAGTACAGAATAGTACCATTTATCAACAAATTAAAAATGGCAATGTAGATTCAGTTGTGTTCCAGGGACAAGATGTCACTGGTACTTTTAAAAACGCGATTACGGTCAACCAGAAGACGGGCGTGAAGTTCCATTTCACGATGCTCCCCAATGGCGACTCCACGCTGATGAAGTTGTTGGATCAGTATCATGTTCCGTATCAAGCAAAGCCTGTACCGGACAATAATTTCTTGTATATACTGATCAACTTCCTGCCCTGGTTACTGGTGATTGGTATCTTCCTGGTGGTGATGCGGCGAGCAACTTCAAGCCAGCAAAACATCTTTAGTTTTGGCAAGAGTAAGGCCAAGGTGATCCTCGAAGATCGCCCCTCGACTACTTTCGCGGATGTCGCAGGGGTTGATGAGGCTAAAAATGATCTGGTTGAGGTGGTGGAGTTCTTGAAGACTCCTCAGAAGTTCCAGCGCCTGGGTGGTATGATTCCTCGCGGTGTCTTACTGGTGGGCCCTCCGGGAACTGGTAAAACACTGCTGGCCCGTGCCGTGGCCGGTGAAGCCGGTGTGCCGTTCTTCTCTATAAGCGGTTCTGAATTTGTGGAGGTACTGGTTGGTGTGGGTGCCAGTCGCGTGCGTGATCTGTTTGATCAGGCGAAGAAGGCATCTCCAAGCATTATCTTTATTGATGAAATTGATGCTGTTGGACGGCAGCGTGGCTCAAGTATCAATAGTAACGATGAGCGTGAGCAGACCTTGAACCAGTTGCTGGTTGAGATGGATGGTTTCGATGCTCGTCAGGCTGTTGTAGTTATCGCCGCGACCAACCGTCCCGATGGATTAGATAAGGCGTTGCTCCGCCCCGGACGTTTTGACCGTCGCGTGACTGTGGATCGTCCCGATTGGAATGGTCGTCTCTCGATCCTGAAGATCCATTCCCGCACGGTGCCTCTGGGCAACGATGTGGATCTGGTCGCCCTGGCACGCCAGACACCTGGCATGGTCGGCGCTGATCTGGCGAATCTGGTGAACGAAGCCGCTTTGCTGGCGGCACGTCGTAATCTGGATTATGTGACGCAGAACTGTTTCCTGGAGTCATTGGATAAGATTCAGATTGGAGCTGAACGCCCATTGATCCTGAGCGAGAGCGATCTCAATGTGATTGCGTATCACGAAGGTGGACACGCGCTCACCGGCCTGTTGACCGAGTTTGTGGACCCTGTGACCAAGGTCACGATTGTTCCACGTGGTCAGGCGCTCGGTGTGACGCAGTATACGCCGCTGGATGATCGTTATAACTATGGCCAGGATTATCTGGAAGCACAGTTGGTTACGGCCCTTGGTGGCCGAGCTAGCGAACAGGTCGCAATTGGTCATATTACTACAGGGGCCGAAAATGATCTGCAACGCGTCACCGCGATTGCTCGTCAGATGGTGACCAAGTGGGGTATGAGTGAGCGCCTTGGTACAATCTCCTATAGTGAACGCGAAGATCCTTTTGCCGGTACCGCACTGGCCAGCAACTCACGTGAGTATAGTGAGAAGACCGCTACACTGATCGATGAAGAGGTCAATCGCATTGTCGCGCATGCTTATGAGCGTGCGGTAAATCTTTTGAGCGAACATCGCGTCACCCTGGATCGCATTGCGCACGCGTTACGCACCAATGAGGTCATTGATGCTAAACAATTGCGTGAGATTATGATTGAGACCGGAGCTATCGAAGCTGCCCCCGCCTCTTATCGCTAAACACATCGTCTAGCTTCGCATACAAACAGTAGAGCCCTGGGAACCTTCCTTATTGGATAGCCCCAGGGCTCTACTGTTTGTGGCAAGCAGTTTCTCTATCAGGATGGGCGGGCGAGCAACTTATGGATGGTGGCAAGTAAGAGTTCTTGCGAACATGGTTTGGTGAGATACGCCTGCGCACCAAGTTCGAGAGCACGTTGCATATGCTTTTCTGAGGTGCGTGAGGTGAGCATAATCGTTTGAATATGGGCCAGTTCAGGATATTCATGGATGATATTGAGAACATCATAGCCATTGAGGTTGGGCATTTCAATATCCAGCAGGAAGATATCGGGCGTGTTCTCCATAAGCTGCTCAATTGCTTCCATACCATCTCTGGCTTCTGCGATAGCATAGCGTTCTTGCTTGAGCGTGCGGATAATCGCCTGACGGTGACTGGCTGAATCATCTGCAATGAGTATTTTAGCCATAGTATTGCTCGAACGTCTGGGCTGAGCTGGCCTCATTCCTTCTTGTCTGGCGGTCAGGTTGTGCGTTGCCGCCTGCTTCATATAATATCTGAGTGCTTCTGATAGATCAATCATAAAAAGGACATTGCCTTGCCCATCGATAGCGGATTCACTGATGCCGGGACGTTGTAAGATATTGGCAAGTGGTTTGACCATCATTTCGGCCTCACCAATAATCTCGTCAACCACGATGCCCACGGTTTTGCGGGTAGCCTGTGATTGCATGATTAACAACGGTCTGGGACTATTTGTAGCAGAATTGACCGTCGAGCTATCGGCGAAATCGATTAGCTCTTTAAGCTGATAGTTTTGATCACAGCTCTCCTGTCCCTGAAGTCCGACACGCTGTATTTGCGCTATGGGTACTATAAATTGTTGATCGTCGATACGCACAATTAAGCTTTTGACTCCACCATATGTGCGTGGAAAGGAGAGATGAAAGCTGACGCCTCCGCTGGCATTGCGCTGTGGATTCAGGGAGCCATTTAGTTTTTGTACCATCGTCTGCAAAACTTCTAACGCGCCACCCAGCACAGGCATAGAGAAGCCGATCTCAATGGTGATGAGTTCCCCGTTGCCATGTGCCTGAAACCAGATGCGATACAGTTCTTGCTGTTCTTCCTGGATGACGGAGCTATCGGATGTACAGATATGCAACATCTGTTGAAGGGTTGGAGCTAGAATTTCTAAAATGGCCTGATCAATTTCGAGCTGATCGCCAGCAAATTCCACGGCGACCTGATATTGCCGGGCCAGGACGCTCTCGGCAATAATCTGCTGTAGTCCGGGTATGATGACGCTGAGTGGGGTCAGACGCATCTGGCGGGTATCGTTATAGACGAAGGCCACATGTGCCTGATACTCTTGCTGAAGCGCCTGAAGTTCTGTGGTGGCGAGCGTGACACGGTTGGCGCAGGCGGTTACTTGCATGATAGCTTCGCGTAAGGAGCGCGACAACAGATCTTTTTCTGTGTAACGCTCCATATCCAGTTCATCCCAGGAATGTTCCGCCTGGACGAATGGAGGACGCAGACGCTGTTTTTGTTTGCTGTTTCGTAGTGTTTCCGGGTCTGCCGTACTTAAGATGCGTGCGATGAGTGAGGATGAGTTGAATGTATCTTCAACTGGTAAAGGATGCTCTGCTTGCAACTGATTGGTGAGTGGTTGCTCAAGTTGTTGTAAGCGGACCAACGCAACTTGTTGCTCTTGTAACGCGATTGTGACATTCTGTTGAGCGTTATCGAGCGCTGCCTTAAGATTGAACAATTCTCGCGTATGATTGAGGAATTGTTCGAAACGCCGGGCTTCGATCTGAATAAATGCCGTGTTCTCATCTTCTCTGGCTGGTGGTTTGATCGCAGAATTGGTCTGTGATGTTGTCTTGTGTGTATCTAATTTTGCTGTTGATTCGCTGTGGGATAAGTGTCGTGTAATCCTGGCTTGATCTGCTGTTGTATAGGTTCCCTGTACACTCAGTGGTCCTGTATCTGAACTGGAGGATTGAGTAATATCTATGTCCAGAGTGATATAGTATGCCTCCAGATTGGCAATCATATCGGGAGCCTCGGGTTCATGCCCCTCTTCTGAAAGATATTGATGGCAATGATCCAGCACGACTAGCGCACGTGAGATGGCTTCCAGTCCTGTCTCTGGTTGTACTCGCCCCTGTTGAACCTGCTCGGCGATGGTTTCGATATGTTCAGCGGCAATGGACATAGTGTTATAGCCAACGGCACCTGCTGTACCACGTAGCTTATGGCCTGCACGCTGGAAGCTGGTAAAGCGGGTAGGAGACGGCTGCGGCTGCTGCAGGATCTGATTCAGCGCCTGCCTTATTTTAGCAATATCCTCGTTGGCCTCTTCCAGAAAAACAAGCAGCATTTCTAGTGTTTCATCTTGTTCCACGGTTGTGGATGTATCCGCTGGTTGTGGCGTTGTGGAGGAGGATAAGGAGGTAGGTTCTGACCAACTCTCGATAGCATCGAAGCTTTTCAGTATCTCTAAATCTTCATCTGTCAGCTCATTTTCATCAAATGGAGGTGTTGTTTCATTCATAAGCAGTAAATTGTAGTTGATGTATGATTAGAGTGGTAATGGATGCCATATTCAGAACCAGAGCACCAGCGTAGATACCTTGAATTGCTTCAGACAGCCCATTGGTGCTGGAGGCTTCTGGTGGTATGAATGGTTGGATATATTCTACAGGTATGGTCGGATAAGTACGTGAGAGCGTGACGGTAAAGGCGAGCGTTGTATTCTCGCAATGAGTAATTAACAAGACTTGATCCACATGGTCTTGCGCTGGCTGTTGTGTTAACAAAGCACCCAGATCGATCACTGCTACCGCTTCACCTTTCCAGGTGGTGACACCAAGCATCCAGGTCGGGGATGCTGGTAGTTGCACATAGTGGCGTGGCGCGGCTAACACCTCGCATATACTGGCGAGAGGGAGAATCACGCGTCCTTCCACGCAGGCACACTCTAGATATTCATCTACCTGGGCAGCAGGCATAGATGGCGTTTTAGCTAATTGCTCAGCATATTGCCAGAACTCTGTATCGCTTAATTGTTCGAGAAACTGCACATGCGTGCCGTTCAGCACAGCTGCGGACAGCAATGGGTGTTGGCTCATGGCACCTGTTTTTCTATTGCGATGTCAATGCAGGGCCACCCAGGTGTGATTCAATTACAGATATAATTTCCTGGGTCTTAAAAGGTTTCGTTAAATAATCTTTAGCGCCCGCAAGGCGTCCTTTGAGTTTATCGATCATACCATCACGTCGAGACAGCATGATAATCACAGTATTACTAAATTGTGGTTTTGTTTTGAGACGTCGGGCCACCTCATAGCCATCCATTTTTGGCAGTCCAATATCGAGGACAACCAGGTCGGGAACCCGGGCGTCAGGCTCAGTCAGCCAGCGCATCGCTTCGACGCCATCGGGGAAACTCTTCACATCAAAGCCCTCGCGTCTCAGACATGTCTCCACAATTTTGCGGACCGTTGCGGAATCATCGATTACCATTACGAGTTTGTTCATACATGTGTCCTCTCTCTCGTCCCACTACCATCCCATTGTACCTGACATTATGTCAATACACAAGAGCAAGTACTACCACAAACAGGTGCTAATTCCTATGCCCTTTTTAACTATCCGTAACCTCAAGCTCTGCAACCATTTCGTGCATGGTGCATTCCATTATAGCGCATCATCTCTAAAAGAGAAAACCTATTCTTTTATTTCTGGATCTATGAGGCATCTTTTACTAGAATTAAAAACTTGCTGTCTACGGTTGTGCACATGTTCAAGTACAATGAGGCAATGTTACCATACCGCTAGGGCTTGTTGCAACGTAAATCTGTAAAGATTATCTTAAAATTTAAAATTCTTATCTGGTAGATTCACGCATATCTGTGATTGTATAACATAAAACTCATGCCTTGCTATTTTTATGGCATCTTTAGCATGAATGGTAACCTGCTATCAACACCATGTGGCACAGACCTTCCAAATCACCTGAAAGGATGCAGCAGGGACAGGGGGCAGCAATCCATCTATCTTCCGGGGTGTAGGGGATTCCCCGGCTTCTCTTTTCTCCTATCCTTGAAGTTAGTGGGCTGTGTCAGGCTGAATGGCGACAGGGAGCGTAAAGATAAAGGTGCTTCCTTCGCCGAAGGTGCTTTCAGCCCAGATATGTCCACCATGCGTTTCGACGACATGACGGGCAATGGAGAGGCCGAGCCCCGTGCCCCCTCCTCCCGGACCGATGAAACCGGGTTTGGCACGGGCGCGATCTGTTTTGTAGAAGCGTTCAAAGATGCGTGAGAGTTCTTCAGGCTGGATGCCTACGCCTGTATCTTTGACAAAGATGCGCTGTGATTGACGATCATCCTGTAAGGCGGTGCCAACGGTAATCTGTCCACCGGAAGAGGTGAATTTGATGGCATTATGGACCAGATTGACGAGGACACGTGTGATCTGTTTGCTATCGGCTACGACCTGAGTGTCTCCCTGCTCGATGTTGGTGATAAGTTGTACCCGATGGCGTTGTGCCAGGGGCAGCATACGTGCCATGACTTCACGCACCATATGTTCGGCTCCCACAGGCTCAATTGTCATCAGGGTCTGGCCCGATTCCAGGCGTGAGAGTTCGAGGAGTTCCGCTACCAGTTCACTGAGATATTGAACTTCATTTTCGATCTTCTCGACAAATTCCTGGGCTTTATCGGGATCGGTATCAATGGTATCTTCTAGCGTTTCTGCTAGCAGTCGGACCGAGGTGAGGGGGGTACGCAATTCGTGGGAGATGTTGGCGATAAAGTCGCGTTGAATACGTTCGATATGGCGGGACTCGGTCATGTCTTCAATAATGACTGCAAAATACGCGTAGCCGAGGTTGGAGATGTCCTCTTGATCGGCAAGTGGGGAGACGCTGACCTTCCATGCGACATCTGAATTGCCCTGCTCATATAAGCCTTTTTGCGCTGTATTGGTCTCAATGCTGGAATGGACCAGCTGGATGATCTCTGGATGTTCGACGATGTGGTTGAGGGCCATCCCTGGTTCCCAGGGATGTCGCACGTTAAATTGCATACCAGGCTGGTTGCAATAGAGGATATTTGCCTTGCGATTGACAATAAAGGTTGGCAAAGGGGAGGCTTCAAGCAGGCTTTTGGTGATGGCCTGTAAATGAATGTCAGCTAGTTCTCGTTCCACTGTGTTATCTTCTCCTGCTTGTATGGCACTACGGCACTTCTTATTATGAAGGGAAGAGGTGTTTCTTTCATACATGCAAAAAGGCCACCTACAGGTGGCCTTTTTAGAAACTCCTCGAACAGGACTCGAACCTGTAACAAATCGGTTAACAGCCGATTGCTCTACCATTGAGCTATCGAGGAAGGTTGTTCGCTTGGAACACTGATACTATATACTATCAGTCGGGTTTCGTCAATACTTTTAGGGCGGATTTTTCGGCTTATCCCAAAAATTGGTCAATCAAAGTCAGACTACTGGCTAAGAATATGCACAGGCTGATAATGGCGATAACGGGATTGAGTAGCGGGGCTGCGATCAAGCTGCCGCGCAGGCGTAAGCGTTGCAGGATATTCGGGAGTGCCAGCCCACAGACCGCTGCGATAAAGAGTGTCAGGCCAAAGCCGATGCCGACTGAAATGCTCAGGTAGAGCGAGTGGAAAAGCAACCAGGAGAGCAGCCCCACGATCATGGTGGTCAGGATGCCACCGATAGAGCCATGCAGTATCTCACGCCAGAAGGTCCGTACAAAGTCACGGCCACGGGTGGTACGCAATTCCCAGCCAGCTATCGCCAGGGTCTGTGAGCCTGCAGCACCAGCGGTCAGGAGAAGCATCGGAATTAAGCAGAGCAGGCTGGCAAGGGCGCTGCGGTTACTGGCGGCTGGCAATGCACTGCCCGTGAAAGCATAGGCGGTAGCTGCTCCCAGCAACATGCTAAAAGCATTGGAAATGATCAGGGCCATAAAAAAGCCAATCACTACATTAACCAATAGCCAGGAGACACGGCTCACTGAGTTGCGGCGTGAATCATCATTATTATCCGGCTCATCCACATCGGTACCCGTGATCTCCGACACATCTTCTGCCTGCTCGGCGTGGATCACATCAATCACATCATCCACTGTAACCATCCCCATCAGATGATTTTCATCATCCACCACAGGAGCGCCAAGTAGATCATATTTAGCAATCACATGCGCAACCTCTTCCTGATCGGCATCAATATGGACCTTGATTACATCCTCATCCATGAGATCGTGCATGCGTGCGTCAGGTGCAGCGGTAACAAGCTGGCGCAGCGAGACAACGCCAATCAAATGTTTTTCTTCATCAATGATATAGAGATAGTAAACCATATCCAGATGTTCTGAATGCTGGCGTAGATAGGCCAGGACCTCTTCGACGGTCGCTTCTTCGGGTTGTGCCAGAATCTCGGTGGTCATAATACCGCCAGCAGTCTCAGTGCCGTAGCGGAGCAGATCCCGAATTGGCTGGGACTCGACAACGGACATCAAATCCAGTAAGTGTTCTGCCTCGGCTGCTGGCATATCGGCCAGAATATCGGCTGCATCATCTGGACGCAAACGCTCAAGCAGATCGGAGGCGCGTTCAGGTCCAAGCTCGCTCAGAAGCTCGGATTGAAGTGGATATTCAATCTCATTCAATGTATCGGCGGCGGTTTCATCATCCAGGCGTTCCAGGACGGCCCCGGCGTTTTCAAGATTGAGTTGTTCCAAAATGTCTGCAATATCGGCAGGATGCAGGTCAGCGAGTTTATTATGGCTGACGTTTAGTTGTACTTTTGGCACGACTCCTACCGTACCGACACCCATCGAGCCAGCGCCCACTGCGGCCAGCTGGCTGGTATTGGCGGTTACCACCTGAATGGGCTCAACATAATTCCAGGTTACCGTGCGCTCGGCCAGTTGAAGGGGTGTTACCCGGCCCAGCATATCCATCGCCTTTTGCCAGCCCAGGCGGCGCAGGAGTCCACTCAAGCCAATATCAACGCCAACCAGGCGGGCCGTCTTTTTGATTTGAGCTAGTTTTAAATCATTCACCTTGACCACGCGGAAGCCCTGCGTGTCAACAATCTGTTTATCGAGGATATCGCGTTTAAGCAACAGTTCTTCGCAATGTGGTTCATAGGCGTTGATCTCTGTGCGGGTGACAGAGAGTTCAATCGGGGTCTCTTCGATGCTGCGCACCTGGGACCAGGGAATAATCATTTTATCGTTGCCGACCGTGGAACTCACCACCAGGGCCGTCACCATCGGAAAGGTTTCATTTAAGGTTACACAAATGTCCCGCAGGGAGCCAATGCGACGATGGTCGCTATCGTAGATGCTTTTATGCAGCAGCAAGCTCAAAAAAATCATAGGTATCACCACCTTCTCGTGAGTAAACAGGTTTTTTTAGCACGTAATCATCTGTGCGCTGGCACATGTATTACGGTGACGCGCAATCCTTTGACGCAGGTCGCGCATGGCTTTTCCACACCAGATAGCTCTGGTGCTGGTCATCCATGGCTGTCTCGTGCGCACTCTGTTAGCACATGTTGTGAATCATTATGTGCACTTTGTACCGTTCTATGTAATAGTACATTACATAGATGAAAAGCGTTTTTGAAATGCATGGTGATACAACAGTTTTGTTATGAGAACAGTAGCAAGATGGTAGTGAATGCATTTCACGCAACGCTCTGGACACGCCGGGGCACTGCACTTAGCAGTGCAAAGGACTCACTGGCGAAAAATGGTGTTCTTACTCGACATCATTCACAGCAATGGGGTGATGCTGGCTCATCGAGTAAAGGGGGTGGGATACCCTTGAGGATCAGGAATGAAGGTATCCGCTTACAGTACTCAGTGAGGAGAAGAACAACCCGGAAAGCAGGCATGCATATAGTTTCTGTGTGGCATACCTACTATGACTAGGGCCAGCGTCCATGTCCCTCACCTCCTTTGCCTGAACAGATGTGTGCTTTTGGCCATATTATAGCTCAGATGGCTATCGAAAAGTTTAAGCATGGTCAGCACAAAACACCTGCAGGTGTAAACAAACATTATTTCTTTTGCAAGTATAGCATCTTTATTGGTTGTACGGCAAGTATACACCTGTTCATTTTGCCGATAAGTCCTATACTAGAATTTTTGGTACTCTTCCTGTTGGATGTATAGTGCAGATTGAGATACTATTCTGGCATCATTCTCCGTCTCTAAGGCGAAAGTTTATCCATTGGGAAGTAACGGCTGAATAGCTTGTTTTAGCTGTACTGCGATCTCTTCAGAACTGCGCCCTGCATCGAACACCTGGAAGTGATAATGTTTAGACATCTTGTCGTATTCGTTGAGCATCAATTTCTGATAGCGCACAAAACTCTCAAAGAGATCCTCTCCCAGACGCATATCCATGCCTGATTCCCAATAATCAAAGCCATGTTTCTGCAGAACACGGGGAACCAGATCCTCCAATTCGACCCGCAAATAAAAAATAGCATCCGGCTTGAGGGCCAATCCATAGATTGAGCGCAGCCACTGCGGGTCTGCGCCACGCACCAGGGCACGCGCCATTAAAGAATAGATATAGCGATCAGCAAGCACGATAAAGCCTGCGCGTAAAGCTGGTAAGATCTGGTGTTCAAAGCGATCCACAAAGTCTGCCGCATAGAACAAATTTAAGGTAATGGTGCCCAGTGTATTTCCTTCTTTGGCTTCTTTAAGTCCACTGCCGGCTAGCTCTGAGCGCGTCATTTCGCTATCGACCACTGCATAGCCCAGACTTTCCAGCCAGGGACGTAAAAGGCGTATCTGGGTAGAGCGGCCTACCCCATCGGTTCCCTCCAATGCGATCAGGCGACCTGGTAACACTTCCTCGCGTCTTTGCAGGCCAATCGCATCAATACCATAAAAATCTAGCGCCGTCATAGTTTTCTTTTCCTCCGTCTGGGGTTGCAAGCGGATTAATGGCTTCGTTTATTGTGAATGAGAAGTGGAATGTACGATGTCTGCCCGATGGGCGATATGTTCCAGCTCTGTGCCGGGGATGAGCTGGCGGAAGCGGCGTATCCCTTCCAGATGGGGCGCTACCAACTGGCGCATCATTCGTTGCTGTTCAGGAATAGGGAGGGTTGCATCCATGACGGTCAGATTATACTCAGCGATCATCTTTTCGTATTCGGCGACAATGCGTTTTTGGAACAGGCCAAAACTTTCGCGCGGATTACTATGCAGTTCTAGATCCATCCCTGCTTCATAGTATTTCAGTTCTGAGCGATTGGAGAGAATACGACCCAGGGAGATGTCCAGTGGAACCCGAAAATAGAAGGCCCGTGTGGGTTGAACGGCGAATTGATAGAGCTCGCGTACCCATTGGCGATCTACATTGCGGGCCACATCACGTGCGAATGCGGTATAGATATAGCGATCAGCGAGCACAATAGCTCCGGCTTTGAGGGGAGGAATAATGTCGTGTTCGGTCCGATCAGCGAAATCGGTCGCGTGAATCAGACTAAAGGTCGTTGGTGTGAGCATCTGCTTTTTTTTGCCCCGACGGGTTGTTTTTTTGACCAGCGGCGAGGAGTTCCACTCGCTAAAAAAGACTGTATAGCCTTCGCTGACCAGCCATTGACGCAACAAGGCGATCTGTGTACTTTTTCCTGAACCATCAACTCCTTCAACAACAAAGAGTTTGCCAGGATACTGATGCAATCCATATGTTTCCATACCTGTATCCTTTTTCTTCCTACGACAAAGGAAATGTAAAAATCGATTATGTGTCAGCATCTGCCATGATGTCAAGCGCTGATAGGTATTTTTTCTGTGAGTTTCTATTATACTATACTATCATCTTATTTATGCTGAGCTATTCAGCAATTTTGGGGGTTTTCTGCTCTCTTTATTGCCGCCTGCGGCGCGGGGAGAGAGAAGGGAGGGTATGGGGACACCCCCATAGGTGCGAACGTAAGCGGGATTGTTAAGGGTGCAACCCTTAACTTAACCTGGGGCTCGGGGCTGTGCCCCGATCTCTTACCTCCCTCTCGCCGCCGCATGCGGCGGCGAAGAAAAGAAGAAAAAGAGGTATTTGGGGCACCCCAAACCCCGGCAAAGGGCTGGCCGCCCTTTGCAATCCCGCTTGAAAAGCCTTACGTTCGCACCTATGGGCCTGCGGTTCCCTGCACTCCCTGTCTCACCTGCCAGGGCGCGTAAGCGCCCGCACCCTTTTTATTGTGTGCTGTAGAAAAAGTTCGAAGAACTTTTTCTACAGCACACAATAAAAAGATGTTTGAGCACCGTAGGTGCGAAAACTCAGGCACAGAGACAGTGGAGACCACGGGCGCTTCGCTTAGGGGATGTAGTATAGCTAAAATATTCAGTTTTTTCTCACCTGTTGTCTACTATCTTTTATCGACTGTTTTGGCGCGTTTCTGCATGTTGATGTGTTCAGGCGAAGGGTAATTGTGTGGCGCATGGTCATGCATGCTATAGTATGGAAGCAGTGTTTGTTGATTGATGAAATGGAGATGAGCTTGTGTGTGAAGCGCGGAGGCTTTTATGGCAGTGTTAAGTGTCGCTAGTCTGGCTGGTATTATTTTTTTAGGCATCTGTGCGGTGGTGTTAGGTGCGTTTGGGATTAGAAGTATCCGTTCTGGTCGTAAGGCATTAGCACGTGCACGTATTGTTGGTTCGGGGGCAGTATGGCATAAACAGATCTCAATTTTATTTGGCTTGAACAACCTTGTTTTTGCAGGTCTGGTGATCCTGGTGATGCTATTGATGTTGCTTACAGTGCATATCATCAAGATGGTGCTGATTGCGCTGATCATCCTGCTCCTGGTAGTGAGTGTGGTACTGGTGGTGCGCTGTTTGATGTCCGCTTTGCAGGCATCACAGCAGCCGGTTGCGCCACGTCGCGATCATAAAGAAGAGGATGTATAACGGCGGTAATAGAGGAAGCATGGCTGGAAGTGTGGAGGTTGTATGGTACTGAAGATGAACCGAGTAATAGTAAAATGGTAGGATTACAGATTGCAAATGATCTTGATAGATCCGTTAGTTGTATTATCAAGTGTATTATATTCTAAATAAATAGACGATGTGTTTGCAGAACAGGAAATGTTATGACAACGAATCAAGTATTGCATGTGAATATACCTACTTCTATTGGTCATTTGGAAGGTATTTTGAAGCCGGAGCCGGAGCCGGAAGGGATGCCGAAGTTTGTGAGTGTGATCTGTCATCCACATCCTCTGGGCGGCGGTACTATGCATAATAAAGTGGTTTTTAAGGTTGCGCAGGCTTTACAAATGGCGAATATTCCCGCGTTGCGCTTTAATTTTCGCGGTGTGGGACATAGCACCGGTACCTATGATGAGGGTCGCGGTGAGATGGATGATGTGCGCTATGCCCTGGATTTTATGAGCCGCCGCTATCCTGGCATTCCTGCGATCATTGGAGGCTTTTCCTTTGGGGCCTATGTCGGTTTACGGGTCGCCTGCGCGGATGATCGTGTGCATGCTATGGTTGGTCTGGGCGTGCCAGCACGTATGTTTCGGGATGGTGAAGCTTTGCAGGATTGCCATAAACCTAAGCTCTTTATCCATGGCACTGATGATGAACTGGCTCCCTATGAACAGACACAGCAATGGTTTGAGCAGGTTTCGGCCCCAAAACAGTTGCTTACCCTGCAAGGTGCAGATCATTTTTTCAAGGATCATTTACCTGAAGTGCAGACACTGGTCGCCGATTTTGCCGCCTCTCTCTCTTCTAAAGTTGGGCACTAACCGGGCCTGATCAAATTGAGCAGTAAGCTATAGCGAGTCACTATAAGCACAATCAGCCTTATGCTGATTCGCTATGATTCATTGATAGTAGCTGGTTCATGAGTATTAGACACAAAGGAGTATAGGATGGCTGAGCTATCTGTAACACGGCGCGATGATACGATGGAAGATTATCATGGTACGCCAGTTGCCGATCCATATCGCTGGCTGGAGGATGAGGATACGCAGGAGACACGGGATTGGGTAGCGGCACAGCATGTTGTTGCCCGCACCTATCTGGATGCGATTCCCGGACTTGAGCAGATCCGGGAACGCTATAAAGAACTTTACGATTATCCTCGCTTTTCGGCTCCCAATAAAAAGGCTGGTCGCTATTTCTTCTCTCAAAATACTGGCTTGCAAAATCAAGCGATTCTCTATCGACAGGATAGTCTCTCTGGCCCGACGACAGTGGTACTCGATCCCAATAGGTTGAGCGCGGATGGGACAGTCGCCCTGAATACTACGGTGTTTTCGCACGATGGTTCGTTGCTCGCTTATGGTACCTCCGCCAGTGGTAGCGATTGGCAAGAGATCCGTGTGCGCGCTGTGGAGAGCGGACACGATTATGATGAGGTGATCCACTGGTGTAAATTTAGTGGGATAGCCTGGAAGCATGATAATTCTGGCTTCTTTTATAATCGTCTGCCGGAACCTGGAACGGTAGCGGAAGAGGATCAAAGCAACTATAGTTCAGTGTACTGGCACGCCCTCAATACACCTCAGTCGGATGATCAACTGATCTACGAACGGCCTGATGCGAAGGAACTCAGCTTTACTCCCTTTATTACGGAGGATGGTCGCTATCTGTTCCTGGATGTCTGGAATGGTACCGATCCACGTACCCGGCTCTATTATCGTGAGGTTGAAAGCTCTGAACCTTTTATCCGGCTACTGGATGAGGCTGATGCGAGCTACAGCCTGGTTGGCAATGATGGCTCGCTCTTCTATATTCAGACCAATCTCAACGCCCCCAGAGGCCGTATCGTGGCTTTGGACAGCCAGCAGCCAGCACGTGAGCAGTGGCGCGAATTGATACCAGAGCAGGACGATGTATTGGACTTTGCAAAGATCGTCAATCAGCAGTTTGTCCTCGGATATATGCATGATGCGCACCATCAACTCAAACTCTACGCTAAGGATGGCACTTTCCTGCATGAGATCGCGTTACCAACCCTGGGATCAATCATTGAGCTATCCGGTGAAGTAAATGATGATGAGTTGTTTATCACCTTCACCTCCTATCTCTATCCTTCCACCGTTTTTCGCTATGATTTTGCCCAACAGACGCTGACTCCATTGCGCCAGCTGTTCTCAAAGTTTGATCCCAGTAGCTATGAGACAACTCAGATCTTTTATACTTCGAAGGATGGGACACGCGTCCCGATGTTCCTGACGCATAAAAAGGGGCTGCTACGCGACGGTAATAATCCCGTGTTAATCTATGGCTATGGTGGTTTCGATATCAGTATGACCCCCTCCTTCTCTGTGACTCCTCTCCTCTGGATCGAGCATGGTGGCATCTATGCTGTCGCTAATTTGCGCGGTGGCAGCGAATATGGCGAGCAGTGGCATCTGGATGGCATGTTGGAGAAGAAGCAAAATGTCTTCGATGATTTTATTGCTGCCGCCGAATGGCTGGTAGCCGAGAAATATACGCAGAACTCGCGTATCGCCATCATGGGTGGTAGTAATGGTGGGCTGTTAGTTGCTGCCTGTCTGGTACAGCGTCCTGATCTTTATGGTGCGGTTATCTGTCGTGTGCCAGTTATCGATATGCTTCGCTATCACCGTTTCACCGTTGGGCGTTACTGGATCTCAGAATATGGCGATGCGGAACACAATGCCGAGCAATTTGCTTTCCTCTACGCCTACTCGCCCTTGCATAACGTCAAAGCTGGAGTATCCTATCCTCCCACGCTGATCATGACGGCGGATAGCGATGATCGGGTTGTGCCTGCCCACGCCCGCAAATTCGCCGCCACTTTACAGCCCGCTCAGGCCGGAGACGCGCCGATCCTCTTACGCGTCGAAAGCAAGGCCGGTCATGGCATGGGCAAACCCACCGCCAAAATCATCGAAGAAGAATCTGATGTGTTGGGTTTCCTCTTCAACACATTTGATATGTAGGGAATTATTATGCCCGCTATGCGGGACGCTGGCTTCTCTCTTATGATTTCTCTCACCTAAGTAAAAAATGAGAGAATGGATAAGAATGTGTCAGCCTCCCAGTACCATCGGGATCTTGCTGCTGCTGGCAGGTGCCTGCGCGCCGCCCTTTTTGTTGTGTCGTGTCGAAAAAATTCGAAGAATTTTTTCGACACGACACAACAAAAAGATGTTTGAGCACCGTAGGTGCGAAAACTCATGCACAGAGACTGTGGAGATCACGGGAGGCAGACACACTCAAATAAAAGGACGCAGAAATGGCGGTTGTCTGGGTATCAAATGCTGTGTCTCTTTTGTGTGCCTATGAAAAGTGATAATATTGGAATGAATATTTACACGTTCTAATTTTCGAGGAGCAATTCATGGAAAACAACCAGGCTACAATTAAGTGGTCAGATCTGTATAAACTGAATGTAGTCGTTCCCAGCGAAGGCAAATCGCTTGGAACGGTCGAGGATTTTTTTGTTAAAGAAGGTTCAAACGCTGTGTATGCTTTGTGTGTGCGTACACGCCTCCATGGCGATTTGTCCTTGCCGGTGACGGGTATTATCGCTGTTGAGAAGGGTCGCGTGACGATTCGTAGCGCGCAAATGCTGGCAAAGGCATTGCCTCCCCTGGTACGTGCTCAGCAGTTACTGACTCGTACTGTGGTGAATGAGAAGGGCAGTGAGTTAGGCACTATTAAAGATGTGGTCGTCCATGTTGATCCGCCTACCGCTATGCGTGTAGCTGGATTTGAGATGTTGCGCGGTTCCACTACTCGTAGTATTGCCGGTGTCATTGTGTCACATTATGATGATGAGACAAATAGTGTTGTGATCTATGATCAGTCTGCCAAGAAGTTGCGCTAGTAGCTTTTTCTGGTTTCCTTCTCTTTTCCCCGCTCGACTTTTCAGCAGTCATACAGTCGTGTTCTCGGAAAGTGCTTTCCCGCTTTCTTCATTCCGCCTACGGCGGCGAGAAGAAAATAAGGAGAGTACAGGGACACCCGGCAGGGGGAACGCGTTCCCCCTGCACCCTCTACTTACTTTCCTCTGTGCTTTGTGTGCTTTTTTAGACTTCTCCGCGTAGGCGGGCTACTTCGGCTTCGGCGGCGCGGGCTTCGCGGCGGCGATGCAGTTTCTTTAAGGCTTCGGTTTTGCGTAGCCAGTTATCTGGATCATTGGGTGCCAGACGAATTGCTTCTTCGGCGGCTATCAGAGCTTCTTCATAGCGTTGTAGTTGCTTCAGGACCAATGACTTATTATGCTGTGCCGTAGCCATACGGGGATTGATTCGTAGCGCTCTCTCATACGCGTCCAGGGCCTTGGGATAGTTCTCAAGGTGGTAATAGGCATTGCCTACTCCATTCCAGGCCTGTGGGACGTTAGCATTGATTGTGAGGGCCCTGGTGTAGGCTTCCAGGGCTTCCTGATAACGCCCCAGTTGGCAGAGCGCACTGGCTTTGCCGTTCCAGGCAGGGGCGTAATTAGGGTCCAGGCTGATGGCGTTAGCATAGGCTTCCAGGGCTTTATGAAAGTTGCCCAGGTCGGCCAGCACAATCGCACGCCGCTCGATAGCTTTGATGAAGCGTGGATCGCTCTGTAGCGCCTGCTCATAGTTATCGAGGGCACGGCGTAGCTTATGCTGAGCATAGAGAATATCTCCGATGCCGCATTTGGTTGGCGCGTAGTTAGGATCGCGTGTCAGTACCTCCTGATAGGCCTGTAATGCTTCGGTATAGCGCCCCATCTCATACAGAACCAGGCCCTTCCCATTCCAGTAAACCACCGAGTTGCGATCTAAGGATAATGCCTGGTCAAAGGCGCGTAGCGCATCAGGATAGCGCCTGAGTTGGCGCAGGACGAGTCCTTTATTGCCCCAGGCCTGTGCCATCAATGGATCAAAGTGCAGGGCCACATCAAAGGCGGTTAGAGCCTGATCTGGCAACCCCAGGGCACTTAATACGGCCCCTTTCCCATTCCAGGCGATCACATTATCCTTCTCTAGCAGAATCGCACGATCAAAGACATCCAGCGCCTCCAGGTTCCGATGCAACATATTCAAGGCGGTCCCTTTGCCATTGAGGACAGTCACCAGATTGGGATTGATTTTGAGGGCTTGCTCAAATGAGGCCAGTGCCTCGCGGTGTTGTCCCTTCATCGCCTGCGTCAGTCCACGACCTTGCCATGCCTGCACATTCCCTCCATCCAATTGTATGGATCGATCATAGAGGGTAATTGCTTCGTTGAGACGGTGCTGCGTGTAGAGATGATAGGCGTCTTTCAAAAGCTGGCTCGATAACGACTGGGGTGGCTGGGGCGGGCGCGGCACGGTCGTATGGGATTGTGTGATATGCAGCGTGCCACTGATGCGCTGCTGATCTACATGTTGCAACACGTTCTCGACCTCTTTTACACTGTCTGGTCGATTGTCGGCGGTCATATCCAGCATATGGTGTAAGAGTTCTTCCAACTCCTGCGGCACATTGGGATTGAGCTGGCTGGCTGGTCGGAAGAAGAAAGGCTGTTCGCTGGGATCAACCCCGGTTAGCAGGCTGTGCAGGAGTGCGCCCAGGCTATAAATATCCGAGCGTGGCGTGCTCTGGGCTTTGCCATACTGCTCTGGCGCGGCATAGCCAGGCGAACCCAGCGCGACTGTATCATGGGATTGTCCCGGTTTAAAGACGCGTGCGATGCCGAAGTCAATCAGATAGAGGTGTCCATTGTCGCTCATCATCACATTGGATGGTTTGAGATCCCGGAAAATAATCGGTGGTTGATGGGTATGGAGATAGCTTAAAACATCACAAAGCTGCTTGCCCCAGTTCAGGACCTGTTCCAGGGAGACCGGGCCGCCACCTTTGTGCTCAAGATATTCTTCAAGGGTTTCCCCTTCAATGAAATCCATGACCAGATACGAACGTTCTTCCTCTGTGAAATGGTCGTAGATACGTGGCAAATTGGGGTGCAGCAGATCCGCGAGCAAATGAGACTCGCGTTCAAAGGCTGCCTCCGCTTCCTGCACTGCTACCGGCGTCAGACCTGCCCGACTCATCTCTTTAATCGCAATGGCACGATTATTAAAACGTGTATCTACCGCCCGATAGACTGCCCCCATGCCGCCCTGACCGATTCTGGTTTCCAGTTGATAGCGGCCATTCAGTAGGGTTTGTTCTGGTAACTCTCCCGTTGTATGCTTGAATGGGAGCGGCGCGGCGCAGTATTGACAAAAGCGCGCGGTGCCGGGATTAGCGGCCCCACATGTCTCACAGAACTGTTCCTGCATTGCCATAACACTTACATTTTCCTATGTGAAATTATGATACATATTGTACATCGCACAATTAATTGTTTGCTTGTTTGCTATATGGCTGTGGATGATATGGCGTTTCCTGGCCTTTTGCTGCTTCAATTATAGAACATGTGCTTGCCCCACTCAATGATCATTGAATATTGAATGGGGTAGGATTGGATTATGAGGCCGGGCTGGCGGTCTGGCGCTCAATAACTCTCCATAAGTTGATCCACTCTTCGATGCTGATCGTTTCGGCCCGGCGACTCGGCACAATGCCAGCTTCTTCAAGCCACGCCCGAACCAACTCGTTTTTATAATGCAGCCCATGTGTCAGTGAGTTATGCACCTGTTTACGCCGCTCGGTAAAGCCCGCCTTGACAACGCGGAAAAAGCGATCCCGCTCCTCTCTGGTCAAGCGTACTTCTTTATTTACATTGATGCGCAAAATAGCCGAGTCAACTTTAGGTGCGGGATAAAATGACCGCGCTGGCACTCTGGCAATAATTTCGGGTTGACCATAGAATTGGACGCTTATCCCGAGTAGGCTGAGATCGCCTGGCTCCGCTACGATACGTTGCGCGACTTCCCATTGCACCATCACTACTAACAATTGTGGCGGATTAGTGTTTTCCAGAAAATGACGAAAGGTCGGGGCCGTGATATAGTACGGCAGATTCGCGACCAATTTATACGCTGTTTCTCCAAAGACCTCAAGCGGATTAAAGTAGAGCAGATCACGGGCGATCAATTCGACATTGGAATATTCATGCGTGGTCTCTGCCAGTAGCCTGAGCATATCCCGTTCAATTTCTACAGCCACTACCCGTTTTGCTCGTTGTGCCAGTTCACGTGTTAGCACACCTGTCCCTGCCCCCACTTCAAGCAGGGTATCTTCAGGGGTAATAGCAGCGGCATCGATGATCTGTTGTAGAATCGAGCGGTCAATTAAAAAGTTCTGTCCAAAGGCCTTATTTGGACGCATGCCGTGCGTGGTAAGCATATAACGTAGCTCACGCACATTGGTTAAATCTAAATCGTTCACTGTATGTATTGTATCTTCTGAATTCGGTGTGTTTTTATCCGTCAATGTCTGGCTCACTTGTCATACTTTTTCCTAATGCTCCTCTAACTCTAACAAACCACCTGCCTGCTGTCAAACTTTCCAGCAAGAGAGAGGACTTCTCAATTCTCTTGGGTGCCGCCTTTGGCGGGGGAGAAGAGGGAAAGTGGTGAACACCAACGCCCCACATTTTATGCTGGTTGCCAGACGTAGAACTCATCCTTGCGGTGAGCGACTGCTGTCATGCTGATTGTATTCTATCATCCTCAGCGTCGCCAGCGGGTATATCTCATGCGTCCATGCCGCAAGGGAGGACCATATCTCCAACGACTGCGCTGCCAGCGGTTTTTGAATACGATAGCAGTGATAAACAGGACGAGTATAATCGCGAAGATGGCCCCCAGCGCTAACACAAGCAGAACCGCAAAGAGTGCCAATAAGAGTTTCAGCAATAGTGGCAGCAGGACCAGGAAGCCAACCGCGATGAGTAGTACAATCACCCAGCCCGGTGCTCTACCGGCCGCCCGGCGTCTGCTCGCCTGAGGCGGAACATAGCTTCGCTGTCCGTTGCGTGCACGTTCAAAACGGCGTTGTTGTTTAGCATAAAAACGTCGCCCAGCACGCTCAAGCTGTTCTTCTATTCTGCTCGGTTGAGCGATGTGCGGGTTCTGCTGATAGGTTCCCGTCTCCTGTTGTCTGGTGTTGGCTTGCGCCTCGCTGGATTTCTGCTGCTGGCGCTCCTGTGCTGGATAGCTATACGGCGGAATCGAGTTTTCAAAATCTGCAGGATGATCCCGCTTGGGCATATCGCTGGTGCGGTACTGGCTGTACGATTGAATCGTTACTTCTTCGTTGTCCTGAGCCTCCTCGCGTGCTTGTTGGGACTCGGGCATGAATTCCTGTTGGCTCATAGTCTCCCTACCTCATAGGTGCATAAAAACCCTACTAAAAATCTACGTTTGCTTAAGACGAGGGTTGCAAGTAGTAGATATATCTTTTTCCAGCGGTAGCCAATCTGTATCTACGCCAGATGGTCATAGACTCGCAACAGAGATGAGAAACGATACGTTATTAGAACATATGGTGTATGCTTTAGGTTGCTATGGTATGATTTAAAAAAGTATCTATGCGGATTATACCTATTTACGCAGGTGTTGGAGGATGTTGAGGCGTATATGAAAAATAATGTAGCCGGGTGTGGAGGAGGGTCACATGCCAATGGATGATATTTATAAACATGAGCAAGATAGTGTATTGCTACCATCTGAGCGTGGGGGACACGATAACGTTTCCATTCAGGATCAAGCACATGACATAGAGAAAGTTGTTCAGCCCCAGGCTGCGGTCACTGAGTTGTCTTATCTCAGGCGTTTGCGCACCCATGCGAAGACGTTACAGAAACGCCGGCGTATTAACCGCGTGTTTATGCGGAAGCATCGGCATGAGCGCCTCTACGTTGTGTTTATGCCGCGCCTGACCTTCATAGGATTAGTGTTGATGGCGCTATGTGTATCTCTCTCTTCAGGCCTTGGCGGGGCTGCCGTAGCCTTTTATGTGTCACAACTCCCCTTGTTGGATGGGATTGCCCAGCATTCGCTCTTTCAAACTACCCATATTTATGATCGAACGGGTAAGCTTCTCTATGAATTGTATGATCATGCGACAGATGCGCGAAGTAATGCGGTGGCCGGTCGCCGCACCTATGTAACCTTTTCTGATATTCCTAATTCATTGGTGAATGCTACCATTGCCGCTGAAGATCATACTTTCTGGACAAATAGCGGTGTTGACTATTATGGAATTACACGTGCAATGGTTGCCAATGTGAAGTCTCACAATGTGACCCAGGGTGGTAGCACCATTACCCAGCAGGTGATTAAAAATCAGTTGTTCTTAAACCAGGATCGTACATTGCAAATTAAGGGCGAGGAGGCCCTGCTGGCAACGGCGCTGACACAGCGCTACTCCAAGGGCCAGATCATGGAGATGTATCTTAATACTGTCTTTTATGGAGATACCAATTTTGGCATTGAGGCGGCGGCTCAGGATTACTTTGGCCTGCAACCGAAATGTGCCAGATCGGGGCGTTGTACCCCCGCTGTCGAAGAGATGACGCTGGGAGAGTCTACTCTATTAGCTGGCCTGCCGCAAAGTCCGACCGCCTATATGCCATTCTATAACAAGCGCGCCGCCCTGGAGCGCCAGCAGCATATTCTGGACAATATGTTACTTCTGCATATGATCACGCCCGCGCAAAGCAAGGCAGCGCATCAAGAGATGGTCAACTTTAAATTTAAACGCCTGCCCATGGTCAAAAATGCCCCGCACTTTGTGGATTATCTGGTTGATCAGGTGCTGATCCCGCTCTTTGGTGCTCGTAATCTGGTGGATGGTGGCTATTCGATTTATACGACCCTGGATCTGGATCTGGAACGGCAGGTGGAAAAGATCACCGCTAGCCGCATCAATGGAAACGCGGTCGATGCCTATGGCTATACTAATCTCAAAACCGCGCATAATCTCAACAATGCGGCCGTCGTTGTAACCGATCCTACTACCGGCCAACTGCTGGCTATGAATGGCAGCGTCAACTATAACGACACCTCCAATGATCCCCGTGTACAAGGACAATTTAATTCCGCCGCCGATGCCTTACGCCAGCCCGGTTCATCCTTCAAGCCCTTTGTCTACGCCACCGCGTTTGAAATGGGCTGGTATCCCGCGATGATCATACCAGATATCCGCACATATTTTCCCGATGGCGTAACGCCCTATGGACCACTGGACTATGACCGTCACTTCCGAGGAGCATATAACATGACAATACGTCGTGCTATCGCCAACTCCTTTAATTTGCCCGCCATTCAAGCCCTTGAGTTCGCGGGCATTCCCAACGTGATGAATACCTCGGCCCGTTTTGGTTTAACCAACGTTGCGCATACTCCCAAAAGCCAGCAAGGAGCCTCAATGGCACTGGGTTCGAGCGTCGAATCCTTGCTCAATATGACCAACGCCTATGCAGTTTTTGCCAACAAAGGAGTCCGTATGCCCCAGGTCACCATCTTACAGATTAATGACAATCTGGGACATCCCATCTACAAATTCGATCCTCAGAGAGTGCAGGGTGTGCGAGTCATCAGTGAAGAGGTCGCCTTCTTAATGAGTAGTATTTTATCGGACAATCCCGCCCGCTATGAAGAGTTTGGCCCTGGGAATCCCCTGGAATTGGATCGTCCGGCCGCCGCCAAAACCGGCACCACCGATAGTTTTGTCGACAACTGGACTCTGGGATATACACCCCATCTCGCCGTCGGTGTCTGGGCGGGTAACAGTGACAACACGCCCATGGAAAATGTCATTGGTATCACCGGAGCAGGTCCTATCTGGCATGATGTCATGACCTGGGCCAACAAACACTATCATTTTCCCTCTGATGGCTTCCCTTCGCCTCCTGACGTCCATAAAGACATTGTCTCGGCCTACACTGGCCTCCTGCCGCATCTGACTGAACCAACTGTCAGCGACTGGTTTATAGATGGCACGCAACCGACCATTGAAGGACCCTATTATGCTCCGCCCATCATCGCTGTCAATCCTAATCCTGATGTTGGCAATGGAGACAAGAAAAATCCAAATGAAAAAAACAGCCAGAACCAGGATAATACCCAGAACCAGGGACAGGATAATACCCAGAACCAGGACAACAATCAGAGTCAGGATCAAAACAATCCTTAACCATCGTCCCCACAGAGAAGGCCCGATCCCTCGCGGTTGGGGCATGAGCATTGGAATGCCCTGCCCGAATTGTGGTTGATATAGACGCAACGCAAAATAATGGTATGCTATTACAAAAAGCAATCAGCTGTGCCACGTATTCATGGCATGGACAATTGACGCAATACTTTAACTTGATAGCAACAATTCATATCCAGTGTCAGCAAAGATGACGCTGGAGTGCTCTAGAGGAGATTTGGCATGGCGGACCTTTCCGAGAATGATAAAGAAAATTTACAGCAAACGCTGGCGCAAACAGGCTTTCGTCCCCTTTCGCGCAGTGAACGTCGTAATATCTGGATTCATGACTATCAGGAACAAGACATCGCGCTCCAATCCTGGGCCCGTCTGGTCGAACAGCAAGGCCTGGAGCTAGAGATCATGTTACAGATGCAAGGATTACTCGTCTTTGGCACCATGGTCAGTACCCTGGCCTATGCGCAGTTTTATGTCAACCTGCATGAGCGCATGTATCGAGATGCATCACCTGAGACCGCTGACTTCCTGGGAGAATACTATGCCGCGCTTGTTCCCCCTGAAGATCAGCCTGAGTTTGGCCCGGAAGGCTTACCTGTCATATTCCGCTATGCTCATCTACGGGATGTTACCCTCATGAGTGCCGGACATAAAGTCAAACTCCCCTACTGGCGTGGCAAACTCAATCAAGTCGACGCCTTCGTCGTTGGCGCCTCCGCAGGGGAAGAGGAATAAGTCTGCATATTTTATGAAGTGTTGCTGAAAAAGTTTAAACTTTTTCAGCAACACTTCATAAAATATGCGCAGGTGACGTCTTTTTTAGTGTGTGGTGGAGACCACGGGAGGCTGACACTCTCAAAGAGTTGATTTACATGGAACATTATGGATTACTTTTGGGGGGGCCGTTACATTCACTATCCTCTTTTCGTCTGAGAATCATGTAGGTCGATTTGACTGTACTAGACTATGTAGAAAATTTGGAGCACAATAAAATTTTATGGATCAATCATTCGTTCAGAATAATTCAAAAGAAATTCTAAATCCCTCTCAAGAGGTTATGGAAGAACTGGTCGAGATGGTAGACCAGGTAGCTCCCCTTCAGCAGCTTCCCAGCTATCGCCCTACACGTTGGGCTCTCGCCAATACCGTATTGGATCAGGTGGATCATATCACCAAGGGCCGTGCCGGCTCTTTAATGAAGTTCACCTCATTCCTCATCATCGGTGGTACATGTGCGGTCATCAACCTGATCATTATGGCTGCTTATACACATCTATTTCCGGTGCTGGTCTCTCCTACATTCAATAGTACCTTTGCTTCGTTGCTAGGAGGTGAGCTATCGTTACTGGTTAATTTTGCCTTGAATGATAGATATACCTTCCACGATGCTCCCGGTCAGAATCGCCCCTGGTATATACGCATGTGCCGTTTCAATCTTACCGGTCTGGTTGGTCTTGTGCTTACCAGCGTTATTGAAAGTATATTGAACTCAGCGTTGCATATGAATTCCCTGATCGCACAGGCTATCGCGATCATCATCGTCTTGTTCTACAACTTCTTCTTCCATCAATTCTTTACTTATCGCCGTGTTAAAACTGCCGATGTAGTTGCGTAACAGAATAGCCCTGCCGAAATGGCAGGGCCTACAATTAATGAATTGCTAATATATATTTATTGAATGATGTAATGATAAAGGGGAGCAGATCTATTCATGGGATCTGCTCCCTCTTTGTGGTTATTGATGGTGCAGTGCGATTAGAACAGTGAGAGTTGTTGGGGAGGCTCTTGTTCACGTTGCTGTGGAGAGGTAGGGACGATTGTTTGTGCGGGCTGTTCTGCTGCGCGTAACGCAGCCCGGCGCTCAACCTCAGCAATAATTAATGGTATCTTCTTAAAATCTTGCCGTATGACATCTTTTTTACTGGGATCATGCAGTCCGGCGGCTGGATGGTACATAGCAATACATAGATAGCCATCTTTTCTGCGGGCACGGCCATGAATAGCGCTAATACGCTCTGAGCCGAAGAATTTTGACATAGAGAAGCGGCCCAGGGTTACTATGACTTGAGGACGAATTGCGGCTATCTGACGATCCAGATAATCGTTACAGGCGACCATCTCATCGCGTTCAGGATCGCGATTGCTGGGGGGGCGACATTTGACAACATTTGTAATAAAGACATCGGAACGTTTGAGCTTGATGCTGGCAAGCAGTTCATCCAAAAATTGTCCTGCCGGTCCCACAAAAGGTCGGGCTTGCTTATCCTCATGATAGCCGGGGCCTTCGCCGATAAACATAATCTTTGCGGTGGGCGAGCCCTCGCCTGGAACTGCCTTTGTGCGACCTTTGCAGAGTTTACACCTGGAACAGGTAGAGACTTCTACAGCTACTTCTTGTAAAATCTCCTCTGACGACATCACATTTTTACCCCTTCTTCAAAGCTGATTGATAACCGAGGTCTTTATAAGATAAGGCGACCAGCAAAGGTCGCCTTATCTTATCACTTATTCATGTAGCAGAATTACCAGCGGCGGTCAGGACGCTGACCGTAGTTGTCACGGCGAGGTCCGGAAGGGCCATTAGGATTAGGTGTCCGGCTCGGTCCGCCCATTGGACGGCGCTGGCCGAAACCACCCCCACCGCTATTGCGGTCATAGCCACCGCCACGTGAGCCATTATCGCGGTCATTATTATAACCGCCACGATTGTAACCGCCGCGATCATTGTTATAGCCACCGCGATTAGGGCCACCGTCGCGATCACCGCCGCGCATACCGTAGCCACCGGAGCTGCGACCCGGGCCGCCACGGCCTGGACCACCACGATTGCTACGCTCGCTCTCCATCTCAGCAGCAGTTGGCATTTCGCCACTTAATGCTGAACGGCGTGAGAGGTTAACGCGTCCCTGTCCATCGACCTCAATCACCATCACAGTGATCTCATCGCCGACCGAAACGACATCCTCTGGACGTGCCACCTGGTAATCAGCCAGTTGTGATGTGCGCACCAGACCTTCTTTGCCGGGCAGGATCTCAACGAAGCAGCCGAAATCCACGATACGGCGAACCGTACCGGTGTAGATGTGGCCTACCTCAACCTCTTCAGTCAGGGCGCGTACGGCATCCATTGCATGCTGCATCGCCTCGCCAGAAGTGGCAGAGATATTCACCGAGCCATCATCCTCGATATCGAGTTTGGCTCCGCTCTCATCTTGGATCTTGCGAATCGTCTTGCCGCCTGGTCCGATAACAGCGCCGATCTTATCAGGATTGATCTTAATCGTCTGAATACGTGGTGCGTACTCTGACAACTCCTCACGAGGTGCATCGATCGCATCGAGCATCTTCTCCATGATAAACATGCGGCCTTCGCGAGCCTGCTCAAGAGCCTTCGACATGATCTCGTAGGTGATACCTTTCACCTTGATGTCCATCTGCAGAGCAGTGACACCATCGGCGGTACCGGCCACTTTGAAGTCCATATCGCCCAGTGCATCTTCAATGCCCTGGATATCGCTCAGAACGGCCCATTTGCCAGCGCGCTCACCCTCACCAGTGATCAAGCCCATGGCCACACCAGCGACTGGAGCGTGAATTGGCACACCAGCATCCATCAGAGCCAGGGTCGTACCACAGACCGAACCCATCGAGGTCGAGCCGTTGGAGGAAAGGATATCGGAGACGGCGCGAATAGTATAAGGGAACTCGCCTGGAGAAGGCAGAACGGCCGACACCGCGCGTTCAGCCAGAGCACCATGCCCAATTTCACGACGACCAGGACCACGGAGAGGTTTGCTCTCACCAGTGGAATATGGTGGGAAATTGTAGTGATGCATAAAGCGCTTCTTCTCGCTTGAGCTCAGACCATCCAATACCTGCTCATCACCGGGTGAACCCAGGGTAACCACACTCAGTACCTGAGTCTGGCCGCGCGTGAAAATGGCTGAACCATGGGTGCGAGGTAACAAACCAACTTCGCAGTTGATCGGACGGATCGTTTTCAGATCGCGACCATCGGGACGCACGCCATTGTCCAGAATATTGTTACGGACATAAGCCTTGAGCTCTTTTTCGTAGAAGGAGATAATTTCCTTCAAGCGCTCAGGATACTGGACACCCAGAGTTGAGACCAACTCTTCCTGTACCAGACCCAGAGCATTGGAGCGAGCGGTTTTATCAGTGTTGTTCACCGCAGCCTCAAAACGAGGGCGGACAAACGTCGCGACGTCTACCCGCAAAGCCTCATCCACAAGAGCGGGAACGAAGGGGCGTTTTGCCTTATTGGTCAGCTGAGCCAGTTTCTCCTGCATTTTAATGATATCCTGCAGGCTTTCCTGACCGATGCGGACTGCCTCCAGCATCAACTCTTCAGGCAGTTCTTTCGCGCCAGCCTCAACCATCATCACAGCGTCAGAGGTACCAGCGATCGCGAGATCCAGCTTGCTCTGAGCCATCTGTGACTCGAGCGGATTGATCACAAACTGATCATCGATATATCCGACCCGCACGGCACCAACAGGGCCAGCAAAAGGGATATCCGAAACACTGAGTGCGGCAGACGCGCCAACAATACCAAGGATATCATAATCGTTTTCTTGATCTGCGGAAAGTACAGTGATAACAACCTGGACGTCGTTGCGGTAACCTTTGGGGAAAAGAGGACGGAGTGGGCGATCTGCGAGGCGGCAAGAGAGGATGGCATGTTCAGTTGCGCGGCCTTCACGTTTGATAAAACCACCAGGGATTTTCCCTGCAGCGTACATACGTTCTTCTACATCAACGGTTAACGGGAAAAAATCAATACCCTCGCGAGGCTCGTCACTGCCTACGACTGTTGCCAGTATGATGGTATCTCCGTAGCGCAATAGCACTGCGCCACTACTCTGTTCTGCTACCCGGCCGGTCTCTATGCTCATTACCCGACCGCCGATAACAGCTTCTTGACGGTGAATCATATTTCCTCCGATAAATGGCACCCTATCTTAATCTCTGTCTTGGAATCCTTGGTGGAGGGCCTTTCACATCCCATATCATCTAAAACTGGGTGCAGTTATTCTTTACTTATAAGGGTAAAGCTTTGCGTGCAATCCTCGTCACGCCTCTACCTGCTTGTGGTTTTTCTGTCTTGTCTTCTTTTTTTACTCTATCACGTACTTCTGTGTGGGGATACCCTGCCTGGATGGGCTTGATTTCTCGTCCGTTCTGTCTCGTTTTGTTTCGTCTTGTCTTGTGCTAACAACTGTCTGAATGGATCAAGCGGAGAAAAATGGAGCAGCGGTCGGGCATAACGTACGGCGCTCGCCATGCTTGCGCCGACCGCATCCACAGCAACCTGAGATTTACTGGCGTGGGCCAAGTTTTACGCGAATGCCCAGCTTTGCCACCAACGCGCGGTAGCGCTCTGGACTCTTCTTGCTCAGATATGTAAGCAAGCGTCGGCGCTGTCCAACTAACATCAGCAGGCCTCGACGTGAATGGAGGTCGTGCTTGTGAACTTTCAGATGCTCTGTGAGCTGAGTGATGCGATTTGTCAGAATAGAAATCTGTACTTCAGGAGAGCCGGTATCGGTCTCATGAACACGTGCACTCTCAATAACTTCGGTTTTTTCTTCTAATGTCAATGCCACGTTACTAAATCACCTCCAATGTAATCTGCTTGGGAAAAGATACTGAGGTATGTCTTTTGAGACATACAGGAAAGCCTTACAGTTGTGCATATAACCTGTGCAGGTATACATGTGTTCCTTGTGGGCTTATCATATATGTTCGCATTATAACATGGATACCTCAAGGGCGCAATGAATCAGCATGCCTTGAAAGCCTCTATGCATGAAATGGAACATGTGCGTAAAGGCACCTCTCCGACAATTACTTGTTGGTGAGGTGCCTGTGGAGACGCAATCTTACTTAATGGTGACTTTCGCGCCAGCCTCAGCAAGTTTTGCAGCGATCTTCTCGGCCTCTTCTTTAGAGACACCCTCTTTGACAGCCTTTGGAGCCTCGTCAACGACGGCTTTGGCCTCTTTCAGGCCCAGACCAGTGATCTCACGAACGACTTTGATGACGTTGATCTTGTTAGGACCGACCTCGGTCAGAACAGCGTCGAACTCGGTCTGCTCTTCAGCAGCGGCGGTAGGAGCGGCCTCAGCAGCAACTGGAGCAGCGGCAGCAGCGACAGGAGCGGCGCTTACGCCCCATTTTTCCTGCAGGATCTTTGTCAGCTCTACGAGCCCAAGAACGTTCAACTTTTCGATCTCGGCGATAATGTCTTGTACAGCCATGGTTGGTTCCTCCTAATAATTATTCAGCGGACGTCCCACTGTTGAGTTGGTCGGCACGTGCTTGCAGCACATACGTTAAATCGCGTAATGGAGCGGTGAATAGACCGTACGCTCCGGCAAGTGGTCCCTGGAGTGTACCAACGACTTCTGCTTTCGACTGGTCTTTGCCACCTTTGATTTTACCAATGCCCTCGACTTGATCGGCCGTCAATGAACGACCGCCAAGAATGGCAGATTTGAGAACTGCTACCTTCGAGGTACTGATGTAGTCAGTGACAGCTTTGGCCGCGGCGACTTCGTCTTCGTAACCGAAGGCGACAGCGGACTGACCATTGAAGATTTTGTTATCGACTCCGGTCATATTGTTGCGCTCGGCGGCGATACGCAGCAAGGTGTTTTTCGCAATCTGGAACTCCACCCTGGCATCGCGCATTTTCTTGCGCAGTTCGTTCATATCCTTTACGCTCAAACCCTGAGTTTGAACCAGGATAGCGATCGTCGCACGACCCAGCTTATCAGTTAACTCGTCAATTTTACCTGCTTTTGCCTGTGTTGGCATAAGGTGCTCTCCTCCTTTCCCGAATAGTGCTGTTCAAGCAGTGGATGACTGCCGCTGTTGGTTCTGATTCGCGTTATGGGCGCCTGTTGATCAGCCAGAGTAGTCTTCCGCTTGATTTGAGGGACAGTCCTAAAACCGTCCTACAATTGCTTTTAAGGGCAACAAAAATGCCTTCGATAAAGCACCGAAGGCCGGAGAGAACCTCTATTCTCTATCTATCATACGCAGCGATCATGTGATCCAGCCGCGAATTCTATTCTGGAATAGTTATCCCCTCGGCAAGTCAATCTTCTCAAAAGATTGCTTAGATGCCAGTGGCATGCTTGCTGTCTTCGGCGATGAATAAATCATCTAGAAATGTGTGCCTTACGCACAGCCCAGCTATCATACATCAATGCGAAGCATTTGTAAAGTCTTTTTGGCAACCAATCTGGGCTATTTCATTCTCAGATCAAACTTTCCGGTGTCTAAAAGATCCTCGCTGTATTCAACGACACCACCACGGGCGGACACTCGTCTTGACCTTGCTTGTCTTCGCCAGACTCAAAGGCCAAACTTCTGAAGGAGGAATGAAATAAATGAAAGAGTGGATGGTAAAATCAGCGGTAAGATGATGGGTATAATCACGGTTGCACCAGCCCGACTTAATGTGTTGGTGTCCAGAGGCCAGACAGGGAACAAATTGTATACCAGGTCATAGCGCTTTTTCAGTGTTTCCAGGTGGAGCGTTTCAGCGGCAATACTCTGTGTATCTTGCGTTCCTGAGGATAGAGATTGTATAAGCGCATGCTGATATTCAACCATCAGTGGTTGTAATGCCTCATTGCGCGCTTGTACCATCATACGATGAGGAAAGATCAACCAGCCAATCAAAAGCGTGGGGATCAGCGCTATATAAATAGCACCCAGTAAAAACATTTCAGCGTACGAAAGACCGCTCAGCTTTTGAACAAGTATCATTGCGATCAGCAGGGTTACTACCCAGAGCATCATGCCGACGCAGAGCCAGAGAAGACTTTCAAGAATACCAAGTCCGCCAGAGCCATCGGGATGTATTGGTTGGATTTGAAGGGTGAAAAAATAAAACAAACGATTTGTAAAGATCAATACTATTACGAGCCGTATCACACTCATTCCTGTAGCAAACATCAGAGGGGCATAGGCGATAATCACGATAGCTCGTAACGGGTAAGGTATCGGATTATTTTGAGCTGGTAATTCTCGTAGGAATAATCTGGTGAGGATGTAGAGAACGACAACGATGGTGATTGCCACTGTCCACCAGCTATTATCTATCCAATAGACCAACTGTTGCTTGAAGGCTGCATATGTTTCGCCACCAGGTCGATCTTTACGAGCATGACCAATCACGCCATTCGTCGCGAGGGTATTAAAGAGCTTTACAATAGCGTTGGGAATCAACGTATAGATCAGAGAAAGAAAGGGAAAAAGGATGAAAGTCTGAATGATAAGGCTGAGCAGATCTTTATTATCCCACTCTTTTATCTCATTAACTCGCCAGAGTAACCACGCCAGCAGATAGACGCTTCCTGGAAGAAGGGTTGCACCGGCACTAATCCAGAGATTATTTAGATGTAACTTTCCCTTGAGCAAAATCAATAATGGGTCATGTTGATAGATCTGCTGCGTAGACAAAGTCGTATCCACATTGACTGTTGTGTGCACGCTATCTTTTTCTTCTTCTGTTGCGCCTGCTTCCATGCGATCGCTCCTGAAATATTTGTTAACATTGTCGATGATTTTTTTTATTATAACAATCGTGATGCTTATTGTCTATCCAGTAATCGTACGAGGAAGAGAGCCTGACCGCGAGGGTTCAGGTCTTTGTTGTCTGGGAGAGAAATCTCTACAAAGAAAAAGACACAGGCGCAAATGTGCCTGTGTCTTTTTCTTTGTTCTACTTATTATGCCTGGGGTTTTAAGGCGGTGGCGGCAGCAACTTCCAGATGGATGCTGGGGGACATCGTGGAGGAGAGCACCACGCTCTTCACATAGACGCCTTTGGCGCCGGAAGGGCGAGCACGCATCACTGCATCGATGACCGAGCTGATGTTCTGCAGCAGAGCCTCTTCGCTGAACGAGATCTTACCGGCAGGGATGTGCAGCAGGGAAGTGCGGTCGATACGGAAATCGACACGACCAGCCTTCACTTCGCGAATCGTCTTAGCCAGATCAAAAGTGATCGTTCCAGCTTTTGGGCTAGGCATCAGGTTTCGGGGTCCGAGCTTTTTACCAAGTCGGCCAACCTTACCCATGACATCAGGAGTTGCAATTGCGACGTCGAAGCCCAACCAGTCGCCCTCGATCTGTTTGATAAGATCATCCAGACCGACGATATCGGCGCCAGCGGCCTCGGCCTCGGCTGCCTTCTCACCTTGTGCGAAGACCAGCACACGTACGTCTTTACCAGTACCAGCTGGCAGCGTAGCAACGCCACGCACCATCTGATCAGCGTGGCGCGGATCAACGCCAAGCTTCATATGTACTTCGACGGTAGAATCGAATTTGGCATAGCTAATTTTTTTGAGGAGTGAAACAGCTTCTGATGGCTGGTACAGCTTCTCGGAATCGACCAGCTTGGCCGCTTCCAGGTATTTTTTTCCGTGTTTTGTCGTTGCCATGAATTTTTTGCCCTCCTTGAGGCAGTAACCGCAGTGACTTTCGGGCTGGACTACTCGATGGTAACACCCATGCTGCGAGCGGTACCTTCAATTGTCTTTTCAGCAGCCTCAATGCTATTCACATTGAGATCTTTCATCTTCAACTCGGCGATCTCACGCAATTTAGCGCGATCAATGCTTCCAACTTTGCTCTTGTTAGGGGTAGCAGAGCCAGAGGAGATGCCAGCTGCTGTCTTTAACAGATCAGGTACTGGAGGTGTCTTGGTGATAAAAGTAAAGGAACGATCCTCGAAAATGGTGATCTCAGCTGGGATGACCATACCTGCCTGTTCGGCGGTACGAGCATTGTACTCCTTACAAAACATCATTAAGTTGATGCCGTGAGGTCCAAGTGCAGTACCAATTGGGGGGGCAGGGGTTGCTTTCCCGGCTGGAATTTGCAGCTTTACTACCGCTTTAATACGCTTTGCCATATGTGTTCAAACTCCTCAGAATGGGTCGATGACTGGTGATCGGCTTAGATTTTCTCCACCTGGAGGAAATCCAGCACAACTGGGGTCTCACGACCAAAGAATGATACAAGCACAGTCACTTTATTGCGATCCATATTAATGTCATTGACAGTGCCAATAAATTCGGTAAAAGGTCCATCTACCACACGTACGCTCTGACCTTTGCTGAAGTTGATCTTCGCTTTGGGCTTCTCAACGTCATGCGTAACCTGTTTCAGGATAGTCTGGATCTCGTGTTCCATTAATGGAACGGGGCGCGTCCCGGAACCCACAAAACTGGTGACTCCAGGGGTGTTACGGACGACATACCAGGCTTCGTCGCTCATAATCATCTCGACAAGTACATAGCCAGGAAAAACCTTGCGTTGTACTGTGCGTCGCTGACCCTGTTTAATTTCCACCTCTTCTTCCATCGGAACAATGATACGAAAAATCTTATTTTTCATATCCATCGAAGCGATACGTGCCTCGAGGTGGCTTCTTACTTTGTTTTCATAGCCGGAGTATGTATGTATTGCATACCAGGCACGTTTCTCCTCGGGCGGCTCTTTTCCACTGGTACGTTCAGTAACCACAGCGTTTCCCCTTATGCTTTCCAGGTGTCGGAGCTAGTTACCCACCGATTATAACTTTGAAGAGATTAAAAAGCCCGAGATCAACTAAGGATAAAAGTACGGCGAGGATCACAGAAATAATCAGGACCATAATGGTCATGTTTCTGGCTTCCTCAAATGTTGGCCATGTTACCTTGTAGCGGAGCTCATAGTAAGCTTCGTAGACAAAGCGACCAATCCTATTGTTGCGCCATCGTGCAACTGGAGAAGATCCTTTAGAAGATCGACGAGCAGCGGGCTTACTGGCTGACTTGGTTGTGGCAGTCTCGCGCTTTTGCTCACGCCGTTCTTCGCGGGCCGAAGCTTTCGCTGCAGCTGTCGTCTGAACCTGTTGAGGTTGGACTTCAGTTGCCTGACTTCGGCTGACATTTTTCTTTCTGTCAGTCATGTTCTTTGCCACGTTCAACCTTTCTGATCAGTAACGATCTCACCTGGTTCAACCTACGAGTTGAAGGGAGACAATCATACTTCTTACTTGGTCTCGCGGTGAGGCGCAGGCTCTTGGCACGTGCTACAATACTTCCTCAGCTCCATGCGCTCAGGATTGTTCTTCTTGTTTTTTGAGGTGGTATAGTTGCGGCTTTTACACACTGTGCAAGCCAATGTTACCACGATACGACTTTCTTTGCTCTTTGCCATTTTCTTCTCCGTTAACGGGTTGGGTTTGGCTTGCTGCTGACTCAGGCTGTCTATTTCATCAGGGAATTTGAAGAGACAGTTGTGGGCGCAAGTTTTTGCGCCCACGTTGTCTGTTCGTTATTCTTAGCTGATGACCTGTGTGCAGAAACCAGCACCAACAGTGCGGCCACCTTCACGGATGGCGAATTTCACGCCTACTTCCATAGCGACCGGCTGGATTAACTCAACTGTCATTTCGATGTTGTCACCAGGCATGACCATTTCAACACCCTCTGGCAGCTTGATCGAACCGGTTACGTCCGTGGTGCGGACATAGAACTGGGGGCGATAGCCGTTGAAGAATGGAGTATGGCGGCCACCCTCTTCTTTCGAGAGGACGTATACCTGAGCTTTGAAGTTTTTGTGAGGTTTGATGGAACCGGGCTTCGCCAGCACCTGACCACGTTCGAGGTCGGCACGCTCAACACCACGCAGGAGACACCCAACGTTATCACCAGCCATACCGGTGTCCAGCGTTTTCTGGAACATCTCAACGCCAGTGACGACGACGTTGCGGGTCACTTCCTGAATGCCAACGATCTCGACGTTCTCACCAACTTTGACGACGCCACGCTCGATACGACCGGTAGCGACAGTACCGCGACCTTTAATACCGAAGACGTCCTCAACAGGCATCAAGAATGGCTGATCAGTGGCACGTGGAGGAGTGGGAATATACGCGTCGACCTGGTCCATGAGATCCCAGATGGGTTTGGCATCAGGATCGTTGCGGGACAGATCGCCTTTGCTCTCCAGGGCTTTGATGGCGGAGCCGCGTACGACTGGAACATCATCGCCAGGGAACTGGTACTTGGAAAGCAGTTCACGTACTTCCAACTCAACCAGTTCGAGCAACTCTTCGTCTTCCATCATATCAACTTTATTCAGGAAGACCACCATGGCAGGCACTTCTACCTGACGAGCAAGCAGTACGTGCTCGCGCGTCTGAGGCATAGGACCGTCAGGGGCACTCACCACGAGAATAGCGCCGTCCATCTGAGCGGCACCCGTGATCATGTTCTTAATGTAGTCAGCGTGACCGGGGCAATCGACGTGAGCATAGTGGCGTTTCTCAGTCTCATACTCCAGGTGAGCAATCGAGATGGTGATACCACGCTCGCGCTCTTCGGGAGCTTTGTCGATCTGGTCAAAAGCCGTATACTTGGCAAGCTGTGCTGCTGACAACACTTTTGTGATGGCCGCGGTCAGCGTGGTTTTGCCATGGTCAATGTGTCCAATGGTGCCAATGTTCACATGCGGCTTTGTTCGCTCGAACTTTTTCTTCGCCATTTCCTACTGTGGCTCCTTCTGCAATCCTGCTTACGTTCAGATCAGATAGCAATGGTGTAGACATGCAGCAGCCGTCTCCTATATCCGATCGTCAAACAATGAGAATAAACCTTCCTACGATAAAACGGACGGGAGGTGACGATCAATCAGAAGACGGCAGCAAGATCTTTTCTTATTTCTTATAAGACACACGCGGAATTCATGAGGATGGGCCTGGAGTGTGAAGAACAAACGGCCCATACTGTATATGGAAACCACGGAAGCCCGTGATGGGAATTGAACCCATGACCTCATTCTTACCAAGAATGTGCGCTACCTCTGCGCCACACGGGCCTGATTACTTACTACCAATATCTGGAGTTATTGATAGTGGTGGGCAGTGGAGGATTCGAACCTTCGAAGCTTACGCAACTGATTTACAGTCAGTCCCATTTGTCCACTTTGGTAACTGCCCCTATGTGTCAAACACTCCAGATCTCTCTGGATGATTGTTCTGAGTGATCAACGACGTCATTATAGCCGACCGGTGTCGTTGTGTCAAGCACTTTTACAGGGAATTTTTTTAATGCTGAGAAAATTGGTAAATTGGTATTCATTTTATCTGCTCGTTGAAAGTCGTTACCAAAAGCATTGCGTCTTGCCTAAATTGCTGGTATAATCTCCAACGTTGGAGAAATTCATTACACCTCATGCGGTTTTTCCGCTACCCAATGTGCGAGTAATCTGTTAGGATTTAGGAATAAGAGGTAGCTTCTATGGCGACGAATTGTGACTTCAGCCGTTCTTCCTTGCTGAGTGAACAATACCAGCATGATATGGAACTCATCGCTGTCGCATTACAAGAGGAAAATCAGGATGAACGTGATGAGCGCCTCGGCCTCGTTGCTCGCTCCTGGGCCTTAACGTCTGCATGTTTCCATTCACAGCTCGAAACCAGTGATGTGGCGTCCTATACTCCGGTTGCTCTTGTTCGTCCGTAGTTTATTAGTAAAGATGTGTTAATTTAATTACCATGCCTCATCCTCCTGAAATTGCACCGGACTCACTCACTTACCTTACGCCAGTGCAGTTTGGCATGGTGTATTGGGTGAATTTCGGATATCCATCTCTTCCTCCCGGAATTGAGGAAAAACGGATACTTGATTGGCATCCTGCACTGGTAGTGTCAGGAGAGCCTTTTTGTCGCCATGCAGGGGCAGTCAATGTGGTTGCATTAACCTCCTATCGTGGCAAACTGCGCCCTTATCACCATCTTCTTCTCAAGCGCGATTATCCTTTGTTAGACACCGACAGCCTGGTGAAGACAGAATTGATGTATCCTATTCTGCGCTCTCTCCTGGCTGATCAATATGCTATTTGTCGCTTGAATGACGCCGATCTGCGGGCCGTGATAGGCAAGGTAGCAAATAGTCTGGCGATCACGATGTTCTATTCATTACATTAACCTTTTCCTGAAAATTTTTCTGGCGGTCGACTTCTATTCCTGTACGGTGAGATAAGCTATTATGACGCTCGATCACAATCAGTTTCGCTTCCTTCCTTCGGTAGATGAATTATTGCGTACATCTGAGGGCGAAAGATTGATCGCGACGTTCTCACATGATCTGGTGGTGAGCGCTCTCCGTATGCATATCGCACAGGCTCGAGATGCCATTCGGGCCGGTGCGCTTTGTCCCTCTCCCGAAGTGCTGCTCGCAGCTGCTGATCTCTCTTTGCGCCAGCAAGCCCGTCCCCAATTGCGTCCCGTCATCAATGCGACTGGCGTGATTATTAATACTAATCTGGGACGCGCCCCGCTCAGTCAGATGGCTTTGCAGGCCGTACAAGAAGTGGCTGGTGGCTATTCCAATCTTGAATATGATCTGGCCGCAGGCTTACGCGGCTCACGCCATACCCATATCACAGCATTATTGCGCGAATTAACCGGGGCCGAGGCGGCGCTGGTGACAAATAATAACGCTTCGGCGGTACTGTTGGGATTGAGCGCTCTGGCGGCGGGACGCGAGGTGATTATTTCGCGTGGACAACTGGTCGAAATTGGCGGTGGTTTCCGTATTCCTGATGTGATCCGTCAAAGTGGCTGTACACTGGTTGAAGTGGGAACGACGAATCGGACCAGGATTAAGGATTATGCTGCGGCGCTGAGCGAACGTACGGCGGTTCTGCTGACAGTCCATCCCAGCAATTTTTTGATGACTGGCTTTACGGAAGCAACTTCAACACAGGAGATGGCCGAGTTGGCCCACGCGCATGGCTTACTGGTGATGGATGATCTTGGCAGCGGCTGTTTTTTGCCGAGTGAGCAGTATGGTTTAAGCCATGAGCCGACCCCACGTGAGAGCCTGGTGGCCGGTGCTGATCTGGTATGCTTCTCCGGGGATAAACTGCTGGGGGGACCACAGGCTGGTATCCTGGTCGGTAACGCGGATGTGATTGCACGTCTGGCACAGCATCCTTTGATGCGGGCCGTCAGAATCGATAAAATGACATTGGCAGCGCTTGAAGCTACCTTGCGCCATTATCAGCGTGGGCAGGCGGAGACGCATATTCCTGTCTGGCGGATGATTGCGGCGCGGCCTGAAAAGCTTGCCAGTCGGGCCGCCGATTGGGCGCACCAGCTCACTGCCAGAGGCTTTGCTATCCATACGCTGTCTGGTGAATCCACTATCGGTGGAGGATCATTGCCGGGCGAGACGCTACCCACTACATTACTGGCGCTGGATGCTGAACAGATGCCTTGCGCGCTCGATCTGATCGCGCAACGCCTTCGTGAACGCTCCATCCCTATCATCACCCGCATTTTCCGAGATACCTTGCTGCTCGATCCCCGCACCATCCTCGAAGAGCAGGATAAAGAAATCGTTCCTGCCCTTCTCTCCATCTTAACCTCACCGTAAAGGTGAGGTCTTCAGTTTTCGTTGGGATAAGAATAAAGATTTAGCGTTCTACGCCTGTATACATACGGACATAGCTGCGGTGCCGTCGTTCGTTGATCAGACCGTCATCGACAGCCTGACAGATGGCGCATCCTTCTTCATCCAGGTGGGCGCAATCGCTGTAGAAGCATTCGCCGAGGTAGGGACGGAACTCGCGGAAACACCAGGCCAACTCTTCAGGAGCGATATTCCAGGTTGCCAGGGCACGAATACCGGCGGAGTCGGCTAACCAGCCGCCCTTGGAGAGTGGATAGAGTTGCGACCCGGTAGTGGTATGTCTGCCTTTACCAGTTACATCGCTGACCAATCCTGTGCGTAGCGCCATTCCTGGCTCAATCGCGTTGACAAGCGAAGATTTTCCTACTCCCGAGGGTCCCGTAAAGAGGGTGGTATGATCTTTGAGAATTTCTCGTAGCTGCGCAATCCCCTCTTCTGTATGGGTGCTACTGCGAATGACGGTATAGCCGAGCTGACTATATAATTCTATAGCCTCTTCTACGTAATCTTCATGCGGTAGATCAGCCTTGTTGATACAGATAACTGGCATCAATTGGGCCGACTCACAGATGGTCAGATAGCGATCCAGCAGACCAAAGTGTGGATCAGGCTGCGCGGTAGCAAATACCACCACGACTTGATTGAGATTGGCTAATAAGGTTTGTTGCACTAATTTATTGGCATTTGAGCCGGCATCCAGGCGTGAGAGTTCACTTTTGCGGGGTAATATTTCTTCTATCAAACCAGTGGTTTCATCCAACTTACGGATCACCACATAATCCCCGACTGAGAGTCGGACCGGCGCGGGAGTTTCGCTACTATCGTGCTTCTCAATGCGCTCGGTGCGTTCGACTTCGTTAGAAGTGCTATATTTATTTGCGCGCTGCTGCTGAGTCTGTCGTACTTTGCCAATGGCTTTGGCTGTATTGGCCTGCGCGAACGCCTTTTTGAGTTTGCCTCGCAACGTACAACGCATAATGCCATTATCGGTATGAACATCGTAAATGCCATGTGCGCCGTTGAGGACCATGCCGGTCAGTTGTGCCGGGTTGTTAATCAATGCTGTATTCCCTCCACAGAGAATAAAAAAAACACGGTCTAAAACAGTTGAGTGTTATGTCGTTTAGTGAAACTGTCTACCGTGCTGGAAGGAAGTGGAGGGCGGTGGAACCATGCGTCGTGTTATTGCGCTGGTCGGACACTTTCAGCATCGCTGTGGGATACCGGTATCCTGACCTTGTGGTTTTCGCCCGTTACCCTCGAGCGGGGTAGACAAGGTGCATGCAGGCACAGTATGGAAATTTGTGTGTTTAGCCATAAAACTGCACCTCCTTGACTGGACGAGCCAGAACTTGAAAAAACAGTATTCTTTTTAGAGCATACTAGAATCTCTATACGTTTGTCAATGCGCAAATGCGACAATGCGACACCCCAAAGCTACCCTTCACAGGCAATACCGCTCAATGAACGAAAATATAGGGAAAAACGTAGGTGTGTTTCTCCTCATTCTCACCTCTCGCGGTCTGTCCATCCATTCCTCGTGTTTCAGCGTGTATCGCTGGTTGGCAGCCTATGTCCATGCACACCAGATGATCGAAGAGCAGCAAGGTACCCTTTGCCAGCCCTTCAATCTGGGCTACTACGCCTTTGCGTGGTTTGATGAACTGATCTTGCCCCGATTTGAAAGAGTCCCCAAAGCTGAGATATACTCAATCAAGCTTAGGAAAAGGATTAACAATGGGCAAGATTCAAAAATTCTACTCGAAAGAATTCAAAGAGGAAGCAGTGCGACCAGTGCAAACGTCGGGCAAATCGATCGCGCAGATAGCACGAGAGCTGGGAATCTCGGATAGTGCGATTCATACCTGGCGCAAAGAGTTGGCAAAGCATGGGGAAGAGGCATTTCCAGGAAAAGGGCATCAAACAGCATTAGAGGAAGAAAACCGACGCCTCAAACGAGATTTGGAACGCGTCCAAACGGCACTCCTCAAGAATGGGGCGACGAAGACTTGGATTGCCAACAAATATGGGACAACACGCCGAAATTTGAGTCATATTTTTTGGGGGCTTATTTCCAAAGAATCATGCGCCCTCGGGCGCACCACCTGGTATGAAACCTTGGACGACATGACAAGGTTCACTTTTTCTCGGGCAGTGTGAGAGGAAATTTGCACAAGGAAAAGCAGTTATGAACAAAGAACTCATCATCGATTCTTTTGACCAACAGTATCAGCCTGTGTTTTCAAGCAAGTCACTGGGATGGAATGGCATTAAAGCTGCGCGTTATTTCCTTTCGCCTGGTCACGTCTCTAAGAAACAGGGTCTTCCCGTCCACTTGCTTCTGCTCTACCTTGGAGAGCCAAGCATGATTGTACAAATGGGTTCCACGTCCACCAGTAACATATTTATCAAGAAGGGCGAACATGCTTTTGTGCCCGCAGGGAGCTGGCTTGAGGGAAACTGGTCGATGGATGCTGATTTTCTCTTCTTGAATTTCGATCCGACATTTATGCGCGCTCTTCTTGAAGCAAGCGATGTTGAGGCAAACCGTATTGAACTTCTCTCACACAGCTTCTTGCCCGACCAATATAGTGAGCAATTGGGGCGAATGTTGCTCCGTGAGATCCATTCCTCAGGCTTCAATACACGACTCTATGCCGAATCGTTGGCTACCACGCTCGCGCTCCATTTGTTGCGGTACTACAGTACGCTCCAAAAAGGAGAGCGGAGCGTCACCAGGGGTCTGAGTAAGACGCAACTTCGCCAGACGCTTGAGTATGTGCATGAATATTACGCGCAAGACCTCTCAGTTGCTGAATTGGCCGTTGCTGCCAATGTGAGTCCTTCTCACTTCGCACGACTCTTCAAGAGAACGATAGGTATGGCACCACACGAGTACCTTATCGCCTGTCGTATTGAGTGTGCTAAGAAACTCCTCTTGACTGAAGATATCTCGATTCACGAGATTGCCTCTCAATGTGGTTTTGCCGACCAAAGTCACCTCACACGCCATTTCCAGCGCATGGTAGGTGTGACACCCGGAGAACTCCGAAAAGATCGCAGGAACGTTCTACGATTGGGTAGGAACGTTCAAGACATAGAAGGTACATCTATCTTACACTCTTTTAAGTAAAGGCATCCCGTTGGTGCCTTCCATAGACAACGATTGAGTTCTATGGAGTCGTAATTCTTTTCGTTTTTTTGCCCATATAGCTTCGCGTATCTCAATAGTTGAGATGCAGAAGCAGTGCCTTTCGCTGGTCTGACACAATTCTTTTTCGTAGCAACAAAACATACGTTGCATCGGTCGTCAGGCTCTCGCAAATGGTCGTTTTCGTCAGACTCACAAAAAGTTATCTGGCAGAAGCCAGCAACCATTATATAACATTGGCCCGCTTGGTAGGCTGATCGGCAGTAAACCAGCGAAAAGTTATCGGAAGTTTATTGAGTCAAACAACAACACGCACTGGCAGGGCAATACTACGAAGACTCACCCGAGGGAGAAAACATGACGCAGACAGTACTCATTACAGGATGCTCATCTGGCTTTGGAAAAGCATCAGCTCTCACATTCCGGAGCGCAGGTTGGAATGTTGTGGCAACAATGCGCAATACCGATCAGTGGGAAGAGACCCAAGACTCAGCGGGCATTTTCGTGACGAAGCTTGACGTCCAAAATGAAGCGACGATTCACCAAGCGATCACGCTCGGCGTTGAGCAATTTGGTCGTATCGATTGCGTCGTCAATAATGCTGGCATGGGGTTGTTCTCCGTCTTTGAAGCAACCCCGATGGCAACGATCAACGTGCTGTTTAGCACAAATGTTTTTGGCCCAATGCTCGTGACGCAAGCCATCCTTCCGCACTTTCAAGCGAACGGTGGTGGGCGCATCATCAACATCACTTCGGGGACGGCCACTGTACCGGAACCACTGATGTCGGTTTACAGTGCGAGTAAGGGTGCTCTTCATTGTTTCACAGAAGCGCTGCAATACGAGATGCAGAACCAGAATGTGGCAGTGAAAATGGTTGAGCCGGGATTCGTAGCAAGCACGCAATTTACTCAGCAGGCTCAGCAAGCTGCAGACGCAATTCCAATTCCATCTTCATATCAAGCGTATGTCGCTCAGAGGATAGCCTTCTTCATGGGCGAGCCGCCCAAGGACTACTTTGGGACAGAGAACGATGTCGCAGAAGCTGTGCTCGCAGCCGCCACAGACACTACTGGCAAGCTACGCTTCCTGGTGGGGCAGGATGTAAAGGACAGCGATCGGATGCGGCGTGCTCCGTCTACAGAATACGACGAATGGAGGAACTCTAGATTCGCTCCCCGATGATGTCTCTCTTTCGAGTTTGTTGTGGCCGACGTGGGGTATAGTGGTCCCAACATTTTTCTCCCCAAAATCGCCTTGGCGAATTCTTAGCGGGAATTTTGGGAGAGAAAAATGTTGGGACCCCAACTGTAGCAGATCCGTTTACTTCTTGCAACACAACCTATCAGGCCTTGTTGCGGGAGTCTCGCCAGCGGATGAGCTGTTCGAGGGCTGGGAAGAAGGCTGGTAAGTCCTGCGGTGCGCCCGGGCCGATGATGAGTTGGCTGACACCAGTTGAGATGAATGCATCGCGTGTCTCGTCGCTATCTCCTGCTTTCGTAATAACGGTACGCTCAATGTCGCTGGGATTACGATCCTCTTTGGCGCACCACTCGTCGAGCACCTGCATCTTCTGTTTGATGGTCTCAGGATCACCTAGGCCGTTCCACATATCCGCATATTTGGCGGTAATGCGCAACGTCTTCTTTTCGCCGCCGCCACCGATCAGGATCGGCACACTGCCGTGGATGGGTTTGGGCCTATCAATCTCCCAACGGTGTTTGATGGTGACCAGAGACTCTTCAAGAGCGGCCAGGCGGCTACCAGCAGTGCCGAAATCATAGCCGTATTCTTTATAGTCACGCTCAAACCAGCCAGCTCCTATACCCAGGATCAAGCGGCCATCGCTAATGTGATCAACTGTTTTCGCCATATTGGACAGCAAAGCGGGATTACGATAGGTATTGCCGGTCACCAGACAACCGATCTGAGCACGTGTGGTCAGAGTAGCCATTGCGGTTAGCAATGTCCAGCTCTCAAAGTGATTCCCCTGAGGATCGCCAGACAGCGGGAAAAAGTGATCCCAGTTCCAGATACTATCTACACCAAGGTCCTCGACCCGGCGCACTGCATCTGCGAAATCTTTATACGTCGTATGTTGCGGATGAATTTGTACACCTACTTTTATAGGGTGCGTAGACTGTTGTGTCACGGATAGAAATCCTTCTTTTTGCAATTATCGAAACATGGAAGATTCTGGCAGCTTCAGATGGACTCTCTCCACCAGATCCAGAACAGCTTTGCCGGTGAATTGTCTTTCCCAAAAGCGTTGTGCGATATCACCAACGTCGTGTCAGGAAGCCTCCACCTCGATTGGCGTCCGCAATTGCTGCTCTGCTACCATTTGCGCGAGCCTGGCCAGATCTTCAGATCGACCCTTCACGCGAGCAATGCTGACGAGAGCCTGGACAAAATCGTGGTCGCCCTCGCCATGCACCGACGGTGGAGGCCGCACAACTGATACGCGGAAAACTCCAACGCCATTTCTGGATCACGGGGAGCATGAACCGCCGCAGCCGAACGGGTATCCAGCGGTGTCCTCCTCCGGTCTGTTCATACCCAAGGGTCATTGTCATCAGGAGTGACCCTCAGCCTCACATCAGTTGTTGAAGTAGTGCTGTTCGAGGTCCCGGGATCAGTGCGAGGTGTACAGGCCGCCATCCCAAGAGTTCCTGGGTCTGTGCACTCCTCGACCTCGGGGCGTCGAGCGCCGCCACGGCGCCGATAAAAGAGCCGAAGTGGGCGTCAGCCTCTTCACGGGAAATGCTGACCACCGGCAGATTCAGGTGGCGACCGATGACGCCAGCGATGTCGCGGAATGGGACACCCTCGTCGCCAACCCCTTGAAACCGTGACCCCGCCGGGGCGACTTCCAGTGCCAGGCGGAACAGGCGCGCCGCATCGAGACGATGGACAGCCGGCCAGCGGTTGGATCCGTCGCCGATATAGGCGGAGACGCCCTTCGCGCGAGCGATGGTGATCAGTCTGGGCATGAAGCCGCCCTTGTCGCCCTCGCCATGCACAGCCGGTACGAGACTGACGACCGATGATCGCACTCCAGCCAGTGCGAGCACCGCGTTATCCGATGCTTCCCCGTTTATGTGAGCGGTGGTCACGAACGGCTTGCCGGTGCCCTCAAGTGCCGCCCCTATCGTCTGGACGGCGCGCAGATCGGTGGTCAGCGCGGCTGCGAAGTCCGAGAGGTTTTGCCCAAACGCCAGGTGAATGACGCCGTCGGCAGCGGCGGCACCAAGGCGCAGGCTGTCGAGGTCGTCAGATGAGTTCGCGGACGATGGCGGAACCGATGAAGCCTGTGGCCCCTGTGACGAAAACACGCATAAGAAAGTTCTCCTTCTACTGGTAAGATCAAGCGTGAGTGTGATAAAGTGAGGGTTCCTCCCTATAGTAACGGAGGAACCCTCACTTTATCAAGGACTAATATTCCTGGGAGGAAGGGGGAGCATGAAATGAACGAGCCAACACACGCCAACCGCCCCATGCGAGCTGATGCCCAGCGCAACTACGCCAGCCTGCTGAACACGACGCGAGTCGCAGTCTCGGAGCGCGGCGCTGACATCGTCCTCGAAGACGTTGCCAGGTCGGCTGGGGTCGCAATCGGAACGCTGTACCGCCACTTCCCCACGCGTCAGGATCTCCTTGAAGGGGTAGAGCTATGAAGTAGGCCGCTGGCGAGGTACCATTGCTGGCCCTGTTCCATCGGCCCCTTCCCGAACCACACAGGACCGTTTCCATGTCATGCGCTTTCTCCGCAACCATCTCTTCCTTGAGGACAATACCCGTCTGTGCTTCATAAGATGCATATGATGCATATTCTTTTGATCTTCTGCAAGATGATGTTGTGTTCCTCGTAACATCTTTCTATCGAGCACCACATGCATTTGTTCTTTTATTGTGCGTTTCTCTGTTCTCACACGTGTCAGCAAATCCATAAGGACCTGATTTACCTGAGCTTGATCCACTCCCCGCAGCACATTACTGTGCGTCGCAGCACACGGAAACGTCGCACGCGTTTCAGGTAATACCTGTTGTAACCAGGTGCTACGCAAGCGTATCCATTCGCTGATGGCTTGAAGCGTCGTTTCTCCTGCCATCTTGGCCAGCAACACACAGGTTAGGAGAAGGGCTAACCCATATCTCTTTCCCCGTTTCCCACGGAGATCTTGAATTTTACTCAATTCGTGATAAATGGAAAGGGCTTCACATTCCTTGCTCCACTCTGTTCGTTCCCTTAGTTCTTCCAACATGGTATAGTTCATCTGACGATCAGCCCTCGTTCCGTGACGTTTTTGTTTTCATCACTGTAACAGGGACTGATCCTTTTGTTTCTTCTTCAGAACTTCTGGGAGGGGAAGGGAAAATTAAGTAGCCCTGGTGTTTTTCTAGCCCTACTTGACATCTAGTTGAGAATGTAGTATTCTAAGACAGTCGACGCGGGATAGAGCAGTGGTTAGCTCGTCGGGCTCATAACCCGGAGGTCACAGGTTCGAGTCCTGTTCCCGCTATTAGCGTTTCGGCGCTATGGTCGACATAACACGGAATCCCATTATTGACGCGGGATAGAGCAGTGGTTAGCTCGTCGGGCTCATAACCCGGAGGTCACAGGTTCGAGTCCTGTTCCCGCTATTAGCGTTTCGGCGCTATGGTCGACATAACACGGAATCCCATTATTGACGCGGGATAGAGCAGTGGTTAGCTCGTCGGGCTCATAACCCGGAGGTCACAGGTTCGAGTCCTGTTCCCGCTATTAGCGTTTCGGCGCTATGGTCGACATAACACGGAATCCCATTATTGACGCGGGATAGAGCAGTGGTTAGCTCGTCGGGCTCATAACCCGGAGGTCACAGGTTCGAGTCCTGTTCCCGCTATTAGTGTTTCGGCACTATGTTTGATCAAACCCAAAATCCCTATTGACGCGGGATAGAGCAGTGGTTAGCTCGTCGGGCTCATAACCCGGAGGTCACAGGTTCGAGTCCTGTTCCCGCTACCAGAACCCTTTCTATAATAACCCTTATAGAAAGGGTTCTTTTTATGCCTTCGTGCAGGCGCTTTAATTTGCCCTTCATCGCTGAGTTTTCTGCACCACTTACATACCAGCATGGGTCACCCCGAATCTTTCGAACAAATATTCGAGTGATAAAAGACTCAACAAAGGAAGTGAAACCTAAAAAACCTCCTGAACGATGTAAAGGAAATTGATAAATTCCAAACAGTTCAGGA
>NZ_BIXY01000038.1 GCF_008326305.1 Dictyobacter arantiisoli | reverse complement strand
CGGCTCTCTCGCGATCACGAGGGCTTGCCCGAAAGTTCGGAGGCGTTTATCAGAATCGCCTCCTGCCATCGCCTCTTGACCAAGCTCGCGCCTGCATACCCATCGTGATGGGAATCAAACACTCTCTAAGATAGTGTTTGATTCCCATCACCATCGGGATACCTGCTGGCAGGCGCAGGCGCGCCTGCGCCCTTTTTATTATGTGATGTAGAAAAGGTTCGAAGAACCTTTTCTACATCACATAATAAAAATCTGTTTGAGCACCATTGGTGCGAAAACTCATGCGCCAGGATGGCGAAGACAATGGGAATCAAACACTTTGTAAGAAGAGGGAAAAAAGTTAATAGCTATCACAAGCTTTCTTGTGTTAAAGCTCCTGTTGGCCTGATTGCTTCTGAATGAATAGAAGATGAAATTTTTCGGCTCGGTGATTTTGGAGCCTGTTTAGGATTGACCCATACTAGCATTGATGTGGTATACTTTGTGTCAATGGCAAACAGATATTTTGCAGGTAAATAGGGACTTATGGCATATTTAGGTTGTGCTTGTTTGTGGAGTGCAATTCAATAGCGGCCTTGTTTATTCTGCGCTTAGTATATCCATATGTGTGATAAGGATTTAAAGTATTTATAAGCCTAAATCAGCATGCTTAATGGATAATATGTCTTTGTCATGAACATTGGTTTACCAATGAAGGTTTGATTGAGGAATATGTCTGCAAGACCTGGCAGGAAGCAATGGAAGCGAGAACACACACCTCTGCTCTGGAAGAGTCTGCAATAATTGAACGCGTTGCTCGTATTGTATCCAGTGTGCGCGGCGCGAAGCCTGATTATACCCGTTTAGCGGCAGAGTTAGAACCTGCTGTTCCCTTTGATATTTTTGGTGTGGTGCTGTTGCGCCATGACCGTCAGGCGGTCAGAGTAACCGTGTGTCAACGTGAAGATGGGAATTGGATGGCACATCCACATCAACATCCTCTGGACGAAAATATGCTGGAGCTTGTATTGCAGAGGCGTTCCTTGCAGGTTCACAATTATCCCGATGGCTTAGATGGTCTTCCAGAAGAGAGTGGTTATGCTCTCAGTGCCTTTCATGATCTTCACTCAACCCTTATCGCTCCATTGATGGTAGAGAATCGGGTATTGGGGACGCTCGAATTGGGTAGCAAGGCCATGCATACCTATGCGGATAGTAATTTGCAACGGCTGGTGAATGCAGTGGTACGCGTATTGTCCGCTGCGATTGAAAGCGTGCAACTGGGTGGGAACGCAGCGATTCAGGATCGACAGCGGCAAGCATTGAAAGATGTCACCAGCGCTTTAACCTCCACAATGGATCTCTCCACCGTTTTGGAACAGATCGTTTCAGGAGTATCGAAAGCGCTCAATGTCTCATCGTTTATCGTCTTATTAGATCGGCGAGGCCAATCCTTACGCCTGGTGAGCCAATCTGGTTTGGACAGGACGTTGCTGGAGCGTATCGTGCAGCAGAGCCGTGCCATGAGCGAAAAAAGTATCTTTCTACAGACGTTGAAGCGGCGGCAACCGCTGGTTACCTCCGACATTGGCAATGATGAGCATTATCTTTATAATCACAATCTGACCACGGAATTGGGCATCCATTCCCTCTATTGTTATCCTCTGGCAACTGGCGTGACTGCCTATGGTGCACTGGTTCTCTGTTCAACTGAAGCAGGCGGTTTTACTCCCCTGAAGGCCGATATTCTTGCACTTTTTGCCAATCAGGCCACCGTTGCCATCCATAATGATATGCTCTTGACCTCAGTCAATCAACGCCATAGATTTCAGGCATCCATCGAGCGTTTTGAGCAGTCGCAGCAACTGTCTATTGAACGGACGCTAGCCGAGCAGGAGCGCGATGAACTTGCGCTGTTAAAGTCCATACGGGAAGAGACCCAGCGTACCTTTGGCGTTAGCTTTGGTAGCCTGATCAATTGGATGAGCAAGCATCTTTTGACGCCCGATGAGCGTGATTTGCAGGCTATTCGTGAAGCTATACAACATGAAAGCATGTTCAGCCTGCACAGATCTCCTATAGAGCTTGAGCATACCGGGTTCTCTCCTTTATTATTTGAAGAGCAGCCCTTTGATGCGCCGGCGGCTTTTGTTGAGACCCAGAATCTACTGGTTCAAACTGCTGAGTCTGCCTTGACCCGGGCGGCTATGCTGGGTGAGCTGGACCGTTTAATCACGCACTTACAACAATCGACCAACTGGGTAAAGGATGCCTGGTTTGTCATAGACCTGAATGGTAATTGCCTGTATATGAATCCTGCTGCTCGTCAATTATGCGAGTTAAATATGGATGTCCTGACCCCTGATTATTATTCACCTTTACTGGTGCCATCAATGATGGATGGTCAGGGAATCGGCTTATTCATTGAAGAGGTTTTCGCACCACTTATGTTTCGCATGCGCAATGAGGCAGAAGTGCGTAGCTACTTACAAGAGTTTACGCAGGATAGTATTATGTATCGGCAAGAAGTGCGCTGTGTGCTTGCCGATGGTCTACCTGGGGCGGGCGCGCAGCAGGGAGCAGATGCATCCGTGGCTCGCAACGAGGGAGAGCCCGGCGATCACCATTACCAGTTTACCCGTTACCCTCTCTATACCCAGATAGGACAGTTAGAAGCGGTGGCTTTACAGGTACAAGATGTGACTGAGCAGGTGCGTGACGAAAAAAACCGTTCCGCACTCTTATCAGCGTTTTCCCATGATTTGCGTACACCATTGACCACCATTAAAGCCGCCGTAACAGGACTTCTGGAGTCCGATTTGCCCTGGGATGATGCAGATCGTCGCGATACACTCGTCGATATTGATAGTGAAGCGGATCATTTGACTGTGCTGGTCAATGCGTTAATTGAATTATCCCGTATTGAGATGGGCGCGATGGAGGTTAAACGCGAGTGGTGTGACGTGACGGAAATCCTGCATGGTATTCTACCAAAACTGAAACGGACCCTAGCAACACGCAGGTTAGTGCCACAGATAGCATCGGCGGTCCCTCTGGTCTATGTTGATCATGCGCGTTTGGCACAGGTACTGTTTAATCTGGTAGAAAATGCTGCCCGTCATAGTCCAGATGGTTCAGAAATAACCCTCTTGATACAGACTCTTGATGAGGATGTACCACAGTTGCAGATTCAAATCATGGATCAAGGTGTACGCATCCCAGAGCAGGAGCGAGAACGTATTTTTACCTCGTTTCAGATGCGACAATCCTATGGCAATGGTTTGGCTCTGGCAACCTGTAAAGGGATTGTCGAGGCTCATCAAGGACGTATCTGGGCGCAGGAGTCAAAAGCAACGAGCGGCTCGTGTTTTGTCTTTACACTGCCAATCAATCCACAAACTATTGTTCATATAGAAGAAAGAATTGCTGATTGATCCCGATGGTGGGAACGCGGCATCACCCACACGGAGCTAGCTGAAGGGTGGGGATTGTGGTGAGGGTTCATGACAGCAGGTCAGAATACCTGCGGAGGAGGACCACTTTGAGAGTGAAAGGGAAACGCATTCTGGTTGTTGATGATGAACCGCCTATTCAACGTATTTTGAAGCGTAATCTGACCTTTGGTGGCTATGAGGTGCTTGTCGCTGAAAATGGCTTGCAGGCAGTTGAGATGGTCAAGCTGCATCAACCAGACCTGGTGTTGCTGGATATTTGTTTACCAGGAGATATGGATGGTGTAGATGTGTGTGTACACGTGCGCGAATTTACACAGACTCCAATTATTGTCCTTTCAGCTGTCTCTGAAGAGAAGCAGAAAATTAAGGCGCTTGACTGTGGTGCAGATGATTATCTGACAAAACCATTTAGCAATGATGAGTTGCAAGCACGGGTACGGGCCTGCTTACGTCGATCAAGTGCGACGGAGATGTCTAACGAACGCGATCCAGAGGTCTTGACGAGTGATGATGGCTATCTGCATATGGATGTCGTACGGCGGCAGGTACGTGCTGGATCGCAAGAGGTGCGTCTGACCCCTACTGAGTTCGAATTGTTGCGCCAGCTGATGCTTTACGCTGGTAAAGTAATGACACATCGCTCGTTGTTGCGCGCTGTCTGGGGACCAGAATATGGCGAAGAGGCTGATTATTTACGTGTGTATGTGCGGCAATTACGCCTCAAAGTAGAGGTCGAACCTTCACGTCCCCAGTATATCGTCACCGAACCCGGAATTGGCTATGTTTTTCGCTCTCAAGGAGAAGCGCAAAATTCTTAATAGAATTTTAATGCCTGGACGTGATTTTTTATAGCGGCCTAACTCATTTCGGCGTACACTCTATGAAAGAGTATTTTTCAAATTTTTTGCCAACTCGTCTATGCCAGTTAAATAGGATGTGTGGATAAGTAGCAGAATAATGCAGGGCTGAGATAGTACCAGATAGCGATAGACGTGCTTTTTTATGTTATAGTATGTCATTGTACCTTCTGGTATTACAAGACGATTCGATGTATGATGTGGATGTGACTTTGTGGGGGATGGAGAACATGACAATTCCGCGCCTTTTTGCATTTCTCGCTGGTGGCGCGTTGTTATATCTATAGGCCAGAAAGCATGTGCTTCATGGCACAGTAGCAGAATATGCTTGACGTTCCATGCACAGATGGTAGGGGGGTGGTTGTTTGGTTGGTTGTTATAGGGGAGACCTTTTACCTATGATGCTAAAAGGTGAACATTTTTTTGAGATAATAATAGATATGTGTATGTGGTAAATGAACGGGTCTTTGTATTGTGGATGAATGGTATCGTGTGATGCGCTCTCCGTTTGTTGCGCTCACTCTTTGCTTATCTTGAAATGAGCGTGTGGACGTGCCGGGGTGCCCTCTAAGCCACTCATATGTCATTCTAAGCAAAAAAAGCTGTTCTATACATTGATTGTTGAACAGGCGTTTTTTGCTAGCATGTAGGCAAGCGATTTCAAGGATGAAAGATCGCCCATGCCTGCGACAAGACCGCTTGCCATGCATAGAACAAAACAAGCGCAAGCTAGTCTGGTAAAGGAACTGGAAGAAGAATGGAGCAGCAAGACCGCATCATGGATGGAGATCTACAGACGCTAGGTCTCCAATCTATTCTAAAAATGCTTGCCCTGAGTGGAAAAACTGGAAAGTTATTTGTAACATCAGGACCAGAAACGCTTTCTATTAGCCTGCGCAAAGGGCAAATTGTAGGATTACATGAGGATGGTGTATCCCAACCTGATATTCTGGGGATGCTCTGCCTGTTAAATAGATTAGATCCTTCGCGCGCACAGCATATTCACGATCTGGCGCGTGGTGACTTTCAGATGTCTCTCGCCCTGCTCGTTGAGCGTGGTATGATGAATCCGAATGAGATGCAACGTCGCCTTGAATTTCAGGTTACACAGGCGATCAGCCATGCCCTACGCTGGGTAAATGGGCGTTTTGCATTTCATCGACAGGTTATACCCCTGGAAAGCAAGATGCAGCCATTGGATGTTGATTCAGTGCTACTGGAGGCTTTGCGGCAGGCGGACGAATGGGAAGAAATCATGGGCGAGGGAGTAACGCATCTAACACGGACCACAGTGGCGCGTTGGCAGCCAGAGGTCAGTAATGATGTGCGCAACCTGGGCCTTAATCAAGAAGGTATCGAAGTACTCTGTCTTGCCAATGGGGAATTGACCATGCAGGCAGTTGCCCTGGCTTTAATGTCTCCTGAGGCGCGTATCGCACGCGTGATGGCACGTTTATTGGAGCTGAACTTAATCGAGGTTGTTGATACAACGCTTGAAACGGAACTTCAGGGCAATCTCTCTAATATTATTATCAAGAGTCAGTATTTGTTGGCGCAGCAACATCAGAACTCAAATCCAGAACAACATTTGTTAGGTTTAATCAACACACTATCGGCCTGTATCAACGATCTTCTGGCTCATCATGGCTCCTATGCGCGGAGTTTGCGTGGTCGTGGGAAGATTCCTTCTATGGAAATTGCCCGTTATCTTGAGCGCCGTTTTGTGCCGCAACTACAAGCCCTGGCTCAGCATCAATTTCCTATTTTAGAGACCACCTCATTCCACTATGGGCAACTCGATTGTAATGATATACTCACGTTAAATAAAGTTGTCAAAGGTGAGCAACTCGAAGAATTCTATTGGGATGCCGTTAAGGGATTAGTTGCCTTTATGCGCATGGTTTTTACAGAACTGCTGCGCGATGAGGTGGGCAATTCTCATGTCGGTCGGCAACTCAATGTTGCCTGGCGTATATTTCTCTCCGAAATCGATCATGAAATCCAACAATATCAAATTTATCGGGCGCATCGGAACACGCAGACATCTCGAGGACGTGAAAACATTCAACCCTCATCACTTGGCATAGTACAAAACTGGCAAAATCCCGCTGGTGCTACCGGGGATATGTGGTCGCCAGATACACGAAGGAGGTCAATCTAATGGCAGAACCCATTGTGCTGGTCGTGGATGATAGCCCGACAGTCCGGAAAATCGTCCAAATGACATTACAAAGAGAGCATATTAAAGTGGTTACCGTTGGAGATGGCCTGAGTGCATTGACCTCTGTCGCCGATGAAATGCCTGCTTTAATCCTGTTAGATATCCAACTTCCCAGGATGGATGGGTACCAAATTTGCCAGATAATACGCAAACACTTGCAGTTTCGGCAAATTCCCATTATTATGCTGAGTGGGAAGGATGGCTTGTTTGACAAGATGCGAGGCCGCTTAGCGGGATCTACAGAGTATCTTACCAAACCGTTTGACTCGGCTGAACTCGTGCAAACAGTCAAGAAACATCTTGCAAATTGGCAAGAACGTGCCCCATCACAGCAAGAAGGGGCTCGCCCGCGCTTACGCTATCGTGGCTAATCCCCAGTAACAGTACCTGTGATGCCTGGCATCCTGGGTAGGGTGGATTGAAGGGTCGGCCAAAGCTTCCCGCCATCGGTTAGCTTGTTAGGAAAGGTTATAATTGGATGCCTGGGCAGAAAATTTTGGTTGTGGATGATAGCTGGACGGAACTAACGATGATCGTTGCTCCATTACGCAATAGCGGCTTTGATGTTGTTACAGCCGTTGATGGTGATGAAGCTGTCGAAAAAGTATTTAAAGAGCGTCCACAATGCATCGTCCTGGATGTTGTGTTGCCAAAGCAAAATGGTTTTCAGGTGTGCCGCAAATTAAAAAATTCGGAACTGAGCCGGCATATTCCAATCATCTTGCTCACGTCGAAAAACACCCCACTAGATAAATCCTGGGGAATGCGACAAGGGGCTGATCTCTATATTACCAAGCCCTTTAATAGTGATGAGTTAGTAGCCAGTGTGCGGAGTCTCATTTGAGATATTGCACCAGCAGGATGGATGGGGGGATGGTTCTCCCCTTCCTTTCTTGCCTATGAATGTCGCATAGGATGCCTCTCGCCTCTTGTGCCTGAGATGGAGTAATTTTTTTGTGTCCAGTGAAGATCAAAAAAAGCGTGATGCTTTTGCAGCAATTCAACAATTAATTTCTCAGTCGCCATCTGTGGCAGCGTTACAGTTGCAGTTGGCACAGGGGCAATTTGGGGTTGGCGCTCCTAATGGGGAGATACCTCCTATTGGAGAACAATATCTGGTGTTCGCTTTAGCTGATCGTGAGTTCGCGATAAAGGCTGAGCTGGTACAAGGTGTTGAACGGCTTGTAGAGTTAACGCCCGTGCCCAATGTCATGTCCTGGGTCAAAGGAGTCATGAATTTACGTGGCTCTATTGTCTCGGTGGTCGACTCACGTATGTTTTTAGATCTGGAACAGGTGCCATATACTCCACGTACCCGGTTGTTATCATTACAAAGTAATGATATGGTTATCTGTCTGGTTGTGGATGCAGTAAGTGAAATGTTGCCAATTTCGGCGACGGCAATCAATGGAAATGTGCGTCAAGCATCGATTCCATCCTGGATTGTGCCTTACTCAAGTGGAAGTGCGTCATTGAATAATCGTACGATTGTAATTTTGGATGTGGCCCGTCTTCTCTTCTCCGAAAAAATGCAGCGCTATAAGGCCTAATGATAATAGTGCGGCGACCTGTAGTATGGTCACGTAAATTGAGATAGATATATTTTTATCAATGGAGGTCTGGCGGATGAATCCTGATCAAAATAAGAGCGGCTCAGCGCTAAGTGGCCCATATCTTTTGGGGCTGATAGGCTCGGTCGTGGTACCTTTAGTTCTTTTTGTCATACTTGCCTTTTTAATTTTAATCAGCAATCTGTCTAACTCGAATCTCGCCATTATTGCTTTTGTAATGGCACTGATTGTGGTTGTTATTGCGGCACTTGCCAACTTGAATGTCCAACGAAATGTGAAAAATCGTTTAGTTTCCTTGACCGAGGTGTGTCGCGATTTTGTCAATGGTGATCGCTCGGTACGTGCGGCGGTCTCTGGCGATGGAGAACTCTCCCAGCTTGCGAGCTCATTAAATTCTATTCTTGATAATCAGAGTTCTACACCAAATGTTGCGATGGGCGGGGTGGGAAATGATGCCGCAGCCCTGCAGGCACAGATTGAGAAACTGCTGCAAGAGGTAAGCGCGGTCGGTGATGGTGACTTGCGCGTGCAGGCAGAGGTAACGCCTGACACCCTGGGTGTACTGGCTGACTCGTTCAACTACATGATTGAAGAGTTGGCGAAGGTCGTGGGTCGTGTACAATCTACAGCTGTACAGGTGACGAATGCCACCCGTCGTATTCTGGATCGCTCGGCTGAATTGGCTCAGGCGACAGAGACACAGGTGAAACAGATTGCACAGACCACCGAGGCTGTTGAAGCCCTGGCTATCTTTATTCAAAATGTGGCTCGTAATGCTCAGTTAAGTGTGGATGTAGCGCAAGAAGCGTTGCAGAGTGCGACTAATGGTCAGCAAGCTGTACGCCAATCGATTGAGGGTATGATGCTCATTCGTGAGAATGTGCAGGAGACCTCGAAGAAAATCAAACGCCTGGGCGAGCGTTCCAATGAAATTGGTGAAATCGTTCGTATCATTGAAGATATCGCTGATCAAACGAACTTGCTGGCGCTAAACGCCGCTATTCAGTCTGCGATGGCTGGTGAACATGGACGTGGTTTCGCAGTGGTTGCCGACGAAATCCGCCTGCTGGCTGAGCGCTCAACAGAATCGACGAAGCGAATTGCAACCCTTGTGAAGAGTATTCAGGGTGATACGTATGAAGCCGTTGTGGCTATGGAAGATAGCACACAAGAAGTGGTGAAGGGATCACAACTGGCTGATGATGCTGGCCGTTCACTGAACTCTATCTATAGCGCAGTAGAACGACAGGCTCAAATGATTGAAAGTATTGCCCGTGCTGCTAATGAACAAACACCTGTATCTGAAGCTGTAGCGGTAGCAATGGGCCGTATTTCTGAGATTACCCGTCAGACAGACGCCGGTACCCAGGAAGCGGCTGTTAGTGTAAGTTATCTGGCTGAACTTTCTGAGCAATTGCGTGCATCGGTATCCACATTCCGTTTGCCGGATCGTACAAATGACATGCTTAGCTCGTTCTCTAATATAGCATCCTTTGGGGATGGTATGCATCAGGGAGAGCAATCGTTTAATAGTGGTGCACTGGATAATAATGCAGAGAGCGGCTGGAACCAGAGTTTTTCTGGCAATTTTCCACCCTTGCCTGAGCCAGGAAATACTGGTTCGTTAGTTTCATTGGGTTCACGTTCAGGACAATTCTCGCTTGGCAATCAGCAGGATTTTGGTAATCTGACTCAGATGTCACCGGGTGGTATGCAGCCACAAATTCCAGCACCAGCAGGTTTCGGTGGTAATGGAAACAATCAGGCATTCTTTGGAAATCAATTAGATTTCAATGACCTGGGCGATTTTGATAATCAGGGGCAGGGGATGAATGCTGGATTTGGCGCACCACAGTTTAATGCTGGAGCCAATTTTGGGAATCCTGCTCAGCCATATTTCCAGCCTTCAAATCCTGGATTGGGTCAGCCACCGGTACAGAACAACGCGGGTCTGCTCCCGACACCGTACCAACAGCAGCCCTATCAGCAGCAGCCCTATCAGCAGCAGCCATACCAGCAGCAGCAGCAGCAACAGCAACAGCAGCAGCAACCGGGCCAGGCTCAGAATCCACGCCCACGCTGGCAAAGCGGGATTCACGAACAGAATCAATAATTGTTCTTATAAACGAGATACGGCAGTGAGACTATAGGTGGATCTGTCGTATCTTGTCTATAGAAGTATGATGTTATTATTTTCTGGATACAATGCAATTTTGTTGAACTGAAAAGTAGAAGAGAAGTAACATCAGAATAGTTAAGTGAGTACGCGCAACATGTCGAACACATTTGATAAACTATCCGTCCTCGACTCGTTTATCGAAGAGGTGAATAGCTATTTGCCGGAAATCGAGACGAACCTCGAGCGATTGGCTCAGTCACCTGGCGACATGGATGCCCTCGAAGAAACTTACCGCCGCACTCACACCATTGGCGGTTCCGCTTCCATGATGGACTTCCAGGGCCTGGCCCATGTGGCACATGGTATGGAAGACATCCTGGGTGATGCAATAGAAGGGTTAATTACGCTGGATGATGGCTCTCGAGGTCTTTTGCAGCGTTCGTTAGGCCGATTGCGTCAACTCCTGGAGGGTATCCGCGGTGGCATTGATGAAGAAGCAGTGATTGCGGAGGATGATGCCGACTACGCTCGTTATAGCGCTCTAGTTGATGCAGCGTCAGCACCTGATACTTTAGGTATGGCGGATGCATTTGCTGTTCCATCTGGTCAGGTTCAGCCTACATCCTCTGCGTTTTCATCTACTCCATCGCTCTCGATGCCGTTATCAACTGCCCCACTCTCATCTTCGATGCCGTCGTTTGATGAAGTGCTGGCGTCATTCCGCACCCAGTCGCCAACATCAAGTGAAGATATTGGTTGGCCTGAGGAGCCGGCGCTGGTGACACGCTTTGATAGTACATCTTCGCTGTCTCCTGTGCCTGCAACGCCAGTTTCGGCAGTGCTACAAACACCAGAGGGAGAGCCATTATCGCCAGAGCAAACACCTCAAAATGCCCCTACCAGCGCTTTTGAGTCATTGATGGCTTCAACGCGGCACTCGCAAGCGTTTCCGCCCCTGGCTTCAGTCCCAGCAGAAAAGACGCCGCCCCCTGTTGCTCCTGCTCTCCCACCATCAAATGCAGCACCGGTACAACCTGTGACGTATTCGCCTTATGGTGAACAGGCAGTAGAGAGAGTGCAACAACGTACTATTCCGCAGGTACCTGCCGTTGTTCCTTCTGAGGAACAGGATCGAGCGTTGCCAGTTGCTTTCGCTGATATGCAACAGGATATGCAGACATTGGAGAATCAGGCGGCATCTCTGAAAAGCGTAGTGACACAGTTGCGCAATTCTATGAGTATTATCGAAGCGCAACGAAGTGAATTTAAGGGCTTCTTAGATGGTTCCAAAGATGCCCTCGACCGTATGGAAGAGTGGGCCGGTAAGGCGATGGGCTTGAACTTGCGCAATAGTCCCGAGCAAGTTCGACGGTATTTACCACTTTCTGTGATGTGGGTGTCCAATTCCAGATTAAAAAAGGTTTTGGATCTCATTCAGAAGATTACGAGTGGGGTGGAGTTTACTGATGAGCAATTATCTACCACTCTGCAACAACTTCATACCTCTATCCAATCTTGTGGTGAGGCTTTTGAGCAATTTCAGCAACCAGTTCCTGACCTCCGACAAGATGCGGGTTGGAGTCCCTGGAATATTCAGGTGAATCAGGATAGCCAGGCGTTGCGCGAACGGGTGACGTTTGAGCGGCAGGGCGATCCAGCGGTTTTACGTGCTGAGATTGAGGCGCAGGTTCGTGAGGAAATGCGTCAGGAGGCTCAGGCGAGCATGGCCGCCCATGAGCGGGCTGTGCTGGAGCAACAGATCCGTGCAGAAGTACGTCAGGAATATGCTGAACGGCAACGTTTGCAAGATCGTGCGGCCATCCTCGAGCAGCGTGGACCTGAGTCTACCCAGGAGCTTGAGGAACGGTTGCGCAGTGAGATCGAAATCCAGGTACGACAAGAATTCCTGGATCAGATCATGCGCGATGGTGTTCCTGGTTTTTCTTCCCAGGGCACCTCAAACACAAATGCTAATCCTACGCAGGGACGGGCAACTACCATCCCACCTTCCTCTTTCTCCGCGCCTTTCCCTGATGTGCTGGTCAATTCTTCCACGCCTGCGCCACTGGCACCTCGGTCGATGCCGGTTACAGAGGCGACTGGGAAAACAACCACCGCTTCATCGTTTAGCACCAATGATTTTGGCGAGGATGCGGCAGAAATCTTCCGCCTGGAGGCCGAAGAACATCTCCAGACGATCAGTATGCATGTGGCGGCACTGGAAAAAAATCCGAACAATCGCGATCTGATTCAGGGGATTCGGCGTGCAACGCACACACTCAAAGGTGCTGCTGGCATGATGGGTTTCCAGACAATTGCGGATCTGAGTCATGTATCTGAAGATTTGCTTGATTTGATTATGGAAGAAACGATGTCTATCTCACCAACGGTGGTGAGCTTGATCCTTGATACCGCTGAGGCATTGGAACTTCTGATTACAGGCAATGATGCTTCAACTGCTGATCCCAAAGTGCGTGAACTCCATCAGCGCTACGTTACATTTCTGGGTGAGCGCAGCTCTTCTTCTGTCCAAATGATTGAAGAAGATCTGGATGACGATGATCATACGCCCGATGTGACTCATGAGTCGAATGTACTGGAGGGATCGGCCGCCGATGGTCCTTCTCCTCGTACACGCGGTGACCTTAGTGTGCGTGTGCGACTCTTGAAATTGGACGAACTGGTTAATCTGTTTGGTGAGATGCTGGTTAATCGTAGTGTGCTTGAAGAGCGTATTCAGCGTTTGGTCCGTCTGGTATCAGATGTCGCGGTAAGTAGTAATCGTCTTGCTGATGTAGGACAAAAGCTGGATAGTCGTTTTGAAGCTGCGACACTGCCAAGTGGTCGTTCCGTACAGGTGATGCCTGGCGAGGGCAATCAGAGCCTGACACGTGGGACGCAGAATGCGCTGATTGGATCGAATACAACAACCAGCCTGCCAACCCCGCTTCCGGGGGGCAATGGTCAGAATCGAAAAGATCCCGCAGTGCCAGATTATCTGGCGGAGTTTGATGAACTGGAACTGGATCGCTATACCGAATTCCATCAACTGGCTCGTGGTTTGAGCGAGGGTATTTCGGATATGGCGACGCTCAGTACTGAAATGGATACCATTATCCGTGAATGTGAAGGTGTGTTTGCGCGTGAGAATCGCTTGAATACAACTTTTCAGGATCGTTTGATGAAGGTACGTCTGGTTCCTCTGGCTACCATGGCTCCTCGTTTGTATCGCGCTGCCCGTGCTGTTGCTTTGAAGCAGGGAAAAGATATCGATTTTGTGCTTGAAGGTGAGACAACCGAGGTTGATCGTACCGTCTTTGAGGAAGTTTCTGGACCCTTGCTCCATCTGATCCGTAATGCGGTTAACCATGCGATTGAGAAGCCTGATGTGCGTGTACGGCATGGCAAGCCACCCGTTGGGCTGATCAAACTCTCTGCCTCGTATGAGGGTAATCAAATTATGATTACTGTCCGTGATGATGGTAGTGGTATTGATCGTGAGCAGGTCCGTCGCACTGCTATTGCCCGTGGACTGATTCGTGCTGATCAACAAATTGGCGAGGATGATGTGGTGTCCTTGATCTTCCAGCCAGGTTTTTCCACTGCTGCTGTGCTGAGTGAGGAAAGTGGGCGCGGCGTAGGACTGGACGTTGTGCGCGATAGTGTGTCTCGCCTGCGTGGGACGCTGGTGGTAGAGTCGGCTCCTGGCCAGGGAACTGCTTTTACTATGACCTTCCCCACCAGTCTGGCTATTCAGAGTGCGATGATGGTGCGGGTCGCCGGCCAGGAATTCGCTATCCCAACGGTCCACGTGGAGTCGATTGGCCGTTTGGATAACTTTAAACGTACTGGTTCAGGCGCACAGGAAGCGGTCATCGTGCGTAATGACCTCTATCCGCTTCATATGCTGGCGCAGTATTTGTCCTTGCCCACAACTATGACCCTGGATGACAAGGCTCAGTTGTTGCTGGTCAATGCCGGTGGTCACCGTGTGGCTCTGGTGATTGATGAGATTCGAGGGAAGTTCGATATTGTGATGAAGAACCTGGGACCCCACCTGCGTGAAGTCCATGGCATTGCTGGTGGTACTGTGCTTGGTAATGGTCGCGTTGTCCTGGTCCTGGAGCTGAACTCGTTGCTTTCTTCAAAGGTCAGTAGTGCGTTTACCCGCCAAGAGACACCTACCCCGGCTGGTCAGGTGCGACAGCGTGTGGATGTTTCGCATAAGCAGCAAAGCGTGCCATTGCGATCATCGACGAGTGTAGAGACTGGTATTGAACGTGGCAAACACTTGCTGGTAGTTGATGATAGTCCGAGCGTACGTCGTGTGGTGAGCAATATGTTGAAGCAGCATAATTGGACAGTGCAGATGGCGCGTGATGGCGTCGAAGCGCTGGAAATGATTTCAGCTGAAACACCCGCCGCCGTGTTGTTGGATATTGAGATGCCTCGTATGGATGGCTATGAGTTGATTTCAACAGTACGCGCACAGGAACAATATCGTTCTCTACCATTGGTGGTCCTGACTTCGCGTGCGGCTGCAAAACACCAGCAACGTGCGATGTCGTTGGGGGCAAGCGCTTATGTGGTCAAGCCGTACCAGGATGAAGAATTGCTCAACACGATCAACTCTCTCGTTTATGGAGCCGATGTTCGTTAGTTCTTGTCATGTGTAGGTACATGATTTTTCGATACTGTTATTGATACTATTGTGCTCTCGTGACAGGCAAATGTGCTTTACAGAAGAGGCCCAGAAAGTCCCCCATTTTTATATGAGGGATGAATGGGCCTTTCTTTGTTCAAAGGATGCTTATGGTATCATTGAGTTAGTGAAACTGACATTTAGATCGAGGTCAAGGCAGGTGAAATATGGGTGTTGAACGCGCTGTTACCCGCTGGTATCTTCAGCGGCAAATGATCCTCAACGAAATTGCTCTGTTAGAGGCTCAGGTTGCACAGATGCAGCCAGCCGAGAAGCCTGTCATCCAGGCAATAGGATCGGTGGTGGCGGATGAGAGTGCGATGGCTGGGGATGTGCGACGGCAATTAGCCATGGCCCAGGCTAAATTGACTGCACTGGGCCATTGCCCTAAACCAATGATGGGATAGTTGCCTGTTGCTCAGGCTGGTTGTGTTTACGCTTGAGCAACGAGAGTTGTGGCTATCTTCTGTCCCATCTCTTCTGTATTGACTGTCCTGGCACCAGTACTTGCCAGATCCTCTGTGCGATATCCTGCCTCTATCGTCTGCGCGACCGCAGCTTCAACGGCGCTGGCTTCATCCTTTAAGCCCAATGAGTATTGAAGCAGCATCGCAGCTGATAAAATAGCGGCAATTGGATTAGCCTTGCCCTGGCCGGTAATGTCAGGTGCCGAGCCATGAATGGGTTCGTAGAGTCCTAACCGTCCATGAACTGTCTTGTGGCTACCCAGGCTGGCTGAAGGTAGCATGCCCATTGAACCTGCCAGGACCGATGCCTCGTCGGTTAATATATCCCCAAACAGATTTTCAGTGACGATGACATCAAAATTGCTGGGACGGCGGATCAAGTGCATCGCACAGGCATCAACCAGGATATGCTCAAATGCGATATCTGGATAATCAGCTGCCACGCGATCTGCTACCTGCCGCCAGAGGACTGAGGAACTGAGCACATTCGCTTTATCCACAGATGTGACTTTTTTCTTGCGATCCCGCGCAGCATCGAACGCGATGCGCAGAATACGTTCGATTTCCGCCTCTGTATAGAGCAAGGTGTCGATAGCATCTGTGCCGTGCTCGGTTCTACGGATTGCACTGGGTTTACCAGGGACCGGAGGTTCCAGATGTCCATAGTAAAGTCCGCCTGTCAGCTCACGGACAACCAGCAGATCTGTCCCTTTGACAATTTCCGCTTTGAGTGGTGAGGCATTGAGAAGACTATCCAAAGGCTTAACTGGACGTAAGTTTGCGAAGAATTGTAATCCTTTGCGCAGTTTGAAGAGCGCTTCTTCTGGCTTTACTTTAAAGCGACCATCGTAGTTAGGGAGACCACCCACTGCTCCAAAGAGGATTGCGTCGCTTTTCTGACAGAGCTCAAGTGTTGCCTCTGAAATGGAGTCGCCTTCAGCCTCAATCGCGGCCACTCCGACGAGCCGTTTGTGGTAGGTAAAGGTATGTCCGAAGCGTTTGGCTACCGCATCCAGCACTCGGACAGCCTGATCCGTAACCTCGGGCCCGATCCCATCTCCTGCTAAGACAGTAATTGTATAATTTCCCATAATGTCTCGTCTTTCTTACGATCAGATGCGTTCCAGACATGAGAATTGGAAAGCCCTGACCTGAAAGTGGTCAGGGCGTCGTATCTTGTGTGTACCCACATCATCCTGGTGATACGTCTTCTTTATAGACGTATCCATGCGGTCATTGCGGACCGAATTCAGGGAAGTTGTTCTGCTAGCCTGAGAACGCACAACTACTCCACAGTTTACCAAAGCGTAATGCTATCTGACAAGGGCGGATGATAGACTCTGATCAGACTCCATCTGCTGCCTCGCCTGGTGTCGCACGGCAGGCGAGCACGCGCTTGCGTATTTATAGCACGGCCGGGCGAAACGTGCTATAATAATGCCGGATGGAGTGTATATACATCGCCCCCGTCTTAATGAAGAACCCTACAACAATCCTAATCAAGCAATAGGTGCTGCTGAACCATTGCCTAGGAGTTTAAATTTATGAGCAGCGATATCAATGAAAATGGGAGTACAGCAGGCCGTCGTAAGCCAGTACCGATAGCGATGGCAACTGGACCCCATGAGTATGTCCCAGGAGACCAGGAATTCCCGGTTCAGCTGACGACTGTAGCTGAAATGTTGCAGTGGGCACAAAACTGGGCTCGGTCTAAATCTGTTTGGCCATTTAGTTATGGTCTGGCGTGCTGCGCTATCGAAATGATGGCTTCGGCGCAAGCACATTATGATCTATCTCGTTTTGGCTCTGAAGTGTTCCGTTCGAGCCCTCGTCAGTCTGATCTGATGATTGTAGCAGGAACTGTTTCTGTGAAGATGGGTCCGCGCCTACGTCTTCTCTGGGAGCAGATGCCAGACCCCAAATGGGTATTGAGTATGGGTCAGTGTGCCAATTCAGGTGGCGAGTTCTATGATAGCTACTACACTGTGCAAGGTGTTGATACCCTTGTTCCGGTAGACGTTTACGTACCTGGATGTCCTCCACGCCCGGAAGCGTTGATTGAGGGTATTCTCAAGTTACGTGAAAAGATCGCTAAACAAGGTCTCAAAGTGCGCGGCGAGAACGAAATCGAGGTATAGTGTATGCGTGGTATCCTGGAAGGTATGGGCCTGACCTTTAGCCACATGTTTAAGCCAAAGGTTACACGCCTCTACCCCTATGAGAAACCCAAACTGCCACCGCGCAGCCGTGGTTTGATTCAGTTAATCGCGCAGGATGGTCTGAACACCGAATTCAACTTGAAGTGTGAATCCTGCCTGCTCTGTGAAAAAGCCTGTCCTCCTCGTGCTATCACGATTGAGTATGAGCCACTCCACGAGTGGAAAGACCGCCCATGGTTCAAGTCCTACATCCGAGAGGGCGCTGAAAAGTTTACCCCTCGCAAACTTGCTCCAGCAACCGGTACTTCCCATGCGGGCTTCTATAAGTCACGTATTTCGGAATATGCGGTTGAATATGCGAACAAGCCGGTGACCCCCTGTGTGGCTATGCCGGTAAAAGACCATTTGGAGCCGGAAATTGACCTGAGTAAGGTTGATACATTACTGTTATCATGGTCACGCGAGGCTTCAGCCTTAGCGGGACTGCTGGATGCAGTGATGGACATCTATGGTTATCTGCCATTACAGGCTGCCAAGCGTATTGTTCAGGCTCGCGGTGTTGACCTGAGTGATATCTTTGGCATTGCTACCATGAGCCCGAAGTTTAAGCCCGCCCCGGCTACCAAGGGTATCAAGCGTGATGATCAGCCAGCACGTGGGTTAGCATCGAGCAAACGCGGCGTATGGGGAAATATTAATCATGTGAGGCAGCCAGATGCCTAAATTTGAACAATCTCATCGTTTATTGCGGCAGAATACCGATGCCGATGTACGCTCTTTGAGCGCATATCGTGGCATCAGCGGTTATGCTGCCCTGGAAAAAGCCCTTCGTGAACTGACTCCTGAACAGGTCAACCAGCAAGTCATTGACGCAAAATTGCGTGGACGTGGTGGCGCTGGTCGTCTGGCTGGCGAGAAATGGCGGATCGTGCGGGAGTCGGAAGACGAACAAAAATATGTTATTTGTAATGCATATGATGCGGATGCTCGTTCATTAGCTGCCCGCACATTGCTTGAGCGCAATCCTCATCAGGTTATTGAGGGTATTCTCCTGGCAGCCTATGCTGTAGGCGCGACGGAGGCTTACCTTGTCACACGCAGTACCACACCAGAGGGCGCAACCGCAGTTCAACAGGCTCTACAAGAAGCCACTGAAGCCAATTTAGTCGGGCGCGATATTCTTAGCACTGATTTTTCTTGTACCATCAATGTGCTCGGCGTCGATATTGGTTTTATGGGTGGTGAAGAGACTGTTCAGATGGCGGTCATTAAAGGTCGTCGTGGCATGCCTGAACAGCGTCCTCCTTTCCCGGCTCAATATGGATTGTGGGACAAGCCAACGGCAATCAATTCTATTGAAACTCTGGTGAATGTACCAGGAATCATCCGTGATGGTGCCGTGGCCTTTGCAAGTGCTGGTTCGGCATCTACAGGTGGCACGAAAATCTTAACTATCTATGCTTCGCCAGGCAGCGAACCAACTGTGGTTGAGGTACCCTTTGGTGCTTCACTGGGTGATATCCTGGAACATGCTGGACTGCATCCTACTGAAAGTGATGTTCGTGCTATTGTGGTAGGTGGAGCCGAAGGGGGAGCACTCCCTCTCTCGCTGCTGAATACACCTTATGATTTCGATCCTTTGGAAGAGGCGGGTGCGATTGTTGGTTCGGGCATTATTGAAGTGCTTCCCAGCAACACTTGCATGGTTTCCTGGGCTCGTGAGCGTAGCGCTTACCTGAGCAAAGAATCCTGCGGTAAATGTGTGCCCTGTCGCCTTGGCGTGAAGCGTATCACTGGAATCCTCGAGGGGGTTGTGAGTGATCTTGGCGTCAACGGAGATCTCGACGTACTGGATGAGTTCGCCGAATATGTGCCAAATGGTTCATTATGTGGTTTTGGTGTACAGGCAACAAATCCTCTGAAAACCGCCAAGCGCTACTGGCCTGAGCACTTTACCTCGCATATTCAGGAGTTACAGTGCCCAACTGGTACCTGTGTCCCGGTGCGTGCCCATCGCTTTGTCACCAAGCACGTTCTGCCGTAACTGTACTGCAAATTCTTGCATTACAAATTTTGAACCTAGGAACTTCGGAAGAGGAAGTACATGGCTATATCGATCCGAGATAATTTCTTTCTCACCTCTCAAGAGGCGCAGCCTCCGATGGTGCGTAATGAGCATGGGCATCCTAGCTTTACGCTGACCGTCGATGGCAAGACGTTACAGGCTTATGAAGGCCAGACCATCTTGAGCGTGGCGATTGATAATGGGATTTCGGATATCCCAAATTTGTGTAATGACGAAAAGTTGGAGCCAACCTCCGCTTGTCGTATGTGTCTGGTTCACGTCGAAGGCGCTGAGCGTCCTCTGCCTTCCTGTAATACTCCTGCTGAACCAGGCATGGTGGTAACGACGAATTCTGATGAGCTATTTCATATTCGCCGCACGAATCTGGAAATGATGCTCTCTGACCACAATGCCTACTGTCAGCCTCCCTGCCAGGTGGATTGCCCGACACATATTGATATTCCAGGCTATCTGGAGTTGATTGCCCAGGGTGAGATGAAGGAAGCGGCTCGTCTGGTAAAAGAGGTGTTGCCTTTCCCTTTCACACTGGGTTTGACCTGTCCCGCGCCCTGTCAGAAGGCTTGCCGTCGTACGCTGGTAGATGAAGAAATCGCTATCTGTCGTATGCACGGTCACGCGGCTGAGACTTGCCTGCTTGATCCTCCTTTGCCTTACGTGCAAGATCCGCCAACTGGTAAAAAAGTTGCTGTTGTTGGTGGTGGCCCTTCTGGTATGACTGCTGCCTTCTATCTGGCTATGCGTGGTCACTACTGTAAGATTTTTGACATGCAACCCCAGGCTGGTGGTATGCTGCGCTATGGTATTCCTGAGTATCGTTTGCCAAAGGATATGATGGATCGCGAGTTCGCGCAGTTGTGGGATATGGGTATTGATTTCCAGGCCAATGTCAAACTGGGTCGCGACTTTACTATCGATGATCTGTTTGCACAGGGCTTTGATGCGGTCTATCTGGCTATCGGCTGTTGGACCAGTAATGATCTGCGTGTTCCTGGTGAGGATGCAGAGGGCGTGGTGAACGCCATTCGTTATCTGGGTGACAAAGTTGAAGGTAAGCCAGTGCCTGTGAAAGACGGTGATGAGGTTATTGTGATTGGTGGTGGTTTCACTGCCTTTGACTGTACCCGTACCTCGTTACGTCTGGGTGCCAAAGTCCACACGATGTATCGTCGTGGTCGTACCGAGATGGGCGCGACAACTGAAGAGGTTGAAGACGGTGAAGCAGAAGGTACACATCTGCAGCTGTATGTCAGTCAGACGCGTGTCGTTTCGGAGAACGGTCGTGTGACCGGTGTTGAGTTCCAGCGCAATAAATTGGGAGAGCCTGATGCCAGCGGTCGCCGCCGTCCCGTACCAGTTCCCGGTTCTGAGTTTGTGCTGAACTGCGATACCGTTATCCCGGCTATTGGTCAGGCTGTGGATACCAGCGTGCTTGATGATGCTTCTGGCATCAAATGGACGAAGTGGAAAACCATCCAGACCAATCCCCATAACTTTATGTCAGATCGCGAAGGCGTTTTCGCTGGTGGTGATTGTCAGATGGGTGCGAAGACCATTATTGAAGGTGTCGCACAGGGTAAGCTCAATGCACGTTCCATCCATTCCTACTTGATGGGTGAGGACATGAACGAGGTTGCGCGCCGTCTGGAACTGGAAGAGCGCCGCCCTGATCTCTTCGACATCGTTCCCTACAAGCCGGTCGAGCCCAAGGTGAAGATGCCGATGCTCCCTTACGAGCAGCGCGAGAAGAGCTTTGGTTTGATCGAGATGGGCTACTTGAAAGAGCAGGCCCAGCGTGAGGCATCCCGTTGTCTGCAGTGCGCCTGCCCGGCTGCTGGACAGTGTGATTTGCAGAAGTACAGTATCGAGCATGGTCTGGCGGACAACCGTTTCCACGATGGTGAGCCCAGCGACTACCATGATTACGATCTGGATCTCTCGCACAGCTTCATCTTGCGCGATCCCAACAAGTGTATCAACTGTACCCAGTGTGTGCGCGTCTGTCACGATGTGATTGGTCCAGACTGCTATGGCATGTTTGGTAAGGGCTTCGATACGATTGTCTCGACGCCATTCAACGTCAGCTTGCATGATACTGACTGTGTCTCCTGTGGAGCCTGTGTGCAGGTCTGCCCGACTGGTTCACTGATGATGGCCGAGCGCGAACTGGCTCGCTACTCCTTTGCACTGGATCGCTGTATCTTCTGTGGTGATTGTGTCGAGGTGTGCCCTCACGGTGCCCTGGGTGAAACCCCCAACTTTGAGCTCTCGTTCTTCAATCGCTTTGGTGAAGATGTGACGTTGGAGAAAAATGACCTGGCGAATGCGCCGGACTATCTGGTACGTCAGCGCTTGCCGCGTGGCAAGAAAGCCCTGCCCGTGATGAGTCCACTGGTGCGTCCGTTGCCTGCTCGTAGCATCCGCGACTAAGCATCTAACAGGAAATATGCTCCAGAAAGCCGGGCCTCGTTATGAGGTCCGGCTTTTTATATGTCACAGGAAGTTGCCTTACTGTAAATCGAGCATGTATATAGAAAGATTACTTTTTTCAATGTCTTTACTCCTGGCAATCACTGGAGTAATATAGAGGGAGATTTAACGTATTTGACATTGTAACAAAAAGTTTTTCCTGCTGTTAAGGAATAACGTTAAAGAGGCAGTATTATGACTATCGTGACCCGCGATACGTTCTCCCTCAGCCCTCAAAATGCTACTGAACCAATGGTACGTGATGAACTGGGCCATCCCAGTTTTACCGTTATTATCAATGGTAAGACTATGGTTGCTCATGAAAACCAAACCATTTTGAGCGTGGCGATTGACAATGGAATTACTGATATTCCTAATTTGTGCAATGACGAAAAGTTGGAGCCAACCTCCGCTTGTCGTATGTGTCTGGTTCACGTCGAAGGCGCTGAGCGTCCTCTGCCTTCCTGTAATACTCCTGCTGAGCCAGGCATGGTGGTAACGACGAATTCTGATGAGCTATTTCATATTCGCCGCACGAATCTGGAAATGATGCTCTCTGACCACAATGCCTACTGTCAGCCTCCCTGCCAGGTGGATTGCCCGACACATATTGATATTCCAGGCTATCTGGAGTTGATTGCCCAGGGTGAGATGAAGGAAGCAGCCCGCCTGGTAAAAGAGGTGTTACCTTTTCCCTTTATCCTGGGTTTGACCTGTCCCGCGCCCTGTCAGAAGGCTTGCCGTCGTACGCTGGTGGATGAAGAAATTGCCATCTGCCGTATGCACGGTCACGCGGCTGAGACTTGCCTGCTTGATCCCCCTATTCCTTACGTCCAGGATGCGCCTACGGGTAAGAATGTGGCGATTGTAGGGGCTGGGCCCGCAGGTTTGTCCTGTGCATACTATCTGGCTTTGCGTGGTCACGCTTGCAAGATTTTTGATATGCAACCCCAGGCTGGTGGTATGCTACGCTATGGTATTCCTGAGTATCGTTTGCCAAAGGATATGATGGATCGCGAACTTGAGCATGTCTGGCAGCTTGGTGTGGAATTGCAGAGCAACGTTAAGCTGGGTCGCGACTTTACTATCGATGATCTGTTTGCACAGGGCTTTGATGCGGTCTATCTGGCTATCGGCTGTTGGACCAGTAAGTCGATGCGTGTGCCCGGTGAGGATGCAGAGGGGGTGGTGAATGCTATCCGTTTCCTCTATGATAAAGTTGAGGGCAAGCCGGTTCCCGTGAAAGAAGGGGATGAGGTTATTGTGATTGGCGGTGGTTTTACTACCTTTGACTGTACCCGTACCTCGCTACGTCTGGGCGCTAAAGTCCACACAACCTATTATCGTACCCGGGCAGATATGACGGCGACATTGGAGGAAGTTGAGGATGGTATTGCAGAAGGAACCCATCTCCAGGTGCGAGCAGCTCAGCAGCGTGTTGTGGTGGAGAATGGGAAGGTGGTGGGTGTAGAATATCAGCGTACCAAACAAGGAGAGCCTGATGCCAGCGGTCGCCGCCGTCCCGTACCAGTTCCCGGTACCGAATTTACAATTGCCTGTAACACAGTCATTCCGGCTGTTGGTCAGGCCGTGGATACCAATGTGATTAACGAGTCGTCGGGTATTAAATGGACGAAGTGGAAAACCATCCAGACCAATCCCCATAACTTTATGTCAGATCGTGAAGGCGTTTTCGCTGGCGGTGATGCTCAGCTGGGTGCCAGTACGATTATTGAATGTGTGGCCCAGGGAAAATTAGGCGCACGTTCCATCCATTCCTATCTGATGGGTGAGGACATGAACGAGGTCGCCCGCCGTCTGGAACTGGAAGAGCGCCGCCCTGATCTCTTCGACATCGTTCCCTACAAGCCGGTTGAGCCGAAAGTCAAGATGCCGATGCTCCCTTATGAGCAGCGCGAGAAGAGCTTTGGGTTGATCGAGATGGGCTACTTGAAAGAGCAGGCTCAGCGTGAGGCATCCCGTTGTCTGCAATGCGCCTGTCCGGCTGCCGGTCAGTGTGATCTGCAGAAGTACAGTATCGAGCATGGTCTGGCGGATAACCGCTTCCACGATGGAGAACCCAGCGACTACCATGACTACGATCTGGATCTCTCGCACAGCTTCATCTTGCGCGATCCCAACAAGTGTATCAACTGTACCCAGTGTGTGCGTGTCTGTCACGATGTGATTGGTCCAGACTGCTATGGCATGTTTGGTAAGGGCTTCGATACGATTGTCTCGACGCCATTCAACGTCAGCTTGCATGATACTGACTGTGTCTCCTGTGGAGCCTGTGTGCAGGTCTGCCCAACTGGTTCACTGATGATGGCCGAGCGCGAACTGGCTCGCTACTCCTTTGCGCTGGATCGCTGTATCTTCTGTGGTGATTGTGTCGAGGTGTGCCCTCACGGTGCCCTGGGTGAAACCCCCAACTTTGAGCTCTCGTTCTTCAATCGCTTTGGTGAAGACGTGACGTTGGAGAAAAATGATCTGGCGAATGCGCCGGACTATCTGGTACGTCAGCGCTTGCCGCGTGGCAAGAAAGCCCTGCCCGTGATGAGTCCACTGGTGCGTCCGTTGCCTGCTCGTAGCATCCGCGACTAAGCGTATCAATCCTGTCAGAGGAGCGCTTGTTGTATGATTTCAAACGCTCTCCTGGCAGCTATAATATGTCCTTTAACACCTCTTTTTAATCTCATATATGTATCTCATCTTTTCATCCATACGTAGTACTAATGTGATTATTATTTATCATGGAATGGAGAAAAGATATGGGCCAGCAAGCATTACACTTTCCAAAAGATTTCCTATGGGGAACTGCATCTGCCGCGTATCAGTGTGAAGGTGGGATTACCAATAATCAGTGGTACCGCTGGGAGCAGCAGGGGCGGATCGTGAGCGGTGACCGATGTGGTCTGGCGGCTAACTGGTGGGAGGCGGCGGAAAAGGATTTCTTGCTGGCTGAGCAGATGGAGAATAATGCGCTCCGCCTCAGTCTGGAGTGGAGTCGTATTGAGCCGCAGGAAGGACAATGGGATCATACAGCCCTGGAGCGTTATCGTTCCATGTTGCTGGCTCTACACCGCTTGCATATCACTCCTGTCGTAACATTGCACCATTTTACTGATCCTCTCTGGTTTGCTGAACGTGGAGGCTTTGCTAAAGCAAGTAATGTGCGTTTTTTTATACGCTATATCGCGCATGTCGTTGCCGTTCTACGAGATGTTTGTTCGTTCTGGGTGACTATTAATGAGCCTAATGTCTATGCCTTTCAAGGCTATTTGTTTGGTGTATTTCCACCAGGTGAAAAAGATATCTTACTCACCTTTACTGTCCTGCATAATATGATGCAGGCGCATGTGGAGGCATTCTATACCGTGCGCCGTCTGCAGCCGGAGTCCCAGATTGGATATTGCTTGCATTATCGCCTTTTTGATCCTGCCCAACCCTTATCTCCTTTGGATCAAGGGGCTGCAAACGTCCAGGAGACGCTGTTTAACTGGTCTGTCTTGCAGGCTGCTGAGACTGGCCGCTTCCGCTTTCCCTCCAGTCCCTTATTGGCGACTATTCCACATGCAGCGGGCACCAGAGACTATCATGGGATTAATTATTACACCCGTGAAATGGTGCGTTTTGATCCCCGCAGGCCGCTGGAAGCCTTTGGAAGACGCTATCCACATCCTGGAGCACTCAGCAATGATGTTGGTCTTTCAGAAAGTTTTGGAGAGATCTATCCTGAGGGCTTGTATCGTGTCCTGAAAGCTGTTTACCGCCGCACACGTGGCAATAAGCCTTTGTATATCACTGAGAATGGTTTTAGTGATCGGTTGGATGATCGACGTCCAGGCGCTCTGCTGGCGCATCTGGCGCATCTTCATCGAGCTATTCGAGAGGGAATTCCAGTCAAAGGCTATTTCCATTGGACGCTGGTAGACAATTTTGAATGGAATGAAGGTTGGTTTGTGCGTTTTGGCTTGATTGAACTTGATCCGGTGACACAGCAGCGTATACCCCGGCGCAGTGCCAGTATGTTTGGTGAAATCTGTCGTGCTAACGCGATCACCGAAGCAATCGTGGAACGCTATGCTCCAGACTTAATCAAAACCATTTTTGATCAAAGCAGCTTCAGTGGGCGGAAATTATCAGTCTAAACACCGCTTATACTCCCACTTTGATAGCTGTGTGGTTTATACGTTTATAAGGTGAGGATTGCTGGTTTTGCATACGATGGTCTTATACATGCTTTTTTTCGATTGATCTTGAGGAGAATCCGAATGGATATTGGGACATCCGCTGGTCTGGCTTTTTCTTCTGGTATTAATGCGTATTTCCCTTTACTGGCATTGGCTATCGCTACGCGTGTCTGGCCAACACAGGTGCATATTAATCCGCACTTTGTTTTTATTACTCAGCCCTGGTTTATGATTCTCATGGCAGTTCTCACGCTAGCGGACATCTTTGCGGATAAGATTCCAGTCGTAGATCATGTGTGGGATGCGATTCATACCGTCATTCGTCCTGTGGCTGGGGCTTTATCTGCCGCCGCCGCTGGCAATGCAACAATTGATAGCACCTGGTTGCCTGTTACCCTGGCGTTGGGAGCGGTCCTTGCTGGTGTGACACATACAACCAAGGCGGCTACGCGTGTTACTTTAACCGCGACGACAGGAGGCTGTTTGAATATAGCGTTAAGTGTGGGCGAAGATATTGTGATGTTATTGAGTGTTGCGATGGCGTTTCTGCTTCCACATGTGCTATTAATCGCGATAATCCTGTTTGTCATCGCTTTTCTGATGATTGTCCCGCGCATTATCCGGCGTTTGCGTCGACTTCGCCAGATGCGCCATAAACACAATGCACCAACGGTACCGCTTCAGCACGGTTCAGCAGGCCGTTTTTAGCGAGCTGTTCAGGTTCAGAACAAATGACAGATTTTCATCCGCTTTTTCGGCAGGTTCTGTATAATAGTTAATTAAACGTATTATCTTTTGCTCTCCAGACAGGTATCTTGTCATGCGCAAGTATAAAGTGCTACACTCTCACTAGTATAACGAGGTAGCTTGAGCGAGATAGCTTGTTGTCTGGCTATCCCGTTTCATTAAGCAAGATGAGGTAAGACAGATACATGGACACATCTCTCATTTCAGAGACAGAGAAATTCCATTTTGGAGGCAAAGTATTTTGCTCGGATGGTGAAGCCGGAATTCTCTCATATATAATGACTGCCATTGGTACGCGGCGTGTAATTTCGTTGGGTGTAAAATTGGGGCGTTTCGTCGGCAAAACTGTCGAAGTTCCATTTTCTAGTGTGCTGGATGCGACTGGCAATGGCGTGACCCTTTCTATTTCACGTGCTGAACTTGCCGCCAGCCAGACAACTGTTGAAGGTACGCAGTTGGATCATCGCACAGTTGTGCACGAAACCGTTTCAGGTTCACATGGCACTTTGCGTTTATTTGCTACTCAGCCCCAGAGTGGTGAACTGGCCTTTATTGTGGCTCATGCTTTGCGCGGTAATCAGGACCTTCTGTTACGCGAAGAATATATCTTGAAGATCGAAAAAGACAGCATTAGTGCAACAGTTCCTGAGGCTGTTTTCCAGACATTGCCAGCTCATCGTTTAGATTCTGATTTGCAGAGCGAAGTTGAATCTGTCCTGTTTGAGTTAGCGCCATTGCATGTAGACTTCCCTGGTATGAGGGCGCGCGTGCTGGATAGCATCCTTTATCTGGATGGCAATATCTCAAGCTCATTGCGTGCTGATATTGTTGAAGATCAGGTTTCTGGCATCGCTGGCATCTTGGAAATCAAAAATCGCCTGATCGGGGATGACATACTGGCAGCGGATCTGGCCCTGGCTCTGGGACGTGATCCACGAACCCGTGAGCAGCCTATTGGTGTGTATCCGCGCCTGGGAGTGGTACGTTTGAGTGGCTCAGTACACACGCCTCAGCAGAAGGCAGCAGCCGAGAAGATTGCCGAGAGTTTTACCGGAGTACGTTCCATCGTTAACGATCTGGTCATCAAGCCAAAGTCTGACATCTTGAATGTCATGGCTGCGTCATCTGGTGGTGATGGTGAAGATATTGTGCCAGGAAAATTCGTTCGTCACACCAAATAATCAAAGTCAGGCGCGTGAGCGCCTGCGCCATATTTTCGAGGAACTCTTTGGGTCTCAATGTTAGAGCGCGGTGCACAAAACATTCGAATGTTTTGTGCACCGCGCTCTAACATTGTTTTGTGCGCCTCGGGTGCTAAAATTTATATGCCTTAAGCTCATAGGAAACAAACACTTTGATTGACAAAATATCAAAGTGTTTGCATGTTACCTTTATTCAGCCAATGCCTGTTCCAGATCCTTAATAATATCAGTGGCATGCTCAATACCAACGGATAAGCGGATACAGCCAGCACTAATCCCCATTTGTTGAAGTTCTTGTTCATTCAAGGTGCGATGTGATGAGATGGGTGGATAGCTAACCAGGGTGAAGACATCTCCCAGAGATGTGGCTGAGGTACAAAGTTTCAATTTATCGATAAATTTGAATACGGCTGCACGTGATTGGTCCTGTAATTCGAAAGACAGAAGACCACCGTACTGCTCATTATCCAGTAGCTTGCTGGCGACTGCATGCGATGGATGGTCTACCAATCCAGGATAATGCACGCGAGCCACGGCGGGATGCTCTTGAAGAAAATGGGCTATTTGTAAAGCATTGCTGCATTGACGTTCCACACGCAGAGCCATGGTACGCAGTCCGCGTAGCATCAGGTGCGATTCAAATGGACTGAGCATGGCCCCTAACAGATTACCATAGTCGTGGAGTTGATCCAGCAAAATATTCTTTGCGCTTATGACAATGCCGCCAGTACTATCTCCATGTCCACTGATATATTTTGTCGCGCTATGGACCACCAGATCGAAGCCATGTTCAATTGGTCGGACAAGATAGGGAGGGCTAAAGGTGCTGTCAACGATAGAGATAGCACCTACCTCACGTGCGACTGCGCTGATAGCATCAAGATCCAGCACCTTCACGAGAGGATTTGAAATGGTCTCGACATAAATAACGTCTGGTTCCTGATCGCGGATCAGATCATAAATTTCAGGTTGACCAAAATCTGCCAGGAGAACCTGAGCTCCAACGGTAGAAAATAGTTTACGTAAGAGCGTAATCGTGGGACCATAGAGATCCTGTGACACGATAATGGATGATCCTGTGGTTAAGCCTGCTGCCAGTAAAGCGGCATGAATGGCTGCCATGCCCGAACCAAAGGAAACGGCCCCAATCCCTCTTTCAATTTGCGCCATGGCCTCTTCAAATGCATTGGCATTGGGATTGCCCTGACGTGCGTATACATACCTCGGTGTGCCCTCTGCTGTTTTGCCGTTAAATGCCTGATCGAGGGCATCGACATTTTCATGCGTATATGTAGTGCTGGCATAAATGGGGAGCACGGTCGGATCGCCACCTGGATGATGATTGGTGGGCCGAGGAAGTCCACCATGGACAAGTAAGGTGTCAAGATTCCATTCCGATGATGGTGGCGTGTTCTGGTGTGTCATAGAGTCGTCCTTTCCATGTTGTGGATAGTGCGTTTTCTCATTTGCTCTGCTGATGTGACTGAGAGTGCAGGCACGTTCCCGTGCCTTTTGCTGAATAATTGCGCGCTATATTTTCAGGGTGTACACAGTAAATTAAGATAGTTAAGACTTGCCAACGTATCTTGTAGTTCAGGCAACTGTGTGATATCTTCCGAACTTTGTTGCTCATAAAGCGCATTATACCGATTCGCCAGTATGACGCTGGGAATCAAGGTATGGGTATCTGCATTCCACTGTGTGTAGCGGGAAATCGTCTTCCCCTGGACATCAGAAACGAGCGGAAATGGCAGACGAAGTTTTTCCTGCGTTTGCAGATTAATGAACACTGGATCAGGTGTGATAGCGAGTATTGCACACTGTTCAGCGCGAAAATCTGCGTAGTGTTGAGCGTAGATGCGCAACAGCGCGCATGTCTCACTGGTGATGCTACTATGCAAAAATAGGAGTAGAAGATGGTCGCGTTGCTTATAGTCCCATGGACTATGTGGCATGCCATCAGCGCCCGGCAGCGTAAAAGCTGGTATGATTTGCCCTTTTTCCAGGTCTGGACAGTGAGGCTGATCTGTGTTTGACATGGTTCCCCTCAGCAGTGACTTGTCTGGTCAGGTGAAGTTCCTTTTTCTATAGCATAATTATAGCCTATATTTTGATTCCTTCATATAGCTAGTTAATCTATTCTTCCACACCTTTTTTCGTGCATTCTTTTCCCGACAGCTTGATAGTCACTTTATCACTATTCTTACTAGCTCTTTATCCTTCCGGGTGATGGGGAAGGGAATAATGGCGAGGACTGTCATGCCCCGGCATGCCTGCCATCGCGCTCCGTCTGGGGTTGTCGCCCCATAGGTGCGAACAGAAGCGGGATTGTTAAGGGTGCAACCCTTAACCTGGGGCCCGGGTCTGTGCCCCGGTCTCTCACCTCCCTCTCGCCACCGCACGCGGCGGCAAAGAAAAGAAGAAAAAGGGGTAGTTGGGGACACCCCAAACCCCGGCAAAGGGCCCTCCCTTGGCAATTCCGCTTGAAAAGCCTTACATTCGCACCTATGGGGTTGTCGCCCCTGCACCTTGCTTTCACCCTAAAAGTAGCGCCCCTTCTTATTGTCAGATAGTTTCATTTCTCTTATACTAACAATAAAGATACTTGTCTGTTTATTTAATCGCATGCGCTATAAAAATAACCGGACGGGAGATAGCGAGGAAGGAACCATGAAAGAAAAGCTGAAAGGATTGCTAGCTGGTATCGCAGTGCGCATCATTGCATTGGTGACGCTAGGACAAATTTCTCCTATTTTAAGCGCCTGCGTCATTATTGAGCAAGATGGCAAGGTGCTGTTAATAGATCGAAGTGATAAATTGGGATACACTATTCCTGGTGGGATCGTACGTTACAAAGAGACGCTTGAAGAATGTGTACGGCGTGAAACCTCAGAAGAGACCGGATATGAGATCCAGATTACCGGCCTTGTCGGTGTGTATTCATCAGTTGAACGTGATCCCCGTTTCCGCGCTGTTTCCATTGCCTATAAAGGTTGTATTCGGGGTGGAGTGGAACATAGTTCAGTTGAGGGGCAACCTTGCTGGAAGGTTCCTGAGAGCGTTTTAGGGCAGATGGCATTCGACTGTGAACACATGCTCAATGACTATTTATGCGGGCAGCAGTGCCTCTCCTGATGGCATATATGATATAGTAGAGTGGCACGAGAGCTTTTTCTGTGTGAACAAGGAGATAATCTATGCCTATTTGCCCTATTTGTGATGATAGTGGTGTGATCAGTACCGATTCTGTGCAGCCGCGTTTTTGTTATTGTGCGGCTGGAAAGCAGGCCCGCAGGCAGTGGGAAAACCAGAATACACAGCGGGTTCGAGGTGTATTACCAGAAGCAGCCAGCTTTATCGATGTATCTGAGCTTGACCAGGTGAATGCCAATGTAGATGCTATGCGTGCATCTTTGTTTGGCTCTGGAACGACTGAGGCACCCTCTTCTCCCAAACATCCTGCCATCCAGTTGTTACAACGCGTCGGACGCGTTGGACATGAGATTACCGTGGCTGAAGCCGCTCAATTGCAGGATCTGCGTCAGGCTCTGGAAGGTTTTCTGGGGGATTTGTCAGAGGTTGGGCGTAAGAAGAGATAAGCACGTTCAAAAGAAGTTGTTAGCCGATACGGGCAAAGTGGAAGAGCTACTGGGATCCTTGAGCGAACTTGGAGATACTAAGCAGCCGCATGGACTCATCTGCTGCTTAGTATCTCCAACTTGCGCAGCTTGATGCTCGGCACATCAAGCTTTTTTTGTACCCACATGGATCGCGACAATACCACCATTCTGGTAGTAATAGCGTACATCACTCCAACCAGCCTCTTCCATAATTTCCTTTAATGCAGGAGCTTTAGGAAAGGTAGTCAATGAGTTCGGCAGATAGTTATACTCTTCAAATGCCTTCCCGATGATCGTACCGAAGAGGGGAGCCAGTTTGTAGAAGTAAAGATAGAACAGGGAGCCAAAAATCTTACCGGGAGGATGACTGATCTCCAGACAGACAACACGTCCACCCGGGCGTACAACACGCAACATTTCACGAAAGCCCTGACCAATATTGGTCAGATTACGCACCGTAAAGGCGGAGCAGCAACCATCCACACTATTATCAGGTAAATCAATGTGCTCGGCATCGCCGACACGCAAATCCACACGATCCTGAAGCCCCATACGGACCAGTTTTCGGCGGCCCTCGGCCAGCATCTCAGGTGTAATATCCATGCCGATCATCCTGGTGTCAGGACCGGCCCCTTTGATGACTGCGATGGCAAGATCGCCTGTGCCCGCCCCCAGATCCAAACCAGTTTCGCCCGTCGCCAGAGCTAAATAGCGTGCGGCACGTTTGCGCCAGAGGCCATCGAGTCCCAGGCTCATCAGTTTATTCATTAAATCATAGACGCCAGCGATGCGTCCAAAAAGATGTTGGACGTAGTGCCGCTTGCCGCCCACTTTTTGAAATTTCTCTTCTAATGCAAAATTCGTTTTCATTACACTCGTTCCATTAACGGTTTCGACTGATCACAAAGTCAATCAGCTCATCCAGGATAGTGCGATCAGACGAAGCAGGGAAATGATAAAGGGCTTCGCGAGCCTTATTGCCATAGTTCTGTGCTTCCTGTAAGGAGCGTTCGATAGCATATTCATTGCTCACCCAGGAAACGACCTCCTGGATCTCTTTTTCAGGGAGTTCAGCACCATTCAACAATGCCTGCACCTGCTGCTGACGCCCATTGGCGGAAGCTGCGTCTTGTAAGGCAAAAATGAGTGGGAGCGTCACCATACCCTGGCGTAAATCATTGCCAGCCGGTTTGCCAATCGTCGATTGATCTTCAGTATAATCGAGAATATCATCAATGATTTGGAATGCGATGCCAAGATTCAGACCATAGGAATGTAAGAGCTCTATCTGCTCATCGGAGGCACCACTGAGAATCGCGCCGCCTTTGGAGCAGGCGGCGAACAGGCAGGCGGTTTTATTCTGAATCTTTTCAAAGTACGTTTCGACCGTGAGATCGATACGTCCAGCTGTCATCATCTCCAGAATAGTACCTTCACAGACAGTCGCCACGGTATCAGCGAAAAGGTGATCAATACGAAAATCTTCGATATCTGCAATGATGCTAGAGGTTTTAGCGAGATAATAATCGCCCAGCAGGATACCAATTTTATCGCCCCAGAGCGCATTGACCGTAGGATTGCCACGGCGAGTTAAGGCTTCATCAATGATATCATCATGAATCAAGGTTGCGAGATGAACCATTTCATAGGCCACGCTCAAGCGCAACAGCTTATCGGAGTTATAGGTATTTAGTTTACCCGAAAGCAGAGTCAAAGCCGTGCGTAGACGTTTGCCGGGAGAAGCAAGTGCGTGCATTGAAGCAGAATTGAGGATAGTTAGTCCCGACGTTGCTCTTTCTTTAAAGAGGACATCCACCTGATCCATATCAGACTGAACGCCTGCGAATAAGCGGCTCAACGTGGCCGTAGTGTTCATAAGGGTTCTCCATTTTGCATGTTTTCCGGCACGCCTGAGGGATAAACGACGCCTTCGACCCGGGTCGATGACGGCTTAATCCTGACGGCTACATATACTTTTCCTTTGTCGTGACAGGTACAGTTTCCCTATTGATTATAGCGTGCCAGATCCATTGTGTGATAGGGTCAGCTCAACCTTTTTGATAACCAGATCAAAAATTGTCGAAAAAGCCCTGTACAGTTATTACATATCAGACGTTACATCCACCTCAACCAGATCTTCTTGAACATATCCAGCGGTAAAGTCAAATTCATCCAGCGCATCAAGCGCGGTCCGATATTCTGTCCAGGAGAGACGACGGTTGAGAACGGGATCATTCACCGCTTTCCAGGCTGGAAAATATTGATCCATCAGACTGATTGGGGTATCGGGTCCCAGTTCCTCTGCAATCCAGCGGAGCACATCACGAGTTCCTGAGACATCTTCAGGCATAACGAGGTGTCTGATCAGCAAGCCTCGTTTTGCGATGCCCTCTTCATCCAATTGAAGAGGGCCAACCTGACGATACATCTCTTGCAATGCCGCGCGGTTATAGTCAACGTAGCGAGGCATCTTTGAGGTGCGCAGGGCATTTTTATTGTCAGAATATTTGGCGTCGGGCAAATAGATGTCCACCACTCCATCCAAAAGCTTTAAAGTCTCCAGGTTTTCATAGCCAGCGCAATTGTAGACCAGAGGCAAACGAAGACCTTTTTCGCAGGCGACGACCAGTGCTGCCAGAATTTGCGGGACGAAATGTGTCGGTGTCACCAGATCCAGATTATGGCAGTTTTTCTTTTGTAGATAGAGCATCATATCGGCCAGGCGTTCAGGCCCGACCCGATGACCCAGGCCACCCTGGCTGAGTGAAAAGTTTTGACAATAGGTACAGCGCGCCTGGCAATATCCAAAAAAGATGGTGCCAGCGCCTCGTGTTCCACTGATGGGAGGCTCTTCGCGGCGGTGCACATTCCAGGAGGCGACAATGGCCTCGGTACCGGAATGGCACACTCCGGTTTTGCCAGCGATACGATTACAGTGACAATTCTGCGGACAGATTGTGCAATTGCGCAATACTTCCCACGCGGCTGCTGCGCGTTCTGCTAATTCACCTGTTTCATAAAGATTAAGATAGCTGGGATATGACATGCTAGCTACTCCGACCACTTCCTGGTGTTAGGTATTCAGCACTGCTCTTTACATGTTTACTTATGGATGGTTCACAAAATGTGTCCAGTACAGAGACTGGACACATTTTGATTCACAACGCAATAGATAGTTATGCGTCGGGCCATTTATATCCTTTTTGTGAGGGGCGAGGACCTCGTGTACGAGGCTTTTTCACTTCTCCATCGGCACCAGTCTTCTTACCACGGCGGACGACGGGACGCCGTGATGGTCGTTTCCCTGTCGATGAGTTGGTTTCCTCATCCGTCGAGGTTTCTGGGACGTGTACTGACTCAACCAGTTTTTCAGTATTACTACTGATGTCGGTCCAGAATTGAGCATTTTTGCGTTGTTCCGGACGACTGCCTTTCAAGACACGCCCATCTTCGAGACGAGTGACGTGACGCTCAGGCTTTTCTTCTCTGGCTGCGGAACGTGTAGAGCGTTTCGGCTCATATGTTTGAGACGGTCTGGAGGTTTCCGTTATATCGAAGCTTTCGTAGTCACCTTCAAACTGCTCGGTAATTTCTTGCTGACGTTGATCATCGCGTGCCTGCCGTACAGCAGGACGGCTGAGCCAGCGAGGATTAGTTGGATCGGGTGGTCGCACTACATTGCTACCTGCCTCACTATTCCGTGAACGGAAGTCGCGCCCACGCTGAAACTCACGTTCTGGACGCTCGTGACGTGCGGCTCCACGTCGACCGGCTGGATTGGTATTTACTCTCGGAGCACGAGGAGCAGCATCGCGCTCAAATGTAGTACGTTCGAATGTTGGTTTCCCATCTTGCCCCCCTTTCAGGGAAGCGTTTCGCCTGTAAAGAGGTCGATGTGCTTGTGGTCCCCTTGGACCGGAATTGTGCTCAAAAGGCGGTCTGCCTGCTTGAGGTCCCCGTGGTGCAGAACCGCGCTCGAATGGAGGTCTGCCTGCTTGCGGTCCTCGTGGTGAGGAATTGCGCTCATAGGGAGGTCGACCTTCCTGACGTCCTCGTGGGGAGTAACCATGATCGGCGTTATTTGAAAATTGGCGACGGTTGTCAAAACCCTGTCTCTCGGAACCCTCATTATTAGTACGTGAACCATTGAAGGGACGAGAACGTGGACCCTGTTGATCGCCATAAGGGCGCTCAGAACGATTGCCGCTCTGGCCCTGTCCATAAGGTTTGTGACCACCTGGTGTATATTGGGAGGAATATCCACCGGACTGATTATTTCTGCGCGGGGCTTGGGATGGCCCATGGGAGCTGCGTGGATGGTAATCCGCGTGTGTACGTGTGGCTCCATTCTCCCAGGCGCGATCTACTGTTTCTCGGTTGAGGCGAGGCCGGGCTGGATGTGAAGTTCTTTCTTCTCCATTGCGGCCGGAGGATGAATTGCGAAATGGCGGACGTGAGCCATCTCGACGTTGCTGATTGAATTCTCTGGTCATGTTTCCTTTCAATGTCAAGCTATATGGGGATATACTAAGAAGTAGTGCTGAGATCGGCAAGATCTTTGTTGAGACTTCCTCCCGTCCTTTGTTCCGCACCCTATTCTAAATGCTTGACGCGCTGCGCTCCGTGAAGCAAAGATTCCATGGGGCGCGTCACTGATAGTATACCACAACTTCTCTTCTTTCTACTACTCTAGCGCACGGTGTCAGTTCCTTTACCTGTTTCTGTGTGGGGTGTGAGTGTAAGATAGTTATGGCTCTCTGGCGAATTCCTTCCGCTCTTTTTCCTCGCGCCGCCGCAGGCGGCGTGCAAAAAGGGGAAAAGAAGTATGTGGGGACACCCCACACCCCGGCAGAAGGCTTCGCCCTCTGCACTCCCATTGTAGCGAACGTTTGTTTCAAAAGTCCGATACCGTTGGGAAACCCTTGCGCGGTGCTCATCTATTTGGAGTGAGTACGCTCAAAAGATGTTTCGTAACAGGGTTTCCCAACAGTATCAAAGTCCGGGATGACTCATGTATGAGTTGGACTTTGTACAATTTTGAAAACGTGAGCTCGAAAATGCGGCGCACGCGCCCTTTTTCGCAGGCTCAAAAGCCTAAAAATGTACAAACTCAAGATGAGAATGTGTCAGACTCCTAATACCATCGGGACCTTGCTGCTCACTTGCTGGCAGGCGCGTGCGCGCCTGCGCCCTTTTGAGTGTGTGATGTCGGAAAAGTTCTTCGAACTTTTCCGACATCACACACTCAAAAGATTTTTGAGCACCATAGGTGCGAAAACTCATGCACAGAGACCGTGGAGACCACGGGAGTCTGACACTTTCTGAGAAAAAAGGTAGCAGGATGCTCATCGTGGGGTAAGTGAATATTATTTGGTGAACAGGCGATAGCCGATCATTTTGTAGACAAGTTTGGCTGCCAGAAAGTCTGCACGTGTCTGACCTTCCATGGGACAGAGTTCAACTACATCCATGCCTACGACGGTGGTGCGTTGGCAGATCTCTTTGAAGAGATTGAGTACCTGATACCAGTTCAATCCACCGGGTTCGGGGGTACCAACTGCGGGCATTTCACCGGGATCAAACGCATCGAGGTCGATGGTTACATAGGTATGTTGACCCAGGCGTTCCCAGGGAATGCGTGCCAATCCCTTTGCAATTTGATAGGCCCAGACGATAGCTACATCAGGTTGTGTTTTCATAAACTCGGCTTCTTCGGGGCTGAAGCTACGGATACCAATCTCCAGCAGCGGAATACCCATATCCACTACGCGCCGTTCAATGGAGGCATGAGAAAGAGGAGTGCCCTCGTATTCATCGCGTAAATCACCGTGGGCATCAATATGGACGACCGTTAAATCGGGATATTGCTCATGGACGGCTGCAATGACGGGAGCGGACAAGGAATGCTCGCCGCCGAGTGTGAGTGGAATTTGACCTTGAGCCAGCGCCTGACGTACGGCATCACCAGTGGCTTGAAGGGCTGCTGCATGGTCCATGCCATGATAGTCAAGCATGGGATAAGTATAGACGCCAGCCTCAATTGGGCAACAGTCGAGTTCTTCATCATATAACTCCATCTGGCTGGAGGCATTTAAGATCGCCTGTGGACCCATACGTGTCCCTTCCATATAGCACACGCTATATTCAAGAGGCGCGGGGATGATTGCGATGCGGGCGGTAGCGGGATTACAGTGAGGAGCATCGGGGGCTCCAAATTGGCTGATCAGTCCATCTTCCATTGGGAACAGTTCCTTATAGTTTCAAGAATCATTGCAGATAATCATCAGGGGTTAGCATTGTGAAGGTGTTGCCAATAAAAATGAGGTGCCCTCCTCGAAAATTGGCTGGCACCTCATCCTCCTGCGTCAGGGGACAGCAATGCGAAGTGATACTTCGCCTTCTGCATCTTGCCCTTAGCGCACCCCCATTTTAGCCAGGCGACGTGCTTCCATCGCTTCAGCATAGCGGACAGGATCGGGCTCTTCGGGACGCAACGAGCGTGTAGCACGCACAACAAAATGTGCTTCAACATCATCAGTCTTGAAAATCTCTTTCGCAAATGCGATTGCATCTTCCTGGCTGAATTCTTTGCAGGAGCAAATGTCGATGTCTACTTCGCCGTATTCGGGCCAGGCATGCAGGCTGATGTGGCTCTGGGCAATTACAACAAAGCCGGACATACCAGCGTCAAGTGGATTGGATGTGTCAATATCGTAAAGATGAACAGGGCTCACTTTTTCCATTGCAACGCGCTCTGGTAGCTCGTTGAGTGTGCGGCGTAAAAGAGCCTCATCCGATAAGATAGCGCGATCGATATTGTAAAGTTCAAGCATCAAGTGGACCAGCATTGCGTGTTCCTCCTCGTAAATGTGCCAACTGTGCAGGTGTGGCTTCCATATCAGATGGGCTGAGTCCTGCAATATTCATGTGTGTTATCTTTTCTGCACACTGTTTGATATTATACATTAGGTTGTCAAGCCTGTGCCAAATAATTTGATTTTTTTTCACCTAATTGATAATTGCATTTCTACCTAAATGCCACTAAGCAATCAACCTAAATGGCATTTAGACCTCAATCTAAATGCCATTTAGCTCTCTACCTAAAGGGAAACGACACTGCTCATTAGATAGATGCTATGGGCGTGCTTGTTTCGCCACTGCATAGGCATCTTTTAATTCCTGCAAGCTAGCTTCACGTTGTAGATAAAGCTCACGGCGCGGACGGGGTTGCGCTTTGCTCACGGCGTAAGCGGTCAGAAGTGGTAAAGCAATAGTAGAATCACCGTAGACTACTACTGCATCTTTCAACTGATCGGGTTTAATTTTGCCCCAGGAAACCGCTTCAGAAGGCGTAGCACCTGAGAGACCGCCCCAATGAGGCGCATCCGCAGTGATCTGCACAAAGTAATCGTGTCCACCTTTTTGAATTCCCAGTACCTCCCACAACTGTGGTTGTGTCTGTAGATAGAAGTTCTTTGGGCTACCACCACCCAGAATAATGACGCCATTGCGCGTCGCGTGATGGACGATCGCTGTGGTTTCATTGACATCGGCCAGGGGATCAAGAGTCAATGCGTTCCCATCCAGGGCATGCCGGGCAATGTTCATCCCAATTGATGAGTCCCCTGGTGAGGATGTGTAGACGGGTATATTCCAGGCTGCGGCCTGAGCCAGAACCGAATATTCTGGTTTGACACCTGCCTTTAAGAGCTGTGTTCCGAGATGATGATGCAACTCGGAGGTAGAGATTGGACGATTGGGCAGGCTGCGCAGGCTCTCGCGTACAAAGGCATCAGTATCCAGCAGTACCTTGTCATCAAACAGGATATCGTAGATGCGGATAACGCCCTCTTCTTGCAGTTTGATGTCGTCCAGGCGGAAATCGCCCCGGTGCAGCGACATCGCCAGCGCGTGGTGCATGTCGTGATAGAGATTTGCTCCAGTGCTGATAATAAAATCGATAAAGCCGTATTCCATGAGTGTAAGAATACTGCCTCCCAGGCCAGCCGGCGTCAGGGCTCCGGCCATGGTTAGTCCGATCGTCACATCCAACTCTGGATCAAGCATCCGCTCGGCGTAAAGGCGCGCGGCTTCATTCAAACGTGCAGCATTATATGCCTGATACTGTTCATCAATCAGTTCAGTGACAGTCATATTTGGACGCACTCGATGAGGCAGAATTTTGGGTCCACTTAAAAGGTCATGGTGATTTGCTTCAGCGTGCTCATCTGAAGCGTGGTCATGCTGATGTGTCATTGTTACAAAAAGATCCTTTCTATAATCCGGTCAAGAGAACACTGTATACTATACCCGATTTTAGCCCTCCTGGTACAACCTATCTGTGAATATTAGGTAGTTAGGATTCCCAAATATTTCCCCCTATCCAATTGCCCTTGTTTTATCTAATGTCGAACCAATATTGACCTGATTTATTCTATTTTAAGTAGAGTGTGAAACTTGTACGGCTAGAAACAGAATACGATTCATAGTGTACATACTATCGTTTCCAGATACGTTCGTCTGAAGTGTTACTACGAGATAGGATAGGTCGGCTAATGTACAATCCATATGCCTGTGCTGTCATAGAATGTCGTTGGTGAAAGATGATAAAGAGAAAGGCTCAGGATGCCTGCATAAGAGCATCCCGAGCCTTTTATGAATAGTGGATATGTTATTCAATCATTGAACGCCGCACTTCAATGATTTGATCACGAAGTTGGCCTGCTTTTTCGAATTCCAGTTGTTTCGCGGCAAGTCGCATTTGCGACTCAAGATCTTTTATTAAGCGTAATGCCTCATCTTTAGGAATACCGGTGAGAGCCGCTGCCACATTCTCTTCGACTCCCTCGTCTCCATTTTTACTCATGGCTTTGAGACGCTCAGAAAGGGTCTTGATCTCTTTTTTGATGCCTCGTGGTGTAATCTCGTGTTCCTCATTATAGGCTTGCTGGATTTTGCGCCTGCGATAGGTTTCATCAATGGCATGCTGCATTGAAGCTGTCGTGCGATCCGCATACATAATGACCTTGCCTTCCACATGACGTGCGGCACGGCCGATAATCTGGATGAGTGAGTTCCCCGAACGCAAGAAACCTTCTTTATCCGCATCAAGAATCGCCACCAGAGACACCTCTGGTAAGTCCAGTCCTTCTCGGAGCAGGTTGATGCCCACTACTACATCATAGACACCCCGACGAAGATCGCGTAGTATCTCAATGCGTTCAATGGTATCAATTTCAGAATGCAGATAGTGAACCTTAATATTGAGTTCTTGCATATAGTCTGCTAGATCTTCAGCCATCTTCTTGGTCAACGTCGTTACTAGCACGCGATGCTGCTTATCGATGCATTGGCGAATCTCATAGATGAGATCATCAATCTGCCCCTGTGTTGGTCGAACGCTGATTTCTGGATCGAGTAGTCCAGTTGGACGGATGACCTGCTCAACAATGACCTGGCTATGCTCTTGTTCATAGGGACCGGGAGTAGCGGAGACGAAGAGGGCTTGTTTTACCTCAGTCTCAAACTCTGTAAAGGTCAATGGCCGATTATCCAGTGCGGATGGCAGACGGAAACCATAGTCAACCAGCATCTGTTTGCGTGAGCGGTCCCCCGCAAACATACCCCGCACCTGTGGCAATGCCACGTGCGACTCATCGACAACCAGCAGATAATCATCTGGTAGATAATCGAGGAGGGTCCAGGGACGCTCACCAGAGTCGCGTCCTGCCAGATGGCGTGAATAGTTTTCGACGCCTGCACAAGCTCCTGTTTCACGGAGCATCTCCAGATCAAAGTTTGTCCGTTGCTTCAGACGTGCTGCCTCTAACAATTTTCCTTCAGCTTCAAGTTCTTGCAGGCGCTGTTCTAATTCCTGCTCGATTAACTCGATAGACTTAAAGAGGCGCTCTTTCGTCGTAACCCAGTGTTTGGCGGGATAGATATCAAGTTTTTCCCGTCGGTTGAGCACTTCACCGGTGAGGGGATCGATATCCGTCATGCGTTCAATCTCGTCGCCGAAAAACTCGATGCGTACCGCTACATCCTCATAAGCAGGAAAGATCTCCAATACATCGCCATGAACACGGAAGCGACCACGCACAAAGTTGACATCGTTGCGTTCATATTGGATTTCTGTCAAATGTCGTAAAATTTTGTCGATACGGCGTTCCTGACCCACTTTTAGTGTCAGAACAACCTCACCATATTCTTCCGGACTACCCAGACCATAGATACAGGATACCGAGGCTACAATGAGAACATCGCGCCGCTCAAACAGACTTCGCGTTGCAGAAAGTCGCAACTTCTCAATCTCTTCATTGAGCATGCTTTCCTTCTCTACATAGGTATCTGTACGCGCAATATAAGCCTCTGGCTGATAATAGTCATAATACGAGACGAAGTATTCTACAGCGTTATTGGGGAAAAATTCCTTATATTCACTATAGAGTTGGGCTGCAAGTGTCTTATTGGGGGCAAGCACCAGTGTGGGACGTTGTATTTGTTCAACAACTTTGGCGACTGTATATGTTTTACCACTACCAGTTACTCCAAGTAACGTTTGATATTTGTTGCCATCACGAATATTTTCACTCAGTTCTGCGATCGCATCTGGTTGGTCGCCGGTTGGCTCAAAAGGTGATTCGACTTTAAATGCTGGCATGCGTTGCTTTCCTCTATCCCCTCTGCTGGCATAGAATGTTTTTTCCAATGACTCCTCCATTATACCACTTTGAGGCGTGACTGTGTTCGTTTCTCTGCCCATTTATACTGTAGAAATCAATACAACGCTTCTGTCATTATTGCATTTATTGCTTATTAAAAAGGATAGTCGATGGCTGTTGAGAAGAGAACTGGCAGCTGCATAGATAGATTTAGCCTTCTTGAGCTGTTTTATCGGGGTGATGCGTGATACAAAAAGCATGATAAATTTTGCTTATTGTGTTTTATAGCTATACATCGAGAAATAGTTTTCGCGGAGAGGATAGATTATGCGCAGGCTCTGGAGTGGGAAGCGCTCTTTTTGTGGTAGTCGCGTGCTGGGAAGCATTTTGGGCATGTGTTTATTATTATTACCATTGACAGGCTGTACAAATAACAATAATCCTGTGGCAAGTGTTCTTAAATTGACACCGTTGGATTTATCCATTCCAACTGATGCTTTAAAATCGCCTGTCGTGAAACAGCTACCTGACAATACTGTACTCCGTGTACGGGTCACCTTAAAATTAGACTCGAATACAATGAGGCAGATGCAAGGTCAACAGGTTCAGCCAGGGCAGCCGTCTCATCTAGAAGGTGTGGCTAAGAAGCTGGGTATTGATGATGGGACGTATCAAAAGTTTAAAGACTTTTTTAAGCTGGACGGCATTTCACTGCGACTGAGCAAATTGCGTACCCAACTGGCGATCAATGCCAGGACGGGTCTTATTGCGAAAGTATTAAAGACGAAATTTGTCGTGCATCGCTATCAAGGTCATACCTTCTATGCGCCGGACGCTAAAAATCCTCCCATGGTACCGGCATTCTTATTCGATCATATTGCAGCGATAACAGGCTTAGATAATTATAGTTCTCAACCTATCCATGCCAGTACCTTTACTCCAGAGCAGGTTGCGCTGGCTCAGCGTACCCATGCTGATTGTTCACCAGATCAACAGACCTTATTGCCAAAGGATATTGCTCATGCTTATGGCTTTGATCAGCTCTGGCAGAACGGTTTCCATGGAGAAAATATGTCCATCAATCTGGTTGAGATCGACGGATCTTATAAGAGTGACGTCCAGAACTATCTGGATTGTATCCAATTTAAGGGAAAAATTAATCCAGTTGATGTCGATGGTCATCCCACTGATGCGTTGGGTGAGTCAACCCTGGATATTCAGATGGTAGCCGGTCTGGCACGTTCCGCGACGATTAATGTCTATCAAACCAATGCTAGCGATAATAGCACAAATGATATCTGGGTCAATGTCAATGATGAGCTACAGCGTATTCTGGATGATAACTTTCAGCATGCGAATGCGGGAGGGACCGTTAGTATCAGTCTGGGTATCTCCGAAGGTGAAATGTCGCAGCAGGATATGCATGCGATTGATCAAAGCATTCAACAGCTGACACAGATTGAGCATATGGCGGTGTTTGTGGCAAGTGGAGACTGTGGTGCGTTTACCAGTCAACACTATGGGAATCTCTCCGTCAGTTTTCCCGCCAGCGATCCCTGGGCTGTATCGGTGGGAGGATCGATTCTCCAGATTGATGCGGGACAGAATCGTGCCCAGGAAGTTGCCTGGTCGGACGATTCAAATCGACGGAGTTGTAAAAATAGCTGGGGAACCGGCGGCGGCCTGAGTCAGATCTTCTCTGAACCGAGCTGGCAAAACCAGCCGGGCATCAAAAATCAATCCTCCAATGGAAGACGACAAATTCCCGATGTCTCAGCTGTTGCCTATGGTCTGGCTGTGTATTATCAGGGACAATGGGGGGCCGTTGGTGGCACCAGCGCAGCGGCTCCCATCTGGGCTGCTGGCCTGGCTCTCGTGCACCAGGGATTACTATCCCATCATAAAGCATTTAGTGCGACACCGGACGTTTTCTATAAGGTGGCGCAGAATAACAATCGGTCCTATTATGATGTGACTCAGGGAAATAATCTCTACTATCAGGCAACCAATGGTTGGGATTATACGACCGGTTTGGGTACACCGAACCTATCCACATTCTACGCCACGTTGTTGCAATCATAGTCTGTATGAGACGCCTGATCGATATATCAGCATCAGACGTCTCATTATTGTTGCGCCGTATTCGCCTGTTCCATGATGTTGTACAATATGAACAGCAAAGCAAACAATGAGAACAGGCAAGGAGCAGTAGAGTTATGGCCCAACAAATTCCCCACCATTGCCCACAATGTGGGAGTCCACTTGTGCCACAGCAGCGTTTTTGTGCACGTTGTGGCACTTCGATCATCCTTCCTATTCCTGCACAACAGGAGTTTTCGCCAGCCAGATCGCCCATCAATGCATCCGCATTCTCCGACCAGGAGCCACCAGCCCATTTCACGGCTCAGAAACGTATGCAGCGGCCGACGATGTCCACACAAAGTATACCAGGACCAATAAAGCCACAAACACTTCAGCGGCGACGTTTTGGCCCGGTCGGCATCATTCTGTTGGGATTGGCTATCTTATTATTGTTGGGGGCATTGGGCTTTGTTGTGTTACCACTTCTGGGCATTGGAAGAGCTACGCAGGCGACCATTGCTATCTCCTCATTGCATACAACAGTCTCTTATGATGGTGCTGATGTTCAAATTCAGGACGCCCAGCAATCCGCTAACTTCGTTGACGATCCCCATTCAGCTTCTAATGGCATGTTACGCCTGCATCTACAGGCTGTGAATCGCACCAAGAGCACGGTCACCCTGGTCTATAATGATATCGCGCACGTTGTGCTTACAAATGGGACCGAGGTCAATACGGTCTATGTAGCTGGCAATCCAGTTCTGGCGGCAGGTGAAACGAAGGCAAGTACTTTGGATTTTGCTGTACCAGCTACCATGAAGATCGATCAATTGGCATTACGTTTGGGCACTCAAGCTGAGGCTCGTCTGGACATACCTCTTACGGCTCATGCTGATATGCAGAAGTATGCCCCTAAGACCATAACCGTAAATCAGCTCTCGACGTATCGTAGCTTAAATTACCAGGTGAAAGAGGCTGTTTTGGAAAGGAGTCTGGATGGTAAACTGGCCCCACGAGGCATGAGCTATGTCGGCGTGAACTTTACAATAGCGAATCCTCTCTCGCAGTCCGTGGTTGTGGGCTCTCCATTTGATTATCTACGTTTGCAGGCTGCCAATATGACGTTTACTCCTCAGCAGGCAACTGCTCCTATTTCTGTGGCCGCTAACGTGCAGAATCAGATAGGATCAGCCGTTTTCCTGGTGCCACAGCATACCTCGAGCTTTACACTGATCCTGGCTTCACAGAGTAATGATGGCTTTGATAAGCAAAGCGTCAATTTTTCTTTTTAAGCGCGCTATATGGTCTGTGGTGTCAGGTATATTAAACTACCAGTACCATTACTGATCTTCATACAAAGAATTTGTCCATTCTTGAGCCAGAAGGGTGTATGTAATTGTGCTTGCGTTTGAGGAAAAAGCGGTGTGGCACCCGAAAAAACATGGGCTACAAGCCGGCCTCCGTCACTATAAATCAGTGCATGGCTATCCGGGGACCAACTCCAGCCGATTAGATGTTGTCTGGGTATGATACTGGCGATAGAGCTTGGTCTGACGAGAGAGAGCGTTTGGATTTGGCTCGCCCCTGTTGGGTTGATTTGCTCATAGGCTAAATTTTGTCCATTCGGAGACCAGGCTACGGCTCCCAATGTAAAATTTCCCTGCGGTACCAGAAGGGTAAGTTTATGGGTATGAATATTCATGACATATATTTCTCTGCCAGGTTGGTTAAGTGTTTCCTTCGTTACCTGACCTTTGCTGGAGACAATCAAAGCCAGATTTTTTCCATTGGGTGACCAGAGCATATGCTGTACTAAAAGTTTTTCTTTCATCTTAATTTGCAGGTCTGGAGGTGCTCCACTTGTAGTGGTTGTCCAGAGTTGTGTTTGGCTTTTGCCTTGCAGGATATACATAATCCGGTGTGGCTTACTTGTGGACCAATTAGCAGACAGTGCGTCCAGGCCAAGAAAGTGCATGTATTGCCCCTTTGGAGCCAGAGCAAGGAATGGATGGTGAGCCTGTGTCGCTGTAATTGTTGCGACCAGGGCTGATCCATCGGGAGCCCAGGCCATATCGTGGGCATCGCGCATGACCAGAGTATTGCTCTGAAGAGGATTGGCGATATCGGCCATATACAGAGTTCCTGCCTGATTAGCCGGTTGATAGACAATGCGTTGCTCTGTTGGATCCAGGGAAAGCAGTTGCCCTCCTTTTGCCAGTCCCTCTGCTACAACGATATCCCTGGTAATCTTGTAGCGTAATGCCAGGGATTGTGGCTGGAACAGATGGGGTGCGAATGTGCTGAGGCTGGCAAATACAACCAGAAGCATAACTGCAACTGCTAGAAGAGTATATACAAGATATTTTTGTGTGGACTGATATCGATGGGCCGGTTTTTGTCGTAGAGGTAGTAGCATACTGGCACGTAGTTGGGGTGTCATATGGATGTGCTTTGTTTCAGCGTTGAAGAATTGTGAAAGTCGCTGCTCCAGCTCCTTATCTCTGGTGATCTCTGACGCTTGTTGTGATTGCTCATGGTCTTCCTTGCCATGTTCACTCATCGTATCTTCACTCCCTTTTTTTTCTCGTGGCTGATGGGAAATAGCTATCTATCTATAAGGGATAAACATATGCACTGCTCGCTTCCATACGCTCTTTAGAGGATAGGCACACTTTTCTCTACAGACACGACGTGAGGGGCTTGTAAAAAGGGTAGGAACACCGTCTCTCTTGTGCATAAATCTTTCTCCACTCAGTCCTGTAGTTGTGCATCCTGCTTGAAATTGTTAACCTGGATGAAGTATCTGCGGTTATAAATAAGCTGATAAATGAAAAACGTGTCAATGAACGCCAGGTTGAAAGTTATCATACAATACAGAATTTTTGGAAGTTACACATTTGTCTCTCTTTGCGGAGATCATACGTCCTTATTCTGTAAAGTGTTACGTCAGTTATTGTAACTGTCATGTAGCAAAGGCACGCCATACCGTTGTATTCATTGTGTCCGTAGATCTGTATTGTTTACCACAATTGGAGGAGGGATAGTGATGACGAAAGCAAGCTACCATGTTCCTTACTTGAGTCGTTGTTTAATGGTCTTAGCAGGTATTATTGCGCTACTTGTGGTTACTTCTAGTGTGACCTTTGCGAAGCCTATGGCTAACGCTACCGTGCGTCTGGTGCATGCCGCAGCAGGAGCGGGCAATGTTGATATCTTTATTGACAACACAAAAGCCATCAGCGATTTTTCCTATGGATCGGTAACGAAGTATGTATCAGTGCCTGCAGGTACACATACTGTGAAGATTGCTCCTGCCGGAAAAGGTATTGGCGCTGCTATCATCACACAAACCGCCTCTGTAGCGGCGAATACGATCTATACAGCAGCAGCCGTTGGCTCACAGGCCACGGGATTTGGCATGCAAACCTTTATTGATAACAATAGTCTTAATGGGGCTGCCGCCAGGATACGAGTTTATCACCTCTCCCCAAATGTAGGTCCTGTGAGTGTTGCTACTGGTGGGAAGACGGTTATCCCCAGCCTGAGCTACAAGAGTGCCAGCAGTTACTTATCCTTGACCGCCAATAGCTATACCTTTAATGTGACGGCTCTACAGACGAAGACAACCGTGCCAGTGACTGCAACCCTGGCCTCGGGTATGGTCTATAGCGTATTCGCGATTGGATTGTACAAGGGAACACCCGCCTTACAATTTGTAACTACAGCGGTGAAAGGTTCGTAATCTCTCCACTGCCACTGATTGCATGTTGGTGACACAAAGATGAGAGGTAAGGAACATGCGGGTGTGAATGAATGAAGAGAGGGACTCCAGCTACTCTAGCGAGTAGCCGGAGTCCCTCTCTTGCTCTATGCTTTTTCCTGATGTATTTATTCGAGCAAGAAACTGCCCATTAATTCACGGCGTAATGTGGCTTTCTGTTCTTCCTTCGTATGATTTTTTCTGGGATCAGCCGTTTGCAGTGCTTGATTCGGAGCGGTAAGCGCGGCTGCAAATTCATCGAGCATGATTTCTTCAAGGAAGGTTGTTTCTACGGCGATCTCTTTGGTGGGAGCTTCAGAAAGTAGTTGTGCTTGCTCAGACATTGGCACCTCTGCTTGCTCTTGTGGCTGAACGTTTTCTTCTTCTTTCGCACTGTCACCATCAAAGGATGATGGTATGGCTTGTGCTTCTTCATTGTGCACTTTGTCAGCATAAGTCCATGTGGTTTGTGGTGTCTCTGGAAGTGTGGCAGTGAAATGTGTTGATGATGAGGAAGATGATACGAAAGGCGTCGCGAGAGCGATACGTGTACCATTAATTTCTAAAAAAATGCCCTGACCCGCACGTAGCGCAGAAAGTTGCTGATGCAGCTGGCGATTCTCCGCTTTCAGTTCCTCCATGATGTGTTGTTGCTTTTGTATTTCTTGTGCGATAAGATCGAAGCTGCTGCCGCCCATACTATCTATCTCCTTCAGTATGATTCTTTATCCTTATTGTAGCTAACAAGGTTAATTGCGATATTTTTTGTGTCTGGATATAGAAACGTATCAACTCAGGACAGGTAACAACAGTCGTGTGTCTGAGATGCTCTTTTTGTAAAGAAGTGAGTCTCTTCTATGATTGAATTGAAGAGGTAAAGCAGTGGTAAATTTATGCTTGTGACTGGATTGTCGTGTGTGCTACACTAAGGATATGAGATTTTGTAGAGCAGCCAAATGTATACAATTAGTATACATGCTGGTTTGTTTTTCCGTATAGATAAACGATGTTAAGCGCTCCTAATCTGAGCTGTAGCCAGACACATCGTGATACAATATAGTAGACATTGCCACTACTCAGTTGTGGTGGATTCCTTGAAGGAAAGTACGTTAAGGAACGAAGAAATGAATGACCGTATTCGAGAAATTTTAAGCTGGTATGCCAGTGAGAATCCTGGTGTTCGCACCAATCTGGCCCGTATGTTAAATCATGGGCGTTTGGGTGGAACTGGTAAAATGGTTATCCTGCCAGTTGACCAGGGTTTTGAGCATGGCCCGGCGCGTAGCTTTGCCCCCAATCCTGCTGGTTATGATCCCCGTTACCACTTCCAACTGGCGATAGATGCTGGCTGTAATGCGTATGCAGCTCCTTTGGGCGCTCTGGAAGCTGGTGCGGCTGAGTTTGCTGGCGAGGTTCCCTTGATCTTAAAGGTGAACAATCATGATGTTCTGAACGATGAGCGTGACCCAATTTCGGCTGTCACATCTGGCGTTGAGGATGCTTTGCGTCTGGGTTGTTCGGCCATTGGTTTCACTATTTATCCAGGATCGTCTGAGCGCACACACATGTATGAGCAGTTACGTGAATTGACGCTGGAGGCCAAGTCAGCTGGTCTGGCTACCGTTGTCTGGTCCTATCCTCGTGGCAGTTCCTTGAGCAAAGATGGTGAGACTGCTTTGGATGTCGTTACTTATGCGGCACAGATCGCGGCACAATTGGGTGCGGACATCATCAAAGTAAAACTACCAAGTGCAAAAATCGAGTTGGCTGAAGCTCAGAAGGTCTATCAGAAGTATGAGATCCCAACTGCAACCCTGGCAGAGCGCGTCCAGCATGTCATTCAGAGTTCCTTTAATGGACGCCGTATTGTAATCTTCTCTGGCGGTGCTGCTGCTAGTGATGATCAGGTGTTTAATGAAGTTCGTGGTATTCGCGATGGTGGTGGTTTTGGTTCAATCATGGGCCGTAACTCATTCCAGCGTAGCCATGAGGATGCCGTCAAATTCCTGGGCACTATCATGGGCATTTATGAAGGCTCTATCAAGTAAGCATGCCAAAATACCTCTGTGGGAGGTATTTTTGAGATCCCCCTCTCCATTCTTTATCGATGGAGAGGGATTTTTTTGTCATTACTGTTTTTAAGGTCCAGGCAAATCGGATGAGAGGTTATTTTAGACGGTATTAGTTCCAGTCTTCAATGCCAACATCATCGCCCTGTTCGGCTAACCAGTGTTCCAGATCCAGGGCGGCGCGGCAACCATCTCCGGCGGCTGTGATGGCTTGACGATAGCGATGATCGGTAACGTCACCGGCGGCAAAGACACCAGGAATATTGGTCATGGTCAGTTCAGATGGCTTGATATAGCCTGCCTCATCCATATCCAGTACCCCTTTGAACAGTTCGGTGTTGGGTTGATGACCAATCGCCAGGAAGAAACCCTGCGTCTCTTTCACGCTTTCCTCACCAGTTTTGGTATCGCGCAGGCGTACACCTGTTACTGCATCCTCACCCAGCACTTCAACTACTTCCTTATTTAGCAAGACACTGATCTTTGGATTATCAGTAACGCGATTCTGCATAATCTTGCTGGCGCGGAAGCTATCTCGGCGATGGACAAGCGTGACATGGCTGGCATAGCGTGTCAGGAAGGTTGCCTCTTCCATCGCGGTATCCCCACCACCGATGACGATTACCTCTTTGTTCTTGAAGAAGAAACCATCACAGGTTGCGCAAGCCGTAACTCCACGACCTTGCAGACGCTTCTCGCTTGGCAGTCCCAGCCATTTTGCGCTGGCACCTGTAGCGATGATCACGGAACGGGATTGGTATGTGCCCGTGTCAGTAGTGATGGTAAATGGACGTTTGCTAAAATCGATGGCAATTGCATCCTCTGGGACAAGTTCAGCGCCAAAGCGTCTGGCCTGGCTCTCAAATTTTTCCATCATCTCAGGGCCTAAGATGCCTGTTTCAAAGCCTGGGAAGTTTTCCACTTCGCTGGTGAGCATCAGCTGCCCACCAGACTGATAGCCCTGCAGCACTAACACTGATAAATTAGAACGTGCTGCGTAAATAGCCGCTGTATAGCCAGCCGGACCAGAGCCAATGATTGTGACACCATATATTTTTGCCATTGGATTATTTCCTCATCTTTATGATTATCTTGTGCCTATCATAACAAACAACGTCAGTAATTTATGCCACTGTTTCCAGACAGTAGAATGATTGATCTGTGTAGGAATGTTCTACTTATTATAACAATAGCTTATTCCTACCGGACACTTTTTAGCATAAGATAAACCTTGCCAATGTACTGAGGCTTGTGTTTGTATGCACACCAAAATAGGAAACACTTAAGGCTGTGGTATTTGTTCCGTGAGGTGATAATCAGTCAGTTGTTCGCTGGCACAGGATGATGCATGTGCGGTGCGTATCAGTGCTTGCAAGCTACGTGTGAAGGCCTGGAGATCATCCTCACTCATCAAATTGAGCCAATGAGCAAGTTGAGCTTGATGGCTGGATTGCATAAAATCGATGTACTCCTGACCGGTTGCTGTAAGTGATGTGAGCATTTGACGACGGTCGGTAGGATCTTCACGGCGTTGTACCAGGCCCGCGCGTACCAACCGTTCAACGAGATGGCTGGCTGTCGGCAAACCAATATCTAACGCGTTAGCAATCTTCCCGATAGTGGTTGAGCCTTTTTGTAGCAGTACGAACAGCACTTTTAGCTGAGCCATGCTGACGTTGAGAGTAAGCCAGTGTGGCAATGTAGTGCGTTGTAGCATATTGGCAATCTGTGCATAGGTATCCAGTGCTGTAATGATTGTGCGCTCGTGTGTTTCTGACATTTCGTCCCCCTGCACACAAGTATAGCACATCATTTTGGCAGCAACGATACGCTCGATTGGAGTAGTAGACTATCTTTTCGTCTATAAGAGGGAGGTTGATCGTCTGCTTTTCGTTCATTTCTTCGCTATTGATGAAATGCTTGCATACTTTCCATCCCTGGTACGTCTCTCTTTAGAGAGCGTAAAGTACTGTTTGATAGTCTCGGGAAAGGATACTTTTGATGCACCAAAGATCTGCTGGTGAACCTGGAGAGCCCTGGCAGCAAGGCTATAGAGATGAAGACATTCCCAATGTTCTGAATGATCCTTATACAGCCCATACATCTGGTCAAAAGTTACAGCCCGATGAAGATGAATCGTTTGCTACATTGCTGGCACGCAAATTAAAAGAAGAATTGCGAGATGAATTAGCAGGTGGCAAAGATCCCACGATCGGGTATCGGGTGGCCCTGGCGATTGTCTCAATTTGTATTCTAGTGCCGCTCTTTCTCATTCTGGTGTTTGCGTTATCCCTGGGACTAGGGAATGGAGGTGGAGGCATTGTTTTAGGCTATGCTTCAGTTTTTATATGTATTACTATTATCTCTATCAATGCCTATTTTAATCGAGTTATTTCCCCTAAAAGCAAGTCAGGGCCTCAAAAGGAAAAATAAAAATATCCTGGTGACTGTCTTTGATAGTTGCTGTGTGTCTCTTATGTAGAGGAAGAAGAGGAAAAGATCAGATCAGGAAATGTTATTTTCCCGGTCCGATCCTTTCCTCTTCTTCCTTGTATGGCCAGTTTCTTCTGTATACGGCAGTTATTTTTCCTCAATGGTCTGGGTACGCCATAGATGGAGAAGATAGAGCGTATCCATTACAATCTGCTCAAGGGGGGCAAGGGCGATATATTCATCTTTCGTATGTTCGTTACATACGCCGGTGGAAATGGTAAATACACGTATATCTGGACGGAAGCCGCCGGTATCGCTGCCAATAAATGTTGGCAGCATCTGCAGGACCGCACCTCGCTGTGAGAGTGCAACCTGATAGGTTTGTAGCAGGGGTTCATCGAGATTGATGCTATAGCCCTGATTGTGGGTCTCAAAGCTGATTTCAGCACGACCGCCCAATCGTTGGGCTGTTTCTTCAAAGGCTTCCTGGAGTTCCGCTTTATACTGCTGAATAGCTTCTGTGGACTCGTAACTCCTGATCTCGCCTTCGAGTGTGAGCGTATCTGGCACCGCATTGCGGGCGTGGCCACCATTGATAGTGCCGATATTGATACGTGTCTGGTCAAGATTGAGGGAACCATTGGGGAATTGTGTCTGATGGAAGATTTCTATGGCGCTCACCGTGTTTGTGAGATCTTTGCCTGGATGTCCGGATTTGCCGTGGATCGTAACCGTAAAGGCTTCGTAGGCTGCCCCTTTCGATACAACCACACCTGGCTCAAAAGCATTATCAAATACAATGCCATCGGTCACCTGCCACTCCTCGCCGCGAAAATTGTGTGCTCCACAGAGACCAGTTTCTTCCTGTACCGTAAAAAGGAGAACCAGTGGAGGTAATGGAAGTTGTTGCTCAATGGCGCGTCGTAATACTTCCAGAATAATGGTAATGCCGGCGGCGTCATCAGCGCCGAGGTTGGTCTGTCCATCGCTATAGAGGATACCCTCTTTCAGTACTGGCGTATGGCCTAGTCCAGGTGCGACACGATCCATATGGGCATTGAGTAAAAGTGGTGTACCTTCGCCCTCACGGGTCGCGATCAAGTTGCCCTGTGCATCCGTCTGTGTTTTGAGCCCCAGCGCGATCAGGCGTTTCTCAAGATAGGCACGCACGTAGGCTTCTTGTCCTGATGTGCTTGGGATTTTTACCAGTTCTACCATGGTCTGGTAAAGCTGCTCTGCATATATAAACATTGGGTCTCTCCTCTATTTCATTATAGTATATAAACGTAAAAACCAATCCTTCTGGTGACAATGAGACGATAGGCCGCTGCAGTTGTTTGTCTACGTTCAGTACGCTATAATGGAACTATTCTTCGCTTCAGCTTGTATTACTCCCTTAGGATAGGGCAATGCCACCTTTCTTTACTATTTCGCTGCTTATTCTTATGAAATAATTATTGTATACCACATCGTGTGGAGGGGGGATTTTCGTGCAGTCTCGTAGCTCAACAGAATTTATGGGAACACCTGCCGGGTGGTTTCATTGGATTCCAGGCGAAATGATTGTCGTGGTACGTTTGACGCGTATTCCACTTGACAATGTCCTGGATACGGTGGTTGAGCAGATTCGTATCCAGTTGAATACCTTTCTGGCTCGTTATCATTTTGCACTAGATGCATATGGCACTGCTGGACGTTGGAGTGAGAGTCCCACTATGCCACCTGTCCGCCGCCGTGCGTTTGTCTTTGGTCTGCATCAAAAGCAACCTTTACTGGCTGTGTTTTTTCACACTCGTCATCGCGATGAACAACAAAAAGATCCTTTACCAGCCGCTCTTTCCTATATTCATGCTCACCTTGAATATTTTGCTCAGCAAGGGCTCCACATTCTCTCTGCAATGCCAAATTGGATAGTGACTGCGGCCCCCTTCTTCTATGGCGCTGGCGGACCAGCATCTCCACCTCGTCCTGCGCCTTCGGTAGAAGTGCAGTCTCCTCCGCAAGCCATGCCTGGCTGGCATCTCAAATTTTCACCACCACCCGGATTGACGCTTGATGCGCAGGATGCCGAGGATGTGCTGGTGGTTGTGTTGGATACCGCCCATCATCCTGATCGTATCCGTAGCGCCGCCACAAGGCCAGAGTTACGGCGTAACTGGTTGCTTCAACAATTGGTCAATGATATGCGTCAGGAAGATGGCTCTTTTGTCGTGGAATATGATCGCTATGCGCTCACTAACGATGTTCGTACCGGCCATGATATTTCTCAGCAAGCGCGCTACTATCTTATGCCAGATCATGGCCTGTTCGTTTCTGGTATTATTCGAGATCTGGCTCCCCGTGCGCAGATTCGTCTGGTGCGTGCGCTCAATGATTTTGGCGGCAACGATCTTTATAGTTTCTACGCTATCCTGACTGATCTGGAACATGAACTGGTGTCCGGTACGATCCGCCGTCTGGTGATTAATCTGAGTTTAAACATTATGCCTGATATCCGGCGTTTACCTTATCTCTGGTTTCAAGAGCGTCAATGGCCGACCTCTCAACTCATCGGTGTGCAGCGTGCCCTGGGACAAATAGAAGAGGGATTGCGTCTCCTCTTTGAGAGTCTGGCAGCCCATGGGGCCCTGGTGGTGGCAGCGGCTGGCAATGACTCTACGCTGGCTTTGCAGCAAGAGTTACCTCCTCGCCCACCTCGTGCACCGGCCCGTTATAGTTCAACTCTGGCGGTTACATCGGTAAATAGCAATCTCTTACCATCGAACTTTGCCAATGCAGCTAATCTTGCCCCTTCTACTTCAGGTGTGGCTACTTTTGGTGGAGATGGACCAGGGGTCGAGGATAAAAATGGCTTGCCTGATGCCGTTCGTGGAGTGTTTATTTCACCCACTTTTCCATCTGGAGCACTCAATAACACTGGTTGGGCTGATTGGAGTGGCACCTCGTTTGCTACACCAATGATGAGCGCTCTGGGTGCACATTTGATGGCACAGGGATGGTCGGCGGCCAATATTATTGCACGTCTCTCGTCAGGTCAGGAACAACATAGTGATCTCCTGTCTGGTATCCCTCCTGCTGTACCCAGTTTGCTTGCCAATATCATCTCTGTTCGACAACACTTTGGATTGTAAGGGGGAGTTTATACGTGCATTGCTTCTTGTCTGTGTGCTTGCTTTTTAGGCCACTTGAGCAAGCATTTTAGGGGTGAATTGGAAATAAATAACGCCTCTGGAGTGTTGTTGTATGTGGGGCATCAGTTCTTGACGCTTCATTTTGTATAAGTTACAATACACTCAAAAGTAATTGTAAACACAAGAATCGTTTTATCTGGAAAGTAAGGGGTTGCTACTGGCGCTCCTTTCGGAGAGGTGAATTATATGATTGAGCAGAACCAGCAGTTGGCGACTGAAACAAGCATAATCACAATGACATCCGCTGCAGCGGAAAAAGTCCAAGAGCTGCTCAAGCAGGAAAATGATCCAGCTTTGGGTCTGCGTGTTTTCGTCGCCGGTGGCGGTTGCTCGGGTCTTCAGTATGGAATGACTCTCGATGAGGAACAAGATGGTGATACTGTCATCTCTTTGAATGATTTCAAACTCTTTGTCGATGACATGAGCCTGGGTTATATCACTGGAAGCGAAGTCGATTATGTCGATAGCCTGATGGGTGCTGGCTTCACCGTGAACAATCCTAACGCTGTCTCCAGCTGTGGTTGTGGACACTCTTTCAAAACTGCCGATGGTGGTGGCGAAGCCCGCAGCTGTGGTTGTGGCCACTAAGCAACCGCATTGATCAGGTATCAATTTATTGATGTCTGGTCTGAATAGAGAAGAGCCTCCTGACTATGCTAGCTCAAGGAGGCTCTTTTTTTATACTCTTATTATGTCGATCAAAGGAACTTTATTCTTTACTGGCATTTTCTGTGTCGGCATCCTCTTCGTCCTGCGCATTGGCGAGAGACGTGAGCATGCGTTGGACCAGACCAGGCATGTCGCTGGCAAACTTTGAATTTGCAATTACTTTGCGTGCGCCAGCCTGTAATGCCTTCGCACGTGCATCGAGATCCATATGTGAGCCAAAGGCCAGTATTGGAATATGCTGAGCCCGAGCTGCGCGAATCGCTGCTTCCCAATCCACTCCTTGAATGGAGATATTAATGATTGCCAGGTCGGGACGAGGGATATCCGGTGTAGCAAGGCGCGTTTCAAAGGCGGAGAGGTTGCGGACAACCGCAACATCCATATCATGATGCCGTAAGGTATCGCGAATCTTTACTGAGAAAAACAGATCTTTCTCAAGGGTAAGAATCTTTGTGGTCACAATACGTTTCCTATTTCTGGTGCCGCGTTAATCTTCGGGTGTTTCATAGACGGGACGACGAAAGCGTTCTCCCAACTCTTGATTAATCAGCTCGATATTGGTATAAAGATCCGGAGTGAGTACGTGATGGGTACCATTACAGTATGGTTTATCACATTTTTTGGCGTGACTGGTCTCCAGGATCAAATTGTCATTTTCAACCGTGGCCCAGATATGGCGGCGAGAATAGCCATCACCCCATTTAAAGATTAAGCCATCTTTATAGGCATCGAAGCGTCCCTGTCCATAGAGAAAGTCTCGATTGAACATGTCCAGGATGGGCCGGATGCGACTCATTCCAATCACATGAGCTGTTGCAGGCGACATAGTCGTTGTGGCCTCGGCCGCCAGATCCTCCTGAGGAATGAAGAGTTTACGGGAAGGATGTTGTTCTTCGCGGATCATTTGCTTGATCATTTCGCCTTCAGTATCGCTTAAGGAATGGCCCTGTCCTAGAATGGGCTGTTTGCCAGACTGTGATGGTCGATCAGATCTATATTTCTCAGGCACAATAGAACTCCTTTTTTACTCTAGCCAGCGTTAAAATGGTATACGGTCAGGTCTTTTCATAGAGTACAACGTCTGGCGCATCCGTACAAGTTTTTTCATACGAGATGATGGCTGCTTTACACTTTCTAGAGGTCGATCCACTACTATCTATGGAAATATTCAAAGTATTTATGCTTAATTTCTTCTCTGGCACTGAATATGCTTCTCTTTTTTTGTGGACCAAAGCTGTACCAACCTGTATGGGATGAAATGCCATCATAATTGGCTCGATCTACTGTTTGTTTTTGAATGGCGTCATTCTAGACAACACTAGCGTTCGAGGCATATACTATAAACATGAACAAGATACGGATTCCTGTGATTGTGATTGATGATACACCGGTTAAGCGGCGCGGTGTCTGTGAATTTGTTGAGGAAACAGAACAGCTCCAGCTGGTCGGACAATCAGGAGATGCTCAAGGAGCAGTGGTACTGATTGAAGAACTGTGCCAGCAGCAAACAGATAATCCTAATCTTGCCGGTTGGTTGATCTTGTCAGATTTGCGCCTTGGAACGAGTAATGGGATTGAATTAGGCCGTACGCTGCTAGAGATTGCATCAGGTTTGCATGTTGTGATCTATACGCAGGACCCCAGTTGGACGCTTGCCGCAGAGGTTTTTCGGCAGGAATATACGCGACGGGGTACACCACGCAACGCGAGCCGTCGTTCAGGCAAGAAATCTGGCTTGCATGGCTATGCGCTCTTCAACAATATGGAGCCAACCTATTTAGACCATATTGCCTCATCGGTTGTATCTCGCAATGAATCTTTTATCGATCCTGAAGTCCTCGATTATCTGCTGAAAAAGCTACGTGGACAACGTTTGACTCCCCGTCAGGAAGAGTGTGCCGCATTGATTGCGCAGGGCTTGAGTAACGATGATATTTCTGTACGTATGGGTTTCCTGAATGCTAAAGGGGGGCCAAATATTGGCCCTGTAGAAAATCTCGTAAGTGAGCTTTACACCTTCTTCTCAATTGAAGGTGCCCCGAGCGATCCTGGACGGCGCGTCCTGTTAGCTCATGCCTATGAAGCCTATGTTGGTTTACGTAGTGAGCCTACTATCCGCTAGTTAATCAGGTGTGCTGTTCTTCTTGTTCTGAGTGTACCTGTGTATCTGGAGGCAGAGGCATTTCTAAGGTCACGCATGTGCCATGTTTGGCCTGTGGACGAGGAATAGAGGTAATTGATAACCTTCCGCCTGTTTCACGTACTTTGAGTTCGGCTTTAAAGAGGCTCGTTTTTTCGGGTGGAATCTGTTGCGTATCAAAACCACGTCCATCATCACTGATTTCAACAGTGAGAATACTATTATTATAATAGGTTCGTACTGTTGCAAAACTGGCGCCGGCATGATTATAAACATTGAGCAAGGCCTGCGTGACCGTGTATGAGATGGCCTCGGCGATTTTTCCTCCCTCGGCTGTTTGCTCTAAGTCAGGATTGAGGGCATCAATGGCCCAGAGATCCGGTGTGATTTCCAGTAACGATTCCGCATGGAGTTGCGGCAAATCTTCCCGAATGAGCTTTTCTAAGTGTAATTTCAGGCCGAGGCTGCGACGTTGATAGGCGTCTTCGACCAGCAATTGCAATCCACGCAAGTCGCGCTCTAGTTCTTCACTAATCTTGCGAACTTTTCCCAGGGCTTCAATGATTTGTGGAGCTGCAACCCTGCCATCTGGTGCACGTTCCATCTCCAGGCGGAGTTTATGTTGCCAGTATCCTAGCAGTGAGCGGATGCGCAATGCCTCCTGTTTAGGTTGATCATGGATGCGTTGCGAGAGGAGAGATCGAAGATGAGTATCAGCGTGCAATAAGAGTGAGGTGGCCTGTTTCAATTCCTCATTGGTCTGGCGGAGCTCTCCCGCAGTCTTCTGTTGTTCCTGTAGTGCTACCTCGCGTTGTTCCAACGATATATGTAAGCGCGCGATTAAACGCAACGAACGAATGGCGTAGAGCAGGAGGAGTGGATAGACGGTAGCCAGCACGTAAAAGATCGAGAGTGGCAGCAGTGGCTGTCCTACCAGGAGGATGGGTAAGACGCCGAAGCAGAATCCCAGCCCGATCCCACCAATCCATAGGGTCAGGAGATCTCCCAGATAATGTCGAATACGTGGCGAGATTGTCTGCCTGGAAGTTGCTTCCTGGTTGTCTTTCTTCAATGACCACATGCCGAGTATCTGTAGGATTGAGGTAATGCCAATCCCCAGGCTAATTACTCCACCGAGCACAGCATACCCCAGACTCAACTCGATATTGGTACGTAGCGGAACATGTCCAAGTGTTAACAAGCAGAACCAATCATAGATGATCAACAAGAGAAGTGGAGCATAAGGTAGACCATCAACCAGCCAGCTGGGATTTCTTCTATTACTCATTGCGGCCGGGCGATAAGTCAGACTGAGGTGGATAAAAGCTGCTCCCAGCAACGCGAAGGAAGGAATCCAGATCATTTGCGCGACAAAATCTGGTGGCGTCGCAGTCTGAATGTTACCCCAATGGCTATATAAGAGCAGGAGTAGCGCCGGTGGTAGCATGGTCATACCTTCGACGGCACCTGTCCATTCGGATGCGGTTGCTACTAAGATAATACCGACGATCAGCCAGCTGGTGCCGGCCAGGAAAGCCAGCCCAAATGTTTGCCACCACAGAGAGAGGGTAAAAATCGTAGCTGGACGCGTAATCGTCAGAGGTGCCATCCTATTGCCACGGGCTGTATAGACAATGGGATCTTGAGGCTGGGCGTGCTGATAAACCTGCTGCAATCCTGACGCACCATTCCTGTGGTTGACCGTTACGATATGGCTATCATTGCTGAGCGATCCTGCAGGAATAGCAAAAGTCATGAGTTGTGGTGGGGTGGATATAATAGCAATCTCCCCATTGAGACTATCCTTATCGATTGTCCAGGTAAAGCCGCCAAACACTTTCCCGACTTCGCCGAGCAGCCGAAGATGGCCCGCTCCACTTATGAGAAGCAGGATACACGCGATTATGAGATACAGGATGGTAAGCCTGGGGCGTATGCGCTGCCACCAGGCATGAGTTGTCTGTTGTTCAGCGTAAAATACAGTAGACACAATTCAGTTTAGCATGTTGATCTCTCTGGTTGCAAGTGCCATGTCTGTCTTTTGTGCCAGGGCTTTTCGGTGTACCCGAAAGTCCCGAAAGAATAAAAAGGAAGCCAGATCTTGCTAGAATAGGAAAATCATAACATGCCTATGAAAGCGAGAAATGGCTTGGATGTACCTTAACATATTCGATGGATCAGAGCAAGAGAACCAGGCATCCCTGGCGAGAGATGCTGCATCATTGTATCGGGCATTTGAACAGGTGAAAGA
>NZ_BIXY01000037.1 GCF_008326305.1 Dictyobacter arantiisoli | reverse complement strand
GGAAAGAAGCTAAAAGAAACCATCGTACCATTATATCGACTTCGTTGGGCCTTGAGCCGGCTCTGGATTGAGCATCATCCATTCTTTTCTCTTGCTTTTTCTACCACCCCGAATTGTTCGAACATCGGTTCGAACAATTCGGGGTGACCCGTGTGGAGATAGGGATATAGCCTGCTTAGCCAGGGAAGTGGCAAGCAGCGTAGTGGTTGGCTTGCTTTTCTTCGAGTTGCGGAATGACTTCACTACAAATAGCCTGCGCTTTCCAACAACGTGGATGAAAATTGCAGCCACTTGGAGGATTGACCGGACTGGGAACGTCACCTTCAAGGATGATGCGTTTACGGCGTAGCTCAACTTCAGGATCTGGCACTGGAATGGCTGAGAGCAGAGCCTGTGTGTAAGGATGTAAGGGGGTTTCGTACAGGCTTTCGCTCTTGGCAAGCTCTACAATACGGCCCAGATACATAACGGCGACACGATCACTGATGTGTTTCACCACGGAAAGGTTGTGGGCCACGAAGAGATAGGTCAGTCCTAATTTACCCTGTAGATCCTGCAGCAGATTCAAGACCTGTGCCTGAATCGAGACGTCCAGGGCTGAGACCGGTTCGTCCGCGACGACAAAGGATGGATTTAAGGCCAGTGCGCGGGCAATACCGATACGCTGACGTTGACCACCGCTGAACTCGTGGGCGAAGCGGTTCACATAATAAGGATTGAGGCCGACCGTCTCCATCAGGCTGGCGACATTCTCTTGAATTTCTTTGCTATTGCCGCGTTTGAAATTCTCGAGTGGTTCCGCAATGATCTGTCCGATGGTATAACGGGGATCTAGAGAGCTATAGGGGTCCTGAAAGACCATCTGCATAGTGGAGCGTTTGCGACGGATCTCGTTGGCGGGTAGCGTTGTCAGTTCAACACCATCCAGTTTGACGGTTCCTTCGGTTGGCTTGATCAATTGCAGAATGGCGCGGCCTGTGGTGGATTTTCCACAACCGCTTTCACCGACCAGACCCAGAGTCTCACCACGGCGCACAAAGAGATCAACGCCATCAACCGCTTTTACCTGGCCTACAGTGCGCCCCAGGATGCCCCCTTTGATAGGGAAGTGTACTTTGAGCCCCTTGACATCAACGAGTGTGGTCCCCGCGTTTTTAGGAGTTTGAACTTCTTGTACCATAGTTTTCCTCAAATTATGCTAGTTTGGATAGAAGCAGGCCGCTAATTGTTCGCCACGACTAACTTGCATCAGTTCTGGTCGTTCCTGGCGACAACGAGCCTGAACCTTCGGACAACGCGCGGCATAGGGGCATCCTTGCGGGGGATTCACCATGTCGGGTGGCTGACCAGGGATCGGAGTCAGACGTGTGCCACGTAAGTCATCCACACGCGGGATCGACTGCAACAGCCCAACGGTGTAGGGATGTGCCGGGGTATCAAATATTTGCTTGACGGGTGCCGACTCTACGATATGCCCTGCATACATAACATTGACATGTTGGCATGTGCCAGCTACCACACCCAGATCGTGAGTAATCAGCATGACGGCGGTGCCAAACTCCTGTGAGAGTCCTTTCATGAGCTCAAGTACTTGAGCCTGAATGGTCACGTCGAGCGCGGTTGTTGGCTCATCAGCGATCAGGAGTTGTGGATTACAGGCCAGGGCAATCGCGATCATCACACGCTGACGCATGCCACCACTAAACTCATGCGGATAAGCCTTTGCACGCTTCTTCGCATCAGGGATACGGACCAGATCAAGCATTTCGACCGCGCGTCTCCAGGCCTGATCGTTATTGACATCTTTGCGGTGTCGTTTCACGGTCTCAGCAATCTGGTAGCCAACCGTGAAGACCGGATTGAGTGAGGTCATCGGGTCCTGGAAAATCATTGAGATTTTGCTACCGCGCAATTCAGTCAGATCATCCATGCTTTTCTGCAAAATACTCTCGCCATTGAAGATGATATCCCCACCAACAATTTTTCCCGGAGGATTGGCGATCAAGCGCATAACTGAAAGCGCAGTGACGCTTTTGCCCGAGCCACTTTCTCCTACTACACCCAGTGTTTCACCGGGTTTCATCACGAACGAGACATCATCAACCGCTTTGATCACGCCTCCTCTCGTATAGAAGTAGGTTTTTAAGTTGTTTACTTCCAGCAAGTTTGCTGCCATATATCTATCTCCGCCTAGTAATTAGTCTTTTGAGTGTGGATCAAAAGCGTCGCGTAATCCATCACCTATAAATGAGAATGATAACACGATGATAACAAGTGTCAAGGCTGGGACAAGAAGTTCCCAGGGATAGGCTTCCAGTGATGCAGAGGCGTCCGAAATCATCAGACCAAGGCTAGAACCGGGAGGTTGTACGCCCAGGCCCAGATAACTGATGCCTGCTTCACCCACGATGGTCCCTGAAATATCGAGCGTGGATGCGACCATCACGATACTGAAAAGATTCGGCACAATGTGGCGCAGGATGATCGTAGAATCCCTGGTGCCTGAGGTTTTGGCGGCCTCAACGAATTGTTGCTCACGCAATTGCATTGTCTGACCACGGACATAGCGAGCCATCAACGGCCAGGCTGTAAAGGCCAGTGCCATCGAAACGAGCAACAGGCGTGCATTCCCATTTGCTCCCATGACAGGAATTTTGCTGAGATTATCGTCGGCCCAGCTGCCAAGGATACCCGCTACCAGGATCACGAAGAGTAAACCAGGAAAGGCGAACAGCAGGTCCGCCAGACGGGCTAGAAATTGATCAATCCAACCACCATAATAGCCAGCCAGCACGCCGATAAGGATACCAAGGACGACATTCACCACTTCAACGGCAACTGCAACAATAATCGAGATCAACATACCCTGCATCATACGAGCGAAGATATCGCGTCCCAACCCATCGGTGCCCAGCCAGTACTGCGCGGAAGGCAATTCATCGGTGCGGTCTAGCTCCTGATGATCAAAGGTATGATACGCACCAGGTCCAATCACTTTGCTGTTTACGCCGCTGGTATAGGGGCCGCCGATGTGCTGGTAGATGAATGGTCCAAAGAGAGCGATTACTACGATCAAGGTAATCATAACCAGGCTCACTATGGCGCGTTTGTCACGCCGGAAACGTTGCAGTGATTCTTGAAATGGAGTTAACGGTTTTTTGGCTTGCTTCTTGTGATCAATCACCACATCAGGTGTCAATTCTGCGGCTTCAATGATCAATGATGCTTTATCGCTCTCAGGCTGCTCGGGAAGATAGTCTAACTCCTGCTCAGGCTGCCCGGGAAGGTAGTCTAACTCCTGCTCAGGCTGGACGGCATTTGTGCTAGGAGTGATAAATTCTGATGCATTATCTGCATTGCGATCATGTGTATCCAATTATCTTCTCCTATGAAATTTTAATGCGAGGATCTACAGCCGTGTAGAGCAGATCGGAAATCAGGTTCCCCAACACGACCGCGCTTGCCAGTAGGACGGTCGTCGCCTGAATAACTGGATAGTCGCGTGTCGTGATGGATTGGATGGTAATATAGCCGATACCTGAGATGTTAAAGACTGTCTCAATAAAGAATGCTCCTGTGACCAGAAAGCCAAGGGAGACACCGAGCACTGTGATGATTGGAATTAAGGCATTGCGAAGCGAATGACGGTAAATAACCACGCGCTCTTTCAATCCTTTAGCCCGAGCAGTGCGAATGTAATCCTTGCGGAGCACTTCTAATGTGCTGGTACGTGTCAGACGTACAAAATAAGCCATACCGGTTGCCGCATAGATGATCACCGGAGCCAGTTTGAATTGAATGTCTGACCAGCCATATTGCCAGGTATTGCCCCAGCCAGCAACCGGCCAACTCACTCCAAAGTGGAGGTGAAGATAGACAATCACGACCTGAAAGAGCGTGGCCAGAATAAAGGAAGGAATGGCAAAGAGGAAAATAGCACTTGTCATACTGAGCGTATCAAGCCAGGTTCCTGCTTTGAGTGCAGACAGAATGCCCAGTGGCACACCAATAAGGATCTGTAGTAACAATCCCCAGAAGCCCAGTTCCAACGATGTTGGCACTCCTGTGCTCAAAATATCCCATACCGCACGTCCCTGCGTGGTGAAAGAGGTACCCAGATTGCCGTGTAAGAGATTGACAACATAGTTGTAATACTGTTGATACAATGGCAGGTCTAAGCCGTACTCATGCTTCAAACGGAGATACGCAGCAAGATTGAAGTGGTTTCCCAGCATAGCCGTAATGGGGTCGCCTGGTGCGTAAAATCCGAAGATGAACGTGATGAAAGTCACGCCCAGCAGGACGAAAACAAGGCCGATCAGCCTTTTAATAAAAAATTGAGCCATTTTGAACCTTCTACTCCCTCGTTACATACTTGAGGTGGTAAACAATGGTTTGCATGTACAGTAAGGTACTTAGAATAAGAAACAGCTACGTGTTAAAGTGGATCATTGTACGCTTAAGTGTTGTTCTGTGTTGCATACCACATGTTGCTCGCCATCCTTGAACCAGATAACGTAAGGGACCTTTCTCTTGTATCTTCTGCGGTTGGTTGCGCCAGGAATACTGGAAGCGATGGCACATTCGCCTGGTTTACCCTGTTCAACCGAGATGCCGATATCGATACATGAGCCAGATTTTTTGCTATTTTATGTGAGGCCACCAGTATTGTCAAGGCGAGTAGCTATTGGAGGGAGAATAGTATCACTCTTTTTACGTCTCCCTATCCATGCAGTATCTCTACCTGACATAGAACCTTTTCTTACTTTGCTGTCTGTTTTTTTCTTCTTATAGTAGATAGTACGAAAAAAGTAGGGATAGTGAAAACACTGCTGTTTCGCTATCCCTGAGGGTGCAATAGAGGCACTCAAAGCATGTCTTTGTGCGCCCCATTGCGGGCTGAAGGGCTAGTGACTGCTGACAGTCATCAGTGCCCAGTCATCAGGCGCATTGAAGTCACCGGCATTGAAAGCACGGCCATGAATGTAGGACTTCAAGACGCGAGAACGAGCTTTCTGGTAGATCGGTAGCCAGACCACATCGTTGATCAACTGTTGCTCGGCAGTATTGTATGCCTGCAGGCGCTTGGTGGGGTCTTGCTCGATATCGGCGGCAGTCAGGGCTTTCTGAACCGCAACTTGCGCCGCAGCATCGCTTGAGTGGTTCTGACCATAATTGGTCTGGTTATTGGGGGAGCCAGCAGCGAACTGAAGGGTCAGGAAGTCCTGAGCATCTGGATAATCATCACCCCAGCCGGTCTGGAACATCTGAATGTTCGCTGTGCCAACGTTCTTGGGCAATTCTGTGCTTAGCGTTTCAAAGTCTGTGGGAACTTGCTTCACTGTGACACCGAGGACATCTTTCCATTCCTGAGTGGCGATAGTGATTTCTTTGTCAAGGTCAGCGCCACCACTCTGATAGGGGAATTTGAGTGTTGGCAGAGCGGCCGCGTTAGCATAGCCTTCTTCCTTCAAACCTTGTGTGAACAATTGCTTAGCCATCGTTGCATTACCTGCGGTGCTGGTGGTGCCGTCGACACCTTTCAGGTTTTCATTATAACCAGGCATGCCTTGAGGAACGATATGATTGGTTGGCACATTAATGCCTCTCCAGGCAGTCTTGTTGATCTGGTCTTTGTTCAGCGCGAGGGCGAAGGCCTGGCGGATATGAATATTGTCGAAGGGTTTGGACAGATAATTTAGTCCATAGTAGAAAATTGAGAGAATAGGGACAATGTGATACTCTTTGGAGTTTTTTACCTGAGCCAGATCCGGAGACGGCACTGCCGCCTGATCGACCTGTCCATTCTGATACGCCTGGAAAGCTGTTTCAGCGGTTTTGTAGAAGGTTGATACGACTTTAACCGTCGCCTTTGGTCCTTCATAGTTCGGATTAGGCACGAAGATGATGTCTTTGCCGTGCTTGTATTCTTGAACCTTGTATGGGCCACTACCGCCGCCTGTGGTTAAATGGTCGGTGAAGTTTTTGTTGCCATACTGATCGATCAAGCTTTTCTCAACCACAAAAGCGGTCGAGTAGGTCAACGAGGCCAGGAAGTAACTGGCTGGCTTGTTGATTTTGATGGCCACTGTGCTGGCATCTGGCGCAAGCAGGCTATCACCGATGAGCGTATTGATCGTGCCACCCAGACGTTTGTCTGAGTCTTTGATCAGATTCAAATAGCTGGGTGACGCAGGGGAGTTGAGATCCTTGGATAAGGCGCGATCCAGGCTATAGACAACATCAGTTGAGGTCAGAGGTTTGCCATCGCTAAACTTCAAACCGGGTTTCAATTTGAATGTCCAGGTCAAGCCATCCTTACTGGTGGTCCAGGATTGGGCCAGTTCTGGAATAACTTTCTGATCTGCATTCAACGAAACCAGGCCGACGAATACCATATTAATGGCCTGTGAGGAGAGTTGGTCTGTTGCCATAGCAGGATCAAAGGTGGCAAGGTCTGCAATTCCTGCCAGTGGATAGTTAAAGACGGGAGTTGCGGTTGGGGTCGACGAGGAACCACTGCCGCCACAGGCGCTCAGCACGACACCCAGGAGAACCAGCATTGTTGTGATGATTCCCAGGGCTGACTTTTTGGTCGATCGCATGAAGATTTCTCCTTGTATAAAGGAATAAAGATAACTACGTTGGGAGTATTCTTTGCTTATACTGTATCGGCATCAGTCTCAGGTAGGACTATACAGAATAAACATATCCCTGTCTCCCATGTGTTTTTCATGGATTACATACATATTGATATATATTGTTCCATGAATTCATTGGCAATGATTTTTTGCTCAGACCACAATACCGAATTGTGTACAGCCGGTATTGTGGCATTTAAAATAGCTGGCAAAAAAATCTTTCTGTAATAATTACGTCATGTCTTGAGTAAATCTCACCAAAAAACGAGGAATTTCAAGATTTCTTTGGCTTCTGGAGTTTTTAGGGAGTGAATAGGGAGTCAGGAGAACATCTCCATCCTCGGCAGGGGGATGGTTGTCCCCCTGTCAGGAGATTTTACTGTACGCGGTAGATGTGCGCCCAGTCGTCGGGTGGGATGGTGTTCTGGGCGTTGTCGGAGATGCCGACGATGTTGGGATTGCGCAGGAATGTCTGGGTGACCTGTTCCATAGGGAGCCAGGCGACGTCGTTGATCAGACTTTGCTCGCTCTGAGCATAGCCTGACATGCGGGCGCTGATCTTCACATTGCCGTCATCTGTCGCAAGTTGCTGCTGTACGATTTGTTGCTGGGCCGCGTCGCCACTGGTATTTTGTCCATAGTTCATATTATTGTTGGGCGAACCGGCCCCGAATTGTTGCGAGAGCCAGTCCTGGGGATCTGGATATTCTCCTACCCAGGCCAGCCCCCACATTTGAATGCCGTTGGTGTTACCGGTCGCGCCTGTCACTTTGTCGAGCAGGGTATTGTAATCAACGGGATTGGCCGCGACCTGTACTTTGAGGACCGTTTGCCAGTCCTGTATCATTGCCTTTACCTCTTGATCGAAGCTGGTCACTCCACTGACATAGGTGAGTTGAATGGCTGGCATATCCGCCACTGATTGCCATTTCTCTTCATGAAGCCCCTGTTGGAGCAGCGACACGGCCTGTTGCGCGTTCCCTTTCAAATTGCTGTTGCCAGCGGGTCCGGTGATCGCGGCATTGTAATCAGGCAGTCCCGGCGGCACGATATGGTTGGTTGGCTGCACAGTATTCTGCCAGACACTGCTGGCGATAGCTGTTTTGTCGATGGCAAGTGCGAAAGCCTGACGAATGTGAATATTATCGAAGGGTTTTGTCAGATAATTCATGGCATAGTAGTTGATCCACAATTGCGGCGTTCGATGGAAATCTTTGCGTTTCTGGTCACTACTCAATGTATTGCCTGGCACGCCAGTGAGATCAATTTTGCCATTCAAATAGTCCTGATAGGCCTCCTGGGATGTATGGTAAAAGGCAAAGGTGACCTTTTGCAGTTGCGGTTGCACGTTGTAATACGCTTTATTGGGCGCGAAATCGATGTGGGAATTATGGACATAGTTTGCCACCGTGAAGGGACCCGAAATGCCTCCTTCATTTAAATGATCGGTGAAGGCTGTTTTATATCTGGTGAGCAGACTCTTTTCAACGACAAAGGCACAGGGATAGGTAAGCATCGCAGGAAAATAGGCCGCATGTTTGTTGGTAGTGATGACAATCGTGCGTGCATCAGGGATTTGAATACTATCCCCGATCAGGGTTGAAATGCGCCCGGCCAGGAGTTGATCTGAATCCTTGATCAGGCGTAAGTAGATAGGGGCGACGCTCGATTTGGTCGCGGGTTGCAAGGCACGATCCAGGCTGTAAGCGACATCCGTTGCTGTCAGGGGACTGCCATCATTAAATTTTAGATGAGGTTTTAAGGTAAAGGTCCAGGTGACACCATCGCTCTCGAGTTTCCAGGATTGTGCCAGTTGCCCTTTGACATGCAATGTATCATCGGCCTGTACCAATCCTGTATAGAGCATCTGGACGGCGCTGATCGAGGCTGGATCGTGGGCCAGCGCGGGATCGAGGGTATCCAGATCGGTGATACCAACTTCGGGAATCGTCAAGGTTTGTTTATTGGCAGGGGCTTTCACCAGAGATGGGGCAGTATTGGTGTCGCCCCCAAATGGATTGCTACAGGCGGCCAGTAGCAAGGTTAGCAAGGTCAGCCTGATTAGCTGGCAAAAGAATAGGAGGCGAGGTGATATTGGGGGCATCCTATGTTTTGCGCTAACAGTATTTTTATCGATCATTAGGCGCAGCTCCTCCAGGCGCGTTAGAAAATTTTTAAGCGATCCATGCGATGTTGGGCTAGAAGTGGATGGACAAATCGGGATTGGAGATCATGATGGGCACTGTAGGTGCGTGCCAAGGTCGCAACCGAGGTGCGCTTTCCCCTTCACGTATCACCATCTCGCTCCAACTGTGACTGGCAGGACGGTTATGGTACGAATGAGCCTACGAGCGAGGGATCCGGACGATAATGGGGAAAGCGGGACTCACGTTCGTTCGTGCTGCACCTACGTTACCCATCATTTGCGGTTTTCCTCACATTCCTCTTCTTTGAGCGGTATTGCCCGTGAAGGATTAATAGGGGGAATATCCCTGTACATGTCAATTGATGGTGTTGTCAGAGGAATCTGACGCGTATAGGGATATTCCCGCAGATCTTGGGTTATACCTGTGCGATTAATGTATCGCGTTTACCCAGGGCGGCGGCACGCAGTGCTAACTGCAGAAACACATCGATATTGGTTGTCGAGAGATCTTTGCCCCAACTGGTAAATTCCTCACCGGCTGCCTGTACAATCTGCAATGAATGGCCCTGATCGAGCGTGGTATCGTTCCATGCCGCAACCAGTCCGATGGTACCGAACAGGGCACGGGGATCGTGACCCAGTTTGAGGTAGCGCTGTGCAGTGCTGTAGGCTCCGTGGATATCCTTATTCTTTAATTGGGCTTCCAGTGTCTCCAATTGAGTGACCGCGATCAAGCCGCCACCCACGGCTGCTGCCGGGGCGCTACTTGCTGTCGTACTCTCTTTACTGGCGAGCGGCGCAATTTCCTTATACAGGGCATTCACATACGCAGCAACCGTAAAGACCAGAGTGAAGAGTTCCTCATCCTGTACCTGGCGTAACGCGTTACGTGCGGCGGAGGCGAAGAGCAATCCATGGGAGGCGCGAATAAAGAGATCGCGATCAGCATCCCCAACGGATTGGAGCAGCTCGGCGGCGGCCAGTGCAGCAACCGCGGTCACGGCCAGTGGTGTTGCCTCACCAGTAATAATCGCATCATAGACCTGCTGACAGACCGCGCCCGTCTCTGCATTGCTGAGGATAACCTGTTGTAACGGCAATGCATTGGCGTTCTTTGGTGCGGATAATCTGGTGCGCACACTGGCAATGCTATGTTTGGAATCGGCAACGAAATCGCGTACCGTCTGAACCCAGGCCGCATTAGGCTTATTGGGTTGAATTGGCAGTTGTGGTGCCAGCCAGTGCAACAACTGCGGTACCTGTTTGCCCCATTCCACCGCATCCAGCAACTGGAAGCCGCGCACGGTATCCATCAAAGGATGTCCACCATTGGCAAAGGTTGTTGCGACCGCCTCATAGGCACGAACCTGAAGCGTGCGATAGTCTGCGCCAGTGCTATAGAGGCCCAGCAAGAGACGTTCGGTCAGGGCAGCGTCATTCTGTTGAATTGCGTCATTCAAGACCTGATTGACACTTTTTCCCTGATCCAACAACTCGCTAGGGAAGAACGGGCGTGGGCTTTCCAACTTCGCATCTTTGCCCTTGCGAATCGCGGGTGCGGCCGTGCTGAGGGCACGCACGAAAAGGGGCAGAGCGCGTGTTTGTAGTGGTGCCTCGGTATCCAGGGGAGCGGGACGGGCGCGCAAGAAGCGTGCCAGCATCGCGGCTGCTGCCAGTGTAATACTGACATGACCTTCGGGATCGCCCTGGCTTGCCAGAATGCCAACGCGGCCAATCAAGACATCGGCATTGCGTTCTTGTTCCAAAAGACTTCGTGCACTGGAGATAATTTCAGCATTATCTCCTTTCACTACTGCATCAATCAATGTTGAGAGGTCCACTCTCAGTTCTACTGCAGCCATATATGACTCCTACATATGTAAGTACGTATTTATTAGAACATGCATAGAAGGTGCTACTCTTCTTTTAATTCGCGAATAGCACTCTCAATGCGGGGGATTTCAGCATAATCTTCATCCAGCAATTTATATGCTCGACTTAAATAAAGTTCCGCCAATTTTGCACCGCGCTCTTCAGGTGCGGTTGCGGCCTTGACGATTTCAGCCCCGCGATACTTTTCAGGCAAAGAACGTGCGAATTGTTCGATGCGTCGTCTGGTATCCTGAAGGAGGGCTGTATCATGACCACCCAATGCATAGCGAGCCATACCCACCAGTTTGCCGACCTCGGCCAGTTTTTGTCGTTCCGACAAGGTTTGGATCAGTAATTCTTCTGCATCCAGATTATCAATCGGAGCGGTTTCAGTCACAGCCGTTTTGGCATGTGAGGCTGGCAACTGGCTGGCATGAGAAATATAGGTGGCATAGAGTTGAGCATATTCCTGACTGCTCATCGTTGCCAGTTGCATGCGCTCAATCTCTTCGGTCGATGTGCTGCCAATATCGCAGAGATCATCGCTACGGCGTTCGGCCAGTGCCTCCAACTGTGCGAGGCTCATACCTTCTTCTAACATTGGAGGAATGGGCATGCCGGAAATGTTCTCTGCGCCCTGTAGTTCTTCCGAAGGGATTTGGGCGGCGAAGAGAGGGGGTAGGTACTTCGCAATCGACATGGGTATTGGTGGTACAAGACAGTAGGTGCTATAGACAACCTGTGAGTTGCTTCTACTTCTTGCTATGAAAATAGCATGCCCCCTGGGAGCTTGTGAATCTCCACGTAAGAATTGTATACCCATAACGAAGTGTCCCTTCAACTTTCAGTGCGAATGACAGTGTTTCTATGCATTGCCATGCCTGGTCGTTTCGTTTTTTATACCCCTCAGTTGTGGCTATGCCACTTTGCAGAGGGGATATCCTTGAAAAGAAATGAGTGATTGTTCTTTTGAGTCCTGTGCCAGGCACATGACACGCCTTCTAGTATATCATTGATAGCAACATTCATGCCTTAAAGGCGGTGGCGAATCTGGCTTAATCTTTTCACAAGATCGGTATTCGTTTGTATTTCCTCCGCGGAAAGCTCTTCGCCCGCAGTTGGAATCGATTCCTCATAACTTTGCAGATAGCTGACGATTTCTGTCTTGCCAGCAATCTTGACGAAGTTCTGTAATAGCGTGCTGACCTGTGCGTCATTATTCAATTGTAGTTCTGTGACAGTGGTATCCGCATACTGCTCGGCGTACTGGCGTAAGAACGTGCCCCAGCGCTCCGGTGTCTTGATGCTATTCATGACTCGCTCAACCTGGATGATAGCCTTGCTCTGTTCATCGTGCGCACGCTCAAAGTCTTTACGCAGCAGATAGATAGCTCCTCGGGCAAAACGTGTATCTGCCACACCCAGTGGACGACGTTGTTGATGATAGAAGCGCAGTGCCTGTTCAAAATCCCCTATTGCGTTATCAAACGCTTCATTTGCGCGTTGAACCAGGCCGCGAACCAATAACGCATCGGCCTCGCTGGGTTGATCATCCGTCTGACGGAAGCGAATCAGGGCAGCCTCGCAATTTTCCAGGGCCTCATCATTCTGTTTCTGCCCAATATTGACCTGCGCGACACCAAGGACGGATAGCCCATCGCCATTGGTATCTTCAAGCAATTGGAACTGACGACCGACCTCAAAGAACGTATTCTGGGCCGCTTCCAGTTCACCCTGCGCCAGTCTGGCCTGTCCCTGTCCCAGCAGCGCTTCGACCGCCAGATTCGCCTGCTGTAACGCCTCGGCCTGATTATGCGCGCTGCTATAGAGAGCCTCGGCTGCTGCAAAATCTCCCTCAGTCTGGCGTAATTGTCCACGCATCGCCAGGACCGCAGGCAGAAGTTGCGCAGCCTGGGTATTCTGTTTTGTTTTGGCCTCGGCGGCATCCAGATAATCTTCTGCGTCGTTGAGATTGCCGCTCAGAATCGCCAGCCGAGCCAGATTGATCTCGGCTAGCACGATATTGGGTGTTCCCACGCGCTCATCCGCTTTTTCTGCCAGGGCATGTGCCTCTGTGAAGATGTTCCTGGCGGGACCCAGTTCACCCTTCTGGCGTTGTACTTCACCCAGACCAAGCAGGGCGCGGGTTTCCAGTTGACTATCCTTCAGGGTATTGGCCTGTTTCATGGCGCTCTCCAATGTTTGTTGGGCGCGACTCAAGAAACCACGGCGAAACTGGATTAAGCCCAGCACAACTGATGTCTCTGCCTGTCCCAGGCGGTAGGAGACTGCCTGATAGGTACGCAGGGTACGATCCATAATCGAATTGGCGTACGCGAGTTGTCCGCGCCGCAGATTCACTTCACCGAGTAAGCGGCCAGCATTCGCTGTGCCCAGACTATTATGTTGATCGGTATAGATCTGTAAGGCGGATTGAGCACCAATCAAGGTTTGATCGATATTGGATTGCTGAAAATTGATCTCGGCCAGACCCAGATTGGCATCGGCCTGCCCCAATTCATATTCGATCAGGCCTGAACGTGCCAGGGCATCTCCCAGGATCTGAGCTGCCTCATCAAAGCGTTCCTGCGCGGTATAAATGTTGCCCAGGCCAACCTGAGCATCGACGATCCCATAGTTATCGCCTGTGTTCTGATAGATCTCCAGGGCACGCTTGTAGCCCGTTTCGGCTTCTGTGAACTCGCGCCGCATGCGCTGGATATCAGCAAGGCTCCGTGCGGCATCTGCCTCATTAGTCTGCTCGTTCGCTTCTTTAAAATAAGTAATCGCATCCTGATAATGTTCGGCTGCATAGGCTGTATTTGCACGCTGCAATTCGATATGGCCTAATGCAAGCTCGACGTTGCCAAGTCCTTTGGGATTCTGCTGTTTGCGATAGATCTGTTGTGCGTTTTGATACGCATCCTGCGCTTGATCGAGATGAGCGAGCTTGCGCTCAATGTGGCCGCGTGAGAGTTCGCTGGATGCTACCAGCAAGGGACGGTCTGCCTCTTGATAGTGACGGATTGCTCGCTGATAACTATTGATCGCCTGTTCTAATGCGTTATTTTGCTCATAGATATCCGCAATCATGGCGCGGCAATCACCGGCCCGCTTAAAATCGCCAGTCATACGAAAGCGGATCTCAGCATCTCCAAATGCCTCGCTTGCCTGATCTAACTTTCCATCATTATAAGCGTTGAAGCCTGCATCAAGACGCTTTTCTGCTTGCTGTCGGTCTTTTTCTTTTTTTTCGTTCTCTGATGTGGTCATAACTATATATTCCTTAAACTCATGTCTAGCTGAGCATAAATGTTGAATGCTTTGCGTTCTGTATGCATTGTATATTCACTTGCTTTCGAAAGTCAAAGTTACCCGTGAGAGATCAATAGATGCTATCCACAATCGTGCTGGCTAATGCTATAATAGAAGAGGAATTTATAACTATATGCACATCTTTTTACGCTGACATGGTTGCTTTTGTGGCGCAATTCCTTTTTTTTGAAGCGTTGGCCAGAAAGTGTGTATGATTATTTTTTGAAAGGTAGTCCCCATTATGTATGAAGACGCTCTTTCACGTGTCGATCTCTTTTCAGAATTAAGCAAGAAAGAACTTCAGGCCCTGGCAAAGAGTTGTCAGGAGCGTTCATATAAGGCTGGCTCAACTATTATCGCTCAAGGTGATAGCGGTGTTGGTCTTTATATCATTACGGCTGGGAACGTGCATGTGACCAGACAGACTGCCGGTCATGAGGAAGAGGATTTAGGCACGCTGGGTGCTGGCAATGTGTTGGGAGAAATGGCCCTGCTCGATGATCTACCCCGTTCGGCCACTGTGAGCGCGGTTGATGATGTCACAGCCCTGTTATTGCCAGTCTGGGAGTTTCGCTCTTTCTTGCGCGATCATACAGATGTGGCTTTAAAACTGCTGGTTGTGTTGAGCCGCCGCTTACGCAAGGCTGAGAGCCAGCACGCCGAATAAGGTCCCTTTTTTCGGATAGACCTGAAAAAACGCACGAAAGTATGAGAGTGTCTTAACAGAGAAGCTTACACAATATGATCATCTGTTGAAATACTCTTTTATGATTCATCACATTCTCGACCATGAATAGCTCAGTTAGAAATCGTCGCGGCGATAGCTATCCGAGCTTTCATTAATTATTATCTGTTGGAGGTTAGCCGAGTCTGGTTTTTCGCGATTGAGCAGTTTCTGGATCTCCTCGAACATGGTCTCAACATCTCCAAATGATCGATAGACGCTTGCAAAGCGAATATAGGCGATTTTATCGAGCTGTCGGAGATGTTCCATAACGCGTTCTCCTATCACACTACTCGGAATCTCTTGCTTGCCAAAGCGATAGAGTTCTTGCTCAATCTCTTCAACGGCGTTCTCAATTTCGCCTGCGGGTAAAGGACGTTTCTCACAGGCTTTGCGAATTCCTACGTAAAGTTTCTGTCGATCAAATGCCTCACGACGCTGATCTTGTTTAATCACCATCAGGTGAAACTTCTCGACGCGTTCGTAGGTGCTAAAGCGGCCTTTACAGTGCTCACATTCGCGTCGCCTATGAACGGCATCTCCAACGTCGCGGGAATCTTTAACCCGTGACTCTGTGCCTCCACAAAAAGGACATTTCATCGATATCTCCGCTTGTTTCCTCCCTGTGCCTTCATCGATATCTCCAATGCTGGATCCCCTGCATGTATGCCTGGGGAGGAAACAATTGTTGCCCGAAGGCAGAGCGTTTTTGCATGGGAACGCCCAAAACCTTGCTCTTCCTCTGATTCAGGATTATTCTATCACAATCCTCGATTTTTTGGTTGTCATCTGCGTGCAGAGGAGGTCGTGGTTGTTGCGGAGGCTGCTGAGACTGCGTAGCTGTGTGCTACTGCTACTGGTTGCTCTGCCAGCTCTTTCGTTGTGACTGAGGCTGCCGTTGAGAGCTGACTTGGACGCACTTTCCCGATGTAACCTGAGCGTAACCGTGAGCCGACACGCCAATAGGCGTACCAGTAGGGCCCGTGCCCTTGACCGTTACGACAGGTGCTACATGATGCCTTGCCACATTTGCGATACTGTAACTGGTAGGTAATATGTTGATCGCTTGGTATAGTTGTCATGAGTCACTTACCCTTCCACAAATCAATTAACTTCAACATGACCTTCAAAGATAGTTCTATGATAACATCATTCGATGAACATTTTATGAATTTGTTATATCTGATTATTAAACATTGTTCATAATTTGCGCCAATTCTTCTGCATTGATATGTTTTTGTATAACACCTTTTTCATATACAAGAGAACTCATTCTTTCAGCTTTTTAGGTACAACCGTTTAAACATATCTATGCAATTCTTCTGGCAAAAAGAAAATTCGCTATAGACAGTTTATGTCATCTACAATAAGTGCTGTGAGTATAGAAAAGGGGTAGAATGTGTCAACATATACCCACTACGTTTGGGGAATGGTGATATAATGGTGTCTGTACCCGCTTTTTTCAGCAAAGAGCCATCTGTTACGTTCGTTACACTGTGTTGTTGGATTGAAAGAGAGCGAACTATGCAAATAATTATCAAAAGCAGACAGATGCAAATTACACCACAATTACGTGCAAAGATTGAGCGCAAGGTTCAGCGCCTATCACACTGGCTGAATGATGATGCGCGTGTTGAAATAACCGTCCTGGAGGAACAGACGCGCAGCGCCGGGGATCGTTACACCGTTCAGCTTGCCCTGGCAAACAATCCATTTCCTTCGCGAAGTGAGGTAAGTGCTTTAACCGCGACTGCGGCTCTTGATCTGGTGCTCGATAAAGTGGTGGCACAACTGGGACGTCAGAAAGGTCGTGTGACGACGAGACGCCAGAAGGCTGAACCCATTAAGATGCTTGCCCTCTCCCGTGGTGGTGCACTTTCCACCTTTGATGAATATGAAGACACCGACCTGCCTCCCGCCCCGGTTGATGAAGAAGATAATGAAGAGATCTGGACTAAAGTCCTGGAGATCCGACGTTTGCCGACCACATCCATGACGGATCATGAAGTGATCGAGCAGATGGAGAAAAGTGGCACCTCCTATTATCCCTTTTTCAACTCTGAGACCAATAGTGTCAATGTCATGTATAAGTTGGATACCGGCGGGTATGGGTTGCTAGTTCCAGCACAGGAATAAATAGCGTACTGGCTTTGAACTGAATAAAGCGGAAATGGAAATGCAGTATGTTGCAAAAGTGGCACATTTCATAGATTTGAAATGTGCCACTTTTGTCATATTTGCTGTGAGCGTGTCGACTTCTATTACAAGGTTATTTCGAATTCCCAGGGGCGTGGAGGGGATTCTTCAAATTGTCCCAGGGGATCAGCGGCGCGGATTGTCAATGTCCGTGCTCCCGTTGAGGGTAGGGGACGAAAACGCGCGCTTCCCTGATAGACGGCATTATTAGGGCCACTCGCCAGATCAGGGCGGGCCAGAATCATGCCACCGCGATCTCCTGTCCATTGGGCGCCTGTCGTATCCTTCAAAAAAAAGATGATGCGAGGGACAAAGGCAAAGCCCGCGGTAAAGGGTGGTCGAATCCACAGATACTGAAGCTCAAAGACATCCTGGTAGTATTGAATACGGTGTAAAATCAGGGTGTTTCCCTGTTGCTTCTGCTCAAGCTCAAGGATAACTGTACGTACAGGCTCACGTGTCGTCGTTGTTGTGCTTCGGTCCTCTCCCAGCGGCGGGGGTGCCGCAACAACCACCGGAGGACGAGAAGCTAATTCCAGAGCCTGGGGTGAAAACGGCGTTGGATCGCGGAGAATATCATTACATACCTGTAAACAGTCATCGCAAATGTATGCTGCTCCTGGTCCAGCGATCATCCGTCGTACATCCGAGGAATGACGACCACAAAATGAGCAACGAGCCATTGACCGATCAAAACTCATAGCATATTCCCCATCAGGTAAACCAGTGAATCAAGCCTAAACCAGCCTAAATGAGTCAATATGAGCGCGCAAAACAGAGGCAGCCTCAGTATATAATCCAAGGCGCTCCAGTAGAGAGGCGTGTGCCTCCCATTCTAACGTATCATCCAATGGTGCCAGGAGTGATGGCAAACTTGTTCTTGGTAATTCTAACACAGTGGATCCATGTTCCGTAGCGACACTGTTGAAAGATGGAACATTTTCCGACTCGGCATGGTTATATTTGCGTTGCAGAGCTAGCTCGAGTAAATAATCCGCGAAGTGTGGATTTTTTGGTAACAGCGAGCCATGCAGATAGGTGCCGAATGCGTTGCGATAGATCGCGCCTTCCGTATGATCCTCAGCGTTATTGCCATGGCCTTTGATAACTCTCCCCAATGGTTGGGCGGTTCCCAGATACGTACGACCGCCATGGTTTTCAAAACCGACCAGCGTCTGGTCGCCCCAGCGAATAGCGATATCTCCGATACAGCGTGGCACCTGAGATCCTTTATGCTCTGTCCAGGCGTCAAAGACACCCAGGCCACGCATATCGGGACCTTCGGCGGGACGATAATAATGGGCGAGCAGTTGAAAGCCGCCACACACCGCCAGTACAGGCATATCATCCTCGATAGCCGCCCACATCCCAATCCCTTTCATTTCATGGAGATCCTGCGCAACGGGAGCCTGTTCTTTATCTTGCCCACCACCAATAAACAAAAGATCATACTCATCCGGGGCCAGCGCATCGCCGACGCCCAATCCTACGACCCGCAATTCAATACCCCGTAACTGGCAACGCCTTTGTAACGTCAGGATATTGCCACGATCCCCATATAAATTCAATTGATCGGGATAGAGATGCCCTAACGTCAGGCTAAGTTTTTGTGAGCGATAATCTGAGATCATCTTTTATGCATCTCTTCCTTCCCAGTAGCGCGAGGTAAAGCCACGCTGTTCCAGTTCACGATGTAATTCAAGTAATGCTGTATACGTTGGTACGATGAAAAGTGTTTCGCCTACAGGTGTTTTTTGTAACGCGCCATCCAGGGCGTTTTTTATCCCATAGACATACTCAGGTAATTTTATATTCTCTTGCGTATTATACTCTACATTGTCCTTCTTTGCGCGCCGAATATGGAGCTTTTTCTGCTGGCGGCTGTGGGTGGTATGCAGTGTCTTAAGCGCCTTAAGTGGTGTAGGTGGGACGACCATAATTTTTTGCTCATCTACGCCCGCATATTGCATACGTAAGGCCAGATCGAAGGCCCGGGTGCCGCTGACAACAAGCGTTTCAATATGGTGGACCGCGCGCTCAAAATCCACATCCCAGATCCAGGAAATATCCTGTCCATCTGCGATGTTGTCATTCAGGATGAAGAGGATGTGGCGTGAACTATTATCCGAGAATAAGGTGCGCAGGACCTCGTTGAAGCCGGTAGGATTCTTGGCGAGGAGCAGGCGAATGGTTCGCCCCTCGACTTGAATGCGTTCGCCGCGCCCGAAGACTGGTTTGGATTGTTCAATACCAGTGGTCACGGCATCCCAGCCAATCTTCATTGCATGCGCAACGGCTGCCGCCGCCAGAGCATTGTAGATATTATAGAGTCCAGGTAAAGGTACGATTATTTCGTGGGCTGCCTCTTCGCCTGTCGCGATCTGTAAGCGGATACGATCAAAGCTCTCCATCTCCACCCGGCTAATACGGATATCGGGGGTTGGACGCCGCTTGCCGCACGAGGGACAATAGTAATGTCCCATGTGGCTGTAGAAGCGGGCGCTATATTCATATTCAGCACCGCAGTGAGCGCAGGTGCGGGTATCCAGTACCTGATAGCGTTTCTCTGTATCAGTCTCGGCTGGCTCTGCGGCCTCCAGTTGAATATCATCAATGCCATAGTAGATGATGCGACCGGGGAAGTTCTCTCCCAGTTGGGTAATTGTAGGATCATCGGCATTGAGAATTAATGTAGTACTTGCGGGTAACTGGGCAATCGCTATTTTCCATTTATTGACAACACTATCCACCTCACCGTAACGATCCAGTTGATCGCGAAAGAGATTGGTAAAAACAACGATGCGTGGTGGGATAGCGCGAACCAGTTTGGGGAGGGCTGCCTCATCGACCTCTAAAATCGAGATGGCCGCGCCAGAGCGGCGCAGGTGACCATTGGGTTGGGCGCGAATGACCAGAGAACTGGCGACGCCGCCAACCAGATTTGAACCTTCACGGTTGCGCCAGACACGCAATCCGTCGTCGCGTAGAATGGCGGCGATAAAGCTACTGGTCGTGGTTTTTCCATTGGTCCCCGTCACCATGATGCTGCCGTGTTCAAGTTCCGTCGCCAGATGAGCGACGATATCGGGGTAGACACGCTGGGCAACGACACCGATGATGCTTGTTCCGCCGCCAATATGGAGTCGACGGCTCAAAGCCCCGGCGGTACGACCAGCGATGACAGCCATACCGGCGCGCGCCGATCCTCGTTGACGCTTCTCTGCTGACTCCTGATGTGCTTCTGCTGGCACTGTGGGAAGCGAGGCGGCATCGGATTGATTCGTTTGTTGCGAGTGATCGGTATCAGGCGGAATTGGCTGGGATGGTTGTTGTTTTCGCATACTGTTCCTCCGCATCGGCGCTCCTGCTTCTGTCCTCTATAGTAGATGCATGCAGCATAGCATGCATGCCTTGATGGGGTCAAGTATATGGTAAAGATAGCTCCCTGGATGAGCTTTCTCCTCTTGTCAGAGTATGGTAAAGATAGATATGCTACTGAAATAACTCTTGCCAGGTATGGTATGCTTCAAAAGAAATTTTTGATGCTCCCTTTCATCCTGTCTGGAATAATGGCCCGTATAGAGCGGCAGGTTGGTGGTAGTGGAACAATGGAATGCAAGATGTTCATGGAAAGCCGGAAAAGATTGCTCGACGAGCTGCAATCCACAGACTGGCTTGCAATAGCTGTAAAATAGGATGGAATACCTACTTGTCAAACTATGCTATTCTATCCTTTAAGACAAACACTTATAACTGTGCGGGTTTTGTTCAATAACGAAGGTCAGGTATCAACTCAATGGCGAAAAAATTAGTAATTGTCGAGTCACCGGCCAAAGCAAAAACGATTGAAAAGTTTCTTGGTCGCGATTTTGAGGTCCGTGCTTCGATGGGCCACATTATCGATTTGCCTAAAAAAGGGCTTGGCGTGAATACGCGCAAAGACTTCGCTCCTAAATATGAGATTATCGAGAAAAAAGACAAATTAATCGACGAGCTTAAAGCTGCGTCAAAGCGTGCCGATGAGGTGTATCTGGCCCCGGACCCTGATCGCGAAGGCGAGTTTATTGCCTGGTCGCTCAAATATATCCTGGATTTAAAGAATCCTCATCGTGCTGTGTTTAATGAGATCACCAAGCATGCGGTCCAGGAGGCTATTCGCAAGCCCCGACAAATTAATGAAGACCTCTTTAATGCGCAACAGGCACGTCGTGTGCTGGATCGCCTGGTCGGCTATAAAATCAGTCCTCTGCTCTGGCGCCGCATTCAATCCGGTACCAGTGCTGGACGTGTGCAATCGGTGGCTTTGCGTCTCATTTGCGACCGCGAGGCTGAGGTGCGCGCATTTATCCCTGAAGAATATTGGAGCATTGCTGTTACGCTGAGTAAGCAGCAACAAAAAGAGCGCTTTGAGGCGCAGTTAATTTCTCGCCTGAATGATCTCGAATCCTTAAAGAGCGCTGAGTCGGCTGCTGATAAAGATGAGGCCGCAACGCCGGAAGGATCAGAGAATGGTGCGAAGGCAGGCAAAGCCGCAAAAGGACGTATTAAGATTTCCTCGCAGGCTGAATCCGATGCCATTATGCAGGAATTGCAGGGTGCGTCCTATCGCGTGCTGAAGTATGAAGAGCGCGAGCAGCGTCGTCAGCCTCCCCTACCGTATACCACCAGTACCTTGCAGCAGGATGCATCACAGCGGCTCTACTTTAAGCCGAAAAAGACCATGAGTCTGGCTCAACAACTCTATGAAGGCATTGAAATAGGCGCACGCGGTCATCAGGGTCTGATTACCTATATGCGTACCGACTCGACCCGTATCTCGGAAGAGGCACAGAGTCAGGTGAAAGCATACATTGCGGAGGCGCATGGTCAGCCCTATGTGGGTCAGGGGCGCGTTGGTAAATCCAAGGCTACGACCCAGGATGCCCACGAGGCTATTCGTCCGACTGAAGCCGCACTGACACCACAGGATGTCAAGTCGTATCTGACGCCCGATCAGTTTAAGCTGTATAATTTAATCTGGCGGCGCTTTGTAGCCAGCTTTATGACGGCTGCGATCTTTGATACGGTGCGTGCCGATATCGTTGCCAAAAACTATGTGTTCCGCGCCACCGGTTCCAATCTGAAGTTTCCTGGTTTCTATGCCGTCTGGTCGCGTGAAGAGGATGAAAAGCTTCTGCCTGCCATGAAAGTCGATGAGCCGCTGGATTACCATGGTTTGAAGCCTGAGCAGCATTTTACTCAGCCACCCCCTCGTTTCTCTGAGGCCAGCCTGATCAAAGAACTGGAAGAGCAGGGCATCGGTCGTCCAAGTACCTACGTTCCTATTATCAGTACGATTCAGGATCGTGGTTATGTGGATCAGGAGCAGCGCCGTTTCGTGCCAACCTGGTTGGGCGAAACGATCAATGAGGTGATGAATAAGCATTTTCCCAATATCGTGGATACCGGTTTTACCGCCGATATGGAGCGCAAACTGGACGATGTTGAGGATGGGCGACGTTCCTGGATTGAGTTCCTGAGTACATTCTATGGCGATTTTAAGACGACGATGGATAAAGCTGAAGTGGAGATGAACCGCGTTCAGAAGCCATTGGAGGAGACCGATGAGTTGTGTCCCGATTGTGGCCGCAATCTGGTGATCCGTACCGGACGCTTTGGACGTTTTATCTCATGTTCTGATTTTCCTGAGTGTCGCTATCGTCGCTCGGTTGTCAATAAAACAGGCGCGCTCTGTCCACAATGTGGAGGGGATCTGGTCGAGCGTAAGACACGGATGAAGAAACGCCTTTTCTATGGCTGTGGAAACTATCCTACCTGTAACTTTGCCATCTGGGAACGTCCAGTGCCGGATCTCTGTCCCAAATGTGGTGGTCTGATGGTGGTACCGAAAGGTGCGCAGGAACCTGTGTGCTATCAGGATTTCCTGGCTCAGCATACTACTGAGGATAAGCCTTTACTGGATGGTAAGGCTAAAGCCGCCCGTGCTCCGCGCACAACCCGTAGCAATGCGACCACGACAGACGGTGCCACCTCTCCTGCTACGAAGACACGCCGTAAAAGTGTAAGTGCAACGACAAAGGCGACGGACGATACGGCAAAGAAAACGACCAGGCGGAGTGCGAGCACGACCACTAAGGCAACGACAAAAACAGCTACACGCACGACAGCGAAGCGTACGACGAAAACGACAAAAACAGCTACAGCGAAGGCCAAAGCAAGCAGTAAGACGCCCACACGCCGTACTACTGCGACGACAAAGGCCAATGCGGCGTCAAAGCGTGAAACTGGCGCGACACAGTAACCAAAAAAGCAGAATCAAGCCTTTGGTGTATGATATAATCGGGAAATAATTGCGCTCTCAAAAAACGCGAATTGTAAGAGAGTTCTGCTTAAATGGAGGATTACATGCCGCATGCAGTGACGCTGATTCCCGGCGATGGGACTGGGCCCGAAATTTCTGAGGCGACGCGCCGTGTCCTTGAAGCGACGGGTGTACAATTTGACTGGGATGTGCGACAGGCAGGAGCGGAAACGCTGGCAAAGCAGGGGACCGTTTTACCGGATGAAGTTATTGAGTCGATTAAACGTACCCGGGTGGGTCTGAAAGGTCCAATTACGACCCCTGTGGGAAGAGGGCAACGTAGCGCCAATGTGACGCTGCGCAAACAACTCGATCTCTATGCTAATCTGCGTCCTGCCAAAACATATCAGGGCCTTCGTTCCCGGTATGAGAATATTGATCTTGTGATTGTGCGTGAAAATACTGAAGATCTTTATGCTGGCATTGAGTTTCAGCGTGGCACTTCTGAATATGAAGAATTGTTGGCGATGATCGGACGTACGACGGGCCATCACATTGATCCTAACTCAGCCATGAGTATCAAGTATATCTCAGTGGCGGCGACGCGGCGGATTGTCAAATTTGCCTTTGAATATGCCCGTGCCAATAAGCGACGCAAGGTGACGGCAGTGCATAAAGCCAACATTATGCGCATGTCGGATGGCCTGTTTTTATCCACAGCACATGAGGTCGCCAGAGAGTATCCCGATATCCAGTATGAAGACCGCATTGTCGATAATATGTGTATGCAACTGGTCCAGAAGCCCGAGCAATACGATGTCCTGGTTCTGCCTAATTTATATGGCGATATTATCTCCGATCTATCCGCTGGCCTGATTGGTGGACTGGGAGTGGCTCCGGGGGCCAATATTGGCAGTAATTATGCCGTCTTTGAACCCGTTCATGGTAGTGCCCCGAAATACGCGGGCCAGAACAAGGTCAATCCTATGGCGATGATGTTTTCTGGCGTCATGATGTTGCGACACCTGGAAGAGCGGGATGCCGCGCTCCGCCTGGAAAAGGCCTTGATGCAGACCCTCGCCGAAGGGAAGTCGGTGACCTATGATTTGAAGCCGCGCCCTGATGATCCAGGCGCGGTCGGTACATCGCAAGTTGCTGATGCGATCATCGAACGCTTAAAATCCTTTTAAAGTTGTTTTTATCCCACAGTTTCTATGATCCCTAGATGACTTTTCGCGCCAGAGGCGCTCAAATATTTTATAGTATATGGTGCATAAGCCGTTCAGAGAACGGCTTATGCACCATATACTATAAAATATTTGAATCGAAGCTAATTTGAACTTTTAGGTTTTTATTACAAAGTGTTTGATTCCCATCACCAGCGGTATTTTGCTGTTTGACCTACTGGCAGGCGCAGGCGCGCCTGCGCCCTTTTTAATGTGTGGTGCAGGAAAGATACACAGCACATTTCCTGTTTAGTATGTAGTGTAGAAAAAGTTCGAAGAACTTTTTCTACACTACATACTCTGTTTGAGCACCGTAGGTGCGAAAAGTCGAGCGCGCAAAAAGCTTTTTTGAGATAATTCTAGTGAAGAAAAGGGCAGCATTTCCAGTTGGAAGCGCTGCCCTTTTCTTCACTAGAATTATTCTTGTACTACGCCTTTGCGCCATTTGTGGCGGGCCTGGATGTAGCGGACAGTGCCGGAATGTGAGCGCATCATGATCGATGAGGTACGCGCGCCCCAACCATAGTACTGTACACCATCCAGCATTTCGCCGGTGGTGATACCGGTTGCGGCAAAGCTGACATCGTTGCTGCTAACCAGATCGTCAATACGGAAAACACGTTCAAGATCGATACCGTCTGCTTTGAAGCGCTCGCGCTCCTCTTCTGTGCGGGGCCAGATCTTGGTCTGAATTTCACCGCCCAGGCATTTCAATGCGGCGGCAGCCAATACGGCCTCTGGTGCACCACCAGTCCCCATCAGGACATCAAGACCACGATAATCTTCCATGGCGGCCTGAATGGCGGCGGCCACATCACCATCGGTGATCAGGCGGATACGGGCACCGGCGGTACGGATTTCCTGGATCAGTTCCTGATGACGGGGGCGATCCAGGACGGCAACGGTGATATCATCAATATGGGCGTTACGGACACGTGCGATACGGTCGAGGTTGACTGCCACTGGGGCATTGATATCAATCACGTTTTTGAATGCAGGACCAACGGCAATCTTATTCATGTAATAGACTCCGGGAGGGGCCGAATACATGCTGCCGCGACCAGCGGTGGCGATAACGGCCAGCGCACCTGGTGAGCCCAGGGCCAGCAAACGTGTGCCATCGACAGGATCAACTGCTACATCGACTTCAGGCTTGTTGCCATTGCCGATCTCTTCACCAACATACAGCATCGGGGCTTCATCTTTTTCGCCCTCACCAATCACAACCACACCATGCATATCGACACCATCCACAGCGTGACGCATGGCATCTACTGCGGCCTGATCGACCATCTCTTTATTGCCGCGACCCATCCAACGACCGGCGCTCAGGGCTGCGGCCTCGGTAACGCGAACAAGTTCCATACCCAGATTGCGCTCTACTGTGCGCGAAGGTTCAAAACGTTCCATTTCTACTGACATGCTTTTAAATCCCTTTTGTGTTTATTTGTACGTACCGGGGATGTGTGCGGCAACGCTCAGCTTGCATAATGGCCTGTAGATTATCTACCGCCTCCTCAAGTCTCCCCTGTCGGTTCACAATGACATAATCATAGTGTTCTTGTTGCGCCAGTTCGTGCTGGGCATCGGTGAGCCGACGTTGGCGTTCTTCCTCTGTCTCTGTTTGACGGTTCGTCAGACGTTCAACCAATTCATCCAGGGACCCGGGCACCAGAAAGATATAAATAGCTCCTGCTACCTTTTGACGTACCGTCGCTGCACCCTGTACATCGATTTTGAGCAATACGTCTTTTCCCTGTTGGATGTTGTCTGTAATTTGCTGTAAGGGTTGTCCATACCAGTTTCCGTGCACTTGCGCGTACTCAATGAGTTCGTCATGTGCAATCATGTCTTCAAAACGTTCATGATCGACAAAATAGTAAGGGTTGCCCTCAGTTTCACCGGGACGAGGGGCGCGTGTCGTTACAGAGGCAACGACATGAAAAGAAACTCCTCTGGCCTTCAAGGCGTTGATAACGGAATCTTTTCCGGTCCCAGACGGCGCAGAAAGGACAAATAACAGTCCTTGTTTCACTGATGCGGCCTGATTCGACGGTGTCACTGTCGATTGAATCTCAAGTTGCATGCTTCTCTTCCTGGTGTTGCTCAATGAGAGAGAGGATTGGTGTACGAACAAACATCTCTTTGTTATACTGTAATTTATTGCTGCTAGCCCTGGCTCTCTGTAGCCAGTTGCCGTATCATATACTGATGCGTCAAGGCATGCTTGCCCTACTATTGTACAACACGGAAGGGTATCTCGAAAGGCGCCCGGGTACACTTCTCCGCTGCATGGGCTTGTTTTTTTACAGCTCATACCTGTTAAAAATTCTTATAAACGTGCGTTATATCTCTAAAGAGGAATATCGCGTCAACCTGCCTGATTGAAAAGTAAGTCGATGTCGAAGTTAGCCGCAAGCAAGCGGTGTTTCAGAGTGTTAGGCTCCCATGCTCTCCACGATCTCTGTGCATGAGTTTTCGCACCGCTGGTGCTCAAACCAATGTTTAGTGTGTGGTGCAGGCGCGTCGGCGCCTGCTAGCAGGTGAACAGCAAGATCCCGCTGGTGATGGGAACGCAAACGCTTTGATAGAACGGATACTGCTACTATGTATATTGATGCTTTTACCCTTGCCTGTGTGGCCGATGAGTGGCGCAAGTTGCTCATTGGTGGGCGTATTGATACTATTATTCAGCCAACTGAGCATGCCGTGGCGTTGCAATGCTATGCGCCAAGTTTCCAGGAAGGGGTGGGTGGCAAAAATCGCTGGATCTATCTTTCCGCCCATCCCCAACTGGCACGGGCCCATATTACGGCCTTGAAGCCGCAGAAGATTGCGAATGAGCCGCCCGCTTTCGTGATGCTGCTCCGTAAGCATTTAGAGGGTGCACGTATCGAAGCAATTGAGCAGCCACGCTGGGAGCGCGTGATTGAGATTGTCGCTGGCTATCGCAAGAGTCCCGAGAGTGATGAGCGTATCCGTTTTCGCATTATTATTGAGGCGATGGGACGCCTGAGCAATATCGTTTTTTGTGATGAGCAGGGGATGATCCTGGGAAGCTTGAAGCGTGTGGGATCGGATGTAAACCGCTATCGCGTGATTGCGGCAGGCGTCCCTTACATGCCACCACCTCCCTTGCAGCGGACCCTGGCGGGTCAGCAATTGCCACGCCTGGAGCCGAGTACAGTGACGGCGGCCCAACTCTCGATCTGTGCCAGCGATGAGACGGTACTGGAGAATGAGTCCACGCATGCCAAAAAGCGTAAGAAGTCTCAGGAAGAGCCCAGGCTCTGGCAGTTGCTTTCCAAGCATGTGGCTGGCTGTAGTCCTATCGTGGCGCGTGAAGCGGTCTATCGGACCACTGAGAATGCGGAGACGCCAATCTCTCAGGCCGATCAGAATTTGTGGGACGAACTGGCCTGGAATATCCAGGATCTCGCACAGGGCTATGATAATCGGCGTTGGCTACCACAAATGGTGGAGCGGCAGATGACGGCGGAGGAACTGCAAACATCCTTTGTTGCCAGCGGCTCGGATCGCTATGTTCCGCTTGCCTTTGCCGCCTACGCGCTAGAACAATATAGCACGCGTTCCGACATTCGCACGCGCCAGTCGCCTTCGATGAATGTAATCCTGGATGAGTATTTCGCCCGTGCCGAGTGGCGGGATGCATTGGATGGCCTGCGTGGTCCCTTGCGCCGTATCTTACAGACCAATCTGGATCGTTGCCAGCGCAAAGCTGAACTATTACAGCAGGAGATGGCGAATTCAGAGGAGGCCGCCCGCTATCGCCTCTATGGGGAGTTGCTCTTAGCCTATCAGCAGGAGGTAACGCAGGGACCGAGCAGTATTGTGCTGCAAAACTACTTTGATCAGGCCGATGGCGGGGATACCGTTGCGGTGACGGTCCCACTCGATCCACGCTTTGATGGTGTTGGCAATGCCAATCGTTACTTTAATAAATATCATAAATTGCGCCGCGCCCTTGGTTTGATTCCTGCCCAGATTGAGTTGAATGATCTGGAATTGGCAACCCTGAAGCAGCTAATGACTGATTTGAAGCTGGCTGAGAATGCCGCCGAGGTCGCACATGTCAGGCTGGAGGTGCAGGCGGCGGGCTACATTCGTGGCAAGGCCCTGATTGATAAGAAGGCGTTAAAGGCGGCAAAGAAGGGTAAAGGGGGCAAGCAGGCAAAAGGAAAAGGCAAGTCAGTGGCTCCGGGTGGTGGTGTGCCCTTACATATGCAGAGCCGTGATGGTTTTACACTGCTGATCGGTAAGAATAGCCGCCAGAACGAGGAGGTTACCTTTCGACAGGCGACATCCAATGATCTCTGGTTACACGCACGTGGGGTATCTGGCGCGCATGTAATTATCAAGGCGGCCGGACGTGATGTTCCGCGTAGCACCATTGAACAGGCCGCGAGTCTGGCAGCCTATTATAGCGAGGCACGTGGTTCAACCAGCGCGCCGGTAGATTATACCTTGCAGCGCCATGTACGCCATATGAAAGGTGGCGGCCCGGGCATGGTAATCTTCGATCACGAACAAACCATCTATGCCGAGCCAGATGCGGCTGTACAAATGCTCAAGGCATAAACCATCTCCTTTATGGTTGGTTGGATTACTGGACTGGAAGAGTGGGCAATGAGCTTGTTATGTGCGTTCGCGTGATGAGCCAATTCCCATCTCTTCGCGGTATTTGGTGATCGTACGGCGTGCCAGTGGGATACCCCGTGCCGTCAGCTGGCGCGCCAGTTCTTCATCGCTCAGACGGTGATGGATATCTTCAGCTTGAATGAGTTCGTGTAACATATCTTTAATCCTCAGAGAGCCATCAAAGAAATAGGCGATAGGAATGAGTTGTCCGTTGGGTAGCAAGGCGTATTTGTTGGCGGTGGCGCGGCTGACGGTCCCTTCATCGAGATGCAGGATGCTGGCAACCTCGGCTCGCGTGAGGGGATAGAGATAGCGAATGCCTTTTTCAAGAAATTCTCTTTGGTGATTGATGACGATTTCCGCGACGCGTTTCAAGGTGCGCCAGCGCCGATGGATACAGTCCACAAAGAACTTTGCCCGGTCGCGATTCTGATACATATAGCGTTGCATATCACTGCTGCTCTCGCTGGAGAGCGGTTCAGCATGATCGCCGGGTAGTACATAGTTGGTATCAATGCGAAAATTATAGCGTTTCTCTTCCATCAGTTCAACCTCGAAGCCGTTCTCGCCCTGACGAATAATGATATCAGGGTGAATGTAGGAGATGCCGCTACCCAGCGGGGTGTCATGATGGGAGGAGCGGTAGAGATAACCTGGATAGGGATGCAGGGTATTGCGAATATACTGACAGGTCTGACGAACCTCGCGTTCTGGAACATGCAGTTGGCGGGCAATTTCCGTGTACTGGTTATGTCCCCATTGCTTTAAATAGCGGTCAATCAGAGCATAAGCCAGTGGATGAGGCGTCTGTTGCTCGCTGATGGCCGCAAATTGGATCAGCAGACATTCGCGCAGGTCGCGTGCGCCCACACCCAGGGGTTCCAGCGTCTGGAGCTGGCTCAGGACAGTGGTTACACGTTGGATGGGCACCTGCAAATAATCCGCAATTTCTGTCACGCTGATCTCCAGATAACCCCGTTCATTGAGATTGCCCACCAGTTGTTCGGCAATTGAGGCATCCTCCGGCGAGATCAGTGCCATTAGTTGTTGTAAGAGTTCCTCTTCCAGTGTCTCGTTGGTAGGAATGCGGGCCATTGGATCATAACTATCCTCATTATCGGCATCCGCGAAGCCATAATTGTCGTTATCGTAGAAGAATGCATAGGATGGCTGTTCCCATGATCCTTCCTGGAGCATGCACTGTTGCTGCTGCGAGTCGATGGAAGAAGCGTTTTGTGTGAAGCGACCGCAGACAGTACAGGATGAGCCATACAATGGTGTTGAGCAGAAGAGACAAATAGTTTGCTCGGTCACTTCGAGGACAGGATTCTCGTTCTTTTCCTGATTGATCGTGCTTTCAAGCTCGTCTGCTGAGAGATGTAAGATCGTACTGGACGTGACAAGCCGAGCACTGATTTTGACGGTTTGTTCTGTTCGTGGCGTTTGTTCCAATCGCATACAATATCCCCTACTAACCCCATTACGCGCCTCTGAATGCATGTTACGCCATTAGATGTGTTTTTTATGGTCCGGTTGTATGGTAGCCGTGCAGTGAATGCGCTGACGCCTGTCTTGTAGTCATGGAACACGATCCATAACCAGAAGAGCGTGCGTCATGCCTTCACCTGTTGTTATACTCTGCTCAAGAAATCTGCCAGCCCTGGCTGGCGATAGCGCTACGCGCGGCCTCTTGTTCCGCTGTTTGCTTATTGCGTCCCTGACCTCGTCCGGCCACCTGTTCACCAAGCATAACCTCGACCGTGAATTCGCGATTATGCGAAGGACCTTCTTGTCCGACGAGACGATAAGCGGGCGTAATCCCTGCATGGGCCTGCGCCAGCTCCTGGAAGAGCGACTTATTATCCTTAAACAGCCGTTTGGTCACAATGGTCTGTGCCAGTGGCTCCAGCCGTGGCAACAAGAACTGGCGTGTTGCCTCCAGACCTTGATCCAGATAGATTGCGCCCAGAATAGCCTCAAAGGCCGAAGCCTGTACGCGTTGTCCGCCGCCGGTATTTTGTTCGCCTTTGCCCATCAACAGAAATTGTCCCAGATTGATCTCGCGTGCGAAATTTGCCAGGGTCTCAGTTCGTACCAGGACTGCCCGCACATCGGTCAACTCGCCCTCAGTGAGTGTTGGAAAGGTGCGATAGAGAAAGTCCGCACTAATCAACGCGAGGATCGAGTCACCTAGAAATTCCAGGCGCTCGTTAGAGCTCAAGCCGACTCCAGGAGTCTCGTAAATGTATGAGCGATGGGTCAAAGCCAGTTTTAAGAATTGTGGGTTCTGAAATGTAACCCCTAAAATCTCTTCTAAATTATCGTGCATTAATATACCTCTAAAGTAACGTTGGCCTCATCGGGAACCTGTTCGGTCACATCTCCGATATGCCAGAACTGTACGTCCGGGTTCTGTGCTACCAGTGAAGACCAGATGGCTGGATCAATGGCTGATAAAAGGCCACCCGATGTTTGTGGGTCCCAGAGTATTATACGCTCATACTCAGCGAGTTTTGTGTCAAACTGTACATGTTTCTGTACGTGATGTTGATTGCGTAGCGAGCCGCCCGGAACGCAGCCCAATTCGGCATAACGCTGGACATTTGGAAGCAGAGGCAACGAGGCTGTGCGGAAACGCATATTCGTGTGGCTTTGCAGTGCCATCTCCCAGGCATGCCCGAGCAGGCCAAAGCCAGTTACATCAGTAGCCGCGTGCACGCCTGCGCCTGCCTGTACCAGTGCTTCGCTGGCTCTGCGGTTCAAGCGCGTCATCGAAGCAATCGCGGCCTGTAGATCCTCATCTGCCACCAGTTCGCGTTTCAAGGCGGTTGTAATTAGACCGGTCCCCAATGGTTTACTGAGGATCAGCATATCGCCAGCACGTGCGCCACCCTTGGTAAGAATATGATCGGGATGCACCATACCTGTCACAGCCAGCCCATATTTTGGCTCGCTGTCCATAATTGTATGTCCCCCTGCTATGATACCACCTGCCTGTGACATGATGTCCATCCCGCCACGAAAGATCTCACCCAGGAGGCTCGTATCCAGATCTTCAGGCCAGGCCACAAGATTAAGCGCGATTAGCACCTGACCGCCCATGGCATACACATCGCTTACCGCATTGGCTGCAGCAATAGATCCAAAAGCATAAGGATCATCAACCACAGGAGGAAAGAAATCAGCGGTACTGATAATCGCTTGCTGATCATTCACGCGATAGACCGCTGCATCATCGATTTCATCCAGGCCCACCAGTAAATTGGGAAGAGCCAGACGCTGCTTAAGCGGCTGTAAAACTTGCGCCAATGTCCCCGCGCCCATTTTTGCGGCGCAACCGGCGCAACTGGCTAAGGAAGTCAAGCGAATCTGTCGATCTGTATCCATCGTTTAAAAACCTTCTATCGGTCTCTAGCAGTTTTTATTGTAGCCGTCATTGTAGCGCGTTTTGGGGGGAACTGCAACGCTACTGTATAGCAATATCCGGCTGTATCAGACGCGAATAGACCGTATTCGATAACTTTACTGGTATACTTATTGGACTTTTGGCATTCTCAATGCTGAATGTGCGAATACATGTACCAAACATCCCTCTTTGTACACCAGGCCCAACGCATGTAACTGTTCAGACTTAGCTTAATGGGTTTGGTTGGATGTCCATGACAAAATGCAGCGTCGTATTTTTGAAGTATTCCGCTTGGAACCCTGCCATGGACGACTCCGCATGATCTTACGAACAGAACCCTCTTACTTCTCTCTGAATGTTCCGTACCAGTCGTAACCCGTCAGGAGTGATTGAATCCCATCGACCGTCTTTGGATACGTGATTTTTTTCTCTTTCGAAAAGAACCCAGACCGCATCACAATTCCCACGAACTCTTCGATCAACACATCCCACAAAGCACGGTCTGTTCTGTCAACTGCTGACACGGCCATTCGTAAATCCTTTGTAAATTGTTCAGTGTCATCAGACATCATCCACAATTCGGTCAGATCGATATGCACATATTTCGGGGGAAGAGCTGGGTGGGGAGCAAGACCTTTCAGGAAACGAAGCCATTGCTGATAGAGATCCGTATAAGAATGAGGAAGGATGTGAAAGACGTTGTTTGCTCTTTCCTCAGCCCTCTCTATCCCTGTTGGCAAGTCGACGACGAGAGTAGGCACTTGCTCTATGGGAGCATCATCCATCTCCACATCCATCAAAAACACATCGTTGGGTGAGTACAGAGTAAACCAAAATAAAGGGATGGAATAATTACATGCCAATAAAGCTTTTTCGTTCTTATCGATTTCATCGAGGATGGGATTCGCAGAATCATTGACCACCAAGAACACTTGATTTGCCATAACAGATTCTTCCCTTTTTCAAGCTACAAAGAAAGCTTTTCTTCAAAAAAGACGACCCCTGGCTTTTTCACGTTTGCTTTGACAAACGCAGGGGAGGTGTCTTCTGCTTTTCCAGCTCCTCGATGCGGGTCAGTACCTGGCTGAGAGCTTCTCGTAGCGCCTGGTTTTCTTCTCGAAGATGAGCGATTTCTTCCTCGTGTGTCATAGCTTGAGTTTACCAGAGAGGTCAAGTCTGAACACTTTCCAACGCATTCGAGTAAGAGCCGAGAACCAAAGTAGCCGCCACCGTTCTACGGTGGAGTCGTACGAACATCGTGCACCATGGTGAGATACGCGTACAAATCCTATCCCTGAAGCTCTCTATTCGTGCCCAAACAGATAAAGATGAGTATCATAGATGAGTGTTGGGGCGAGGTGTGTGTACGATTCACGAAGCTCGATCCTGCGTGGTTGGGCTTTCTCTGCTTGTTTTCTATGTGCATTGAAAAAAAGAGTATCACTTGAGAGGTTCATTCTCCTGTGGCTGTTGCGTCTGGCGATTGGTCCATTGCACATCCGCCAGGCCGCTCCGGCCATTCTCAAGATCATCCTGGCCGCGCTTCTGATGGGCGTAACCGCCTGGATTGTATAGCTTCTGCTGAAACATGTCACACTCTTCTCACTGGACTATCTGATTGGGTGCTTCCTGACCGTGCTTGTCGTTGGTGGTCTGGCCGTGGTAGTTTATATCAGTGCAATCCTTCTCTTCAATGTAGAGGAAGTTCACCTGTTAAAAGGCGCACTGCTAGCAAAGCTGGGAAAAAGATAGCTATTGCTGGCTAGACGATTCCGATGGGATATGGTACTCTTAGGTGCGTGGGTTTGAGGAAGACTGGTAATTGCGGTCCTCTTAGGGGTCCGAGGAAAGTCCGAACTCCATAGAGCGAAGATGCTGGTTAACGGCCAGTGAGGGTGACCTCAAGGAAAGTGCAACAGAAACATACCGCCTGAGTGCAAACTCAGGTAAGGGCGAAATGGTGAGGTAAGAGCTCACCAGCAACCAGGTGACTGGTTGGCTGTGCAAACCCCATCTGGAGCAAGACTAAACAGAAGGGACAGGTCTTTGACCTGGCGGGCTGCTCGTCTGTTAACCTTCGGGTTGGTTGCTTGAGGCGATAGGCAACTATCGTCCTAGATAGATGATTACCGCCTATCCCGGCGTAAGCCTGGATGGGTACAGAATTCGGCTTACGGCTTCCTCAAACCCGCCACCACACATCTCCCCCAATATCCCCATAAATTCGATATCTCCATGCTCAAAAAAGGCTCATCCATATTCAAAAATGGAGCCGAGTTATGAGACAGAGCGTTGGGGCTTTCTGGCACGTACGACCAACTCGACCGTAGGCTCATCCGTAACAGTGGCGAGGGATAGAGACAGTAGTCGGCCAGATCCCGAATGTGCGGGAGAGCTTGAAACCCTGCAATTCATAGAGGGCATGCATCAATTCGATAAATCCTGCCGTATCGACCATTATTTCCTCAATCGGGAGTTCGGTTTCATGATGGAGCGTCACCCCGCGCCAGGGGCCAAAATGTCTGGAATGGTACTGTGCATGCAAGGACCGGGTCGCAACCTCAAAGCAAATGCCATCGGACATGGCAGTGGCACCCGGGCCAAAGGTGGAGGTGAGGTCCAGGCTGTGGTGATAGTCCACCACCCTGGTAATCGCCCGCCGCACGTTCTCTTTGCGGAGATACCAGTTGGAAGCATGCGTCAGAATCGTACCATATAACTATATTCCCTTGTGGAGTCGTTTCCAGGAAATTCAACGAGTGCTAGCAAGCAGCGAAGCCTGCCCTTGCGCCCAGGTCAGGGCTGTCTGGATAAACAACTTCGCTCCTCTTGATGCCATTTTTTGCGACTTGACAGCGAGACCGATTTGCAATGGTGGTGGTGGATCAAGGGGAAGAGCAACCATCCCCTCAAGCCTTTTTGGGAGCATCATACGTGGCACGAGAGTGATACCGAGTCCCTCACGAACCATCGCAAGGATCGTTGCGCTATCGCTGGCTCGATAACGAATATGTGGTCCGGTTCTGCTCTGCTCAAGGCCAGCCTTCTTCATGAGGTGAAGTGAGCATGCGGTCTTTTCCATCACAAATCCTTCTTCACGCAGTTCTCTGGGCGTCACGACCGTTTTCGTATGCAGACGATGCCCGGACGCAACGAGGATACACAGTTCGTCGGTGGTAATCAGCGTACTCTCGATCTCTCCCGTCGGAAGGACCACGAACCCGACATCAATGATGCTTTGCTCAATCCACTCACCCACTTCGTGCATCGCGCCTTCAAACAGCACTACTTCTATGTCTGGATACGAGGCTTGAAAGCTGGTTAAGACACTGGCAAGCAAATTTGGGGAGACGATAGATTCGATACTGCCCAGGCGGAGTTTCCCACTTACCTCGCCACGCGCAGCCTTTGCTTCTTGTTCGATGGCCGAGGCCGAGGCTAGCAAGGCGCGCACGTGTGGTATGATCGTTTGTCCGGCGCTTGTCAGCACCACTCCCCCTTTGCGGCTGCGCTCCAGCAGGGTCACGCCCAATTCGCTTTCAAGAGCCGAAAGAGCGTGGCTTACCGCTGATTGTGTCAGGTCAATACTGTAGGCTGCTTCCGTGAAACTGCCCGTGTCTACTAAGGCCACAAAGCTTTGGAGTTGCGAAAAGTTCATGTGAATATCTTTCATAAGTTTATGATAAAGATGATTTGCGTTCATTGTAGCAGATCAGGTATACTCCTGGCAAGCAAAGCAATGGAGAACAGCATGCTCCCGCTCCTCGCGAAGCGAGAGCATGAAGAAAGGAACCTTTTCAAGCATGTCAACTATTCCAGAATCCCATCTCGATATCCTGCAATCGACCGCAGTTGCCTATATGGCGACCATCGGGCCAAAGGGGGAGCCGCAGACAAGCCCTGTTCTGTTCGGCTGGGATGGCACACATCTCTTTTTCAGTATGAACAAAATTCGCCAGAAACACCGCAATCTCCTGCGCGAGCCACGAGTCGCGATCGCGATCGCTGATTCGACTAACCCCTACCGCTCTCTTGAGATTCGCGGCAGAGTGGTAAGCATAGATGACGATCCCGACTACCGCATCGCCAATGTGCTGTCACAAAAGTACACTGGTCAGGATGCGACCCCCAATATGCAGCCAGGAGAGCAGCGGGTCGTGGCTATTGTCGAACCGGAACGTGTTTTTGTCTTCCCGTTCCAAGAAGGCACAAAATAATCAGGGACTAATCGGCTGATCATTCCTCCGAAATGGAATGACAAAAAGGAAAGAGCATGTCCAACCAGAAACTTTTATCAACGCAACAAAGCAATCAGGAAACGACACTTCTCCCCATCGCTGCGGAAACCGATCAGAGAGTGACAGAAAGCAATGAGACAGCGACCCGAGTCCGTTTGAAGCATGTGCTTCTTCTGGGTGGGCTGACGGCATTTGCGCCGCTGTCCACCGATATGTACTTGCCCTCGCTTCCTGCGGTGAGCCACGATCTGAGCGCTACAATGGCGCTCACTCAGATCACTCTGACTGCCTGTATCCTTGGTCTCGCATTTGGTCAGGTCGTCGCCGGGCCGATCAGTGATGCTCGTGGGCGGCGGTGGCCTCTGCTCATCGGGATTGCGGTCTACATGCTCGCGTCTCTGCTCTGTATGCTTGCACCTTCGGTAGCCATTCTCTCGCTCTTGCGTTTTGTGCAAGGATTTGCTGGGGCTGCTGGGATTGTGATTGCACTGGCTATTGCCCGCGATCTCTACGCCGGAAGCGCTCTGGCTCGTTGTATCTCGCTGCTGATGACGGTTAACTTTCTCGCTCCCATTGTCGCACCTGTGCTTGGCGGTCAGTTGCTCACGTTTACCTCCTGGCGTGGAGTTTTTGTCATGCTGGCTCTCCTCGGTCTTGTGGCACTGCTGGCCTCCGCATTTGGACTGAGCGAGACACTAGAAACGTCCCATCGTCAGAGCGGCGGTGTCTCAGCCACCTTACGTTCTTTCCGAGGTTTGCTGGTCAACAAACGTTTCGTTGGCTATGCTCTTTCTAGCAGTTTCGCATTTGCAGCCGCTATGATCTACATTTCCATGTCCCCATTCGTCTTAGAGAATATCTACGGTCTTTCGCCCCAGATCTTTGGCCTGTTATTCGGCATCAACGCCCTCGGACTCGCCAGCATGAGCCAGGTCAGTGGCAGGCTCGTGAGCAGGGTGTCACCACAAAGGTTGCTGATCGGGGGAGTTGTGGCTCTCGCCATGGCTGGTCTCGCCTTGCTGGTGGTGGTGATCACGGGAATTGGTCTCGTCGGAGTGCTACCACTTTTGTTCTTCCTCGTTGCCAGTCTGGGCTTTATCGCGCCGAACGCGACAGCACTGGCGCTTGGCACCACTGATCCCCAGACAGCCGGAAGCGCATCGGGGTTGTTAGGGATGTTGCAGTTTGCCATTGGCGCGGTCATTGCGCCGTTGGTTGGTCTTGCTGGAACCTCGACAGCCGTGCCAATGGCAGGAGCCATTGCTGCCTTTGGTGTTGTCGCCTTGCTCACCTTTTTCGTTTTCTGCCGCCCTGCCCCAGTACGATAGATGGGCTTTTCTCCAAGAGAGCAGATATCGAACAGCGCTTCTTCCAATCATCGCGTCACTGTTTCCTTGTGTCTGCTCTCTGGAGAAGAAGAAAAATGTAGCATATAACCATTAATATAAGGAAAGGGTCGCTCCTGAAGTGGTTCCCCAGGAGCAGAGGGAGGGACAGCTCTGTCCATGAGGAAACAGAAGCAAAGAGCAGTGAGCCTTCGGTTTCACGACGCTGTTGGTAGTTTCCTTATTACAACGCTAATCGCTTAGCATTGTAATAAGGAAACCTGAGGGGCTACTTTGAGGACTTAGCGTTGTAAATTTCTCCGGCGGGCCTAATAGGCCGTATAGGGTTAAAAACTCTGGTAGCTTACTGCATTTACTGTATGGGACAATCAATGAGGAGGTATCAGGAGGTTTAACGACTGATACGATCATGTTCAATCAGCCAGCGCATAAAATCGAGGCGGCGACTCTCTTGTAATAATTCCCGATATTCGGTTTGCTCAGTAACATGGTCTTTCATATGGACGAGCTGTGCGGCTTCGGTTTCTGAAAATCCCATGGAAAGCAGACGTTGGAAGTCAGGACTTTCGGTTGTATATGAATAATCTGGCATAATGACAGCTCCCTTAGAGGAATAACCGAACAAACTACGCGGTTGGGTTTTTGTGGAGACCTTTTCGCTGGCACATCTTTTTCTGGGATATCATGGCCTCTTGCGCTGACAAAACTATCCCCGGGCATAAATGAATTCTTACATTCTCTATAACATCCATTTCTTGCTAAAAATTTCCCTGGCTACGAACATTTGCTACAAAAACTGGTAAGCGAAATGCCTCTTGCATTGATGGCAAGAACTGGTAACTGCATAGGGGATAACATGGATATGGAAGCCACACCGCCAGTATTGATCTATCTTATCTTCATTGTTCATCTGGTTTGAAGTGCATGCCCAGACGGAACAGCTTCAGCGCTCGTTCGGTTGCATCACTCGTCAGAAGTGCTGCATGCTTCATAGCATAGACTAATGGCATGGGACCAGTGGGTAATACTGTAATCGCATCAATTCCCAGGTCGTAAATACCTCTATAGTTATCTCCTAATCCTCCTGCAATAACCAGGACGGGTAAGTTATGCTGTTTCGCCAGGGTCGCGAGCGCGCCCACGCTCTTCCCATAGGCCGTTTGGTCATCCAATTGGCCTTCCGCGCTAATCACCAGATCGGTGTTTTTCATATATTCTTTTATCTGGATAGCATCAAGGATAATTTGCGCTCCGGGTCTGAGAGTGGTATTGAGAAAAGCAAGCATCCCTGCTCCCAATCCACCAGCCGCGCCAGCTCCTGGAATAGTGGCAACCTCGCGCTGTACGTCCCGCTGAATAATCGTGGCATAGTGGGCCAGGGCCGCATCCAGCTCCTGAATCATGGCTGGCGTGGCTCCTTTTTGCGGACCATAGATGGCTGAGGCGCCCGTGGGACCACAGAGAGGATTGGTGACGTCACTGGCGAGCTCAAAGTGGCACTCCTGGAGACGTGGATCAAGCTTTGCCAGCGAAATATGGGCCAGTCCTGCCAGTGCTGCACCGCCGCGCGCCAGTTCCTGCTGCTGCTGATTAAAGAATTGAATTCCCAGTGCCTGGGCCATACCCGCGCCTCCATCATTGGTAGCGCTGCCACCCAGGCCCAGAATAAAGTGTCGGCGTCCTTCTGCAAGCGCCGCCAGGATCAGTTCCCCAACCCCAAAGGTAGTGGTGAGGCGGGGATCGCGCCGCTCCGGTGGGACCAGGGGTAAACCAGAGCTGGCTGCCATCTCGATGACAGCAGTATGTCCATCGCCCAGTAAGCCATAGAACGCCTCGACAGGCTCATTGAGTGGACCAGTCACTGTCGCGGTGCGGATTTCTCCTCCCGTCGCATCTACCAGCGCCTGGACCGTTCCCTCTCCGCCATCCGCGATAGGAATGATCGTCGTAAGCGCGTCAGGAAAGACGGCGTGTACTCCTCTGGCGATAGCCTCTCCTGTTTCGGTCGCACCGAGGCTGCCTTTAAGGGATTGGGGGGCAATCAGAATACGCATAACATATTGCTCCTTTGCTTCTCATTTCCATCATTGCATTCCTCGCATTATAGCAAATGCTGTACAAGGCAGAGGCAGTTGAATAGCACCCAGGGTGCGAAAATTCACACGTAAAGATTTGCGCGTTCGATTATCCTGCCCTATACTACGTGATAGAATTGTCACGTTGCGTCTTATGGCAACATCTGGTCATACTAAGCATTGGCTTGTCTTATGGAGTTTTTCTATGTTGAATGGTCTCACGCTCTCCTGGTCCTGGAGTCTGGGTGGTTTTGTCTGTATGGTGCTACTGGCAGCACTCTATCTATTTGGTTTATGGAGGGTCAACCTTCGGCGGCGTCAAGATCCTCAGGCACCTACTGTCCATCCTATACGTATCGCTGCTTTCTTTGTGGGATGGTTGCTTTTCGCGCTCCTTTTCTTTTCGCCCATCCATACTATCGGGCGCACACAACTCTTCTCCGTCCATATGGCGGAAGTGGTCACACTTACCACGCTTTGCGCGCCGCTTTTATTGGGTGGTTGCTCAGCCGTCCTGCTGGGACCGGCACTGGATAATCGGATTACGGGTAGCATAATCCGTTTCCTGACACATCCTGTTGTCGCCTCCGTCATCTTCAATGCCACTTTCCTGGCCTGGCATGCCCCAAAGATCTTTAATGGTGCCATGGGTAGCGCCCCACTCTATAACACCATGATGCTCACGATCTTTCTGACTTCGCTCCTGAACTGGTGGCCCATCATTGGTTCTATTTCAGAACTCAAGCAGCATGGCTATCCGCTCCAAATGCTCTATGTTGTGCTGGATGGTCAGCCGGTGGATATCTTTGCCTTTCTGCTCGTTTTCAGTGGCGTTGGGCTCTATCCCCACTATCTGATCCCTGCCCAGATGAATATGAGTCATTTCGCTGATCAAGCGGTAGCCGGAGCCATTCTTTTGATCCCTGGTCTGGTCGATCTGGCCGTGATGACCCCGCTCTTTATCTCCTGGATGGGTCTGCTAGAGCAAAAAACGCGTCTGGCCGACGAACGCCGTGCCCGGGCCCGCGAACTCGATGATGATGAGGAAGATGAGGATGCCCAGATAAATATGGGCCAGGCTTTTTAAGCCGTAATGTATCTGATGATAACCGCCTAACCGCCCCGCAAGGATTACCAGGTGCAGCGCAGCTTCAGGGCCGCCTGCAGACGCTTTTCGTAGTCGGTGCGTGGAATCTCTGTGACGCCGAGGGTGGCGAGATGGGGCGTGATAAACTGGGTGTCGTGGAGTATATAGCCGTGGGCCTGAAGATGGTCCACGAGGGCTACGAGGCAGACTTTAGAGGCGTCAGTCGCCAGCGAAAACATGCTTTCACCCATGAAGGCTCCTCCAAGGGTGACGCCATAGAGACCACCGACGAGCTGGCTGCCTTCCCAGGCTTCAACGCTGTGGGCAAAGCCCTTTTGATGTAAATAAGTATACGTTTTGATAAACTCTTCATTAATCCATGTGTCTTCACGCGCTCCACAGAGGCGCATCACCTGTTCGAAGGCGCTATCCGTGCGGATCTGGTAGCGGCGCTTGCGAATGGTGGTTTTGAGTGAATGCGAAAGGTGCAGGTTGTGATGTTCCAGGATGGCCCTGGGATCAGGGGCGTACCAGGAAATCTTGCCCAGTTCATCGGCCATCGGGAAGATGCCTTGCGCATAGGCGTTGATAACAAGGATCGGATCAAGTGGCTCTGGCTGTAGTTGTGGCATAAATCTTTAACCGTTTCTTTCTGTTTTTTCGCTATGAGCGCTGCCGTGTGAAGAGCTTCAATAGTCGGGCGATGCGGGGTCTGGTGGCCTGGATCATTTGCGTGTCCGCGCTACTGAGCGGTTTGATCAGCAGGAGCAGTCCCAGACATAAGATGAGGAAGATGCCGCCCGATACGCCCAGTAAGAGGCGATCATTGGGATGCCAGAGGAGCGTGGGAAGGGCCGCCAACGCCAGCGCCAGCATGACGCGCACAGTGAAATTAAGCAGTTCACGGCTCTGGTGCCGGGGAATGGAGCGGATAATAAAGATCAAGAGTAAGATGCCGGTGATCGTTTTGGCGATCCCATCCGCGATCAAGGCTCCGGCAGCCCCCAGCCTGGGAATCAAGATGATGGCACATCCGATCATTACGAGAATGCCAGTCCATTGACCGATGACTACGGCCCGCGCTTTGCCTACGACATAGAGGCTGGCCTGATGAATGGTGGTGCCCAGGATACGTACGATGAGGTTAAAGAAGAGGAAGATTGCCAGCAATGGCCCCACCGGATCATAGGCGCTGCCATAGAGGATATGGGCGATAGTGCTGGCATTGAAGAGGCAAAAGACCAGTCCGGGCGCGGCGATTAGCGTCTCGACTTTAATCAATGTCAGCCAGGTCTTGCCCAGGCGCTCCGCATTATTGCCGACAAAGGCTGCGGCAAGCGCTGAACCTCCCACACCTGAGAAGCCAGCGACCAGTAGGACGTTAGCCGAGTCAGCCAGTTGGAACGAGAGATTAAAGTAGCCAATACTTACATACGAGACCATGAAGATACCAAGCAGAGTGATGGAGATCTGCTTGAGAAGCGCGCCGGAGGCGAGATTGGTTAGCCAGGCTGAGAAACTCAGCTTGAGCACTCCCGCCAGCGGAAGTTGTACGCCAGAGGGCCGCTTCCATAGATAGGGTGTTTGCCAGAGTGCAAAGGCCAGCGCATTCGCCAGCGCGATGGCGGCTTGAAGCCAGAGAATACCGGTAATACCCTTCCCCTGTGTCAGTAGCAGAAAGCTCAGGAGTAACAGGACCAGTTGTGTGATGCCATTGACGACCAGCACGATTTGCATGCGCATCTGGGCCGCGCAGAGGGCGGTTAGAGCATTCCCGATACCAGTACCAAAGAGATAGAGAACAATGGGGAGATTATATTGAACCAGAATGGGATTTTGCAGTACCTGCACGATAGCTTGTGTGCCGTGAATGGGGAGCATGGAGATACCCAGCGCCAGCCAATGCAGACCAAATAGTAAAATGCCAATACTGATCACTAGAAAGAGCAGGCGCACTCCAAGAATAAAGCGTGTCAATTTAGCCGCGGCCGCCAGTCCATATTCGGCCAGCATACGGGGGATATAGACGCTGGTAGCATCTTCCAGGCCGAACGCGATCAGATACATGATCGTGTTGAGCGTCGTCTGGATGATGGCATAGACCCCGTATTGGTCGGCTTTGACCGCCCGTGTCAGTATGATGGTGAACAGAAATGATGAAATATAAAACCAGATATTATATACCTGATTAAAGAGATAGCTTCTGGGAGCGCGCTGCAGTAACTGCTGTGCCGTGTCGCGCTCCTCGACAGTTTGATCCTGTGTTGCAGTAGCTTGCATAGGGACTGATGTTTCTACAGATTGTTTCTGCATGGTATTTTTTTTATGTTTTAACATTATAGGTTGAGATCCATCAAATGTGTTCTTCCTTGCATCAGGTTGCTGATCCAGCGGACGTGTCGCTGTTTTTGATTGGGATGCTATAGGTAGTAAACGTAAAGGTTTCAACGGTAGTTTCTGCATGGTTCTATTTTAACTTATTTTTAAAAAATAGCGACCTAACCAGCCAATTGATCCTAGCAGGGCGAACAATTCTAGGAGACTTACATTGGCTGTTATATGATCGCTGCTGAAAATATAAAAGGCTCCGACTTTAGATGTGGCTGCGACCGCAAAGATTCCCAATCCTAACCAGGCTGGCAAAGTGGCGAGTAAGAGTGCTTTTTGCCAGCTATAGCACGAAAAGCCAATCGCCGTGGGCAAGAGATAGAGCAGCAACGTGATCAGGGGAGCTATGGTGGCGGGATAGGGTCCGTTGAGGGCGCTATTGGAGGAGAGAGGGATGAGACGTGTCCACAATTGCGCCGGGATGAGTGCGGAACAGACAAGCAGGGTTTCGAGAACGACGATCACTCCCAGTGCAAGATTCCTATAGCTGATCGCTTTGCGCGAGAAGATACGCGCCTGTAGTTGCGCTAATAATGATGACATCTATTCTTTTCCTTCTGTCGCTTTATTGCTTTGGGATCGGCAGTAATCCCATCTGGTACTTCATTAATAGAATGCGTCGCACCGATTGATCGATGCGCGCAGGTTGAAGCGTACCTGTATCCAGCGCCTGTTTGATCCCATTGAGCATGGTGGCAACCTCATCAGGGCTGCTGGCTCCCATGATGATATCTGAACCAGCCTCAATTGCCAGCGCGGCTGCTTGATCCGGGCTATAGTAGGCAGCAATGCCAGCCATTGTCAGGCTATCGGTCATAATGACTCCTTGAAAGCCCATTTCCTGGCGCAAGATACCCTGCACAAGCGCAGGTGAGAGGGATGATGGCTTGTTCGGGTCAATCGCAGGTATCATCTCATGCGTGACCATAATCGCATGTACCAGGCCCTGCATGATCAAGGCATGATAGGGAGCCCAGTCGGTATTCTCTAACTCGGCTTTGCTGCGCGTGATCGTGGGTAGTCCCACATGTGGATCGACGCTGGCGTCTCCCAGACCAGGAAAGTGTTTCAGGGTTCCCACAACCTGCTGGCTCTCTTGCAATCCTTGCAGATATGCTCCTGCCATCCTGGTGACGCTATCAGAGGTTGTCCCAAAGGTACGCATATCCTGATGCAGCTCGGAGGTAGGATCATTATCAACATCCACCACCGGGGCTAGATTTAAATTAATGCCATAGCTGGTAAGATCAGCGGCGGTCTGCTTGCCTATTGTGCGTGCATATTCAATGCTATTGGTCGCGCCAATCTCCGCCTCAGATGGTCGTGGCCCATCTAACTGTTGCAAACGATCCACTGTGCCACCCTCTTGATCCAGCGCGATACTGGGTGGAAGTGCACTGGAAGCCTGCCGTATATTCTGTGTCAGACTCTTTAATTGATCTTTATCGATGATATTGCCATTAGCAGAGAAGAGCAGGATATTGCCGACATGATATTGATTGAGCATACTGGCTAAGGCTTCTGAATAATTGGCACCCACGAACTGTACCATCATCATTTGCCCCAGTTTTTGATCGCGTGTCAGATGGGAGACGATCAGATCAATATACTGCTGTGGCGTGAGTGATGCCTGATGTCTGGTTGTGGTTTGATCAATATGTCCCGCTTGATTGATGACTGGAAGAATATTGTTCTGTGTCACCATTTGAGGATAAAGGACCGAGGCCCATCCCTGCCCGCTGGTCAGTTGCGATAGTCCTTGATTGGATGTTTGAATCACAAGCAATAGCAGGATGATCATCAGGCCGGCCATCTTGACTCTCGATTTTCTCTTCTGCTCGTCGAAGTATGCTGGCTGATCCCGCTGCTGTCTTGTTGTCTCTCTATCTGATGCCTCTGTTGTTAAGGGAGTGTTTGGCTCCATTCAGATCCCCTTTGAATCCTGTCATCCCGGTCTGCCAGCATGCTCTATCTATCATACAGGACCGCTTGCCATGTTTGGTCCGGTGTTCTATCGATTATGCGCAAAAAAAGCAGAGAAAATGGATGTGCTTGCTTACGAGAAGAACGTTCTACAATTGATGTGCTACAAATAAATTCGTCTAAGTATATATAGAAAATAGCAGGAACCTTTTAGAAGTAAAACATATATTCCACCAAAAAACCAGTGCTCGCTCGCTAGATTTTAAGAATAGCAATGGATGCCTATGGGACCGTATTACATTTTGCTTGTTCAGATGGATACGCTGCGATATACTGTTTTTATTATGTTTAAAAAAAGAGATCCGGGGTATGTTCTATGAAACAAGCTCAAAAACTTAGTATTCCCCTGAGCACGGGAGGTGGGCGGCGTACAGGCATCGCGTCGCAACGCCTTTTTGTGTGTGTGTTAGTAGGATTAGGCCTGACAGCCCTGCTAACCCTGATCATTGTATTTGCTCTTCTTTTTCCTTTGCATCTTCTGGCTCAATTGACTTTTGTACTATTATTAGCCCTGCCTGAATTATTCATTTTTACTGGCGCCGCTGTGTTGTCTGCCAGACCCCTGGCTGTGACACGTTATTTGCGCAAGGTACGCGAGGCCCAAAAACCTTTCAATGATTTCTATACACCCCTGACTGGTTTAACGAATATTCGTACGACGACGGCATTTTCGCAGGCTGTGGATGGTGAACAAGAGGTGGTTGGTCAGCGCGATATTTCTCTCTTGCAACTGGTTGAGGATCAAACAACGCATCTTTTAGTCCTGGGTGTGCCGGGGGCTGGCAAGACGACGGCGCTACGGGTCTATCAATATCTTGCCTCACTGAAAGCGGCGAAGTTGGCACTGGCGGGCGGCAAAATTCCTGTCTATGTGCCAATGAAGAATTATAGTCTGTTCCTGAAGCAGCAACAGCAGAAGGAGAGCAGCGTATTCGCCGGAGAAGAAGGAGAAGAGATGCGTGCGGTCTCGACTGCATCCACCTCCTCATTGTTGAGTTATTTGTGCCAGAGCGATCTGCCTGGTATGCGTTTTCTGCGTTCCGACCTGCCTGTCTTGTTTGGGCAAGGACGTTTACTCCTGCTCTGTGATGGCTTAAATGAAATTGATAGTAATTATCTGGCGCAGGTAAGTGCGGAACTGGTCGAACTGATGCGTACCAGCCAGAATCGGCTGGTGATGACGTGCCGTGAGGTTGACTATCGTGAGCAGGCTGATTTCGCGCAGTTGGTGAACGATGGTCAGGCGATACGCGTGACGGTCTATCCGCTGCAACTTGAGCAGGTCCATGAATTTGTCACTCGCTATGTAGAGAAGCAAACGCAGCAATGGGTGCATACGGCCGAGCAGATTATGCAGGTCATTGATCGCAGTCGCTTGCGCTACCACTGTACCAATCCGATGATGCTCTTTACGTTGATGGAGATTATCGATACGCTGGGTCTCGATGAAGGGGCACAGATTGATACTCGTGGACGTTTGTTGCGTGAGTCGGTGCGTCACTTGCTGCGCAAAAGGATTGCTGCCTGGGAGGGTACCCCACCTGGTGAGCAGGATGTCGTGCGCTTCTTGAGTGAGGTTGCCAGCGCCGCTCGCTGGGCCCAGGATCGCAATGCGATTCAGCTTGCGGTTTTTCCCTCGGCAGGAGGTGCTGGCGGTCGTGGCGGCATCAACTATGATGAGGTGCGTGATGAGCTCAAATACTGGCTGGATGAGCATCCCGCACAGGGGCCATTTGTAGATGGGCAGGAGCCTCTGGCCGATCCCTATGATGATATTGCCTTGCTGTTGCACTTCGCGAAAGAGGCTGATCTGATCGATATCAGTCCTGACGGAGTGCTGAGTTTCCGCCATGAGTTGATCGCTGAATATCTGGTGGCTGAATATTTTGCCTCCTGTGCCCAGCATTCACTGGCAACCCTGACGATCCGTGAGGAGTTGTTAGAGGATGTCGGGCGCTGGAGTGAACCGGTGGCTATCTGGGCTGGTTTGTTGGATGATCCCCTGGAGTTGGCTGAATGTTTTGGCTTGCTGGGTATCAGTCAGCAGGCGTATGTCTTGCAGGCATTGACACTGGGTTTGATCTGTATCGGTGTGCTGTGGACGCCACCCCAGGCTGATATTCAATATCATGTGGTGTTGCCACCCAGTATTGAGGAGGCGTTGTCCATCGCGGTGCGCAATAAGGCGGCGCGCGAAGAACTGGCCCAGTTATTTACCCATAGCGCTGAAGAGGGTGGTCAGGAGGTCTATCGCTCACTGCTCCCGATGATTACGACCGATGGCGTGGATGATTTGTTGACCCTGTTGGATCGTGAAGTAGTGCCTACTATCCTGTTTACGCAGTTAGAGGATGCGGTAGATAATGTAATTTATGAGCAGCAGGTGAAACGCATTGTGCGGGTGCTGGGACGCTTTGGAGCCACCGTTGTGCCACGTGCTACTGAATTGAGTCTGCCGGCCCCAGAACGGTCGCTCCGTTTGCGTGCCGCTGCGGTTAATACGCTTGGTGGCACCAATGATAGTCAGGCCGTTGAGACCTTGCTGGAGCGTTTACGCGATAGTGATCTTTTCATTGTGCAGCGCGCCACCAATGGATTGATCCGCCTGGGACCGCAATTAGTGCTACAGCGTATTATGGAAGAGTTTGAGGATCGTAGTGAGGGACCATTTCAGGCACGTGTGCATCAGGCCCTCCTGACGGTTGTAGAGCGTTTCCTGGATGAGAAAGAGAGCGAGAAATATCAGATTACGCTGATCCAGTATCAGCATCTGCTTGAGCATGTGGTGCCGATCCTGACATCCCAGTATCAGGATGAACCGGAGACGCAACAGATTGCGCGTGAGTTTCTGGTGGCGCAGGGACAAAATACCTCCTTGCAGGCTAGCCGTGAGCGTCGAAGTGAGAAGGCTATCGATGCCTTGCTGGGCTATCTCTCTTCCCAGAATGAGAACGCTGTACAGAATATAATTCTGGTCTTACAGGAGATTGGCGAGCCAGCCGTCCCGCGCCTGATTGAGCGCCTGAATAATCCTTCGGAGATTGTCCGTATTCGTGTGATCCAGATTCTGCGTGAGCAGCGAGATTTCCGGGCGCTTGATCCTTTGCTGGGCATGCTGGGAGATACACAGCTAGCCGTGCGACAGCAGGTCATGCAGGCTTTACAAAGCTATGTGCCTGAGAGCATTCCAGGCTTGATTAATATCCTCCTCACAGGTTCTGATGATCTCGTTGCGGAACGTGCTGTAACGATTCTGGAAGCAATTGGCGAGCCTGTGGTGACACCTGTCATTGACTCATTGACGACCAATATTTCGAGCCGCACACGTTTCCTGGTACAGGTCCTGGAGCATCTCCATGATCAACGCGCCCTCCCGGCTTTGATCAATCTGTTAGAGCGGGCGCAAGACGAGGATATGTTGACGCTGGCAATCATTCGTGCACTGGGCCAATTTTCCGATAACCGCGTGGTTGCGCCTTTACTGAGTGTGCTGACGACAACAAATGTGATGGTCTCTGAGGCGGCTATCTTTGGCTTGAGCCAACTTGGGCTGGTGGCCTTTGCTGGTCTGGTGCAGGCATTGGATGTGCCAACCGATACCACATGCTCGCAACGCGTGCGCCGCGCTGTGGTTATGATGTCGCCGTTTCCGGGTGCGCAGTTGATTGGAGTCCTGGAGCAGCCACGCAGTCAGGCCCAGGCTCAACAGGTATTGATGGTCTTGCGCGATAAGGGCAGTGAGGCGGCGACGATCCTGGTGAAAAATCTGCTGCATCGCGATGAGACGGTACGTGAATATATCTATCAGGCATTGGAGCAGATGCCAGGCACAACCGTCGTCCCGGCGCTGCTGGATGCCCTCTATCAGTCCACCCTGCGCAATGCTGTCTCAGCTCTGCTCTTGAAGTATCCCGAGGCGGCTATCCCTCCACTGGTGGGTTTGCTGGCTGAGCATGAGCGGAGCGTGATTGCTGTGGATCTCTTGCCACGCTTCGGTCTGGCTGTGCTCCGACCGCTGGTCGTAGGCTTGAATGACCAGCGTGCTACGGCACGTGAGCAGGCACAACGCGTCTTGATTGCCCTGGTGCGGCAGCGGCAGGGAGATGGGCAACAGCAGATGCTGCGAGAAGTGGTACGTCTCTTTCATCCAACCCTGCCGCCCTATGCGCGTGAGGCACTGCTGGATCTCTTGACGGAGACGTTGAGTGATGTGAGTATGCTGGCCTTGTTGGATGGATTAGAGGATGCTCGCCTGATTGAAGATGTGGCTGAGGCATTTGTCCGGCTGGCGCGTAAACCGGATATGCAGGATCTGGTACTTGATCGTCTGGTGGATGCGCTGTTTATGGAAGAGCAGCGGCGTGGCGCGGAGATTGCTTTGATTCGTAACGGCGGTCTGGCGGTCTCGCGGGTTGGGGATCTGATCGTCAATGCTAATCCAGCGGTCGCCAGAGCGGCGCAGTTTATTCTGGGCGAGATTGGCGTTCCGGCGCTCTCCTTTATCTGGACGGCGCAAAGTGATCGCAGCAACCTGTCGCGTCGTGAGGCGGCGATGGCGGTCTTTCGCAGCATGCCGCCAGAGGTGATCAAAGATGAACTGGTCAATTTGCTGGTCGGTGATGATCGCGATGATATAGCAATGGCGGTCTCTCTGTTGCTGGCGCGTATCCACGAGGAGGCCAGGCTTGAGTATCAGGAGCATGTCATGGTTCCTGAACTGATCGAATTTATCCAGACCAGTACGGTCCAGGAAACCAATCTGCGTATCATGGCCTTGCTCCTCTTGATGGGCGAACCTGCGGTTAATGATCATTTATTGCAGGCGATTAGCGAAAGCCCGCAGGAGAGTCGGCAACTGCTCTATCTCTTCTTCTTGCTGAGTCCCAAAACACAACGTCAGTTGCTTGAGATGTTTGAAGATCCCGCATCATCGCTGGTATTCCGAACTGAAGTAGCCCCTATCCTGAGTATGACGCTGGCACCTGAATCAGTGACGGAATATGCCTATATGTTGAGCCGCTTTGGTATCGCGAATAAGCGTCCGGGAGCGGCCTATCCTGAGCAACTGGCGGTCGCGCTTCGTGTGGTCGGTGGTTTGCTGGCGAGTGGTCAGTGGGATGTTCGTCAATTGCAGGCGTTACGCGATGATGAGGGGGGCGCACTGCATGAGGTTGCGAATGTGCTGCTGGGCTGGCGCTATGAACCACAGATCACCCGCTTACAGCAGGAGTCTGAGGCGCAACGCGAGACCTTTAAGCAAGAATTGCTGGCTACGACTGTCAAGATGGCGGATCAGCAACGTCAGATTTCTAGCCTGGAGAGCGAGCTAGAAAACTATCGTGAAGAGCAGGGTATCAGCGAAGATGAGCTGAAAAAGTTGACCCGCGAAAGGGATATTCTGCGGGCTAATGCGGATCAAATCAGTAAGGAGCGGAATCGCCTGCGCCTGGAACTTGATCAGGCCGACAAGGAGAAACGAAACATGTTGCAGCAGATTCAATCCCTGCAAAGGCAGTCACAACAGTCCGCCAGAGGATCAGGATCAGGATCGGGAACGCATTCCCAGATGCGTTAACCTTTCCCAATCAAGCTGTAGGAGGAGGGCGAGCAGATGGGGCTTGAGCGCTATCTTTTCAAAAAGAAGTTGCCGAGTGGGCATATGAGCGAGGTCTGGCTGGCGGTGGATCGCGAGAGGAATAAAGAGGTGGTGGTCAAACTGATGAAGGTCCATGAAGGTGAGCATGAAGATGTTATCTGGCGCAATCAGAAGACTGAGGAGCGTTTTGAGCGTGAGATAACCATCTTGCGTACATTAAGGCACGTTCAGATCTTACCATTACTGGATTCTGGTTACTCAGCATATAACGGCCATGTCATACCTTATCTGGTCTCTCCCTATATTCCTGAGGGCTCGCTGGCATCATTGATGTCCTTGCGTCCTCCCTGGCGTTACTGGTCTTTACGCCAGGTAGGGGATGCAATCATGCAGGCGGCTGCCTGCTTGCAGTATTTGCACAATAGCGATCCTCAAATTATCCATGAGGATATTAAGCCGGGGAATTTTCTCTATCGTTCTGTCAACACTCCTGAGCGGGCTGTCTATCTCTATCTCTTTGATTTTGGCATCTCGCGTTTTAAACATCAAACCTTTGCCATGACGAGTGAAGTGGTTGGCACCTTCGCATTTATGGCTCCCGAACAGATCGCACAACAGGTCGATGCCGCCACGGATCAGTATGCCCTGGCTATCATGGCCTGTTTATTGTTGACCGGCGAATTTCCTATTTATGTGCCGGATCAGCAGCATCTGGAGGCGCATCGTTATGAGCAGCCCAGACCACCCAGTCTCCTGGCTCCGCAACGTTTCCAATCCGAGCGTATCGATCAGATTATCTTACAGGCTCTGGAAAAGCGTCCCGAAAAGCGTTTCCCTTCGGTATTGGAATTCGCCCGGGCATTCCAACAGGCCATTGATGCGTATGGTGAGGAGCAGACCGAGCCTGTCAGATTAGCAATCACACCGACGCCCCGTTTCTTGTTACCGCGCGATTCCACGGATATCGATGAGCGACATATCCTGGATGAGCCATTGCCGATCAGGCCCGCCAGAGCTATTTCCCTGGATGCTCAGCACCAGGGCGAGGCATTAGTCCTGCATCCGCTGTTACTGCAAGGACCTGAGCGTATCTCATTGCCGATGCGTCTCAAAACCGTCTGCTGGTCGCCCGCTGGCTCGGCCCTGCTCTGCATCCTCTATGGATCGCTATCTGTCTATCTACCTGTCAGTGGTCAACTGCAACCAGTTACTACCGTGAATGCGGGGCGCGTGAGCACTGCTTGCTGGTCACCAGATAACCGTATTGTAGCGGTCGCAGGTGATCATAAGATTTACTTCTGGGACATCGAACGCGGCCTGACCCTGCCACTAACCCTGCAGCTCTCTATCAGTACACTCCAGGGGATGGACTGGTCCGTTCGGGATCAGCTGGCGATCTGGGTTGAGGATACGGTTCGCATCTATCAGTTATCTGAGGCCCGCTTACAACAAAGTCGCCCCGCCACGCCGCAAACCATCTCTACCGGCACGTTGCGTTGTGATAATCTTGGCACATTGCGCTGGTCACCCGATGGATTGTCCCTGGCAGCGGGTTCCAGTCATGGAGAAGTGATCTGCTGGTCGGTCGGGGGCAAACAATCTCCCTGGCAGGTTGCCTCGACCGGCCAAAAAGTACAATCCCTGATCTGGTCGCCAGATGGATCGCTCCTGATCGTGGCGACCAAAGATAAACGTGTCTCTGGCTGGCACACCCATACCCATGCATCTATCTTCAACTGGGCCAGACTGCCAGCCTTGCCGCGCATGCTCTCCATCTCGCCACGGGAGCGCATCACTATCGCCTCTAACGACAAGCAACTCGTGCTTGGCTTTCCGCAGGACTCCACCCCTACAGCCACGCTCCCCGGCCAACTTATCGCAGCCTGGTCGCCTACTGAAAATCGCCTTGCTACCCTGGATGAGCGTAATGCCAATACCCTCATTATCTGGACCGAAGAATCTGATAAGACAGTATAGACAATGCATCCTCTGCTCATGTTTCTCCGTATACCAGAATGTAGCGACAAAACGAATGTGTGGTGTTTATTGCCGTAGATTGGAGGGATGTTATGAGTTCATCCACAGAGCACAAGAGCGATGCTAAAACATTAAGCGAAAAAATTAAAGATATCCACATCGCTATGATGACCACGGCGGAGCCCGATGGTACCTTGCGTAGTCGTCCGATGGCGTCCTTGGATCTCAAGACGCTCGAAACCGATGGTGACCTCTGGTTCCTTACCTCAGTCAGCGCCCATAAAGTAGAAGAGGTGCGGCAGTCTCAACGTATTAACCTGAGCTATAGCAAGCCCGGCGACAATCTTTTTGTTTCAGTATCTGGTACCGCAGAACTTGTGCATGATCAGAAGCACGTCAAGAAACTCTGGAAATCAGCATATGAAGCCTGGTTCCCAGATGGACCTGATGATCCTGCTCTGGCCCTGCTCCGTGTCCATGTGGATGAGGCCGAATATTGGAACGCGCCCAGCAGCAAAATGAGAGGCATCTTTAAAGTCTTCTCCTCTCACAAGCAGCAGCCACCGACCGGTGCAGATGTCAAACTTGATATGCATTAGAGATGTCTGCCCTCGGATTGCTCAGCTTGTTCCACCGCACGCAGGCTTCAATGAGCCTGCGGTGGAATGGGAGTATTCGCAATCTGTATCATCTGTTCCCCCAGATGCCGGAGTGTGTCGCGCAATTCCAGTGGTTGATGGATCAAAAATGGCATATTGAGCGCCATCAAATAGCGAGCAGTGCTTTCTATATCATAATAGGTTCCCTGAAAGAGCACTCCGGTTGCGCTAGGTGTCAGGATGCCATAGGATGCGGGGATCTTCTGTTGTACAGTTGCTAGATCCGTTTGAAACTCGACTTCCAGGTTGATAGGGCCGATATTGCGATTATCCCTGATAAACGCCTCATGATCGAAATCCGTAGCTTTCTCAAAGGTTTCCGCAAGAATTGTGATGTGCCGAATACGATCCAGTCGAAAAACACGGTATCCCTGACGCAGGCAGCAATATCCCACCATATACCAGCGCCCCTTCCAACCTGTCACACCATATGGTTCAATCTTGCGCTGTGTATCTTCTTTGTGATGAGATGTATAATTGATGAGAATTCGTTGGCTTGCATGAATGGCTCCGCTCAGATCGATCAGCAGGGAGGCGCTGGGCCGCGCCTGTTGGCTGGGGGGATAGAAGGAGAGATGGGAAGAAACTGCTTGCAGGCGTTCTCGTGCCTGCAGTGGTAGCACCCGTGAGACTTTTGCCAGTGCCCCTTCAATCGCGGCTGATGGTTGTTCAATTTCCAACCATGAACTCATCAGTAAACCCAATATAATGGCTGTAGCTTCCTCTTCTGTAAAGATCAATGGCGGCAGTTTAAAGCCCGGGCGTAGCCGATAGCCACCATGCCGACCAATGGTCGCCTCAACCGGAATACCGACATCTTGCAGGTGCATGATATAGCGGCGTACGGTGCGCACATCCATCTCCAAACGCGCGGCTAGCTCGGGACCGCTGATGGAGGGTTTGGCCTGTAGCAATTCAAGTACCGTGAGAACACGACTGGTTGGATGATACATGTACGTTTTCTCTTTTCACAATCTTCGCATAAACAAGGATCGATTCTGTCCTCTTTTTAGGATATACTTTCAGTATAAAATACGTCAAGCGAAATAAGAGAGGAAATACCTGATGTCTCATTCTGCCACTGCTGAAATCCACAGCTTGCCGCGTCTGCGCGGCTTTGCGCTCATCTCTGTGATGATCGCCCTGATGCTGACACTCTTCTTAGAAGCGCTCGACCAGACGATTGTTGGTACTGCCATGCCGCGCATCATTGCAGAATTGCACGGTCTGGATCGCTATAGTTGGGTTGTGACAGCCTATATTCTGGCTAGCATGACAATGATACCGATTGTGGGTAAACTCTCGGATCAATTTGGTCGTAAATGGTTTTTGCTCATTGGCACTACGCTATTCCTGCTGGGTTCCATGCTGGCGGGCGCATCCCAGAGCATGAATCAACTGATTCTCTTCCGCGCCGTACAGGGACTGGGATCGGGTATTGGTATGGCTTTAATCGGCACCATTATGGCCGATCTTTTCCCGCCGGAGCAGAGGGCGAAATGGAGCGGCCTCTTTGGCCTGGTCTATGGCGTTTCTAATCTGTTTGGTCCCACGATTGGTGGTTGGTTTGCTGAGCATGGGCCACTGTTAGGAAATCTCATCACTGATGCCACACGCTGGCGCTGGGTCTTTTATATCAACCTGCCCATTGGCTTGATTGCAGTCGCGTCTCTGTTAATCTTCCTGCCTGCTAACCTCTCGGTGCGCACCAGCGGCTGGAACGGCTGGCAGTCATTGCGTAGTATTGATTTTCTGGGCGCTCTGCTTTGTGCCGCGGCAACTATCTGCCTGATGTTGGGATTAACCTGGGGCGGGGAGCAAGCTTCAGCCTGGGTTTCTCCGCAGGTACTTAGCATTCTCGCTGCGAGCATTCTCTTGTTCGTCTTGTTCATTAGCACCGAACGGAAAGCCCATGAGCCAATTTTACCATTGGACCTCTTTCGCGATCCCATCTTTAGCACCAGTGCGTTGCTCTCATTGTTACAAAATATGGTATTACTTGGTCTGGCGCTCTATTTGCCACTCTTCTTCCAGGGCGTGCTGGCTGTCTCGCCCACTAATGCAGGTCTGGTCATGACCCCTTTCTCAGTGAGCATGGTAATAGGGGCTATCCTGAGCACCCAGATGATTGGTAAGCTCAATCGCTATCGTATCGTTGGCATTATCGCGGCATTGCTTATGAGTATCGGCGTATTCCTGATCACATTTATGAATCCAGCGACTGGAGTCGCACTTGCCATCGCGATTCTCATCCTGACTGGCATTGGTATTGGTCCCTTCTTCTCTTTGCCTATGCTGGTAGTTCAAAATGCCCTGCCTGCTGAACGTCTGGGTATTGGCACTGCCGGCTTGCGCTATCTGGGACAACTGGGTGCGTCGCTGGGTATCGCGATTGTGGGAACCGTCGTGAGCAGTTCCACCTCTGGTGATCTGATGAGCCATTTGCCAACCACCGTGGTCTCCAAAGCAGCGTTATCCTCCGCGCTTCAGCATGGCTTTATCGTTGTATTAGTTTTTTCCATCATCGCCCTGATCGCCACCTTCTTCTTGAAAGATACAACTCTCAAGCAGGAACAGCGGACAGTTGCTTCGGAGAACGTGGTTCCAACCCCCGAAGAAGCCCTCATTTAGAGTGCTTCAAGATCAAAGAGGAACCGAACCGTACCCCAAATGCTTTCACCGTGGTGAGACCCAACCCGTGACGAGTCTCACTGCGGCCCTCCGGTGCTAAGAGATGATTTGTTTAAGGAAAGGATGAATGTATGATGATTTCGGAGCTAGTGCGGCAACGGCTTGTCAATCAGCATATTGCGCGGACTTCATTGGCAAAACCTGAGGATGTGGTGCAGTGGCTGGGTGCTGTGCAGGCGCAGGATTATGCGGCCGCCAAGTGGGCACTCGGCCTGCGTTTGCCGGATGCTACGGATGATGTTATCGAGCAGGCCTTTACCGCTGGTACTCTTCTTCGAACTCATCTGATGCGCCCTACCTGGCATTTTGTTTTGCCTGCAGATATTCGCTGGTTGCTTGCATTGACAGCCCCGCGTGTCAATGCTGCCAATGCCTATTGGTATCGGAAACTTGAATTGGATGAAGTTATCTTCAAGCAGAGTAATGCTGTGCTGATAAAAGCTTTGCAGGGTGGTCGGCAGTTGACACGTCCAGAACTCGTCTCTGTACTCCAACAGGCTGGCATTGCTACTGATGCGGTACAGCGCTTCACTGCTATCATGATGCGGGCCGAGTTGGCTGGCATTGTGTGTAGTGGCGCAAGACGTGGCAAACAATTTACCTATGCCTTGCTGGATGAGCGGGTACCCGCGACTAAACCCCTGAGACATGCTGAAGCGCTGGCCGAACTCGTTCTACGCTATTTTACCGGCCATGGACCGGCGACCGTGCAGGATTTTGTCTGGTGGTCTGGCCTGACTGTAGCCGATGCCAGAGCGGGCCTCTCCATGGTTTCATCTCAGCTTATCCATGAGACCGTTGATGGTCAGACCTATTGGCTTGCCACGCCTACTGCCTCTATCGTATCCCCGGAAGCTAATTCGATGGCAGCTTACCTGCTACCGAATTATGATGAATATATTGTTGGCTATACAGACCGTAGTGCTATCTTTGATGCGGCCGATACTGAAAAATTGGATTCGCGTGGCAATGTCCTTTTTAACAATACCCTCATCATTGATGGTCGCGTGGTTGGCATCTGGAGGCGTACGCTAAAAAAAGATCGCATTGATATTGTCCTGAGCCTCTTTGCTTCCTTGAATGATGCTGAAATGCATGCCTATACCACAGCGGCGCAGCGCTATGCTGCGTTTTTTGGCCTACCTGTCAATACAAAATTTCAAATGCATCATGGACAACAATCGCGCGTCCCGTTTTTTCGACCGAATGGATAATTGTATCGGCGTCAAAAGGCGAAAGGGTGCGCAGATCGATAACTTCAGCCTCGATCCCCTCATCTGCCAGGAATTCGGCGGCTTTGAGTGCGCTATCGACCAGCGCGCTCCAGGCTATGATCGTGATATCGCTGCCTGCACGTACCAGGGCCGCATTTCCCAGGGGAAGTATATAACTGCCATCAGGCACCTCCTGGCGCCTGGCGCGATAGCTACGTAGCGGCTCAAGGAAAAGTACCGGATCAGGATCGGCAATGGCGGCCAGCAATAAGCCTTTGGCATCATAGGGTGTAGCTGGTGCGACGACTTTCAGGCCAGGAGTATGCACAAAGTGGGCCTCCAGGGCATCGCTATGGAGTTCAAAGCTGTGGACACCGCCTCCAAAGGGTGCGCGTACCACCAGTGGACAGGTGAAGCGTCCCTGTGAACGCATACGAATACGTGCGGCCTGTAGCAATAGTTGTGCGAATGCCTGCACTGAGAAGCCCAGAAACTGGATCTCTGCAATTGGATGCCATCCATAGACGGCTAAACCGAAACAATTCTGGAGGCTCTTCAAGCTGTGTGCCTGCTTGTAAGGTGCCATCGGGAGCCAATACACGGATCGGCTCCGGTGGGCGTACATCCTGCATCGTACCTGTCATGGCTTCTTCCCCATATGCTAGGAATTGCATACATCTGCATCGATGAAAATACTACGCCATAGTACATGAATGGAATAAGCGTGCTTAGAGAATCTCTGCGAATGCATTGGTCACGCTGTCGGGCGCGGCGAAGTTCGCCACATCAGCCGCCGCAGCCTGTCCTTCAGGCGAGCTAGCAGCCGCCTGAAGGGCTTCTTTATTCTCAAAGTAGAGGGTTGCCATCAAATAGTAGGGAGCCTCTTTACTGGTAAAGCGACTGACCTCAAACTTTTGCAGGCCCGGCATTTTATGTACCAGAGGAATGTGGGTATGCATGTAGTGCTGCTCAAATTTCTCACGATCCGCCGGCTCTTTATAGAATACTACCATAGTAACTGCCATTAACATTTTCTCCTTCGTTTTATCTTCTCTTTCTGTTCCACTGTTCACGTGTTCAAAGTGCTTAACTTTGTCACACACTTGCCAGTTTTTTTACCAGATGGTAAAAATATAGCCAACAATCCTGCAAAAGTCAATCCTGTTTCGGGCAGAACCTTTGCTATGGTAAAATGGAACCATCTGCACAAAATAAGGAATAAAAAGGTATGAAACAAGATCAACCCAAAGCGCCGCTTTCCACGGATGACCAATCATCTTCCAGGCGAGGCAAGAAGCGGGCTGGTGCCGGTGAGGAATTAAAGCGTACCCGTTTGACGCAGAAGGTAATCGTAGAAACGGCGGCTGGACTCTTTGCCGAGCGTGGCTTTGGAGCGACCAGCCTGAATGATATTGCTGATGCGCTTGGCGTGACGAAAGTCGCGCTCTATTATCATATCAAGAATAAGGAAGAGATTTTACGCTTGATCTATCTGACCGTGCTCAACATGGCTGAGGAGCCGTTGCGAAGAATTGTGGAATCCGAGCTTGATCCGCGTGAAAAGCTGCGTCAGGCGGTCATGCACCATATCTCGATAACTGTCAATGCATCGCCCGCAGTCACCGTCTTTTATCGTGAGCAGGCGCACCTGACAGGTCCCTTTGCCAGAGAAATCGTGTTGCGCGAAAAGGCATACCAGCGTTATTTTGAGCAGATTATTCAGGAGGGCATCGCACGTCAGACCTTCAAGGCTGGCTTTGACTCACAGGTGATCACCTTTGGCGTCCTGGGCATGTGCTATTGGCTCTCGCATTGGTACAAACCCACGGGACGCTATTCTCAGCAACAAATTGCCGATATGTTTATCGATATGGTTGAGGGCGGCTTACTTACCCCCGCAGCTCTTGCTCCCTTTGCACAGACATAAAAATAGCTAGCTATCTCACCAGTACTATTTTTACCAGACGGTAAAAATAGTACTGGTGAGATAGAGAGTGTGCGCAGGGGAGAGGGAATGGATGCGTGTGGATGTTTCAGCCTTTCATTTGAGTCCTGAAGGCTGGTATGCGGCGTTTCTGTTATAGCGATGCTGTGACGATTGGTTATTTTATTGCCTGCTTGTTTGTTTCTATTGGAGGAGCGGCCATGCGTGTAATTGCTATCGAAGAGCATTATAGAAATGCTGCGATTAAGAATGCTACAGATAAACAGAATGCTCATCTGCATAATCCTGATTTGCTGGCTAATCTCTGGGCGAATTTGGACGATCTGGAGCTGTTGCGTTTGAACGCGATGGATGAGGCTGGCATCGACATGCAAGTCTTGTCGCATACAACTCCGGCGACAGAGATATTAGCGGCTGAGGAGGCTGTTCCACTGGCTAAGGATGCCAATGATCAGTTGGCAGCCGCGATTGCTGCCCATCCTGATCGTTTTGCTGGTTTTGCTACGCTGCCGACTCCTAATCCTGTGGCGGCGGCGGCGGAATTAGAGCGAACGGTGCGCACGCTGGGTTTTAAGGGGGCCATGATCAATGGACATACCAACGGACGCTTTCTGGATGATCCTTTCTTCTTGCCCATTCTTGAGAGTGCCGCGGCACTGGATGTGCCACTCTACCTGCATCCCACACTCCCCATCGATGCTGTTAAGAAAGCATACTATAGTGGTTTTGATGAGGCCGTGAACTATTCACTCTCAGCCGCCGGTTGGGGTTGGCACGCTGAAACCGCTCTCCATGCCCTGCGCCTGATTCTCTCCGGTATCTTCGACCGTTTGCCACACCTACAGATCATTATCGGGCATATGGGAGAGATGATTCCTTTTTATCTCGGACGTATTGATGGAGTGCTCTCGCCGGTTGCCAGGAACTTGCAGCAGCGCATCGGTGACTACTTCCTGCAAAACTTCTATGTTACCACCAGTGGCATCTTTACCTATCCACCGTTGTTATTGGCCCTGCAAATGCTCGGCGTTGATCGCATCATCTTCTCTATCGACTATCCTTATAGCACCAACATACAGGGAAGAAGCTTTCTTGACCATATACCTCTCAATCCTGTTGGCAAAGAAAAGATTAGCCATGGCAATGTTGAAAGATTGCTCAAGCTTTAATCTGCACTACCGACACGTAAGGGTTTCAGGTCATTCCCTGAATGAAATATGCAGCCAGGCAGGTGCAAGTGACCCGCCTGGCTGCATATCTGTGTTATGCGTCTTTTTGAGAGTGTGTCGGACTCCCATGCTTTCCACGATTTATGCGCATGAGTTTTCGCGCCTACGGTGCTCAAACAGATTTTTAGTATGTGGTGTAGAAAAAGTTCGAAGAACTTTTTCTACACCACATACTAAAAAGGGCGCAGGCGTGCAACGCCTACCTGATGACCGGGCCAGGCGAGGTGATGAAAAGCGTTTGAGAGCGTATACTGGCGAGAGTACAGGTCGAGTGACGGTGTACTCTCGCGCTTTGTTGCTTATGTTGCTTGGCCAGATTAGCCTTTGATGCCGGTTCCGGCGATACCTGAGACGATCTGGCGTTGGAAGAAGATGAAGACGACTAAGGCTGGTATACCGCCCAGGATGGCGGTTGCCATGATCTGTGCATAGCGAATACCAAAGGATGTTTGCACGGTCGCCAGTCCGACTGGCAAGGTCATCATGTCATTGCCGGTGATGACAATGAAGGGCCAGATGAAATTGTTCCAGGAGGTGACGAAGGTGAAGATGGCGACCGTGGCGATGGCTGGTTTTGCCAGTGGCATCCAGATTTGCCAGTAGACGCGCCAGCGACTCGATCCATCCAGGATGGCGGCCTCTTCCAGTTCAGCTGGAATGCCATCGAAGTATTGCTTAAAGATGAACATTGCCACCGGTGAGACGAGCTGGGGGAGAATAATACCCCAGTAGGTATCGACCATATGGAATGATTGCATCTGGGTAAACAGGGGCACGATCAGGGTCTGACCGGGCACCATCAGGCCAGCCAGAATGATCCAGAATAAGATGTTCCGGCCCCGGAAGGGGATGCGCGAGAAGGCAAAGCCCGCCAGACTCGCCAGGAGCACCGTGAGGATACTGATAACCGCTGAGGTGAAGAAACTGTTCCAGAGCCAGAGCGGCAAACTACTGGTCGCCAGGGTACTGGTAAAGGCTGTCAGCGTGAAGTGCGATGCCAGCCAGGAGAGCGGAACAGCGGTAGTTTCTGACTCCGGCTTGAGGGCGGTATCCAGCGCCCAGAGTAAGGGAAGCAGCCAGATAAAGGCCAGGACAACCAGGAATACAAAGGAACCCCAATAGGAACTTATCCGAAAACGTGGAAGGAGATGATAGAATCAAGAACAAGGAAAGGAACACGAATCCCCCAAGCAAAGGAGAAACCAAGATGGCCCGAACCAAACCGTGGGAAGTCAGTGACCAATT